>NZ_BAAABW010000026.1:1099684-1145871 GCF_039521185.1 Streptomyces blastmyceticus | reverse complement strand
GGCCGGCGATTGAGGCCAAAGGGGGTCCGGGGGCTTGCCCCCGGTTTCGGGAAGGGGCGGGATCGGGGAAAAATCCCGCTCCCACTCCTCTCAGCTCACATTCACCGCAGTGTCATCGATGACGAAGTCCGTCGCGAGCGACGAGTCCTCCGTGCCGGTGAAGGTGAACGTCACCGTCTTCCCCGCGTACGCGGAGACGTCGAAAGACTTCTGCACATAGCCATTGCCGCTGTCGAGGTTCGACCAGCTACCCAGCTTCGCCGTCCCCGCCTGCAGCGTCAGCGTGTCGTAGGCCGTGCTCCCCGTCTCCTTCGTGTCGATGTGCAGCCAGACGCTGAGCGTGGCGTGGCAGCCCGCCGGGATGGTCACGCTCTGCGCGAGCGTGTCGGTGTGGGCGCTGCCGTAGCCGTCGAGCCAGGCCTTCCAGGAGCCGGAGTGCGCGGGCTGTGACGCGCTGTTGTCGATCACGCCCGAGCTGGCGGTCCAGGGCGCGGCCGTGCCGGTCTCGAAGCCCGCGTTGCCCAGCAGCTGGGCCGCTGTGCAGCCGCCGCCCGTCGCGTTGACGGTCCAGGTGAAGGACGCGCTCCCGGTGGCTTTGGTGGAGTCCTGGGCGGTCACCGTGACGTTCGACGTGCCGGCGGTGGTCGGCGTGCCGCTGACGACGCCGGTCTTCGCGTCGATCGACAGCCCGGCGGGCAGCCCGGTGGCGCTGTAGGAGAGCGACTGGGCGGAGTCGGAGTCGGTGGCCCTGACCGGCAGGGAGACGGCCGTGCCGACCGTGCCGGTCTGGTCGCCGGGGCTGCTCACCGAGACGGTGTTGCCGCCGGTCGAGTAGGAGACGAAGGCACCGGTGCCGTTGGGGGTGCCGAGCCCGGTCGGGCCGTCGTAGCCGGTGCCCGCGGTGCACAGGTAGGACGGGCTGCAGCTGCCGTTGGCGCCGCTGGTGACGTCGTTGAGCGCGGAGGGGTGCGCGTAGGGGTACGAGGCCGGGTAGCTGCCCGCTGCGGGTGTGCCCGCGAGGGCGTAGACCGCGGCGATGATGGGCGAGGAGGCGCTGGTGCCGCCGTAGACGTTCCAGCCGCCGGCCTGGTACGTGTCGTAGACCGCGAGCCCGGTGGCGGGGTCGGCGACGGCCGAGACGTCCGCGACGGTCCGCTTCGCGCAGCCGGTGTCGTGCTGCCAGGCGGGCTTGTCGTCGTAGGCGGAGCAGCCGGAACCGGCGCCCTGGCCGCCCGCGCTCGATCCCCACACCGATTCGGTCCAGCCGCGCGCGTTGCCCGACCGGCTGAGCGAGGTGCCGCCCACCGAGGTCACGAACCGCGAGGCCGCGGGGTACTCGACGCCGTAGCCGCTGTCGCCGGAGCTGACGGTGATCGCGACGCCGGGGTGGTCGAAGTAGGAGGAGTCGGACGTCGGGTCGGTCGCGTCCTCGCTGCCGCCGTAGCTGTTGGAGACGTACTTGGCACCCATGGTCACGGCGCGGTTCACCGCGGCGCCGAGGTCGTCCATGCTCGCGCTGTTCGCCTCGACCAGCAGGATGTGGCACTGCGGGCAGACGGCGCTGACCATGTCGACGTCGAGCGAGATCTCCCCGGCCCAGCCGGAGTCGGCCGTCGGGTAGGAGGTGCCGCCGTTCTGGTCGGCCTTCTTGAAGCAGCCGTTGGCGGTGGTGCACGCGGGCAGGCCGTACTGCGAGCGGTAGGTGGCCAGGTCCGTTTCCGCGTTGGGGTCGTCGTAGGCGTCGACGATGGCCACGGTGGTGCCGGAGCCCGCGTTGGCCGGCAGGGCGTACGCGCTGCGCAGGTCGCCCGGGCCGTAGCCGGAGGGCGTGATGTCGGCCGCGATGCCCCGGTGCTGCTGGACGTCCGTACGGGCCAGGGCGAGGCAGGCCATCCTGCCGGGCGCGGTGGCCTCGGAGCAGAGCCGCTTGGTGTGGGCGGCGGCGGTGGTGTGCGGGGCCGCGGTGGCGGCGGGGGAGGCGGCTATCAGGCCGCCGGTGACGAGTGCCGCGAGCGAGAGCAGCGCGGTGGTGGCACGGCCCGCCGGCCGTCTGGAGCGGAAGGATCTCTTCGTCTGCCGTCTTTTGGCTTGCACGGAACAGCCCTCCATGGGGGGTCGGATGTCGCCCGTGAACGGAAGAGGCCGAGGAGGTGCCGGCGGGTCGCCGATTCCATGGGAAATGTCGAGTGCATGACAAATTCCCCCTCGGGAAAATGCCACCCCGGTGGGTGGTGGCACGCGTCGAACGTAGCGACGCCCGTTCCCAAGGAACAACCGAGCGAACAGCAAAGGCTTCCTATCGGCGGTATGGGCCCGCCGCTGTTCCGCCGCCGTTCCGGCACCGGGCGGAAAGGGGCCGATGGGGCGGAATCTCTTGATCCGCTTGCCCGTCCCTGGCCGCTTTTTCGGGCGGTTTGTGACCTTGCTACGCCGATCGCGTGACTTAGCTCGCACCACCCGTTCACCGCCATAGCGGGCGGAACATTAGACTCGACAGACCGGCAAGCCCGACAGGCTCGTACAGCTCGATGAAGGAGGCACGGGTGGCGCTGCTGACCCGCATCAGGGGACCGCGCGATCTGGACCGGCTGAGCCCGGAGCAGCTCGACCGGCTGGCCGCGGAGATCCGCTCCTTCCTCGTCGACGCCGTGGCCAAGACCGGCGGCCACCTCGGACCCAACCTCGGCGTGGTCGAGCTCACCATCGCCCTGCACCGGGTCTTCGAGTCGCCGAAGGACAAGGTCCTCTTCGACACCGGGCACCAGAGCTACGTGCACAAGCTGCTCACCGGCCGCCAGGACTTCTCCAGGCTGCGCGCCAAGGACGGCCTGTCCGGCTACCCCTCGCGCGCCGAGTCCGAGCACGACGTCATCGAGAACAGCCACGCCTCCACCGTCCTCGGCTGGGCCGACGGCCTCGCCAAGGCCAACCAGGTCCGCCGCACGGACGACCACGTCGTCGCCGTCATCGGTGACGGCGCGCTGACCGGCGGCATGGCCTGGGAGGCGCTCAACAACATCGCCGTGGCCAAGGACCGCCCGCTGGTCATCGTCGTCAACGACAACGAGCGCTCCTACGCCCCGACCATCGGCGGCCTCGCCAACCACCTGGCCACGCTCCGCACCACCGACGGCTACGAGCGCTTCCTGGCCCGCGGCAAGGACCTGCTGGAGCGCACCCCGGTCCTCGGCAAGCCGCTCTACGAGACGCTGCACGGCGCCAAGAAGGGCCTCAAGGACTTCATCGCCCCGCAGGGCATGTTCGAGGACCTGGGCCTGAAGTACATCGGCCCGATCGACGGCCACGACATCGAGGCACTCGAATCCGCCCTCCAGCGCGCCAAGCGCTTCGGCGGACCCGTCATCGTGCACTGCCTCACCCAGAAGGGCCGCGGCTACAAGCCCGCCGAGCAGCACGAGGGCGACCGCTTCCACGGCATCGGCGTCATCCACCCCGACACCGGCCTGCCGGTCTCCTCGGGCGGCGCCGACTGGACCTCCGTCTTCGGCGACGAGATGGTCGAGCTCGGCCGCGAGCGCGAGGACATCGTCGCGATCACCGCGGCCATGCTCCAGCCGGTCGGCCTGGAGAAGTTCGCCAAGGCGTTCCCCGACCGCGTCTACGACGTGGGGATCGCCGAGCAGCACGCGGCGACCTCGGCCGCGGGTCTGGCGACCGGTGGCCTGCACCCGGTCTTCGCGGTCTACGCGACCTTCCTCAACCGCGCCTTCGATCAGGTGCTGATGGACGTGGCCCTGCACAAGTGCGGCGTGACCTTCGTCCTGGACCGGGCCGGGGTCACCGGCACCGACGGCGCCTCCCACAACGGCATGTGGGACATGTCGATCCTCCAGGTCGTCCCGACCCTGCGGATCGCCGCCCCGCGCGACGCCGACCAGGTCCGCGCCCAGCTGCGCGAGGCCGTCGAGGTCAAGGACGCGCCGACCGTCGTGCGCTACTCCAAGGGCGCGGTCGGCCCCGCCGTCGAGGCCGTCGGCCGGATCGGCGGCATGGACGTCCTGCGCGAGCCCGCCGCCGGCACGGACCGTCCCGACGTCCTGATCGTCTCCGTGGGCGCCCTCGCCCCCATGTGCCTGGAGATCGCCACGCTGCTCGACCAGCAGGGCATCTCCTCGACCGTCGTCGACCCGCGCTGGGTCAAGCCCGTCGACGAGGCCCTGCCCGGGCTCGCCGCGCGGCACCGGGTCGTGGTCACCGTCGAGGACAACAGCCGTGTGGGCGGCGTCGGTTCGGCCGTCGCCCAGGCGCTGCGCGACGCGGACGTCGACCTGCCGCTGCGCGACTTCGGCATCCCGCCGCGCTTCCTCGACCACGCGTCGCGCAAGGAGGTCATGGCGGAGATCGGGCTGACGGCGCCGGACATCGCGCGCCAGGTGACGGGGCTGGTCTCGAAGATCGACGGCCGTTACGAGGAGCCGGAGCCGGCCGCCGAGCCGGTGCGCGACTGAAGCACCCTCCCGGGACCCCGTCCCGCACAACCCACCTATCCGAGTGGAAACGCGCCCCGTCCGCATATCGCGGGGCGCGTCCCATCGGGTGAATCCTGACGACGGTGGCCGGGCCCGCCCCCGCGTGGGCCCGAACATCGCGGACACTCGCTCAGTTCACGGATGAGCGACGGGTCGAGCAGGAGGTGGGCCGATGAGTACGGAACAACCCCTCAGGAACAGCCCCGGAAGGCGCGGCGTCTTCCGGACCAAGACGGTGGAGCAGTCCATCCGGGACACCGAGGAACCCGAACACGCGCTCCGGAAGTCCCTCACCGCACTCGATCTCACCGTCTTCGGCGTCGGTGTCGTCATCGGCACCGGCATCTTCGTGCTCACCGGCAAGGTCGCCAAGGAGAACGCGGGCCCCTCGGTGGCCCTCGCCTTCGTCCTCGCCGGCGTCGTGTGCGGGCTCGCGGCGCTGTGCTACGCCGAGTTCGCCTCCACCGTGCCGGTCGCCGGCTCCGCGTACACCTTCTCGTACGCCTCCCTCGGCGAGCTGCCCGCCTGGATCATCGGCTGGGACCTGATCCTGGAGCTGGCCCTGGGCTGCGCGGTCGTCGCCGTCGGCTGGTCCGGCTACATCCGCTCGCTGCTGGACAACGCGGGCTGGCACCTGCCGACGGGCCTCCAGGGCACCCACGCGGGCCACTTCGGCTTCGACATCCTCGCCTGCGCGCTCGTCCTCGTGCTCACCGCGATCCTGGTCCTCGGGATGAAGCTGTCCTCCCGGGTGACGACCGTCGTCGTCGCCATCAAGGTCACCGTCGTCCTGATCGTGATCGTCGTCGGGGGCTTCTTCGTCACCGGCGCCAACTACCACCCGTTCATCCCCCATTCCGTCGGCACCAAGGCCGGCGGCGACATCAAGGCCCCGCTGGTGCAGCTGATGTTCGGCTTCGCGCCGTCGAACTTCGGCCTCATGGGCATCTTCTCGGCCGCCGCCGTGGTCTTCTTCGCGTTCATCGGCTTCGACATCGTCGCCACCGCCGCCGAGGAGACCCGCAACCCCCAGCGCGACGTGCCCCGCGGCATCCTCGGCTCGCTCGCCATCTGCACGGTCCTCTACGTGGCCGTCTCCGTCGTCGTCACCGGCATGCAGCGCTACGACCAGCTCTCCACCGACGCCCCCCTCGCCGACGCCTTCAAGGCCACCGGGCACCCCTTCTGGGCCGGACTGATCAGCTTCGGCGCGGCCGTCGGCCTCACCACCGTCTGCATGATCCTGCTGCTCGGCCAGAGCCGGGTCTTCTTCGCGATGAGCCGGGACGGGCTGCTGCCCAGGATCTTCTCCCGGGTCCACCCCCGCTACGGCACGCCCTACCGCTCCACGATCCTGCTGGGCGCCGTCGTCGCCGTGCTCGCGGGCTTCACCTCGATCGACGTCCTCGCCGAACTCGTCAACATCGGCACGCTCTTCGCCTTCGTCGTCGTCGCCCTCGGCGTGATCCTCCTCCGCCGCAACCGCCCCGACCTGCCCCGGGCCTTCCGCACCCCGCTCGTCCCCCTGGTGCCCGTGCTGTCCGTCCTGGCCTCGCTCTGGCTGATGCTCAACCTGACCGCCGAGACCTGGCTCAGGTTCGCGGTCTGGATGGCGCTGGGCTTCGTCATCTACTTCGTCTACGGGCGCCGGCACAGCCGCGTGCCCTGAGGGCGCCCGCCGGGCGGGCACGGACCACGTGCCCGCCCGGTGCCCACGGACCGCGCCGCCCCGAGGACGTACCCCTAGGTTGACCCGCATGCCCGTCGCGCAGCGCGCGGCCGCCCCGGCCGCCGCCCCCGTACCGCACGCCCGGACCCCGCGCGGGCCCGCGGCCCCGCCGGGGAACCGCGACGCCTTCTGGCCGCGCCTGCTGCCCGTCCTGGCGGCCCTCGCCCTCGTCACCCGGCTGCCGTCCTTCCTGCGCCCCCTGTGGAACCCCGACGAGGGCTTCCTCGCCACCGAGGCCCGCATGCTCGCCCACGGCGCCGTCCTCTACCGCACCGTCGTCGACCGCAAGCCACCCGTGCTGCCCTGGCTCTACGAACTGTGCTTCGCGCTCTTCGGCGACCGCTCGCTGCTGCCCCTGAAGGCCCTCGCGGTCCTCGCCCAGCTGCTCACCGCCGTCCTGCTCGCCTCGCTCGCCCGCCGCCGCTGGGGCGAGCGGGCCGGGCGCGCGGCGGGCGCGCTCTACCTCCTGGTGTCCATCGCCCTCGCCCCCGAGGACACCCAGGCCGCCGCCTTCGAAGTGTTCATGGTGCCGTGGACGGTGGCCGCCATGTGGTGTGCGGACCGCCGCCGTTGGGGCGCCGCCGGGCTCGCCGTCGCCGCCGCCGTGCTCACCAAACAGACCGGGGGAGCGGTCCTCGCCCCCGTCCTGCTGATGCTGTGGACCGCGCGCCGCAGGACCGCCGGCGCCGCCGCCCTGGCCCTCGGCGCACTGCTCCCCACCGCCGCCGTCGCCTGCGCCACCGGGCCCGCCCGGCTGCTGTTCTGGTCCGTGACCGGCTCCGGCACGTACGCCTCCGCGGCAGGCGCCGTCGCGCTCGCCGTCGGCCAGGCGGCGTCCAACACGAGCACCCTCGCCGTGGGCTGCGCCGGGCTGCTCCTGCCGGTCGGCCGCCGGCTGCTCCAGGGCCGCCGCGCCGCACCGCCCGAGCTGTGGCTGTGGCTCGCCGCCTCGGCCGTGGCCGTCGCCACCGGCTTCCACTTCTTCGGCCACTACTACCTCCAGCTGATCCCGCCGCTCACCCTGCTGGGCACCTCGGCGCTGGCCGCCCTCGACGGGCGGCTGCTGGGCACCTCGCTCGCGCTCTCCGCGCTCTCCTGCGCGTTCTTCCTGGGCTGGGGGCTCGCCGACCAGCCGCCCGACCTGCCGCACACCCTGAAGGTGGCCCGCGCCGTCCGCGAGCGCACCGCGCCCACCGCCCGCGTGCTGTGCTGGGGCATGCACCCCGAGACGTACTGGCTCGCCGACCGCCCGCCCGCCGGGCGCTTCCTGACCGCCGGGCTGCTCACCAACTACAGCGGCGGGCGCGGCCCTTCACACGTCGGCGAGGCGTACGGCGTGCCGGGCTCCTGGCCCGTCTTCCGGCGCGAACTGACCCGCCGCCCGCCCGCGCTCATCGTCGACGACTCACGCGGCAAGCCGTACGGCCCGGCCCGGCTGCCGTCGCTGCGGGCGGTCCTGGACCGGGGGTACGAGCGGGTGGGCACGGCCGATGGCGCGGTCCTCTACGCCCCGGCGGCGGGGCTCACGGACGCACCGCGCGCGGCCCCGTGACCTCGGCGCCCAGGGCCTTGACGCGCTCGCGCAGTCCGCGGTCCGCGGTGACGACCACGCAGCGCCGCCCCGGCGCCCGGTCCGCCACCACCTGAACGATGCGGTCGTCGCCGCTGCCCGCCGCCTCCGCCACCCGGACCCCCGGCACCGGCGCCACGCCGCGGGCCGCGCCCTCCACCACCAGTACGATCTCCGGCGGGGACGTCAGCGGCGGCTCGACGGCCCCCGGCGGCAGGCCCGCGCCGCCGCCCTCCGCCGCGTGGGCGACGAGCAGGTCCCGCAGCCGCTCGGCCGCGCCGCGGCGGTCGCGCCACCAGCCGTCGGGAACCGAACCGACGACATTCGCGCCGTCCACGACGAGGAGAGGGGTCATGCCGACAGCCTCCCACGTCAATTCCCGGCGGAATTCGGCGGCGCGCACGATGTTATTGTCGAGGGTCTACAAAAGGGGTCCGCGCAGCGCGCAATTGAGCCCGAGTGCGGATATGCCCGAGTGCGAGAAAGGCTGGCAGCGAGTCATGGCAGTGCGTACCGCCACCCCGGTAACCGGCTGGCTACTGCGAGGCAGGGACGGCCGTCTCACCGCCTATGCGCCGGCCGAAGGCGGTGTCGCGCGCTGGACCGAGACCCGGCCCGGCGGGCCCGGGTGGACCGGCCCGGAGCTGCTGCCCGCGCCGGGCCTGGACCCGCACCTGTCCATAGCGCGCAACGACCAGGGCTATATGTATCTGGTCGGCGTGCGACGCCGCACCGTCCCCGGCGACGAGGGCGACTGGACCGCGACCGAAGTGGTCTATGCCACACAGCTCCAGTCGGGCCGCCCGGTCACGAACTGGCGGTCGATCGGCACGCCCCACGGCCAGGACTGGGACCGCGCGGCGCAGATCGGCGCCCCGACGGCGGTCGTGGACTCCGCGGGCCTCCACGTCTTCGTGCGCAACGCCGGTGGCGGGGTGTGCGGCCGCCAGATGGACGCGCGCGGCATCTGGGGCCCCTGGACCGACCTGAAGGGCAGCCACGTCCTCGACGGCATGGCCGCGGCCGTGACCTCCACCGGCCGGGCCGAACTCCTCGCTCCCGCGGCCGAGTTCGTGCTGCGCTGGCAGCAGGACGAGCCCGGTGGCGCGTTCCGGCGCCTGCGCAACATCCCCGCGAAGCCGGCGGCCGCGACGGCCGCGTCCGTCGCCACCGCCGACGACCGGATCACCCACTTCTGGCGGGAAGCGGCGGATTCGGCCCTGCACACGGCCCTGCCCGCCGCCGACGACGAGCCGGCCGGCGCTTCCCTGGGCGCCGTAGGCACCGGCCCCGTCGCCGCGCTCCGCACGGTCCTCGACGGCCACGACTGCACGGTCCTCGCACAGCGCGCGCTCTCCGGCCTGCCGGCCGTCGCCGTCTTCCCCAGCGGGGACGAGACGGTCGGCGGCCAGTGGTCGGAGACGGGCGAGGACTTCGCGGGGGCGCCGGCGCTGGCCGTCGACGCGCTCGGCCGGGTGACGCTCGCGGTGCTCGGTGCGGACGGTCATCTGCGGGTGGCCCGCCAGCAGACCGACGAGCCGGGGCTCGCGCTGGGGGATTGGGTGCGGGTGTAAGGCCCGGAGCTTCCCCGGCCCGCGGCCGGAGCCGCTGATCGGAATCAACCCGAAGGGGGGCCCGCACTGCGGGCCCCCCTTCAGGCATTCACTACGCGCCTTCCGTCTCTCTCTCGGCGAACTCCTTGAACCGGAGAACGGCGTCCTCCAGGGAGAACGGGTCGCAGGACGAATGGTATTTCTCGCCATCGGACCATGACCAAATCCATCGGCCATCCTGGGACTCTTGCTTCGACTTCCGAAGCTCGCGCCCTTCGATGGTGGTTCCGATCAGGTCAATCTCGATGGTCCATCCCGGATTGTCCAGAGTTGCGATCCGGACGCCGAACTCGTGTTCCCAGTCCTCGTCGCATTGGGATTCGTACCAGAACTGGAGAAAGTGCAGTGCGTTCATGTGATCACGGGCATCCCATCGGCTTCTCCCAATCCTGCAACGCCCTGGCGCTTCCGTCCGCTTCGTTGATATGCGGGGTCGGTACAACCGATCCGTCCGCATTGGTGTGTGAAGGGCCGAAGCGGTCGAACCTCTTGGCCAAGTCGAATGACCTCGGGTCCCGGGGGTTGGTGTTGGGCGTCCATTCCGCGTATTTCTTGACCTCGCCGGTGGCGTTGTCCCGCATGAAGGTTGTGTGTGGCCCTTCCGCATCCGGATGAGGCCGCTGACGCGGCGGTCGGGCATTGTGAACCAGCACCGGCGCCGCGCCCGCCTGCACATAGTACGTATGGATCCCGCTGACCGAGAGGTTGAACACCTGCTGGACCGCGGTCCACGCGCGCGTCGCCGTGACCTTGACCCAGGTGCCCGTCGAGGTGCGGAGCAGTGAGCCCGGCTTGATGTCGGCGGCCTTGGCCCAGGTGTGCTGGTCCTCCAGCCAGAAGGGGTGGCCTTCGGTGGCCGTGATGGTGTCGGTGGCGTCGCCCTTGTCGCCGTCCGTGTCGACGGTGAGCTTCACCAGGTGCTTCTCGCCGTTGCCGACGATGACGTCCTCCACCGGGCGGGCTTCGGTCCTGCCCGTGGTCGGGTCGGTCGCGAGGACCTTTTCGCCGATCTGGATGTCCCTGATCGGCTTTGTGGATCCGTCGGCCATCACCACCAGGGTTTCCGGGGTGAAGCTGTTCGGGACGGGGCACGTGCCTCCGGCGGCTTCCTCCAGGACCTTTTCGGCCTTCTTGACCGTCTTCGAGCCGCCGGCGGCAGCATGCTCGACCTTGCCGGCCGTCCGTACGGCCTTCGCCCCGCGCACCGCCCCGGTGGAACCCGGAACGAAGATGCTCGCGACCGTCACCGCCGTCCACAGGCACGCCTCGACGTCGCCCTTCGTGGCGCATGCGACGGCGTCGTTGATGCCGGTGACCTCAGCCGTGAAGTCCCACGCCGCCTTCAGGTAGGGCGCGGCGGTCTGGGCGAACTCGGATACCGCCGTGATCGCGGTGTCGACCGCGGAGACCATCTTGGCGCTCACGTCGGACACGATCTTCGTGACCTCGGTGGCCACCTTGGCGACGTCCTGGACGACCTGCTTGGTCTCCTGGACGATCATCGCCGGCAGATTGACCGCCGCGGACACCGCCGTCTTCATGCCGGCGTAGACCGGACGAAGGGCCTTGGCCAGGACCGGCAGCGGGTTGTGCGTCGCGATGTACTTCTTCGCGGAGCGGGCCTTGTCGCTGATGTACCTCTTGCTCTCGCGGTAGATCTGTGCCGCGGATTTATAGACCCTGGTGGACTGGTTCCGTAGGTAACGGCCCGCGGACGAGACCTTGTTGCCCAGCCATCTGGCTCCGGACGAGACCTTCTCGGACACCCAGTTGACCGCCGAGCGGACCTTGTTCTCCACGTAGTGGTAGGCCGAAGTGATCTTCCTCTCCACGTAGTGGTAGGCCGAGGTGACCTTCTTCTCCACGTAGTGGTAGGTCGAGGTGGCCACGTTCTTGACCTTGTTCGCGGCCTTCTTGAGCCACTTCGGCCAGTGGCCCGTCGGATCCGTGTTGTCCATCGGATCCGCGTTCGCGTACGTGTAGCGGTTCGCCTGTACGGACGGCTTGGGGTCGAGCGTCATCGAGTCGCGCGACGTGAACGCCCCGGTCCCCGAGTCGTACCACCGCGCGGCCATGTCGACCTGCTTGGACGACGGGTCCGTCCAGTCGCCCTGGTAGCCGATGGAGATCTGCTCGCCGGCGGTGTCCGTCACCTTGCCGAACGGGTCGAAGCCCACCGACGAGGCGAGCTGCTTCGGGTCGGAGTCCTTCGCGTCCACCGTGCCGACGACGTCGCCGTGGCGGTCGTCCATCGCGAGGCGCGTCGTGCCGCCCTGCGTGACGGAGATCAGCTCGCCCGTCAGACCACGGCTGTAGACACCGCGCCCGTCGGCGACGACATCGTCGCCCAGACCCGAGTACGTGTGCTCCGTGCCGTCACGGTCGACCAGGCGGCCGAACGCGTCGTACTCGTAGGAGATGTCCCCCTGCTTGGCCAGCTGGCCGAAGGCGTCGAAGCGGCTCTCCTCCGCGAGACCGGAGGACGACGAGGACTTCCGGGTGCCTCGCGGACTGTACGTGTACGTCGAATCGCCGTCCGTCTGCAGCCGGTTGCGCGCGTCGTACGTCGCCTTGCGCTCGCCGGACTGGACGCGGTTGCCGGCGTCGTCCCACGTGTAGCCGGTGGTCCTGCCGCCCTTGTCGGTCCACGAGGTCAGACGTCCGGCGTCGTCGTACGCGTACTTCTGCTCGCCCGCGTCCGCCGTACCGGTCGTCTTCTTCGATATCAGGCGGTCGTTGTCGTCGAAGCCGTACTCGGCCGTGGCCAGCACCGCCCCCGAGGCGGACGACTTGGTGACGTCGGAGGTCTGCCGGCCCAGCGAGTCATAGCCGAAGCTGCGGCTGACGCCGGGCGAGTCGATGCCCTCCAGGGCACCCGTCCTGTCGTAGCGGTAGCCGAACAGCTGCTGCGACTGGGCGTCCTTGACCGACTTCAGCCGGCCCTTCTCGTAGCCGAACACCGCGGTGCCGGCGCCGTCGACGCGGGTGAGCAGCCGCCCGTCCTCGTCGTAGCCGAAGCCGGCCTCGCCGGAGCGGCCGTGTGCGGCGGTGAGCAGACCGCGGTCGTTGTACTCGTAGCTGTTGACACCCTTCGGTGCACTGGCCGAGACGACCCGGCCGTTGGCGTCGTACTCGTAGGCGCGGTCCGGGGTCGAGACCTCCGCACCGGTGCCGGTCTCGCGCAGCAGCAGACCGCTCGGGTCGTACGTGCGCAGCCGTTCGACCTTGCCGGGCTCGGTCAGTCTGACCGGGTTGCCGACAGCGTCGTAGCCCGTGGTCCACGTACGGTCGGCGGCGGCCGGGAACTCCTTGGTCTCCGGCTCGATCACCGACTCGGGCAGGCCGAGGGTGTTGAAGGTGTAACGGGTGGCGTTGCCACGGCCGTCGGTGTAGCGCGTGCGGTTGCCGTTCGCGTCGTAGCCGAAGGTCGTGGTGATGGACTTGCCGGAGCCGACCGGCTCCACCTGCCGGACGAGCTGGTTCTGCGCGTCGAAGGAGAAGCTGGTGGTCTTGCCCTTGGCATCGGTCGAGGCGGCGACGTTGCCCGCGAAGTCGTAGCGGAAGCTGCGGTCGCGCAGCGGGTTGTCGTCCTTGTCCAGCCAGAGCTGGCCGGTCATCCGGCCGGCCTGGTCGTAGGTCTGCCGCACCGAACGGCCCAGGGCGTCGGTGTTGCTGATGACCCGCCCGGCCATGTCGTAGCCGGTGCTGGTCCTCACTCCGGACGGGTCCTCGGTGCCGGTGAGCTGGCCCAGGGCATCGTAGGTGTAGCGAGTGGTGTCACCGGCGGGCGTGGTCCTGGAGACCATGCGGTCGGCGTCGTCGTAAGCGAAGGTGGAAGTGAAGTACCGGGTCTGTCCGGACTTCCGCTCCACCTGGGTCGCCGTGGCGATCCGGCCGAGACCGTCGTACGTGCTCTCGGTGCGCGCCCCGGTCGGGTCGGTCTCCGAGAGCTGCTCGCCGGTATGGCTGTAGGTGTACGACCACACGGCGCCCGCGCCGGAGGGCACGCTCTTGCCGGGCTCGGTGACGAGACCGAGCAGCTTCGAGGAGCGCGGCTCCTCCCGCTGGACCATGCGGCCCAGCTGGTCGTAGCTGAAGCGCTTGGTGTTGCCGAGCGCGTCCGTGGTCGCGGTGACCCGGCCCGCCGCGTCGTACTCGTTGCGGCTGACGGGGGTGATGGGCTCGGCGGCGCCGGGCGGGGTGTAGGAGGGGGAGGTACTCGACGTGGGCCGGCCGGACTTGTCGAAGGTGACCGAGGTCAGCTTGCCCTGCGGGTCCTTGGTCTGGGTCGCCTCGTCGAAGGCGTTGTAGCCGGTGACCGTGGTCGGGCGCAGCTTGACGGGCTTGCCGGTGTCGCCTTCCTGGCCGGTCTCCACGTCCGCCGCGGGCTCGGTGACCGAGATCTGGCGGCCGAGCGCGTCATAGGCGTGGGTGGTGGTGAACTCCTCCGCGTTGGCGCCCTCGGCGTTGCCGCGCGGCTCGGTCTCGGCGAGCAGCAGACCGCGCTGGTCCCACGTGAAGGTGGTGGTCAGGCGCTGCTTGCCGTTCTGGGTGGTCTCGCTCAGCTCGCGGCCGACGGCGTCGTAGGTGTAGTCGACGACCTCGGAGTTGCTGCTGCTGAACGGGATGTTGGAGGACTGGCCGGTATGGACGACACGGGTCACGTTGTCCGCGTCGTCGTAGGTGTAGGAGACCTTGCGGTCCAGCTTGCCCGGGTCCGTGGTGATGCTCTGCGTACGGCCCGACACGTCGTAGCCGTACTCGGTGGTGACCGTGCCGTTGCCGGTGACCTTGCGCGTCACGTTGCCGAGCGCGTCGTAGGTGTTGCGCTCCAGGTCGATGTCGCGGGTGGAGCCGTCCGGCTGCGGCACGTCGAGGGCGCGAACGGTCTTCTGCAGACCGTCGTCGTAGTAACTGAACTCGCGCGTGCGGCCCATGGCATCGGTGTGGCGGGTGAGCCGGCCGGCCATGTCGTACGCGTAGGAGTCCGTCACCAGGACCTTTTCCTCGCCCGAGGAGTCCTTGGGTGCCTCCTGCGGGTCGCCGCGCCAGTCGCGCACCCGCACCTCGGCCACGCTGTTGCGCGGGGTGTAGACGGTCTCGGAGCGGGTGCCGTTCGGGTCGACCTCCCACACGCGGTTGCCCAGCACGTCGTAGCCGTAGCTGCTCTCGGCGCCCTGGGCGTCCGTCACCCGCACCGGGCGCGCCGAGTCGTCGTACTCGGTACGGGTCTCGCGCGCGGGGTCGCCACCGGTGAGGTCGGTGACCTCGGAGCGGACCTGCAGGCCGTCCTTGTCGTACTCGACGGCCGTGCGCTGGGTGTGCGTGACGCCGGTGACCTCGTTCTTGACCCCGGGCTTGGTGGTGGTGACCATCCGGTTGACGCCGTCATAGGTGAAGGCGACGGTCACGCCCTTGGGCTGGGAGTCGCTGATGTCGGTCTCGGTGAGCTTGCGGCCGAGCCGGTCGTACGTGAAGCGGGTGATCAACCCCGCCGGGTCGGTGGCCTCGGCGAGATCGCCGTTCGCGAAGTAGCGGTACCGGGTCGTCTTGCCCTTGGCGTCGGTCATCGACGCGAGCAGCCCGGCCGGCATGGTGCCATGGCCGTCGAAGGCGGACTCGCCGCCCGTGGTGAAGGTCCGGATCGCCTTGCGGCTGTCCGGGGCGGTCTGCTCGGTCAGCTGGCCCCGGGCGTCGTAGGAGTACGTCGTCCGGTAGGTGTTGTCCGAGGCGTCCTTCGACCGGGCGTCACGGGACTCGGTGAGCTTGCCGTTGCGGGGATCGACCGGGTCCTGGTCGTTGAGGTAGTAGCTGTAGTAGGTCGTCTGGCACTGGCCCACGGCGCGGCAGGTCGTCCGGGTGGCGACGTTGCCCTGGCCGTCGTAGGCCATGTCCACCGCGTGGCCGAGCTCGTCCACGACGCGGTTCTGCAGACCCTTGTCGTCGTAGCCGAAGCCGCGCACGCCCATGGCGTTCACTGCGCCGCCGACGAACTCGGGGTCGGGGTAGTCGACGGGAGGCTGGCCGGTGCCTGTCTGGCCGCCCTCGAAGAGACCGCCCTCGGCGACGCCGGGCTCCGCGGAGCCGCTGGGCCCGGGCTTCTCGGTCTCCTTCGGGTTGTCGCGCAGCGGGGAGACGTAGCGGATGATGCGGCCCGCGAGCGGGTCGTAGTCGTAGAAGTGGCGGCGGTCCTTCGGGTCCGTCACCTGGACCGTGCGGATGAGCTCCTTGCCGTACAGGCCGGTGACCGGGACACCGAGTTTCCACTGTCCGCCGTTGACGTCGGTCAGCTTGCTGACGCGGTCCACGTTGGTGTCGTAGGCGACCTCGACGGCCGTGCGGCCGTTGGGCGTCGTCACCTTGGTCAGCTGGTCGGCCTGGTTGCGCGCGGCGTGGAGCGACTGCACCGCGGAGGTGCCGAGCGGCTTGTGGTGGACGGCGACCTCGTCGATGTCACCCTTGAAGTACGCGGTGCCCTTGGCCGGGGCGGACGGCCAGGAGTAGGCCCAGCCGGTGCCGATCTCGGCGAAGCGCTGAGCGCTGTGGTCGACCGGCGCGACGAGGGTGCCGTTGCTCTTGCCGTCGACGAAGAGCGTCTGCCGGCCTCCGTCCGAACTGAGCACGGCCTGGTGCCAGTTGCCGTCGTTGACGGGGGTGGCGGCGGTGATGGGCGTGATCTGGCCGGTGCGGAACTGACCGCGGAGCTTCCCGTCGGCGCCGACGTACAGGACGGGCGCGCTCGAGCCGGCGGAGGCATCGGAGTGCTTGTCGGAACGGTAGTTCAGCAGTACGCCGCTGCCGGTGGTGCGGAACCACATGCTGACCGTGAGGTTGCGCTGCAGGTTCAGCAGGTTCTCCGGCAGGTCGACGCGCGAGGAGGTGCCGTTGAAGGTGGCCGCGTTGTCCTCCGTGCCGCTGAGCGGTCCGGTGGCGTCGTGGCCGACGTTCACGTACTGGGCCTGGTCCTTGCCCTGGTTGACGGTGACCTGGCTGACGGCGTCGTCGCCGGAGTCCTCGCCGAACCGCCAGTAGGCGTACGGACCCGAGTCCAGGGCCACGCTGCGGTAGTGCGAGCCGGCCGCGTACTCGTAGGTGGTGCAGGTCTTCTCGGGCGAGCAGACCTTGGTCAGCTTGTCGCCCTCGTATTCGTACGTCCAGGTCAGCGGCTTGGTCCCGAGGGGGTCGGTGCCGACGGCGGTGACGTGGCCGCCCGACCACTGGAAGAACAGACTCCGCTTGCTGGTGTCGTTGGCGACCTGGACGAGCTTGCCGTCCGTGTACGTGAGGGTCTGCGTGAGCCCGCTCGCGTCCGTGACCGTGCCGAGCCGGCCGTCGGTGCGGAAGAGGTAACGCACACCGTTCTTGTCGGTCAGCTGCCAGCCGCCGTCCTTGGCCGCCGTGAAGACGGCGTCACGGCCCTGCGGCGGGGCGAAGGAGCCGTTGGCGTTGCGGCCGAAGCGGACCTGCTGGCCGTCGGGGTAGGTGACGACCACGTTGCCGGTGCCGTCGTCGTCGGGGGTCACACGCATGTCGAGGCGTGAGGCCCAGCCGGCGCCGAAGATGTGGCCCGTGCCGGGGTCGAGGCTGTTGTAGGTCCGGGCGACGGTGAGGTCCGGACCGACGGTGGGTACCGAGGCGTCGACGGCCGAGCTGGCGAAGTTGCCGATCTGCGGGTCGAAGGGCTTGTCGGAGGAGCCGTAGGGCGAGCCCGCCAGGTGCGAGGTCACGACCGGCTGGGGGACCGAGGTCAGGAACGTGGTGTAGGGCAGCTCGGGGCTGGTGGCGGCGTTGTCCTTGCTCCAGGGGCGCCACAGGTACGTCTTGGACCAGGAGAGCTTGTCGGCGGGTACGACCCAGCTGCGGTCGGGGGACCAGTCGGAGAAGAAGCAGTCCTTCGGCTTGTTGTCCTTGCCGGCCTCGCAGACCTCGTAGCGGTACTGCAGCTTCTGACCGGTGTTGTCCATGTCCCGCGCGTTGGCCCACAGCTCGGGGGACAGCGTCGGGGACTGGTAGCCGTTGGCCGGGTGGAAGGCGTCGACCACCGGCGGGATGGCCACCACGTTCAGCGCGATGCGGACCGGGGGAATGCCCTCATCCGTGAAGACGGCCTTGCCCTTGCGGACCATGGAGAAGTCGAAGAGGTACTGGCCCGCGTCGGCCTTGTGGACCACGGCGTCGAGGGAGACGCTCGCGCCCCGGGGCACGTCCTTGGGCAGCTGGGCGGCGACCGCCTGCTTGACCAGACGGCCGTCCTTGTAGGAGCGGTAGCCCAGTTCATAGGTGGCGGGCGTCCAGGTCTCGGCACCGAGGTTGGTGACCTTGATCTTGACCTTGCCGTCCGTGCCGCGGCTGACCGGCGGCTGCGGCGTCGAGCGCTCGACGGCGTACTTGGCGTTGTACGGCGTGTGGGTCACGTACAGCGACGGCGGGTTGGAGCTGCTGGTGCTGGAGAACTTCTTCCAGTTCGCCGACTCGGAGTCCGCACCGCGCAGCGCCAGACCGTAGTTGGGGCGGCTTCCGTCGGCCCAGCCCTCGACCAGGTCGCGGCCCTTGGTGCCGAGATCGATGGCCTCCCAGGCGGCCGGGCAGGAAGAGCTGGACTGGCCCTCGCCGATGAAGCCGTGCGCGAAGGAGGAACCGGCGATCTTGGAGCCGTACCTGGGCCCGGGGTAGGAGTATCCCTTGCCCGCGGTCCATGCCTCGGTGACCGGGTGGACGTTCACCTCGCGTGGGCGGCAGGAGGCCGACCAATAGTTCAGCATGGTGAGCGAGGCACCGAAGATCTTGTGGTTGCGCAGCTTGGACGCCACGCCGGGGAAGGCCAGGTAACTGGCGGCCTGGCTGGTGGTACCACCGTCGGTGACCGAGCCCAGCTTCAGGGTGTCCTCGGAGGCCGAACTCCAGTTGTTCCCACCGGACTTTTCCACGTACATGCTCGAGGAGGCGCCGACGGGCTCCACCATGGGCGGGTCGACGCGGACGGGGAAGGTGCGCTCCGGAGCGGCGAGCCAGGCGCTGTCGAGCTCCACGCGCAGCGCTTGGCCGCCGCCCTGCTCGACGATCCGGTAGTCGACCCTGGTGGATATCGCGCCGTCACCGGACTCCGGATTGACCTTGGAGTCCTCCATGTACCCGTGCGGGATGCGGACGCGCTGCTTGCCGTCCGAGTCCTTCAGGACCACGTCGCCGTTGTCGACGGAGGCCGTCAGCCCCTTGGTCCGCAGCGGGAAGGTCCAGCTGCGTGGCGCGTTCGCCGAACGAAGGACCATGACCTCCTTGAGGCCGCCCGGCTTGGATATCAGCTCCAGGTCGGAGTCCTTGAGGACATCGGGGTAGGTGACGGAGAAGGGATTCTTCTCGTCGGCGCGGCCGGCCGAGCGCTGTGCGCCTTGCAGACCGAACGCGACCTCGTGGTCGGCGTCGACGACGAGCCGGGCCAGATCCTCGCTGTCGGCCCGGGCCGCAAGGTCGATGCCGAGGCTGTCCGCGGCGTTGCGCCAGCCGCCGGTGTCCTTGCCCTGGGGGACCAGGCGGGCATCGATGGGCTGCCAGCTGCCGTCGGACCGCCGGTAGTTCAGTCGTTCCTTGGAGAACTGGGTGGTCTGCGAGCCGTCCTTGTTCGTGAAGGTGCGCTCGAACTCCCCCCGCTTGTCGGCCGCTTCGGTGCTGCTCCTGGGGTCGTAGCCCTTGACGTCCTTGGCCGGTGCCTCCTCGACCTTGACCTCGTTGCGGGCCGACGGAGTGGCGACGTCGGGGCGCTCCACGGCGTACTTGCCGTGCATCGTCTGTGGCCCGGTGGCCTTGACGGGCTTCGCCGTGCCGTCGAGGTGGTCCCGGTCGGCAGCGCTTCCCCAGCGCTGCCCGTCGGGACGTTTCGTATGCCCCTTGACGCCGGGAAGCTCGGGCCCGGACTCGGGCCGCCCCACCGCCTCGGAGGGCGCGGCGCCGGCGAAGACCAGCATCGCGGCGGTCAGCGCGACGGCCCGGCTCAGGCCGGGCCGTCGACTGAGGAACGAGCGGTGTCTGAAACCACCGCGGCGGCGACGCGCACCGGGACCGGTGCGCCGACTGCCAGGAATCACGAAGTACTCCACCCCAAGCGTCGTCTCAAAACGCGACTAACCCCTGCGAAACGACAGGGGTTGCCACAAACAGCCACAACCACGAGATGGCGGGCATGGGTTGATGTTTTATCTGAATAAAGATCGACATTGCAAGGTGATGGGGTGTTCGTTACGGGTCGATAAGTCGATCTATGGTGAACGATTACGCTCCGCGCTCATAAATGAGAACCCGTGGGCCATTTGTCCAACATTCGGTGATCCAGCGTAATTGCCCTGCCAATTGGAGGTAAAGGGTGTGGTTACCATGCATGTCGCCCGGCCTCGTTCTCGGCCGGGCCTCGGGTCCCGACCGGCCCCTGTCTCCCCGTCATGAAAGCGCTCCCGCATGCCGAAGAGCCGTTTCCGCCCGTCTGCCTCCCGTGCGGCAGCCCTCACTCTCGCCGCCGTCACGGCCCTGCCCCTGGGCCTGGTGTGCGCGCCCACGGCCTCGGCGGACTCGATACCCGCCACCGCGGCGCCGTCCGCGCAGGTGAGCTGCCGCCCCCAGACCGAGCTGTACGGAGCGGCCACCGACGGCCCGCTGAAGTACTACGCGCACGCCGATCCGGCCAACGGTTCGTTCAACTGGCCCGTGATCAACAAGCAGATCGGCGGCGGCGGTTGGCAGGCCCCTCGCCTCACCCTCGGCGGGGCGGGCGGCTGGTTCTACAGCATCAACTCCGAGGGCAACCTCTTCCGCTATCGCTACGACCCGGCCGCCAACAGCGGGGAGCACGACCGTGGCGAGAAGATCGACGACGGCTGGGGTGCCTTCATCGCCCCCGCCCGGCGCAACCGCGTCACCGTCGACGACCGCGGCAACATCTTCGCCGTCTTCGACGACGGCTCCCTGCGCTTCTACCAGTACGACCAGAAGACGGGAGCGGTCCTGCCCGGCCGCGGCCGCATCATCGACCCGGTCGGCTGGGGCGAGTACGACCTCATCGTCGCCGCGGGCGACGGCCTGATCTTCGCCCGCAAGGGCGGCGACCTCTACCGCTACCGCTTCGACGTCGACCGGCAGCAGTGGCTGGACGTGAAGGTCCCGGCGTGGGCGGTCGGCTGGCAGAACCTGCGGGAGATCCGCTCGGCCGGCGGTGGCACCCTCTACGCCCTGCATCAGGACGGCACGCTCTTCTGGTACCGCTGGGACCAGAACGCCGGCGCCTGGGTTGACACCTCCCGCCGCAAGAGCGGGTGGGGCTTCCAGGTGTTCCAGGGCATCGCCATGCGCACGGACGCCTGCCACGCCCCCGCGCAGCCGGAGCCGGCCCCCGTCACCCCGCGCCCCCGCATTCCCGCCGCCGTGCGCCAGGGCAAGGACCAGCTCATCCAGCAGTTCTACGTCGACGAACGCGGCTGGCTCATCCAGGGCACACAGCGTGAGATCAACGACATCGGCACCGTGGTCTACACCGTCGTGCCGGGCGCGCAGAACATGATCGACCAGCCCGTCGTCACCGAGCAGGCGGACGGCACCCCGATGGCCTTCGTCCTGGGCAAGGACGGCCACATCTACATGACCAAGCGCCAGCCGGGCGCGACCTGGTCCCCGCTCACGGACCTCGGCGGAAACTTCGCCGCCGCCCCGACCGTCCTCCGCAACTCCAAGGGCATGGTGGCGGTGCACGCCTTCGGCCGCGACGGCAAGCTCTGGTACTTGAACCAGCGCGCCGCCAACAGCGAGGACTTCATCCCGTGGCGTACCCAGGACGCCTACTCCCCGGTAGCCGCCGGCTATGAGCGGGCGACGTTCGCCGGGGCGAGCCAGGCGACCGTGGTGGACGGGGAGAGCGACCGTCCGTTCGTCCTGGGCATCGACAAGCAGGGCCGTCTCGGCGTGAACCGCGCCGATGACCAGCGCAACGGCTGGTGGGTGTGGGGCGTCTCCGACGTCACCGGGCTCACCGGCACCCCCGTCGCGGCCCGTGGCGCGGACGGCAGGATGATGGCGTTCGCCCGGAACAAGGACGGGGAGATCTGGGTGGCGAACGAGTCCGCCCGCTCGTCCGGCGGCAAGACCCTCAACGGCTTCTTCGGCGACGGAGCCGTGATCCCGGGCGTGAAGACCGACGGGTCCCCCGTGGTCGTCGTCAACAAGGACAAGACGCTCGGCGTTGTCGTCCGCGACGACAAGGGCTACGTCCGCTACGCCGCTCAGCGCCCGGACGGGTCCTTCGGCGGCTGGTCCCTGGTCTGGTCCGGGAAGGCGGCCACCGATCCCTCGATCGTCCAGCTCGGCGACGGCCGTTGGGGCGTCTTCTTCCTCGACACCGAGGGGGTGGAGCGCATGTACTGGCTCTCGGCGGCCAACGGCTCGACGGCCCTGGCGGCCCCGGGTGCGAGGACGAAGCGCAGCATCGAGCCCGAGTCGCGGTTCACCGGTGGTCCCACGGCCAAGCAGGGCGCGGGCAGGCCGACCGCGAACACCGCCACCAAGTAGGCGGCCGCGCCGGCCGATTGGCGATGCGGTAGCGCTTGTACGGCGGCGTGAGCAGGACATGAGCAAGGGGGTGGGCACGGCACACGCCTGCCCACCCCCCTTCGCTCAGTCCTCGAGGACCCGCCAGCGGTCGCCGACCCGCTCCACGACGACCGTGCTCTTCTTGGCGCCGTCCGCCCCGGAGTGCACCTCGACGCGTGCGATCCTGCCCTCGACCCGGGCCGGGCCGACGTCGATGTCGGCGACCCGGCCGCGCTCCTTGCCGCTCAGCCGGTCGCCGACCTGGGCGCGCATCGCCCCCGGGCACCCGCCGTCCGCCCGGTCCATGGACGCGGTGACCCGGGGGTGCATCAGATGGCATGCCTCGTCCATGTCGCCGTCGGCCAGCGCGTCGATGTACGCGATGACCAGCTTGCGCGCACCCTTGCCGCCGGGCTGGGCGCCGGGGTCCTGGAACCAGAGATGGAGGCATCCGGCGATCACGGCCACGAGCAGGCCGCCGGAGGTTCCCACTGTCGCCAGCCGGCGCCTGCGTGTGGACCACAGCCGTCCGCGGGCGCCACGCGCCAGCCGGGCGATCCGCCGCCCGGCCGCGCTCCGTGCCGCCGGCCTCGTCGCCGAGGGCTTCACCTGGCCTGACACGCAGCCACCTCCCCTTGCCCGATCCATGAACCCGACAAGTCTGCCATGTCTGTCATGGGCGACGATCATGGATACCGACGAAGAGGAATCGGTTGCTCCGCTGCTGCAACTTTGACACCTCTTTACGAGTTATATACTTTCATCGTCCATTGGCTCAGACCAGTGGGCGTTTTGGTGTCGGGGTGGGGACGAGTCGGGCCGGTCGGCCCGGAGGGGTTCAGATGAGTTCAGTTCGGCCCGCCCGTACGGGCGGGCATCGGGCGCGTTCCGGTGGGGGCCGGCGGCGCGCCGCACGCGGAGGGGTCGCGCACGGCGGGTTGTTGCCGCAGCCGCCCACGGATCGCGAGAAGTATGCGTACGTGAAGCGGCACCTGTGGGTGCTGACTCTGAGTTCACTGGTCAGCTTCATCTGTCTCGTGCTCAGCCAGTTCAAACTGGCGGCCTCCACGCCACTGCTGTGGATCTACGTCCCGCTGCTGGTCTTTACCGTCGTCTACTACTTGATTTCGCTGCGGGTGAACGCTGTCACCCGTGATTTCGACATCGAGAACCATAAGCGCCTGGTCCGGGGCTGGCGGCCTGCCGAATACCCTTCGGTCGACGTCTTCCTCCCCGTGTGCGGCGAGCCCATCGAGGTGCTGCACAACACGTGGACCCATGTGCGTGCCCTGGCCGACCGCTATCCGGGTGTTTGCGTGCCGTTCGTCATGGATGACGCCGCCAACCCCGAACTGGCCGCCATGGCGGCCGACTTCGGGTTCCGCTACGGCACCCGGCCGAACCGTGGCTGGTTCAAGAAGGCCGGAAACATGCATTTCGGCTACGGGCAGTCCGACGGAAAGTACATCCTCATTCTCGATGCCGATTTCGCGCCTCGTGCCGACCTCCTGGAAGAATTGCTTCCGTATATGGAGGACGACGAGCGGATCGGGATCGTCCAGTCGCCTCAGTACTTCCGGGTGCTCGACTCGCAGAACTGGATCGAACGAGGCGCGGGAGCCGTCCAGGAGCTGTTCTACCGATCGGTGCAGGTCTCGCGACAGGGCAGCGACGGTGCCATCTGCGTGGGCAGTTGCGCGGTCTACCGGCGGGCGGCTCTCGACACCAACGGCGGCACCACGCTGATCGAGCACTCCGAGGACGTGCACACCGGCTTCGATCTCCGGGGCCTGGGCTGGGACCTGCGCTATGTGCCGATCGCGGTGTCGACCGGGGTGTGCCCGGACACCGCCGGAGCGTTCTTCAACCAGCAGTACCGCTGGTGTTCCGGGTCGATGAGCCTGATGTCCAGCCGGAAATTCTGGAAGGCGAAGATCCGGCTCTCCAGTCGGCTCTGTTACCTGTCCGGTTTCTTCTACTACATCCACACGGCACTGTTCACCTTCGCGGCACCGGTCATCCCCATCGTGCTGCTGCTGGCCATGCCGGACAAGCTGAAGGTCGAGCATCTGCTGCTCGTCCTGCCCAGCATCGTGTACACCACCATCATCTTCCCGCTCTGGCACAAGGCGCCCTACCGGCTGGAGGCGTGGTCGGCCCGCATGATGTACGGCTGGGCGCACGTCTTCGCCATCTGGGACATCCTCCGCAAGAACCGCATGGGATGGCAGCCGACCGGCTCCTCCGGTGCAAAGAAGAACAAGACCCGGCGTTTCTGGATCGGGATGTGGGTGTGGAGCGGTGGCACCGCGCTCATCTGGGTGGGCGCCGCCGTCTGGCGCATGTTCAGCATGTACGCCCCCGACTTCGCCCTGATTCTGTCCTCCGGCCTGTTCTATGCCCTGGTCGTCGGCCGGGTCCTGGTCCAGCCCCGAGCGGAGAACGCCGCATGAGACCTCGTATATCCCGTACCGCCACGACTGCGGCGCTGTTCGCCGCAGTCGTGGCCCTGGTCGGCTGTTCCGCCGCGGAATCCGGTGCCGGGGCACGGGGGGCGCGGCCCGAGGCCAAGGCGACCGAGGAGTTCGTCAAGCCCCATGACCTCCGCCCCCTGATCCAGCCACGCAAGAAGTACTTCGGTGCCGCGGTGGAGAAGGCGCCGACCTCCATGGCCCTGGTGGACAAATACACCGACATGGTGGGCAAGAAGCCGAACCTGCTGGAGTACTACGCCGCCTGGGGCGACGAGTTCAACGCCGCGGGCGTGCGCAACGCCTGGCAGACCGGTGCCCTGACGGTGGTGTCCTGGGAGCCTGCCGACACCACCATCGCCGACATCGCCGACGGCAAGTCCGACGACTACCTCAAGAAGTACGCGGGGGCCGTGCGGAAGGTCGGCCTGCCCATCGCCATCAGCTTCGCGGACGAGATGAACGGCCACTGGGAGACGTGGGGAACCAAGCACGTCAAGCCCGCCGACTACGTCCGGGCCTGGAAGCACCTCCACGAGGTCTTCGACGAGGCCGGTGCCACCAACGTCATCTGGGCCTGGTCGCCGAACATCGTCAACTCGGTCAAGAGCGTCGACATCGAGCAGTACTACCCCGGTGACGCCTACGTCGACTGGGTGGGCATGGTCGGCTACTTCACCACGAACGAGAGCAACGCCTTCGACTACGTCTTCGGCCCGACCATCAAGAAGGTCCGCACCTTCAGCAACAAGCCCTTGCTCATCCTCGAAACCGCGGCGGAGCCGGGCGCACGCCGCCGGGCCGACGTGCAGAACCTCTTCAAGGGCGTCACCGACCGGGACGACATCATCGGCTTCGTCTGGTTCGACCACAACAAGCGCGCCGACTGGCGGCTGGAGGTCAGCCCGTTGGCGCTGGCCGAGTTCAAACGACTGGCAGCCGATGACGCCTTCGGCTTCGACGTGCGGAAACCGTGATGGAGCCTTCGATCAACGACCCCAGGGGACGCGGGTACCGAGTGCCGGAGCAGCAGGACGGCCACGGGCCCGACCACAACGACCCGTACTACGACATGGGCTGGGCCGGCGGGCAGGTCACCGGGCCCGAGCAGCAGACGTACGACCCGTACACCACCCCGGTCACAGAGCCGTACCCGGCGGCGCAGTACGCCGCTCCCGGTCCCGCGGCCCACACCGGCGGGCAAGCGACAGCCGCCGCGCCGTACGCGCAGTACCCCGCCCCGTACGAGGAGCAGCAGGCCCACCAGGGGGCGCAGGTTCCGCAGTGGCAGTTGCCGCAGGACTCCTCGCCCGCCGAGCACGGACAGCGCACCGCCGACCCCGAGCCGGCGTACCGCATCCCGCAGACTCCCGACGCCGGCTGGGACATGGCCCACAGCAGGCGCCGCGGGTGGGTCAGCCGGGCCGTGCTGCTGTGCATCCTGGCCATCCAGGCGGTGCTCTCCCTGCGGCTGAGCAACACCGCCTTCCAGGACGAGGCGCTCTACCTCTACGCGGGCCACATGGAGCTCGACCACCTGCTCCACGGCGCCGAGCTCCCGGTCGACTACAACGCGTACTTCTCCGGCTCGTCGTCGCTGTACCCCGTGCTGGCGGCACTCGCCGACTCCGCGTTCGGGCTGGCCGGAGCGCGCGCCCTCAGCCTCGCCTGCATGCTGGGCACCACGGCGCTGCTCTACTCCTTCACCCGGCGGATGTTCAACGAACGGGTGGCGCTCGCGGCGGCGGCCCTGTTCGCCGTCACCCAGTCCACGATCGTGCTGGGCAACTTCGCGACGTACGACGCCGCGGCGCTCTTCCTCCTCACGCTGGCCACCTGGATCGTCGTGAGGACGGACCGGGCGCCTGTCGCCGCCGTGCTGCTCGCGGCCCCCGTCGCGGCCCTGGCCGTCGGAGTGAAATACGCCGCCGCCCTCTATCTGCCGACGATCATCGTGCTCGCCGTGCTCACCGCCTGGCCGCACCGGGGCAGGCGGTCCCTGTGGCGGGGCGTGGCACTGGCCGCGGGCACCGTCGCGCTGCTCGGCATCGCGCTGCTCGCCTCCGACGTGCTCGCCGGCATCCAGAAGACCACGACCAGCCGTGAGCACGGCACGGAGAGCGCCTTCGCCCTCCTGCAGAGGTCGGCCGGGTGGGGCGGGCTGCTGTTCGCCACCGCATGCGTGGGGGCCATCTCCTACGCACGCCGCGGCCGCATGAACGAGTCGCCCCGGTCCCTGAGCATGAGCGGGCCCGGCCGGCGCCGACGGGTCATGATCGGCCTCCTGCTCTGCTGCACGGCCCTGCTGGCCCCCGCCTACCAGATGTACCTGGGCACCGGGGTGTCGCTGTTCAAGCACGTGGGGTTCGGACTGCTCTTCGCGGCCCCCATGGCGGGAATCGGCGTGAGCCGCCTGGTCGGCGCGCACTTCCGGTATCCGCAACTGGGCATCCTGCTCTGGGTCGTGATGCTCTGCGTGGGGCTGGCCCAGTCGACCTGGCGCTTCGGGGTCTGGCCGAACTCCACGCAGCTGGTCGACGTGCTCCGCCCGTACGTGAACGACAAGGGACGCTACCTCGGCGGCACGCACGAAGTGGCCGTGTACTACCTCCGCGAGCAGACCAGCCAGCGGCAGTGGACCCCGACCGACAACATCAGCTACCAGGACTCCCGCGGCGCCACGCACACCGGCGAGGACGGGTACAAGCGGGCGCTCGACGACGGGTGGTTCGACCTCGTCGTGCTCGACGGGCTCGCCACCGGCGGCACCGACGCCCTCATCGCCGACAACCTCAAGGCGAACGCGCGCTACCGGCTGCTGACCACCATCCCCTTCGAGAACTCGTCCGGCACCGGGGCCTACCGCGTGTGGGTCAAGCGCTAGCGATCTGTCCGCGTCCAGGGGGCTGTCCGCTCCCGAGGAATCGTCACAAGGAGAAGCCGTGTCATTGCGGCTCACTGTCATCGGTACCGGCTATCTCGGTGCCACCCATGCCGTCTGCATGGCGGAGCTCGGGCACGAGGTGCTCGGGGTCGACGTCGATCCGGACAAGATCGGCGCGCTGCGCGCGGGACGGGTCCCCTTCTACGAGCCGGAGCTGGAGCAGCTGCTGGCCAAACACACCGCGTCCGGCCGGCTGCGCTTCACCACCTCCTACGAAGAGGCGGCGGAGTTCGGGCAGGTGCACTTCCTGTGCGTCGGCACCCCGCAGCGCAAGGGCTCCGACGCCGCCGACCTCACCTACGTGGACGCGGTTGTCGAGGCCCTCGGCCCGCACCTGACCCGGCCCGCGCTGGTGGCCGGAAAGTCCACGGTGCCGGTGGGCACCGCGGCCCGGCTGGCCCGGCGGCTCGCGGAACTGGCTCCGGCCGGCGCCCGCGCGGAGCTGGCGTGGAATCCCGAGTTCCTGCGAGAGGGATTCGCCGTGCAGGACACGCTCCGGCCCGACCGGCTGGTCCTCGGGGTGCGTTCCGCCGCCGCCGAAGCGCTGCTGCGCGAGGTCTACGCACCCGTCATCGCCGCCGGGACTCCCGTGGTCACCACCGACTTCCCCACGGCCGAGCTGGTCAAGACCGCCGCCAACGCCTTCCTCGCCACCAAGATCTCCTTCATCAACGCCATGGCGGAGGTCTGCGAGGCGGCGGACGCGGACGTGTCCGTGCTGGCGCGGGCCATCGGCCACGACGAGCGCATCGGCGCCCGGTTCCTGCGCGCCGGGGTCGGCTTCGGCGGAGGCTGTCTGCCCAAGGACATCCGGGCCTTCGTGGCGCGCGCGGAGGAGCTGGGCACCGGCCGTTCGCTGGCCTTTCTCCGCGAGGTCGACGCGATCAACCTGCGGCGGCGCGACCGCGTGGTCGAGCTGGCCCGTGAGCTGTGCGGCGGCTCGCTCCTCGGCAAGCGCGTCGGGGTGCTCGGTGCCGCGTTCAAGCCGGAGTCCGACGACATCCGTGACTCGCCGTCCCTGAACGTCGCCGCCCGCCTCCGGCTCGACGGCGCGGATGTGAGCGTGTACGACCCGAAGGCCATGGATAACGCCCGCAAGTCCCACCCGCTGCTGGGCTACGCGCTGTCGGCCGAGGACGCCGTGCGCGGAGCGGAAGTCGTCCTGCACCTGACCGAGTGGCGGGAGTTCCGGGAGCTGGACCCCGCGGCGCTGGCGCCGCTGGCGCACCACCCGCGGATCGTGGACGGCCGCGGCGCCCTGGACGCCGCCGCCTGGACCGACGCCGGCTGGGACTTCCACTCACTGGGCCGCGCCCCCGGCGCGTTCAAGGCCGCCCCGTGAAGGGGGCTGCGGACCCGCAGCCGCCGGCCGGACACACTCCGGCACCCGACCTCGCGGCGCTGACCCCGCGCAGATTCCACACGAGAGAGGAGTGGCCTCGGCCACGCCCCGTCATGCAGACACCCACCACCCCCGTGGTCAAGGCCGTCATCCCCGCCGCGGGCATGGGCACACGTTTCCTGCCCGCCACCAAGGCCACGCCCAAGGAGATGCTGCCCGTCGTCGACAAGCCGGCCATTCAGTACGTCGTGGAGGAAGCGGCGACGGCGGGGCTCACCGACGTCCTCATGATCACCGGGCGCAACAAGCGCGCTCTGGAGGACCACTTCGACCGGGCCCACGAGCTGGAGACCGTGCTCGAGGCCAAGGGCGACCGTGAACGCCTCTCGCTCGTGCGCGAGTCCAGCACCCTGGCCACCCTGCACTACGCCCGCCAGGGCGACCCGCTGGGCCTGGGGCACGCGGTGCTGGCCGCCGAGGCCCACGTCGGGCAGAGCCCCTTCGCGGTCCTGCTGGGCGACGACCTCATCGACCCCCGCGACCCGCTCCTGTCGCACATGATCGCGGTGCGGGAGCGGCTGGGTGGCAGCGTGATCGCTCTCACCGAGGTGCCCGCCGACCGTATCCACCTCTACGGCTGCGCCGTGGTGGAGCCGTCGACGGGGGACGAGGAGGCGCTGCGGGTCACCGGGCTGGTGGAGAAGCCCGCGCCCGGCACGGCCCCGAGCAACTACGCGGTCATCGGCCGCTATGTGCTCGACCCCGCCGTCTTCGACGTCCTGCGGCGCACCGCGCCGGGCCGGGGCGGAGAGATCCAGCTCACCGATGCGCTGCACACGTTGGCGACCACGGGAGTCGGCGGTCCGGTGCACGGAGTCGTCTTCCGCGGCCGCCGCTACGACACCGGGGACCGGGGCGAGTACCTGCGCGCCACGGTCCGGCTGGCCTGCGAACGCGAGGACCTCGGACCGGAGTTCCGTGCCTGGCTCCGTGAATTCGCCGCCACGGAACTGTCGGCCGAACGGTCGCCGGCCGCCGCGTCCCGGTAAAGGACATCACCATGTCCCGCTTCAGCAGGAGGGCCTTCCTGGCCACCACCGCCGTGGCCTCGCCGGTCCTGCTCGGATTCGGCAGCGCCGCCGGAGCGAGCGCGAAGGCGTCCGCCGGGGCGTCCGACGCGTACCCCTCCAACAGCGCCCTCTACGCCGATTCCTCCCTCGTGGAGGGCAAGGACTACGGGCGCCGCTACCGGCGTCACGCCAGGTTCGACGACGACCTCGCCGCACGGTCCGACTATGCTGCCACGACGGAGTCGCCCGTGCGCTGTGCGCGGGCAGCCTCAACGCCTTGAGCCTGCACGGGTGCACGTCCTCCCAGGCGGGCCTGGAGGACAAGGCCGAGGCGGTGCTCGTCGGCGGGCGCAACGCGGCCCTGCGGCAGAATCTGCTCGCCGAGTACAAGGCGGCGGGCATCCGGGCGGTCGATGCCTCCGACCACGCCTCCCTCGGCGGCGTCCAGCCGGACAACATCGTCAACCGCACCCTGCTCGGCATGGGCGCGCAGCTGGAGATGACCACTGCGCTGCGCACGGCGATGTTCACGGTCAACACCCGGGCCGGCCGCAGGACCAGCACCACGGAGGAGTTCTGGAATTTCGCCGGGGCCACCCGCGCGGCGCTCCGCCGCCTGGAAGCGGGTCAGGTCATGCCGTAGCCCGGCGGGCGACGCCGAAGGGCCGCGCGGTCGGGGAACCCCACCGCGCGGCCCTTCGGCGTATGCCGTGTTACGCCGGAACGCTGGCGATCCCCTCGGCGAGGAACCTCTTGCCGAGGACCCGCTCGGACACGCCCGACCGGTCCAGGTACGGCGTGATCCCGCCCAGGTGGAACGGCCAGCCCGCGCCGGTGATGAGGCACAGGTCGATGTCCTGCGCCTCGGCGACGACGCCCTCGTCCAGCATCAGGCCGATCTCCTGCGCGACGGCGTCCAGGACCCGGTCGCGCACCTGCTCCTCGGTGAGGACGGAGTCGCCCTGCACCAGGAGGGCCGCCACCTCGGGGTCCAGCTCCGGCTTGCCGGAGTCGTAGACGTAGAAGCCGCGCTTGCCGGCCTTGACCACCGCGGCCAGGTTCGCCGAGACCGTGAAGCGGTCCGGGAAGGCGCGGTTGAGGGTCTCGGAGACGTGCAGACCGATCGCCGGGCCCACCAGCTCCAGGAGCACCAGCGGCGACATCGGCAGGCCGAGCGGCTCGACGGCCTTCTCGGCCGTCGCGACCGGGGTGCCCTCGTCGATGACGTTCTGGATCTCGCCCATGAAGCGGGTGAGGATGCGGTTGACGACGAACGCCGGGGCGTCCTTCACCAGGACCGCGGTCTTCTTCAGCTTCTTCGCCACGCCGAAGGCCGTGGCCAGCGCCGCGTCGTCCGTCCGCTCGCCGCGCACGATCTCCAGCAGCGGCAGGATCGCGACCGGGTTGAAGAAGTGGAAGCCGACGACCCGCTCGGGGTGCTTCAGCTTCGACGCCATCTCGCTCACCGACAGCGAGGAGGTGTTGGTCGCCAGGATCGTGTGGGCCGGGACGACCGCCTCGACCTCGGCGAACACCTGCTGCTTGACGCCCATCTCCTCGAACACGGCCTCGATGACGAAGTCCGCGTCGCCGAAGGCGGCGGCCTTGTCGAGGGAGCCGGTGACCGCGGCCTTCAGGCGGTTCGCCTTGTCCTGGCCGATCCGGCCCTTGGCGAGCAGCTTGTCGATCTCGCCGTGGACGTAGCCCACGCCCTTGTCGATCCGCTCCTGGTCGATGTCGGTCAGCACGACCGGCACCTCCAGGCGGCGCGCGAACAGCAGCGCGAGCTGAGAGGCCATCAGGCCGGCGCCGACGACGCCCACCTTGGTGACCGGGCGGGCCAGCGAGCGGTCCGGCGCACCGGCCGGGCGCTTGGCACGCTTCTGCACCAGGTTGAAGGAGTAGATGCCGCTGCGCAGCTCGCCGCCCATGATCAGGTCCGCGAGGGCCTGGGTCTCGGCGTCGAAGCCCTGGCGCAGGTCGCCGTTCTTGGCGGCGGCGATGATGTCCAGCGCGCGGTAGGCGGCCGGGGCCGCGCCGTGCACCTTGGAGTCCGCGATCGCCCGGCCGCGCTCGACCGCCCGGTCCCAGCCCTCGCCGCGGTCGATCTCCTGGCGCACGACCTCGGTCTCGCCCTTGAGGACGGACGCCGTCCACAGCAGCGACTGCTCCAGGAAGTCCGCGCCCTCGAAGATCGCGTCGGCGATGCCGAGCTCGAAGACCTGCTTGCCCTTCAACTGCCGGTTCTGGCTGAGCGAGTTCTCGATGATGACCGAGACCGCGCGGTCCGCGCCGATCAGGTTCGGCAGCAGCGCGCAGCCGCCCCAGCCCGGGACCAGACCGAGGAAGACCTCGGGCAGCGAGAAGGCGGGGATCGCCTTGGACACCGTGCGGTAGGAGCAGTGCAGACCGACCTCGACGCCACCGCCCATCGCCGCGCCGTTGTAGTACGCGAACGTCGGGACGGCCAGCGCCGACAGGCGCTTGAAGACGTCGTGGCCGCCCTTGCCGATGGCCACCGCGTCCTCGTGGCGCCCCAGCAGCTCCACGCCCTTGAGGTCCGCGCCCACGGCGAAGATGAACGGCTTGCCGGTGACACCGACACCGACGATCTTCCCGGCCGCGGCCTCCGCCTCGACCTGGTCGAGGGCGGCGTCGAGGTTCGCCAGCGACTGCGGGCCGAAGGTGGTCGGCTTGGTGTGGTCCAGGCCGTTGTCCAGCGTGATGAGCGCGAAGACGCCCGCGCCCAGGGGGAGGTCGAAGTGGCGCACGTGCGCCTGGGTGACGACCTCGTCCGGGAACAGCTCGGCCGCACCCTTCAGAAGCTCGGTGGTGGTGTTCACTTGTCCCCCTCGAAGTGCGGGTTCTCCCAGATGACCGTTCCGCCCATGCCCAGGCCGACGCACATCGAGGTGAGGCCGTAGCGGACGTGCGGCTGCTCCTCGAACTGCCGGGCCAGCTGCGTCATCAGACGCACGCCGGAGGAGGCGAGGGGGTGGCCGAAGGCGATCGCGCCGCCGTACTGGTTGACGCGCGGGTCGTCGTCCGCGATGCCGTAGTGGTCCAGGAGCGCGAGCACCTGCACCGCGTACGCCTCGTTCAGCTCGAACAGGCCGATGTCCTCGATGGACAGGCCCGCCTTGGCCAGTGCCTTCTCCGTCGCCGGGATCGGGCCGTAGCCCATCACCTCGGGCTCGACGCCCACGAAGGCGTACGACACCAGGCGCATCCTGACCGGCAGGCCCAGCTCGCGCGCCACGTCCTCGGCGGCGATCAGCGAGGCGGTGGCGCCGTCGTTGAGGCCGGAGGCGTTGCCCGGGGTGACCCGGCCGTGCGGGCGGAAGGGGGTCTTGAGGTTGGCCAGACCCTCCATGGTGGTGCCCGGGCGCATCGGCTCGTCGGCCGTGGCCAGGCCCCAGCCGAGCTCGCCGCCCTCGGGCGAGGTCCGGCGGATGGAGATCGGCACCAGGTCGGCCTGGATCTTGCCGTCGGCGTACGCCTTGGCGGCCTTCTCCTGGCTGCGGACCGCGTAGGCGTCCGCGCGCTCCTTGGTGAGGTGCGGGTAGCGGTCGTGCAGGTTCTCCGCCGTCATACCCATGACGAGCGCGGAGTCGTCGACCAGCCGCTCCGAGAGGAAGCGCGGGTTCGGGTCCACGCCCTCGCCCATGGGGTGGCGGCCCATGTGCTCGACGCCGCCCGCGAGGGCGATGTCGTACGCGCCGAAGGAGACGCCACCGGCGACGGTCGTCACGGCGGTCATCGCGCCGGCGCACATGCGGTCGATGGACATGCCGGGCACCGTCTGCGGCAGGCCCGCGAGCATGCCGGCCGTGCGGCCCAGGGTCAGACCCTGGTCACCGATCTGCGTGGTCGCGGCGATGGCGACCTCGTCGATCCTGGCGGGATCCAGGTTCGGGTTGCGGCGCAGCAGCTCCCGGATGCACTTGATGACGAGATCGTCGGCGCGGGTCTCGTGGTAGATGCCCTTCGGGCCCGCCTTGCCGAACGGGGTGCGGACGCCGTCGACAAACACGACGTCCCTAGCGGTACGAGGCACGTTGGCTCTCCTCCAGGTGCGGATCGCTGCCGCGCGGGCATGCCGATACGGCTCCGCCGCGGCGCGGACTCATACCGTCATGCTACTTGCGGGTAACCATGCTGCCCAGTCCCTCCGCATGGCGGCGAACATCACATCCGGGGTGCGGTCCGTTGCCGGGCGCGGCGCCGTTGCCGCCTGCGGCGGGGCGCCCTCCGGGCGTGTCCTCAAACGCCGGACGGGCTGGATTCGCGGACCGTTGTCCGTGAATCCAGCCCGTGGGCCCGGGGGCACAGCCCCCGGTGACGGAATAGGAGACCTCAGGCCGTCGGGGCGTCGAGGGCCTCCGCCAAGCGCGAAGCGACTTGTTCGATCTGCCAGTGGCGGGCGCCGTGCGCGGTGAGGATCTCCGCCACCGACTCCGGCGTCGCGACCCGCGGCGGCTCCCAGCACAGGCGCCGCACCGTGTCCGGGGCGATCAGGTTCTCCTGCGGCATGTTGAGGCTCTCCGCCAGCGCGGAGACCGCCGTGCGCGCCGCCGAGAGGCGGGCCGCGGCCGCGGGGTCCTTGTCCGCCCACGCGCGGGGCGGCGGCGGGCCCGTCAGGGGCTGGCCGGGCTGCGGCAGTTCGGCGTCGGGGATCGCACGGGCGCGGTCGACCGCCGCCTGCCACTGTTCGAGCTGCTTGCGGCTCATGCGGTGCCCGAAGCCGGGGAGCGCCGCGAGGGCGTGCGCGTTGGCCGGCGTGTTCAGGGCTGCCTCGATGATCGCGGCGTCGCCGAGCACCTTGCCGGGCGAGACGTCGCGCCGCTGCGCGATCAGGTCGCGCGCGGTCCACAGCTCGCGGACCACGGCCATCTGCCGGCGGCGCCGGACCTTGTGCATGCCGGACGTGCGGCGCCACGGATCCTTGCGCGGCGGCGCGGGCGGCGCGGCGGCGATGGCCGCGAACTCCTCGCGGGCCCACTCCAGCTTGCCCTGCCGGTCCAGCTCCTCCTCCAGGGCGTCCCGCAGGTCGACGAGCAGTTCCACGTCGAGCGCGGCGTAGCGCAGCCAGGGGTCGGGCAGCGGGCGGGTGGACCAGTCGACGGCGGAGTGGCCCTTCTCCAGGGCGTAGCCGAGGACGTTCTCGACCATGGCGCCGAGCCCGACCCGGGCGAATCCGGCGAGCCGTCCCGCCAGCTCCGTGTCGAAGAGCCGCGACGGCGTCATCCCTATCTCGCGCAGGCACGGCAGGTCCTGTGTGGCGGCGTGCAGCACCCACTCGGCGTCGCCGATGGCGGCGTCGAGGGTGGACAGGTCGGGGCAGCCGACGGGGTCGATGAGCGTGGAGCCCGCGCCTTCGCGGCGGAGCTGCACGAGGTAGGCGCGCTGGCCGTAGCGGTAGCCGGAGGCGCGCTCGGCGTCGACGGCGACGGGGCCCGTACCCGCTGCGAACGCCGCGACGATCTCGGCCAGGGCATCGTTGTCAGCGACGACCGGCGGGATGCCTTCGCGTGGTTCCAGCAGGGGGATCGGCGCCGAATCGACGTCGTCCGGGGGAGCGCCCCCGGTGGTTCGCAGTGTCGTGTCTTCTGCGGTCTCTTGGGCGTCGGTCACCGGTCAAGGGTATCTGTGTATGGCAAGCGCCCGCCGACGGTATGTCCCCTCGACGGGCGTGGTGCCGTTTCCAGGGGCGTGCAGCGCCCGCTGGGAGCGGTCAGTGGATGATGCCCGTGCGCAGGGCGACGGCGACCATCCCGGCGCGGTCGCCGGTGCCGAGCTTGCGGGCGATCCGGGCGAGGTGGCTCTTGACGGTGAGCGCGGACAGGCCCATCGAGACGCCGATGGCCTTGTTGGACTGACCCTCCGCGACCAGTCGCAGCACCTCGACCTCCCGGCCGGAGAGCTCGCGGTAGCCGCCGGGGTGACCGGGGGCGCCGGGCGGGCGGCGGTGCATCCGGGCCGCGGCGGCGGAGCCGATGGGTGCCGCGCCGGGGCGGCCGGGGAGGCCCAGGTTGGTGCGGGTGCCGGTGACGACATAGCCCTTGACGCCTCCTGCGAGGGCGTTGCGCACGGCGCCGATGTCATCGGCGGCGGACAGGGCCAGGCCGTTGGGCCAGCCCGCGGCGCGGGTCTCGGACAGCAGGGTGAGCCCCGAGCCGTCGGGAAGGTGGACGTCGGCCACGCAGATGTCGCGCGGGTTGCCGACGCGGGGGCGGGCCTCCGCGATGGACGACGCCTCGATCACATCTCGCACGCCGAGCGCCCACAGGTGGCGGGTGACGGTGGAGCGGACACGGGGGTCGGCGACGACGACCATGGCCGTCGGTTTGTTGGGGCGGTAGGCGAGGCTCGCAGGTTGCTCGAGGAGAACGGACACCAAGCCTCCATGGGGGAGTGGCGGGGGACGGGTGCCGGCGTGGGGGGTAAGCCGGGGCGATCCGTATGGGAAGGGTCACAAGCCTCTTCGGCAGCGAAGCGTCCCGGCTTTAGGGAATGATCACGAATTGATGAGTAACAATTCGGACAATTCGGAAGGTTGGTCGATCAACGACTCTGCGGATCGCGCCGCTGGGGAAGCGTCACCACCCCGGCCTCCGGGCCCCCGCCCGGCGGCAGCCCCGCGATCTGACACAGCAGGTCGCACCAGGCGGCGAGGTGTGCCGCCGTGTCCGGCACCCCGCCGCCGGACCCCGCCGCGGCCTGCCCCGCCGGGCCCGCGGGCGGCTCCGCCGGCGACCACGACGCCCGGATCTCGATGCGGGTCGACGGCTCCCGGTCCCGCAGCCCCCCGAAGTAGTGCGAGCTCGCCCGGGTCACCGTCCCGCTCGGCGCCCCGTACGGCACCCGCCGGGCCTCCAGCGCGCCCGTCAGCCAGGACCAGCACACCTCCGGCAGCAGCGGGTCCGCCGCCATCTCCGGCTCCAGATCGGCGTGCACCAGCGTGACCAGCCGGAACGTACCGCCCCATGCCTCGTGGCCCGCAGGGTCGTGCAGCAGGATCAGCCGGCCGTCCGCCAGCTCCTCGTCGTCCACGACGACCGCGGCCTCCAGCGCGTACGAGAAGGGGGCGAGCCGCTGGGGCGGCGGGGTCGCGTCCAGCTCGATCTCCGGCCGCAGGCGCACTCCTTGCAGTCCCGCGACCGCTTGCCGGAAGACGGACGGGGAGCCCTCCCCATCCTCGTCGTCCGGACCGTCCGAGAGGTGTCCCTGCGCCGCAACCATGCCCGGAAGACTAGGCGGAAGGTGGCCCCGTTCCGGGTAGGACACCCACATGGGCGGGTCACTCGTTCGGCCCGTGCGAAGATTTGGGGCATGAGTGAGCGCAGGGAGCCCAGCCAGCCCGCCAGCCAGCAGCAGACCGGCCGCACCGCGGCGTACGACTCGGCCTTCCTGAGGGCGTGCCGACGCGAGCCCGTGCCACATACACCGGTCTGGTTCATGCGCCAGGCGGGGCGCTCGCTGCCGGAGTACCGCAAGCTCCGCGAGGGCATCCCCATGCTCGATTCCTGCATGCGGCCCGACCTCGTCACCGAGATCACCCTCCAGCCGGTCCGGCGCCACAACGTCGACGCCGCGATCTTCTTCAGCGACATCGTCGTCCCGCTGAAGGCCATCGGGATCGACCTGGACATCAAGCCCGGCGTCGGCCCGGTCGTCGCCGAGCCGATCCGCACCCGCGCCGACCTGGAGCGGCTGCGCCCGCTCGACGCCTCCGACGTGCCCTACGTCACCGAGGCCATCGGCATGCTCACCGCCGAGCTCGGCGCCACCCCGCTCATCGGCTTCGCCGGGGCGCCCTTCACCCTGGCCAGCTATCTGGTCGAGGGCGGGCCCTCGCGCAACCACGAGCACACCAAGGCGCTCATGTACGGCGACCCCGAGCTGTGGGCCGACCTCCTCGACCGGCTCGCGGACATCACCGCTTCCTTCCTGAAGGTGCAGATCGCCGCGGGCGCCTCGGCCGTGCAGCTCTTCGACTCCTGGGTCGGCGCGCTCGCCCCCGCGGACTACCGCCGCTCGGTCATGCCCTCCTCCACCAAGGTCTTCGACGCCGTCGCCGGCCTCGGCGTGCCGCGCATCCACTTCGGTGTCGGCACGGGCGAGCTGCTCGGCCTCATGGGCGAGGCCGGCGCGGACGTCGTCGGCGTCGACTGGCGGATCCCCATGGACGAGGCCGCGCGCCGCGTCGGCCCCGGCAAGGCGCTCCAGGGCAACCTGGACCCGGCGGTCCTCTTCGCCGGCCGCGAGGCGGTCGAGGCCAAGACCCGCGAGGTCCTCACCGCGGCCCGCGACCTGGAGGGCCACGTCTTCAACCTGGGCCACGGCGTCCTGCCGACGACGGACCCGGAGGCCCTGACCCGCCTCGTGGAGTTCGTCCACGAGCAGACGGCCCGCTAGCCCGGGCACCGGGACGCGGAGGAGCTACGCCCCCGCGTCCCGCACCGCGGCGGCGGCCTTGCGCGCGGCGACGAGCACCGGATCCCACACCGGCGAGAACGGCGGCGCGTACCCCAGGTCCAGCGCCGTCATCTGATCCACCGTCATCCGGGCCGTCAGGGCGACCGCCGCCACGTCCACCCGCTTCGCGGCGCCCTCCCGGCCGACGATCTGCGCCCCGAGCAGCCGCCCCGTACCGCGCTCGGCCAGCATCTTCACGCGCATGGGCCGCGCGCCGGGGTAGTAGCCCGCCCGGCTGGTCGACTCGATCGTGGCCGTCACGAAGCGCAGGCCGACCGCCGTCGCCTGCGCCTCCAGCAGGCCCGTGCGGGCGATCTCCAGGTCGCACACCTTGCTGACGGCCGTGCCCACCACTCCGGGGAACGTGGCGTAGCCGCCGCCGATGTTGGTGCCGATGACCTGGCCGTGCTTGTTCGCGTGCGTGCCCAGCGCGATATGCCGGGTGCGGCCGGAGACGAGGTCCAGCACCTCCACGCAGTCGCCGCCCGCCCAGACGTTTTCGTGGCCGCGCACCCGCATCGCGAGGTCCGTCAGCAGCCCGCCCGACTCGCCGAGGGGGAGCCCGGCCGCCTCGGCGAGCGCCGTCCCGGGGCGTACGCCCAGGCCCAGCACGACCACGTCCGCCGGGAACTCCTTCGCCGCGGTCGCGACCGCGGCGACCCGGCCGTCCGGGCCGGTGACGATCCCGGTGACCTCGGCCCCCGTCACCACCTCGATGCCCATCCCGCACATCGCCTCGTGCACCAGCGTGCCCATGTCCGGGTCGAGCGTCGTCATCGGCTGCGGGGAGCGGTCGACCACGGTGACCTGGAAGCCGCGGCGCACGAGCGCTTCCGCCATCTCCACGCCGATGTACCCGGCGCCGATGACCACGGCCCGGCGGCCGTCCGTCCCGGTGAGCCCGTCGATGAGGGCCTGCCCGTCGTCCAGGGTCTGCACGCCGTACACGCCGGGGGCGTCGATGCCGTCCAGGGGCGGGCGCACCGGGCGGGCGCCCGTCGCCACGACCAGGTGGTCGAAGCCGTGCCAGCGGTCCGTGCCGCCCTCCAGGTCGCGGGCCCGCACGCGCTGCCCCGCCAGGTCGATCTCGGTCACCTCGGTGCGCATCCGCAGGTCGATGCCGCGCCTTCGGTGCTCCTCTGCCGTGCGGGCGATCAGGGCGTCCGGGCCGTCGACCTCCCCGCCCGCCCAGTAGGGGATGCCGCAGGCGGAGAAGGAGGTGAAGTGGCCGCGCTCGAAGGCGGTGATCTCCAGGTCGTCGGGCTTCCGGTACCGCCGGGCCCGTGAGGCGGCCGACATGCCGGCGGCGTCCCCGCCGATGACCACCATGCGCGTGTTCGCGACCACCGTGTCCCCTCTCGTCTGCCCTCGTGTCCTCAACTTCCGGACGGGCGCGATTCTTCCGTACGCCCGGCGCAGGGGAACTCCAGGAAGACCGTTTCCCGTTCGCCGCTCAGGCGTAAGTCGAAGCGGTACCCCCGGTGTGTCCCCGGGTCCTCCGTCGCCAGGAGCGTCGCCCGGAGCCCGGCCGGGAGGGCCGAGAGCAGGGGGTCGTCCTCGGGGAGGGCGAAGTAGACCCGGGTGAACAGGTGCCGGCTCAGGCCGGGCGCGAAGACGCACAGGGACAGGTACGGCGCACCGCCGGGCGGCAGCGTCCGCAGGACGTAACGGCCGTCCCTGCCGGTGGGCACACGGGCGAAGCCCGTGAAGGCGACACCGTCGCGGGCCAGGCTGCCGGGCGCGCCCGCGAGCGAGCCGTCCGGGGCCGCCTGCCAGAACTCAAGCAGCGCGTTGGGCACGGGCGTGCCCCCGCCGTCGTACACCCGCCCGTGCAAGGTGACGGTGTCCGGGTGCCCGGCGGGCGCGAGTTCACTGCCGCCCGGCACCGGCAGCGCCTCGCCGTAGAACGGGCCGATGGTCTGCGAGGGCGTGACGGGCAGCGACGACATCAGCGGCCTCCTTCGGCCGGGGTGGCGGCGGGGCCGTCCAGGACGATGTCCCAGTGGTAGCCGAGCGACCACTCGGGAATGTTGAGAGCCGGGTCGTAGGCGGCGATCACCCGGGCCCGCGCGGGGTCGTCGATGGCGCGCCACAGCGCGTCGTACGGCACCAGCGGGTCGCCCGGGAAGTACATCTGTGTGACGAGGCGCTGGGCGAACGCCGTCCCGAAGAGGGAGAAGTGCAGGTGCGACGGGCGCCAGGCGTTGCGGTGGTGGTTCCAGGGGTAGGCGCCGGGGCGGACGGTGGTGAAGTGGTAGCGGCCCTCGTCGTCGGTGAGACAGCGGCCCGTACCGGAGAAGTTCGGGTCCAGGGGCGCGTCATGCCGGTCGGCGCGGTGCGCGTAGCGGCCGGCCGCGTTGGCCTGCCACATCTCCACGAGCTGGCCGCGCACCGGACGCCCGTGGCGGTCCAGGATCCGGCCGGAGACGGTGATGCGCTCGCCCAGTGGCTCGCCGCGGTGCTGCCGGGTCAGATCGGAGTCCAGCGGGCCGACGTCGGCCGGTCCGAAGACGGGGCCGGTCAGCTCGACGGCGCCGGGCTCGACGACGGGCACGGGAGGCCGGGCGGGCTGCCGCAGCGGCAGGCCCCGGTAGGGGGCGGAGTCGTACGCGGGCGCGCCGTTCGCAGGGGCCGCGGCCGAGAGATCGGTCAAGTCGGTTATCGGACGGCTCAGTTGTTCCTGGAGGGGTTCTGATGCCATGGGCAACCCCTACCCCACGGGATCACGGGTGATCCCTGCCTGTCGGCCGCCCGGTCGGACCGGTTCCGCCTGTGGATGATTCCCGGCCACGGGGCGGGCTCAGCGTTCGAGGACCAGCGCCTGCCCCTGCCCCACCCCGATGCACAGCGCCGCCAGCCCCACGCCCGTGCCGGCCGCCGCCAGTTGATGGGCGACCGACCCCACCAGCCGGGCGCCGGAGCACCCCAGAGGATGGCCGATCGCGATCGCCCCGCCGCGCGGGTTGACCACACCGGGATCGAGCTCCGGCCACTCCGCGAAGCACCCCAGCACCTGCGCCGCGTACGCCTCGTTGAGCTCGAAGTGCGTCACATCCGCGAACGTCCGGCCCGCCTTGGCGAGGACGCGCCGCACCGCCTCGACCGGCCCGAGGCCGTACAGATCCGGCTCGATGCCCGTGACGGCCGAGGCCCGCACGCGCGCCAGCGGCTCCCGGCCGATCTCCCGCAGGCCCTCCTCGTCGCACAGCAGCAGGGCCGCCGCGCCGTCGTTCAGCGGCGAGGAGTTGCCCGCGGTGACCGTGCCGTTCTCCTTGCGGAAGGCGGGCCTGAGCCGGGCGAGCGCCTCGGCGGAGGTGTTGTCCCGGATGGTCTCGTCACGCGGCAGCACCACATCCGGCAGGGGCACGACCTCGGCGTCGTACGCGCCTTCCTTCCACGCCCGCGCCGCCTTCCGGTGGCTGGCGAGCGCGAAGGCGTCCTGCCGCTCCCGGGTGATGCCGTGCTTGTCGGCGATCAGCTCGGCGCCCTCGCCCAGCGGGGTCGTCCACCGCCGGGGCATGGCCGGATTGGTCATCCGCCAGCCCAGGGTCGTGGAGAACAGCTCCTGGTGGCCGGCGGGAAAGGCCCGTTCGGGCTTGGGCAGCACGAAGGGGGCCCGGCTCATCGACTCGACGCCGCCCGCGACCACCACCGACGCGTCCCCGAGCGCGATGGCGCGATACGCCTGCACCACCGCCTCGAGACCGGAGGCGCACAGCCGGTTGACCGTCACGCCCGGCACGGACACCGGCAGCCCGGCCAGCAGCACCGCCATCCGGGCCACGTCGCGGTTCTCCTCACCCGCGCCGTTGGCGTTGCCGAGCACCACGTCGTCGACGCGGGCCGGGTCCAGGCCGGGCGAGCGGCCGACCACGGCCTTCACGACGTGCGCCGCGAGGTCGTCGGGGCGCACGGAGGCGAGAGCGCCGCCGTACTTGCCGACCGGGGTGCGCACGGCATCCACGACGAACACATCACGGACCCGGTCGTTCATGGCTGCTCCTCGGCGCTCCCAGGGGCGTTCGCCCGGTGAACTTTCGTTCATAATCGAACTCATGCCGAGTCTCGGGCCGCCGCCATCCGCTGTCAACGGCCCCGCACCGATCACCGCGGCCTCTCCCGGCACGGGCCCGCTCGCGCGCGGACTCGCGGTGCTGCGCGCCCTCGCCGAGCACGACGCCACGGCCCGGGTGCGCCCCGCCGACCTCGCCCGCACCACCGGCCTCGCCCGCTCCGTCGTCGACCGGGTACTCGCCACGCTCGAACACCTCGGCCACGTACGGTTCGAGGGCCGGGACGTCGGCCTCGCCGTGGGGCTGATGGAGCTCGGCAACGCCTATCTCACGGCGAGCGGGGTGCCCGACGCGCTCGGCCCGCACATCGAGCGGCTGGCCGCCGAGCTGGACGAGCCCGTCTCGGTCGGGGTGGCCGACGCCGGGGGCGTCCGCGTCGTCGCCCGCTGCGGACGGCCCCGGACCGTCTCCCTCGCCGTCCGGATCGGCGACCTCCTCCCCGGCGACCGCTGCGCCGCCGGTGCCCTCCTCGCCGCCGCCCCGCAGGGCCCGGCCGGATGGGCCGTCGACGACCAGGGCGCCGAACCCGGCCTGGTCGCCGTGGCCGTGCCCGTCCACGGCCCCGACGGGCACCCGGCCTGCGCCGTCACCGTCACCAGCCACGCCGGCCGGCACTCCGCCGACTCGCTGCGGGAGACGGCGCTGCCCCGGCTGCGGGCCGCGCTCCCCGCGCTGGAGGCGGCACTGGCCGCACCGCCCGGCACCCGGCCCCGGGCCGCGCCCGCCGAGGACCCCTCGCCCGCGGCCAAGCGCGAACTCGGCAGTGCCTACCTCCAGTCGCTCGCCCGCGGGCTCGCCGTCCTGCGGGCCTTCGGCGTCGCGGGCGAGGCACCGCGGCGGGGCGCCACCCTCGCCGAGCTCGCCGCCGCCACCGGGCTCGCGCGGGCCACCGCCCGCCGCGCGCTCCTCACCCTCACCGCGCTGGGCCACGTCACGGCCGAGGGCAGCCGCTTCCGGCCGCTCCCGAGCGTCCTGGCTCTTGGCCACGCCCCGCTCGGCGAGCTCACGTTCACCGACCTCGTCCGGCCCCACCTGCGCGAACTCGTCCGGCGCGTCGGCGAGTCGGCGTCCATGGCGGTGCTCGACGGCGACGACATCCGCTACGTCGCGCGCGTCCCCACCGTGCGCATCATGAGCGTCGACATCACCATCGGCACACGCTTCCCCGCGCACGCCACCTCCATGGGCCGGGTGCTGCTCGCCGGGACCGACCGGGGCGGGGCGCGGCCCGCGCCCCGGGCCCTGACCCCGTACACCGTGACGTCCCCCGCCGAGCTCACCGCCCTCCTCGCCGAGGTGGCGCGGGAGGGGTACGCGCTCGTCGACCAGGAGCTGGAGGAAGGGCTGCGCTCGATCGCGGTGCCCGTCAGGGACGGCCTCGGGAATGTCGTCGCCGCGCTCAACGTCGCCACCCACGCCTCCCGCGGCACCGTCGACGGCCTTCGCCGGGATGTCCTGCCCGCGCTCCGCGACACCGCCGCCCGCATCGAGGCGGACCTGCGCACGGCCTCGACGCACCGCGCTCTGCCCATCGGCTGACCGGGCCCCCGGTGCCGGGGGAGCGTTTGAGAGAGTGGGGGCATGAGCGACATTCCCAGGCGGCGACCGGGCCGTCACGTGGTGGTCATCGGCGGCGGGATCTCCGGTCTCGCGGCGGCCCACCGGCTGGTGACGGGCGGTGCGCGGGTCACGCTCCTGGAGGCGTCAGGGCGGCTCGGCGGCAAGCTCCGCGCGGGCGAGATCGCCGGCGTCCCCGTCGACCTGGGCGCCGAATCGATGCTGGCCCGGCGGCCCGAGGCGGTCGAACTGGCCCGCGCGGTCGGCCTCGCGGACCGCCTCCAGCCACCGGCCACCGCCACGGCGGGCATCTGGACGCGCGGCAGCCTGCGGCTGATGCCCAAGGGACACATGATGGGCGTGCCCGGCGACCTCGCCCCGCTGGCCGCCTCCGGCGTGCTCTCGGACGAGGGCCTCGCCCGGGTGGCCAGGGACGCCGAACTGCCGCCCACCGAGATCGGCGACGACGTCGCGATCGGCACCTACGTCGCGGAGCGCATGGGCCGCGAGCTCGTGGACCGGCTGGTGGAGCCCCTGCTCGGCGGCGTCTACGCGGGCGACCCGTACCGCATCTCGATGCGCGCCGCCGTGCCGCAGCTCTTCGAACTCGCCCGTACGCACCGGTCGTTGCTCGACGGCGTGCACGAGACCCAGCAGCGGGCCGCCGGACGGCAGCAGCCCGGGCCGGTCTTCATGGGCATCGCCGGCGGGATCGGGCGGCTGCCGCTCGCGGTCGCGGACGCGGTGCGCGCGGCGGGCGGCGAGATCCGCACGGACACCCCGGTGAGCGCGATCGGCCGCGACGCCGACGGCTGGTGGGTCGGCCTCGGCGCGGAACGGCTCGCGGCCGACGCGGTCGTCGTCGCCACCCCGGCGCCCGCCGCGACCCGCCTCCTGGACGACCTGGCGCCCGCCGCGGCCGGGGAGCTCGCGAGCGTGCGGTACGCCTCCATGGCCCTGGTCACCATGGCCTTCCGCCGCGCGGACGCCGAGGGGCTGCCGTCCGGCAGCGGCTTCCTCGTGCCGCCGGTCGACGGCCGGAAGATCAAGGCATCCACCTTCGCGAGCAACAAGTGGGGCTGGATCGCGGACGCCGGTCCCGGGACGTTCGTGCTGCGCACCTCGATCGGCCGGTTCGAGGAGGAGGCCGACCTGGAGCGCGACGACGCCGAGCTGGTCGCCATGTCGCTGAAGGACCTCGGTGACGCCGTCGGCCTGTCCGCGGCTCCGCTTCAGGCCCGGGTCGACCGGTGGGACGGCGGCCTGCCGCAGTACCCGGTCGGCCACCTCGCCCGCGTCGCCCGGATCCGCGAGCACGTCGCGGCCCTCCCCGGCCTGCGGGTGTGCGGTGCCGCCTACGACGGCGTGGGCATCCCGGCGTGCGTCTCCAGCGCGCACCGGGCGGCCGACGAGATCCTGGCGGCCTTGACCCCCCTGGCTCAGGGCCCCGGAAGCGGCGAGTGACAATAGGGACATGACTGACGCCCCCGAGAAGATCCCGAACGCCGGCAAGAAGGCCAAGGACCTCAACGAGGTCATCCGCTACACCCTCTGGTCGGTGTTCAAGCTCCGCGACGTCCTGCCCCAGGACCGCTCCGGCTACGCCGACGAGGTGGAGGAGCTGTTCGCGCAGCTCGCCGAGAAGGACGTCACCGTGCGTGGCACCTACGACCTCTCGGGTCTGCGGGCCGACGCCGACGTGATGATCTGGTGGCACTCCGAGACCTCGGACGCCCTCCAGGACGCGTACAACCGCTTCCGCCGCACCCGGCTGGGCCGCGCGCTGGAGCCGGTGTGGTCCAACATGGCCCTGCACCGCCCGGCGGAGTTCAACAAGTCGCACATCCCGGCGTTCCTCGCCGACGAGACGGCGCGCGACTACGTCAGCGTCTACCCTTTCGTCCGCAGCTACGACTGGTACCTGCTGCCCGACGAGGACCGCCGCCGGATGCTCGCGGACCACGGCAAGATGGCGCGCGGCTACCCCGACGTGCGGGCCAACACGGTGGCGTCCTTCTCGCTGGGCGACTACGAGTGGATCCTCGCCTTCGAGGCGAACGACCTCTACCGCATCGTGGACCTCATGCGTCACCTGCGGGCGTCCGAGGCGCGCATGCACGTCCGCGAGGAGGTCCCGTTCTACACGGGTCGCCGCAAGGCCGTGGCCGAGCTCGTGGCGGACCTGGCGTAAGGCTCACGCTCCCCGGACGCCGGGCGGGCCCGATTCCTCGGGCCGGCCCGGCGTCGTCGTGCGTGCGGCTACTTCTTGTTCGCGGCCGCGAC
>NZ_BAAABW010000026.1:881268-1099578 GCF_039521185.1 Streptomyces blastmyceticus | reverse complement strand
CCTCAGCCCGCTACGCCATCGCTCGTCTTCGCGCCGGTCGTCGCCACGGGCTCCTGGCGCGGCGCGCAGGACGCGTCGCGCCACGGCACCGCGCCGGTCAGCAGGTACGTCTCCACATGCCGGTTGACGCACGCGTTCGGCCCGTACGCGATCCCGTGCGTGCCCGCACCGCGCTCGGTGACCAACGACGAGCCCGGCAGCCTCCGGTGGAGCTCCACCGCCCCCTCGTACGGCGTCGCCGCGTCCCGTTCCGCGGCCAGCAGCAGCGTCGGCGGCAGCGCGTGCCGTGCCGCCCCGACGTCGAGCGGGCGCTGCTGGTGCGCGGTCCAGAAGGCGCACGGCAGGTTCATCCAGGCGTTCTGCCAGGTCTCGAACGGGGCGCGGCGGGCGAGCCGGGTGTTGTCCCGGTCCCACACCGACCAGGAGCGCGGCCACGGGGAGTCGTTGCACTCGACCGCGGTGTAGACGGCGTTGGAGTTCTCGCTCGCCCGCGCGGACGCCGGGTCGGGCGCCGCGAGGGTGCGCAACGCCCTGTCGTCACCGCGCAGATACGCGGCCAGCGCGTCCGCGCTCCGGGCCCAGTGGCTGTCGCTGTAGCCGACCTGGAGGAAGGCCGAGTGCAGTTCCCCGGGGCCGACCCTGCCGCCCGCGGCCCGCCGGGCGAGCCGCTGCCGGGCCCGCTCGTAGGCGGCGGCCACCTGCTGCGGCTTGTGCCCCAGGTGATAGACCGCGTCGTGCTTGGCCACCCAGCGCTGCCAGTCGCCCCAGCGCCGCTCGAAGGCCGCGGACTGGACGAGGTTGCTCTCGTACCAGATCTTCTGCCCGGCCGGGTCGACCACGCTGTCGAAGACCATCCGGCGCACGTGCCCGGGGAACAGCGTGGCGTAGAGCGCGCCGAAGTACGTGCCGTACGAGGCCCCCATGTAGTTGAGCTTCCGGTCGCCGAGCGCCGCGCGCAGGACGTCCAGGTCGCGGGCGTTGTTGAGGCTGGTGAAGTGGGGCAGGTCGCGCCCGGCCCGGCGCGCGCAGCCCTGCGCGTACGCCTTCGCCTCGGCGATCCGCTGCTTCTTGTACGCGGCGGTGGGGTGCTCCTGGGCCTGGGTGGGGGCCTTGGTGAAGCGGGCCGGGTCGGCGCAGGACAGCGGCGCCGAGCGGCCGACGCCACGGGGCGAGTAGCCCACGAAGTCGTACGACCTGGCCGTCGTCTGCCACTGCTTGACCGCGCTGAGCAGCGGGAAGAACATGCCGGAGCCGCCCGGCCCGCCGGGGTTGTAGACGAGCGAGCCCTGGCGCTCGGCGCGGGTGCCGGTGGACCGGACGCGGCTGACGGTGAGGCCGATGTGCTTGCCCTCGGGGCGGGCGTAGTCCAGCGGGACGGAGACGGTGCCGCACTGCACGGGTGCGGGCAGCTGTTCGGAGGCCGGGCACGCGCCGAAGCGGATCCCCCTGTCGGCCGCCTCCCGGGCGGCGAGGGCGACCCCGCGGGCCTCGGTGCCGCCTCCGGGCGGCTTCGCCCGGCCGAGGCCGTCGGCCGGTGCGGGGGCCGTCGTGAGCGCGGTGAGGACCAGGGATCCGAGGGCTCCGTACAAGGCTGCTGATCTCACTGGCCATCCCTTCGCGGTGTTAATCCGACAAAAGGGATAATTGGTTCGGTGGTGGGTGAAGTACAGCACCCACGCCCGGTGTCGGGCGCATTGGGCACGATGGGCTCAGCGGCGCGGGGGAGGGGGCCGGTCCTGCGGATGGTCAGCAGCGGTGGTCGCGCAGCGTCGCCGAGAGGGCGGAGCGCAGCTCGGGGTCGGCCAGGGCCCTGCGGCCCCTTATGGCGAGCGCGGTCAGCAGGCCCGCGTCGTCGCCCGGGTCACCGGCGCCGCCGCGGGGCGCGCGCAGCCTCCGGCCGGGCAGCCCGGTGGAGATCCGGCCCAGCAGCTCCTGTCCCGCGGGCGAGGCCCAGCTCGTATAGGGGTGGACCTCGATCCGGGCGATCGCCAGGCAGGCGCCGGTCAGCAGCAGCGGCAGCGAGAACCAGGCCGCCACCTGCCCCTGGTGCGCCTCCGGCGGCGTCAACAGCACGGCCGTGGCACCGGTCACCACGATCAGCAGGCAGGCCGCCCGCACCTGCCGGACCGCGGCGGACATGTGCGTACGGGCCGGGGCGGGCACCGCGAGCCCGGCCGCGGTCAGCCGGTCGGCCAGCGCCCGTACGGCGTCGGCGGCGGCGTGCGCGGTGCGCACCGCGGGCACCGGTGACTGGCCCTCCGGCCCTATGGCGGTGATCACCGAGCGCTCCAGCTCGTCGCGGCCCACCGGGTCGACGACCGTCGCCCAGCCGGTGTGGGCCAGCAGCAGGCGGTGCTGCCGGCCCATCGTGACCAGCGCGAGGTCGGTGACCCGGTGCGGGCCGCCGGCCAGGAATGCCGCCTCGTAGAGCGTCAGCGTCTGCGGCCGGGCGCCGTCCGGGGCGCGCTCAGGGGCCTGCCCGGCGGCCGCCGCGGCCAGACAGAGGCGGCCGCAGGTGAGGAACGCCGCGGCCCAGGCGACGAGCAGCAGAATGACCCACATACAGGATGTGTACTCGACCGTCCCGTGATCCCGCCATCGGTTGTGCCGACATGTGGACGATTATTCGGTCCGGATGTACGGGCGCGGGAACTCATTTCTCCGACGGTCCGGGGGACGAGGGGGTGGCGGGGGACGGCTCGGGCCGGGTGGCGGCCGGAGGGAGCGGGAAGGCGCTGGGCGGGCGGATGCCCGAGGGAACGGCGGTCGGCGGGGGCGGCTGCTGGAGCTTCGTGTGCGCCGCGATGCCGTCGAAGTCGACCAGGCCGGTGTCCTCCAGCACCTTGATGTGGTCGAGGACGGTGGTGTTCGCGTCGTCGGCGAGCTCCCGCACCGCGGAATTGCGGGTGGTGGCCCGCACCTGGGCGACGACCGTGAAGACCGTGCCGTGCGCGAGCCGCAGGATGTTGGTGAACTCCCGGTCGTACGCGTCGCCGTGCGCCGCCCCGAGCCGGGTCAGCCACTGCCGCTGCTGGGCGTTGGGCTGGCTGGGCAGGTCGATGCCCAGCCGGTCCGCGACCTCGCGGACGTGCCGGTCGAGCGCGGTGTGGCCCTCGACGAGGTGCTCGCCCGCCCGCCGCACCCCGGCCGTGGTGCCGCGCTGCTCGGCCTGCTGCCCGGCGGGCAGCTCCCAGAGCCCGGCCAGCCGCACGCGGTCGACGAAGTCGCGGTCGAGCGCGGACAGCGGTCCGTACGGCGTGGCCACGGACCCGGCGGTGAGGTCGACGGCTCCGGTGCCGGTGCGGTCGCGGTAGGACCAGAGGGGGAAGAGCAGCGCGGCGACGGTCGCCGTGAGCGCGGTGACGACCAGGCCGGTGCCGGTGAACGATCGCATGATGCCTCCTCGTGCGGCACCGCACCGTAGGCCCTTCGCGCTGATCCACAAGGAGGTTCGGCGAGCCCGCCCGCCGGGGGCCGCCCCCGAACCGGGGCCCGGCCTGGACCTTTGCCCGCTTCCCGGGATCCGGCGCGCGGATGTGGCCTGCGTCACTGCGGGCGGAAGGTCGCCCGTGCCGGGTGGGGCGGTTGGTACGTTGACGGGTTCCGCACCGCGCTCCCGCAAGGCCCCGGGCACTGGTGAGGCCCCGCGATCGGGGGGATGTCGCGGGGCCTCACCGGTTCAACGGGCGGCCGGGCGGGTTGGTTCCCCCGCTTCTGCGGCACTATGGCGGGTGGGGGGTGGTGGGCGTGCGCGAGCGGCCGGACGGGAACGACGCGAACGAAGCGAACGACGGAATCGGCGGGAAAGCGGCCAGGAAGACGAGCGCCAACGGGAAGGCGTACGACCCGGAGCGGCTGTTCCTGCCGCCCGACGACGACCTCGCCCCCAACCGGCCCGGCGAGACGCTCCGCGCCCGGCTCGACGCCTCCGGCACCGGCCGCGTGGCGCTGGCGCTCGCCCGCTGCCTCGGCCGGCGCCCCGTCGAGGACGCCTGGCGCCGCGCGCTCGCGGCCGAACAGGCCGTCGGCGCGGCCCTGGAGGAGCTGACGGCGGGCGGCTGGGACGTGGTCCACTCGATCGTCCTGCCCGGCGACGCCGTCATCGCCCACCTCCTCATCGGGCCCGGCGGGGTCTTCGGCGTCGCCGCCAAGCCCGCCCACAAGGCCCGGGTCCAGGTCGGTGAGACCCTGGTGCGCGTCTCCCGCGAGCGGCACCCGCGCCCGTACGTGCGCGAGATCCGGCACGACTGCGTGCGGGCCTCGCTCGTCCTCTCGCGCGGGTGCGGCTTCCTCGTCCAGGTGCGGCCGGTCCTGGTGCTCGTGGGGGCCGGGAGCGTGGAGGTGTCACCGGCGCTGGAGGACGTCCAGGTGCTGGAGGAGGCGCAGGCGGCCGCGCTCGGCGCGGCAGGCGGGGTGCTGCACCCGAGCCGCGCCGACCGCATCCACACCGTGGCCCGCAACCGCCGCGTCTGGCTGTGGGCGTGACATGTCATCACCCGGGTGAATCCTCGGCCTCTTTCGGGGTGCGCGGTGCGGTGACCCGGTGCGGGCGCACGGGCCGGTGCCAGCATGGGCGGGACGTGTGCGTCCGCCTGCCGTAGGGAGCCGTCGCAGTGCCAGAACCGGGCCCCGGTCGTCCTCGAACCCCGGGCGCGCTTGACGCGGCAGGGGAGCCCGGTCAACGGCCGTGGCCGGTGCGGCACTTGAGGGTCGCCGGCCCGGTGCCCAGAGCCGCCCTCGCCCTGGCCGCCGTGCTCGCCGTCGCCGCGCCGACGACCGCCCGCCCCCCGCAGCCCCCCACCACCGTCGAGATCTCCCCCGGCGCCTGTGGCACCCCCTGGCCCCACCCCCACCCCGGCACCCAGACCTTCGTCCTGCACAACACCTCCGCCACCGCGACCGAGGCCCGCCTCGTGGACCGCGCAGGCGCCGTCCACGCCGAGGCGGAAGCCCTCGCCCCCGGCACCCACCGGCAGCTGCGCGCCCGGCTCGGCCCCGGCTCGTACGCCTTCGTCTGCCTGCCCGACGACGCGGACGCCGTCACCGGCCCCACCGTACGGATCACCGCCCCCGTCCGGGGGAGCGGCGGCGGGCCCGCCGCCGTCCCCGTCCGGCTCGACGACCTGATCCCGCCCGCCCTGGACTACCAGCGGTGGATCGGCGCGCGGATGGACGGGCTCGTGACGGCGACGGACGCCCTGCGGGCGGCCGTCGACAGCGGCGATACGGCCGCCGCCCGCGCGGCCTGGCTGCCCGCCCACCTCGACTACGAGCGGATGGGCGCCGCCTACGGCGCCTTCGGGGACGCCGGTCGGGCCGTCGACGGCACCACCGCCGGTCTCCCCGGCGGAGTGCGCGACCCCGGCTTCACCGGCTTCCACCGCGTCGAGCACGGCCTGTGGCACGGCGAGCACGGGCCCGACCTGCGCCGGGCCGCGCACCGCCTCGACACCGACGTCCGTACGCTGCGCGCCACTTGGGAGCAGTCCCGCATGGACCCCGCCCAACTCGGGCTGCGCGCCCACGAGATCCTGGAGGACACCCTGGAGCACGAGCTGACCGGCCGCACCGACTACGGCAGCGGAAGCACTCTCGCCACCGCCCGCGCCAACCTCGACGGCACCCGCGCCGTCCTCGACCGCCTCCGCCCGCTCCTGCGCGGCCGCTACCCCGGCCTCGACGGGCTGGACCGGCGCATCGCCCGCGCCGGCGCCCTGCTGGACCGCCAGGGCCCCCGCCCCGGACACCCCCGCTGGACCCCGCTCGCCCGCCTCGCCCGCACCGACCGCGAACGCCTCGACGCCGCCGTCGCCGACCTCGTGGAACGCCTGGCCCCCGTCGCGGCCCTCTGCGAACCCCGGAGGGCACCATGACGTGGCCCCGGCGGCGCGGGCTGCTGCGGGGAGCCGCCATGAGCCTCGGCGGGGCCATGGCCGGGGGCCTGCTCGAACACGGCGCCGGGCCCGGCGACAGGCAGCGCCCGGTCGGCGCCACCGCCGGTGCCGCGCCCCCCGGCCCGTACACCACCGCCCCCTTCCACGGGACCCACCAGGCCGCCCTGCTCACCCCGCCCGCCCGGAACACCGCCTTCGTGGCCTTCGACGTCACCGCCGACAACCGGGCCGAACTCGCCGACCTGCTGCGCGCGCTCACCGCGCGGGCCCGCTTCCTCACGGCCGGCGGCACACCGCCCCCGGTCGGCATCACCGGCCCGCCCTCCGACTCCGGGCTCCTCGGCCCGGGCGTCCCCGCCGACGGCGGGCTCCGCGTGACCGTGGCCGCCGGCTCCTCGCTCTTCGACGGCCGCTTCGGGCTGTCCGGCCACGCCCCGCGCCGGCTGCGGACCATGCCGCCCTTCCCGGACGACGACCTCGACCCCGCCTGGTGCCACGGCGACCTCGGCGTCCAGCTGTGCGCCGACAGCACCGACACCGTCCTGCACGCCCTGCGCGACCTGACCCGGCACACGCGCGGCGGCCTCCAGATCCGCTGGCGGCTCGACGGCTTCACCGCCCCGCCCCGCCCCACCGGCGCCCCCCGCAACCTCTTCGGCTTCAAGGACGGCACCGCCAACCCGAACCCCCGCGACACCCGCCTGATGGACCGGCTCGTGTGGACCGGCACCCGCTCCGGCGAGCCCCGCTGGACGACCGGCGGCAGCTATCAGGTGGTGCGCCTGATCCGGATGCTGGTCGAGTTCTGGGACCGGGTCCCCCGCACCGAGCAGGAGCGGATCCTCGGCCGCGACCGCGACACCGGCGCACCGCTGGACGGCGACCGGGAGTTGGACGCCCCGCGCTACGCCCTCGACCCCAAGGGCGAGGTGACCCCGCTGGACAGCCACATCCGGGTGGCCGGTCCGCGGACCCCCGAAGCGGAGGACCGGCGGCTGCTGCGCCGCTCGTACAACTACGACCGGGGGACCGACCGCAACGGCAACCTCGACATGGGGCTGCTCTTCTGCTGCTACCAGCAGGACCTCGACCGTCAGTTCACCGCCGTGCAGCGGAGCCTGGCGGGCGAGCCGCTGACCGACTACGTCACCCCGTTCGGCGGCGGCTATTTCTTCGCGCTGCCCGGGGTGCGGGACGGCGCGGACTGGTACGGCCGCGCCTTGATGGACGAGAGTGGGACCGCGCATGCCCCGTAACACCCGTATCGCCCGTGCCGTCCGCAACGGCACCGTCACCCGGTGTCCCGCCGTCGTCGCCGCGCTCGGCGCCGCCGCGCTGGCCGTGGCACCGGCCGTCCCCGCGCGGGCCGCGGACACCGCGTCGCCCGTCGAGCACCTGGTGGTCGTCTTCGACGAGAACGTCTCCTTCGACCACTACTTCGCCACCTACCCCAGGGCCGCCAACACCGACGGCACCCGCTTCACCCCCGCCCGCGACACCGCCGCCCGCGTGGACAACCTGCGCACCGCGGGCCTGCTCGCGAAGAATCCCAACCAGTACGCGCCGAAGCGGCTCGGCCCGCGGCAGGCGATGACCTGCGACCAGAACCACTCCTACAGCCCCGAGCAGTACGCCGCCGACGGCGGCCGGGCCGACCGCTACGTCCAGAACACCGACTCCGGGAAGTGCTCGGGCAAGCTGTTCGGCGAGCCCGGGCTCGTCATGGACTACTACGACGGGAACACCGTCACCGCGCTGTGGAACTACGCCCAGCACTTCAGCATGAGCGACCGCTCCTTCGGCACCACCTACGGCCCGTCCACGCCCGGCGCGGTCAACCTCGTCTCCGGCCAGACCCATGGAGTGATCTCCACCGACCCCGCGTCCGGCACGGAACACCCGCGCCGGACGCCGAAACCGGACCCGTACGCCGTCACCTCGCCCGGCGCCGACGGCGTGGGCACGCTCATCAACGACCCGGAACCGGCCTACGACGACTGCTCGGACAAGGACCACACCGCCAAGAGCCCGCTGGCCGCCCTCAAGGGGGCCAACATCGGGGACCGGCTCGGCGAGGAGGGCGTCTCCTGGGGCTGGTTCCAGGGCGGCTTCCGGCCGAGCACCCCCTGGGACGGCCGCCGCGGCCACTACGCGAAGTGCTCCGGCAGCACCCACGCCAACGTCGGCGGCGAGCGCGTGGTCGACTACAGCCCGCACCACGCGCCGTTCCAGTACTACGCCTCGACCGCGAACCCCCACCACCTGCCGCCGCGCTCCGTCGCCGAGATCGGCCACGACGGGCCGGCCAACCACCAGTACGACCTGACCGACTTCGACGCGGCCCTGCGCGCCGGACGGCTGCCCGCGGTGAGCTTCCTGAAGGCCCCGGCCTTCCAGGACGGCCACGCCGGATACTCCGACCCCCTCGACGAACAGCACTTCCTGGTGGAGTGGATCAACAAGATCCAGAGCGCGCCGGAGTGGCGGAACACCGCCGTCGTGATCGCCTACGACGACTCCGACGGCTGGTACGACCACGCGTACGCGAAGCCGCTCAACGGCTCGGGCGACCGCGCCAAGGGCCCCAGGGGGCGGACGGTCGACAGCCCGGCCTGCCGCACGGCACCCGCGCCGGCCGGGGGCCTCGCCGACCGCTGCGGGCCCGGCCCGCGGCAGCCGCTGCTGGTGATCTCGCCGTACAGCAGGGCCGGCACGGTCGACCACACGCCGACCGAGCAGACCTCCGTCCTGAAGTTCGTGGAGTGGAACTGGCACACCGCCCCGATCGGCGACTCGTCCTTCGACCAGCGGGCCGGGTCGCTGCTGAACCTCTTCGACTTCGAGCACCCGCACGAGGAGCGGGTGCTGCTCGACAAGGACGGATCGGTGCGGGACGGGGGAGCGGCGATGGCGAGGGTGACGGAAGGGGACGCCGGACCGCAGGCAGTGCCGGGCCCCACGCCCTCCGGGCCGGGATCCGGGGTGCCGGTGGGTTTCGTGGTGGGGGCGGCCGTCGCCGCGACGGGGGTGGCGGCGACACTGCTGCTCCGCCGTGGCCGTGGCCGCCGCTGAAGCGGTCCGTCAGCGCGCGGTCGGGAACGCGCTGGTGAAGAGCGAGCGCAGCAGCGCCTCGTCGGAGGGCGGCAGCTCCGCGACGAAGCGCGTCAGGACGACCTCGCGGTCCGCGAGCCCGTCCAGGATCTTGCGCATGCGCCGCGCCGCCAGCCCCGCCTCGTCGGCCACCGGCGCATAGGCGTACGCGCGCCCCCGCGGGGTGCGCGAGAGCACCTCCTTGCCGTGCAGCCGGGACAGGATCGTCACCACCGTGCTGTACGTCAGCTCGCCCGCCAGCCGGCCCTGGACCTCGCGGGGGGTCAGCGGCCCCTCGGCACGCTGCAGCGCGGCGAGCACCTCGCCCTCCAGCGCTCCGTTCGCGCGGCGTCGGCCGCGGTGCACGACGGAGGTCGGTGTGGCTGTGTCCATGCGGAGGGTGTTCCTTCTGCCCAAGATCCACTGCTTTTACAGGGGTGTAGAAACGTTACGGTACCCGAACAGGCCGCCTGATTCGGAATCCACGGACATCTTGGGTGCCCGCACCGCCCCACAGGTCGTAGGGTCGAGCAGTGTTCGAACGACGAAAAGGGGCGCACGCCCGGGACCACGCCGCCCCGTCCCGCCGGAGACGCGCCGCTCCCCGCAAGCGCAGGCTGCGTCCTGCCTACCCGCGGCCGGGGCGGCAGGGCTTCCGGCGCTGGGTGCCGTCGTGGCGCCAGACACTGGGGCTCTTCCTCTCCGCCGGAGGGCTGCTCACCGCCCTCGTGGCGATCATGTACGTCCGTACCGACATACCCGCCGACCTCAACGCCTTCGCCACCCAGCAGGACAACGTCTACTACTGGGCCGACGGCACCGAGATGGCCCGCACCGGCGAGGTCAACCGGCAGGACACCGCGCTGGAGAAGATCCCCGAGAAGGTGCGGTGGGCCGCGCTCGCGGCCGAGAACGAGACCTTCTACTCCGACAGCGGCATCTCGGTGAGCGGGATGACGCGCGCGGTCACCAAGATGGTGACGGGCGGCAGCACCCAGGGCGGGTCCACGATCACCCAGCAGTACGTCAAGAACGCCTATCTCAACCAGCGGCAGACCTTCTCCCGCAAGCTCACCGAGATGTTCATCGCCATCAAGCTGGACAACCGGATGTCCAAGGACGACATCCTGGAGGGCTACCTCAACACCAGCTGGTTCGGGCGCGGCACCTACGGCATCCAGCGTGCCGCCCACGCCTACTACGGCAAGGACGTCTCCCAGCTCAACGCGAGCGAGGGCGCCTTCCTCGCCTCGCTGCTCAAGGGAGCCGGGCTCTACGACCCGTCGCTCGGCGCCAAGAACCACGCGCGCGCCGTGGAGCGCTGGAAGTGGATCCTCGACCGGATGGTCACCACCGGCAAGCTCTCCAAGGAGGAGCGGGCCCGCTACACCACCTTCCCCGAGCCGCAGGCCCCGCCGAAGCCCGCCGGGCTGACCGGGCAGACCGGCTATCTGGTGGAGACGGCGCGGGCCTACGTCAGCGCCCACACCGAGGTCACCGACCACGACTTCGACCTCGGCGGCTACCAGATCCGCACCACCTTCGAGAAGGCCAAGGTCGACGCCCTCGACAAGGCCGTCCAGGAGGTGCGGGGCAAGCTCGACCCCGAGAAGCGGGATTCGGACAAGGACGTGCGCATCGGCGCGGCCTCCGTCACCACTGATGGGCGGATCGTGGCCCTGCACGGCGGCCCGGGCTATCTCAAGCAGGGGTTCAACGACGCGAATTCCGCTGTCGTCCCCGCCGGCACGGCCTTCACGCCCTTCGTCTACGCCGCCGCCCTCGGCGACGGCATCCAGCGCGAACGCGACAAGCCCCGCACCCCCGTCTCCCCCTCCACCGTCTACGACGGCGACAACCAGGTGTCCCTGCTCACCCCCGAAGGGCCCTACTGGGACCGCGCGGGGAAGATCGTGAAGGGCACGAACGACGGGGGGAAGTCCTGGGGGAAGATCAGCCTGCGGGACGCCGTCGCCCAGTCGGTCAACACCCCGATGATGCAGCTCGGCATGGACGTCGGCCTGGACCGCGTCGGCAGCACCGCCGTGCGGACGGGCCTGCTCGCGGACAGCCTCGGCACCAAGGTGCCCGCCTTCTCCCTGGGCAACACCACGCCCAGCGCCATCCGGATGGCCGGGGCGTACGGGACGTTCGCCGCCCAGGGCATGCACAGCGAGCCCTACTCCGTGGACAAGCTCAGCCGCAACGGCAACGCCGTGACCGTGGAGAAGCCGACGGCCGAGCGGGCCCTGCCGCAGCGCGTCGCGGCGGCCGTGGACGACGCGCTGCACGACGCCGTCAAGAAGGGCAGCGCGACCACCGCCGGGGCGGCCGCACCGGGCTCGGCGGGCAAGACCGGCACGGAGGAGAAGAACAAGTCGTCCTGGTACGTCGGTTACCAGGGCAAGCTCTCCACCGCCGTCTCGCTCTGCCGCATCGACCCGAAGACGCAGGAGCTGCTCCCGCTGGACGGCCTCGGCGGCGCCGCGAAGTCCGCGGCCGGCAGCCCGTACCCGATCGACATCTGGTCGGCGTACATGAAGGGGCAGAAGAGCTGAAGGCCCCGTGCGGCGCCGGACCTTCGAGGTCCGGCGCCGACCGGAAGAACGCCTACTTGACGAACGTCGCCCAGTCCGGGGACTGCGCCGGGTCCAGCCCGCGCAGCTTCGTCAGCACCTTCGGGTCCTGTACGTCCAGCCAGTCGGCGAGCTCCTTGAAGGACACGCAGCGCACGCCGTCCCGCTTGCAGACCGACTTCACGACGTCCTCGACGGCCTTCATGTATATGCCGCCGTTCCAGTCCTCGAAGTGGTTGCCCACGAACATCGGCGCCCGGCTGCCGTTGTAGACGCGCTGGAAGCCGTTCAGATAGCCGTCGCGCGTCAGCTTCCGCCACTCCTCGTACTTCGCGGGATCGCCCTTGGTGTTGTCACCGGACTGGTTGTAGAGGAAGTTGAAGTCCATCGACAGGACCTGCTTCTCGCTCTTCGGATACGGAAGCAGCTGCAGCGGGAAATTCCAGATGCCCTGGATCTGCGAGGGCCAGATCTGGAAGTCGCCGGGCGAGCTCGCGTCGTACCGCCAGCCGAACTGCTTCGCCGCCGGTATCAGCGTCTTCTGCCCCTCCAGACACGGGGCACGGCCGCCCACCAGCTCCTTCTTGTAGTCGAAGGGCAGCGGCGGGAGGTCCGTCAGGCCGGTGTTCGTCTTCCAGTTCTCCACGAAGGAGTAGGACTGCTCGATCTCGCTCTTCCACTCCGCCGGGCTCCAGTCGCCGCCGCCCTTGGCGCCGCAGAAGTGGCCGTTGAAGTGCGTGCCTATCTCGTTGCCGTCCAGCCAGGCGCCGCGTATCTGCTCGATGGTGTCCTTGATGTGCGGGTCCGTGGCGAAGTCGATCGCGGCCTCGCCCGGCTTGTGCTGCGGGGGCTTGTACAGCGAGGCCTTCGACTTCGGCAGCAGGTACATGCCGCTCAGGAAGAACGTCATCTTCGCGTTGTTGTCCTTGGCGACCTCCCGGAAGTGCGAGAGCTGGTGGTCGTCGCCCTCCAGCGCGCCGTCCCAGGAGAACACCACGAACTGCGGCGGCTTCTCGCCCGGCTTCAGCTTCTCCGGCTTCGGCTGGTTCGGCTGCGGACCGGTGTCGGACGTCGAACCGTCGCCGAGGACACGGATCTTGCCGTCCCACTTCTCCTCGGGCTTCTTGCTGCCCTCGGACTCGCCCTCCGGGACGTTCTTCGCCTTGTCCTTCGAGGGTGCGGAAGCGGACGGGGAGGAGCCCTTGGCGTCGTCGCTCTTGCCGGAGTCGCAGCCCGACAGCCCCAGCGCGAGGGCGGTCACAGCGCCCGCGGTGACCAGAGCCGTCCCGCCCCGCAAGGTCCTTTTCGACAAGGTACTTACCCCCTGGCGCCGTAAACAGATGTTCTGGCGGCAAGTATCACAGGTCGCCCGCGCGGCCCCGCAGGGCCGGGTGGTCCCCGACCACCGTGCAGGAACCGGGCGCGATCTCGGTGTACCCGGCGTCGTGGACCACCGGCAGCCCGCCCGCGGTCAGTTCCGCCCAGTGCTCCCGGCCGGCCGTCCGCACGGTGAGGGCGAAGCCGCTCTTCCGCCAGACCTCGCGCTCCTCGTCGGACAGCATCCACCACGCGAGCTGCGCGCCGTGCCCGACCTGCGCCATCGCCTTGCCCGCCGACATCGCGAGACCGGGGTTCAGCCACAGCACCGGAGTCCCGGGCTCCGGCGCGGCTGGGGGCACGGGCTCGTCCAGCTCCGTGCCCGAAACCTGGAGCTTCGCCAGCTCCTTGGGCCAGCCGTCCAGCGGCACGGGCGGGAAGACCCGCACCTCGGCCCGCTCACCGGTCACCGTGATGCCCGGCAGCGCCGTCGCCTTGCGCCACTCCTTGCCCCGCGCCCGCCGCACCACCTTGCGGATGCGGGAGTCCTGCCAGTCCCGCACGGCCCGCGCCCACTCGCCGTCGATCCCGTCGACGGTCCGGGCCCGCTCGTCCGACAGCAGCGTGAGCACCGCCCGCGCCGCGGTCTCCAGGGCGTCCGTACGGGCCGGGGGCTCGTCCTTCTCGATCCGTACGACGAGCGGCAGGACGAACTCCGGCGCCTCGTCCCGGAGCTCCACGGGGACGTCGGTCGCGGTGTCGGAAGCGGTGTCAGAACTGGTCACCCCCACAGTCTGCCAGCAGCCTGATGGGTGCATGGCAGGGCCCGCTACCGTGAGCGCATGAGACTCAGGGGGGTCGGCCGCCGCTACGGACCGCGCGGGCCGTGGGTGCTGCGCGACATCGACCTGGAGGTGCCGCAGGGCGCGCTGCTGCGCGTCGAGGGCGGCAACGGCAGCGGCAAGTCGACGCTCCTGCGCCTGCTCGCCGGCCTCGACGCGCCAACTGCGGGACGGATCACGGGCCGCCCGCGCACCGCGTACGTCCCCGAGCGGTTCCCGGCGGCCCTGCCGTTCACCGCCCTCGGCTATCTCACCGACCTCGGCCGCGTCCATGGCCTGAGCCGCTCCGCCGCCGCGCACGGCGCGCGGGTGTGGCTGGAGCGCTTCGGGGCGGGCGAGCACGCGCGCACCCCGCTGTCCGAACTCTCCAAGGGCACCAGTCAGAAGGTCGCCGTCGCCCAGGGCCTGCTCGCCGCACCCGGCCTCCTGGTCCTCGACGAGGCGTGGACCGGGCTCGACCGCGCCTCCCGCATCGTGCTCGACGGCGCGGTCGCGGAGCGCGTCGCCGCCGGGGGCACGGTCGTCTTCGTCGACCACGACCCACGGCGGCTGGCCGGGAAGCCGGACGCGGTCCACCGCGTGGAGTCGGCGCGACTGACCGCCGTGGCCGGGCAGCCGGCCGCCGACAGCGGTCCGCGCGTGCGGATCGAGGTGGAGGGCCCGCCCGGCGCACGGCTGCCGGAGGCACTGCCCGGCGGGCCGGACGTGGCACCCGCCGCACCCGCCGGCCTCCGGCTGACCGTCGCCGCCGCGCACTCGGACGCCCTCCTGCGGGCCCTGCTCGCCGCCCGCCCCGCCTGGCACATCCGCACCGTGACACCGGCGCACCCCGTACACCCGCACGGAAACGACCGAGGAGAGCCCGGCCGATGACCGCACTGCTCCGCTATCAGGCCGCCCTGCTGCTGCGCTCGCACCGCTGGCTCCCGCCGCTGCTGGTCTACGGCGCCTTCATGGCCGTCGGCGTGCAGTCCGGGCAGCCGGTCCTGGACTCCTTCGGCTACGCGTCGGCCGGCCTGCTGCCGGTGGCCGCGTGGCTGGTGCGGGTGTGCGTGACCAACGAGCCCGCGGCCGCCCGGGACTGCGCGGCCGCAGCGGCCGGGCCGTGGCGGGTGCACCTGGCCGCCGTGCTCACCGCGCTGGCCGCCTCCACGGTGCTCGCCGTCGCCGCCACCGCGGTCGTCGCCGGGATCGGCGACCCCCGCAGCGCCGACCACCAGGTGGACGTCCCGCTGTGGCCCGCGACCGCGCAGGGGCTGGTGGCCGCGGCCTCGTGCGCCCTGCTCGGCACGGGCGTCGGGGCCCTGTGCAACAGGCCCTTGCTGCGCAGCACCGCGTGGGCCGTGCCGTCCACCGTGCTCGCCGCGTTCCTGGTGCTCCTCGCCGGGATGTCGCCCGCCAACGCCGCCGTGACGGGGCTGGTCTCGGGCTCGCGCGACGGCACGGTGGACGTGTCCCTGCTGCCCCTCGCCGGGGCCGCCGTGCTCACGGCGGGGGCCGTCGCCGTGGCCTGCGCGCTCAGCTCCCGGCGGACGTGACGCCCGCCGCCGGGCGGGCATGGGCGACCATGGGGGCATGGACGCACACCAGGACGAGCGGCACGACGGCTTCGCCGACTGCGTGCACTGCGGCAAGCCCACCGAACACCCGGCCCGGCGGCCCGGCATCACGCTGTGCCCCGTCTGCGAGTGGCAGGAGGCACAGCGGACGGCCTGTTCCGGCTGACCGGGCTCAGCGGCCCGCGATCATGTCGGAGACACGTACGAACGTGTAGCCGCGGGCCCGCAGTTCCGGGACGATCTTCCGTACCGCCTCCTCCGCGACCGGCGCCGCGCTGCGCGTGCAGTGCATCACCACGACGGAACCGGGCTTCACCTGGGACAGCACCTGCTCCACCACCGGAGCCGACTTCTTGGCGAACGCGTCGCCGCTGATCACGTCCCACTGCACGGCCGTCACCCTGGCGGGAGCGATGACCCGCAGGGCGGCGTCGTCGTAACACCCGCCCGGGAAGCGGAAGTACGGGACCGTGTGCGCGACCCCGGCGCGCTTGAACGCCGCGAACGCGCGCTCCACGTCATCACGCGCGGAGCCGGGGGCGACGGCCGGCAGGCCGTAGCACGGCGAGGCGAACGCGTGGTGGGTGTAGGAGTGGTTGGCGACCTCGAAGAGCGGGTCGCCCCCGATGGACCTGGCCTCGTCCGGATACTGGTCCGCCCACTTGCCGGTCATGAAGACGGTGGCCGGCACGTCCAGCTTGCGCAGCGTCGCGATCAGCTCGGGGTTGTCGAACCGCTCGCCGCGGGCCGCCCGCTTGTCCTGATCGGCGGTCATGTCGGCGTCGAAGGTCAGTGCGACGCGCTTGGCCCCGTCGCGCCTGCCGTGCGCGAAGACGGGGGTGAGGCCGCCCGCCCCGGCGGGCAGGGTGGGCGCGGCGGAGGGCGGGGGAGAGGGGGCCGTGCGGGCCGCGGCTGTGGAGGGGGCACCGGATGGCGGGGCCGGGGTCTTCCCGGCACCGCCGCCGCACGCGGCGACCGTGCCGACGAGGGCGGCGACGGCTATGGACTGGGCGAAACGTCGGGACGAGAGCACGTCAAATCCTCTCAGCCCGATGGGGCAGCGGACCGCGGTGCACCCCGGACCGGGCGAACCGCTGTCCTCAATCGCCGGACGGGCCCGATTCGGCTGCCCGGATGCGGTCGCTGTGCGTGCCCCGGCCCGAGCTGCAGGGGTCAGCCGTTCGCGACCAGCGACTTCGCGTCGCGGGCCAGGGCGGTCAGCCGGGATATGGCGCGGAAGTACTTCTTGCGGTAGCCGCCGTTCAGCATCTCCTCGCCGAAGAGCTCGTCGAACGGGCGCCCGGAGGCCAGCACGGGTATCTCACGGTCGTAGAGCCGGTCGGCCAGGACCACGAGGCGCAGCGCCGTCGACTGGTCGGGCACCGGCTCGACGCCGGTCAGGCACACCGCGCGGACCGAGTCGCACATCGCGCCGTAACGGCTCGGGTGGACCTTGGAGAGGTGGTCGAGCAGCGAGGGGAAGTCGTCGAGCGAGGCGCCCGGCGTCGCGTACGCCGTACGGGTGACGATGTCGTCGCTGTGCGGGTCGGGCGCCTGCGGCAGCCCCCGGTGGCGGTAGTCCTCGCCGTCGATGCGCAGCGGCCGGAAGCGCGCGGACAGGCCCTGGATCTCGCGCAGGAAGTCCGCGGCGGCGAACCGGCCCTCGCCGAGCTTGCCCGGCAGCGTGTTGGAGGTCGCGGCGAGCGCCACGCCCGCGTCCACGAGCTTGCCCAGGAGGGTCGAGACGAGCACCGTGTCGCCCGGGTCGTCCAGCTCGAACTCGTCGATGCACAGCAGCCGGTGCCCGCCGAGGGTCTGCACGGTCTGCTGGAAGCCGAGCGCGCCGACCAGGTTGGTCAGCTCCACGAACGTGCCGAAGGCCTTCTGCTCCGGCGCGGCGGGTGTGGCGTGCCAGAGGGAGGCCAGCAGGTGGGTCTTGCCGACGCCGTAGCCGCCGTCGAGATAGACGCCGCGCGGCCCGTCGGCGGCGGGCTTCGCCTCGCGCCGGAACCAGCGCTTGCGACCGGTGCCGGTCGCGCTCGCGCCGCCCAGCCCGGCCGCGAAGGCGTCGAGCACGCGCACGGCCTCGGCCTGGCTGGGCTGCTTGGCGTCGGGTATGTAGGTGTCGAAGCGCACCGCGTCGAAGCGCGGCGGCGGCACCATCTCGGCGACCAGACGGTCGGCCGGTACGTGCGGGGCACGCGAGGTCAGGGCGATCGGCGAACCGGCGCCCTGCCCGGCTATCGGACCCGAGGGGTCGGCCGGGGCCGGGGCTGAGGAGGCTGCCGGGGCTGCCGCGCCGGAAGCGGATGCAGTGGAGGCTGACACAACCGTCCAGCCTAGTCGCTGTCCGCCCCGCACCGGCCACCGGAAAGGCGAGGCATGTCACACTGCGGCCTATGCGACGCCTGTTCCCCTCTCCGCCCACCCCGTCCGACACCGAGGAACGCACCTGGGACCTGGACGAGCTCGCCGATGCCTACGCCTACCCCGAAACCACGGGCGGCGCCTGGCTGCGGGCCAACATGGTCTCGTCCCTCGACGGGGCGGCCCACCACGAGGGGCGCTCGCAGCCGCTGTCCTCCGACGCCGACATGCGGATCTTCGGCACGCTGCGGGGTCTCGCGGACGCCGTGGTGGTGGGCGCGGAGACCGTACGGCAGGAGGGCTACCGGCCCGCGCGGGCGCGCGAGGCGTTCGCGGCGCGGCGCGCGGCGCTCGGCCAGGGGCCCGCGCCGGTGATCGCGATCGTGAGCGCCGGTCTCGACCTGGACTTCTCGCTTCCGCTGTTCACCCGGCCGCTGGTGCCCACCCTCGTGCTGACCGGCGAGGACGCGCCCGCGGACCGCGTCGCGGCGGCGCGGGCGGCGGGCGCCGAGGTGATCGTGGCCGGTGAGGGGCGCCGGGTGGACCCGGCGCGGGTGCCCGGGGTGCTGGCCGAGCGGGGGCTCGTGCGGCTGCTGACGGAGGGCGGTCCGGTGCTGCTGGGTCAGTTCGCGTCCGCCGGGGTACTGGACGAGATGTGTCTCTCACTGGCCCCTCTGGTCGCCTCCGGCACCTCGCCGCGCATTGTGAACGGACCGTCGATGGCGGTGCCGGAACGATTCGTCCTGGCTTCGGTCCTCGAAGAGGCGGGATTTCTCTTCACGAGGTACCGAAGGGTCTGACAATCGGCGGAATTTTCCACTCCGGTTACCTCTCGGTGGGCAGAATTGAGTCGGACGCCCCCTCAGGGGAACGTGATCAGAACAGGCGGGCCCAGGGGGGCACGCGCAGGATGGTTTCTGTTGGGCCCGGTGGCCCACGAAGGAGAAGGGCTCCCACCGTGTTCACGAGCGTATTGATGATCGAGCAGCCGCTGTCCGCCGCAGACGTCGATTTCGTCACCACCCTTCACGACGACCAGATGTCCTTCGTCGTCCTGATGCAGCCCAGAGGCGCCGAGGACCGGCTGCTGCGCGCCATCGACGACGTCGCGCTCGGCGAGCTGGAACAAGCGGTCCACGAGGCCGACGAGCCCGAGGGGGAGGAGGCCCGCCGGCCCGCGGCACTCGCACTCGAACACTCGCTCCAGTCGCTCCGCTCCGCGGGGTCCGAGGCCGTCGGCCAGCTCGTCGACGGGCACCCGCTCGACCTGCTGCGGTCCGTCGTCGACCAGACGCACGCCGACGAGGTGATCGTGCTGACGGCCCCGCACCTGGTCGAGGAGTTCTTCCACCGCGACTGGGCCTCCCGCGCCCGCCACAAGGTCGGCGTGCCCGTGCTCAAGCTCTACGCCCACAACGACGAGGACGAGGGCTGACCGCCTCCCGCCCCCGCCCGCTCAGCCCCCGCCCAGCCGCCCGTCGGCCATCGACAGCACCCGGTCCGCAGCTCCGAGCAGCGCCCGGTCGTGGGTGACCAGCACCGTCGCCGTGCGATGCCGGCGGGTCACCTCGGCCAGCAGCTCCACGACCTGCTCGCCCCGCTCGTGATCCAGCGCGGAGGTCGGCTCGTCGACCAGCAGGACGGAAGGACTGCCGGACAGCGCGCGGGCGATGTTCACGCGCTGCCGCTCGCCCCCGGACAGCTGGTGCGGGCGGCGGCGCCGCTTCGCCGCGTCCAGACCGACCGACTCCAGCAGCTCCGCCGCGCGCGGCCGGGCGGCCCGTACGCTTCCGCCCCGCAGGTGCGCGACCGCCAGCAGCTGCTCCTCGGCCGTCAGGGACGGCAGCAGGTTCGCCTGCTGGAACACGATGCCGATCCGCTCGCGCCGCAGCGCCGTACGCTCCCTGTCGCTCATCGCGGCCGTGTCCCGCCCGGCCAGGACCACCCGGCCCGCGTCCGGGCGCAGCAGGGTCGCCGCCACCGCCAGCAGGCTCGACTTTCCCGAGCCGGACGGCCCGGCGACCGCCACCAGCTCTCCGGGCGCCACATCCAGACAGACGCCGTCCAGGGCCGTGAGCCTGCGATCACCATCCGGATAGGTGAGTTTCACTGCTTCCAGCGACAGAACGGAAGAGGTGTTCAACGGGACGCTCCCAGTGCGGTCAGCGGATCGACGGAGGTGATGCGGCGGACGGCGAGTGCGGAACCGGCCAGCCCCAGCAGGACCATCGCCCCCACCGGTACGGCCACGGTGGCCGCGCTCAGCTCGAACGGGACCGCGGCCGCGGCCAGCGCCCCGCCGCCCGCGCCCGCCGCCGCGCCCAGGGCCGCCCCGGCGAGCAGCACGGCGGCCGCCTGCCCGAGGGCGTCCCGCACCAGATAGCCGCTGCTCGCGCCCACCGCCTTGAGCACGGCGACATCGGGGCGCCGCTGCACCGTCCACACCGTGAAGAAGGCCCCCACCACCAGCGCGCTCACCACGAACAGGAAGCCCTGGAGGAGCTGGAGCGTGCCGTGCTCCGCCGCGTAACCGTCGATCCCCTCCAGCGCCGCGCCGGTCCCGGCGGCCTCCGTGGTCCGGGCGGCGGGCCCGTCCGGGCGGCCGGTGCCGGTCACGGCGAGCGCGGTCGGCTGCTGCTGGTGGGCCGCCCGCTGCCAGGCCGTGAGCGTCGTCCACACGCTCGGGGCGTGCCCGTGGCTCCGGTCGGCGGTGATGCCCGAGACGGTCAGTTCCTCGGCGCCGAGGGTGACGCGGTCACCCACCCGTACGCCGCTCTCGCGGGCCAGCCGCTCGCCGACCGCCACTCCGCCGTCCCCGGGGGCCGAGCCGGAGCGCAGTGGCGGCAGCAGCCGCCCGGACGCCCCGAACGCGCTCACCGACGACGCCTTCCCGGCCGCGGTGAGCCGGGTCATCGCGACGCCGAACGGCTCGGCGGAGGTCACCTCCGGCGCCGCGCGCCACGCGGCGAGCTGCCCGTCGTCGACGCTGCTGCCGGAGAACGACACCTCCGGCTCGGCCCCCTTCGGCGCCCCGAAGACGATCCGGTCCGCCGGCAGCCCCGCGACGGCCGAGGTGGCCTCGCGGGCCAGCCCGTCGGTCAGGCCGTAGAGAAAGACCACCAGCGTGGTGATGAGCGCGACGACCGAGCCCATCAGGGCGAACCGCCCCCGGGCGAAACGGATGTCACGGAGCGCGACGAACAAGGGAACCCTCCAGGGACCTGATCAGGACCCCACCACGCTCCCGCACCGGGCGCCCGCCGCCATCAGGGCAAGGACTGCTCCTCGCCCCGCCCGTCCGGTGCACCCCAAAATCAATCGAACGGTTGAGGGCCCGCGAAACGGGGTGCCACGCGCGGAGCCGTACGCTCGATGGGGTGACCCCGAACAGCCGCTCCGACGTCGCCGCGCACCCGCCCGGAGCCCCTGCGGAGGCCGACGGCCGCCCCCACCCCGCCTCGGACGCCCCCTCGCTGCGGCTGGTGCGGCTCGCCCTGCACGGGTCGTTCTACGCGCTGCTCGGCGTCGCCCTCGGGCCGGTCGCCGTCGGGGCCAAGCCCTTGGCATTGCTCGCACCCGGCCTCGCGCTGGCCGCCGTCTACGGCCTCGCCGTCGTCCGCGGGCCCGGGCGCACGACAGGCGCCGACAGGGGCGCGCCGATCGGCGTGGCGGGATTCTCCGCCCGCGCGGGGCGGCTGTGGCTCGCCGCCGTCACCGCGCTGTGGCTCGTGCTCCTGTGCATGGACCACGGCTTCAGCTACGTCGCCTTCCCGCTCTTCTTCCTGTTCCTGCACGCCCTGCCCGTGCGCTGGTCCCTGCCCGCGGTCGCCGCCGCCACCGCAGCGGTCGTCGCGGCCCAGGCGGCCGCCCCCGGCGGGCTCACCGCCGCCAAGGTGATCGGCCCGGTCGCCGGTGCCGCCGTCGCCGTCCTGACCGCGTACGGCTATGCCGCGCTCTACCGCGAGACCCGCCGTCGGCAGCGCCTGATCGACGACCTCGTGCGGACCAGGGACGAGCTGGCCGCCGCCCAGCGGGAGGCCGGGCGGCTCGCCGAACGGCAGCGGCTGGCCCGCGAGATCCACGACACCCTCGCGCAGGGCCTGTCCAGCATCGTCCTGCTCGCCCGCGCAGCCGAGACCGCGGACCCCGGCGCGGCACGCGCGCGGATGCGCGAGGTCGCCCGGACGGCGTCCGACAACCTCGCCGAGGCCCGGCGCTTCGTCCAGGCCCTCACCCCGCCCGCCCTCGAGGACGCGCCCCTGCCCGAGGCCCTGCGCCGGGTCACCGCGCGGACCGTCCCCACGGCCGCCTTCCACCTCGACGGCGAGCCCTGCGCGCTGCCCGTCGAGAGCGAGGTGGCCCTGCTGCGCCTCACCCAGGAGGCGCTCGCCAACGTGGCCCGGCACGCGCGCGCCGACCGCGCCGCCGTGACCCTCGCCTACCTCGACGGCCAGGTCACCCTCGACATCTACGACGACGGCGTCGGCTTCGCCCCCGGCGACGGGCCCGCCGACGGGCGCCGGACGTTCGGCCTGCACGGCATGCGCGAACGCATCGCCGAGCTCGGCGGCACGCTCACCGTCGAGTCCGCGCCGGGGGAGGGCACCGCCGTCGCCGCGGCACTGCCGGTGCGGACACCCGTACCGGCTCCCCGGCCCGCTCCTGACGCCCCGGCGAAGGCGGGTGCCCGGTGATCCGCGTACTCCTGGTCGACGACCACCCCGTCGTACGGCGCGGGCTGCGCGCCATGGTCGACGAGCTGCCCGAGGTGAGCGCCGTCGGCGAGGCCGCCGACGGCGCCGAGGCGCTGCGCCTCCTCGACGGCGGGGCCCGGCCCGACGTGGTGCTGATGGACCTCCAGATGGGCGCCGGGATGCACGGCGTCGAGGCCACCCGCCGCATCACGGCCCTGCCCGATCCGCCCGCCGTGCTGATCCTGACCACCTACAGCACCGACGCCGACATCCTCGCCGCCGTCGAGGCCGGGGCGACCGGCTACCTCCTCAAGGACGCGCCGCCGGAGGATGTCGCGGCCGCCGTCCACGCGGCCGCCCGCGGCGAGACGGTCCTGGCCCCGCCCGTCGCCGCCCGCCTGCTCGGCCGGGTGCGGGCGGGGCGGCCCGCCCTCTCGCCGCGCGAGGCCGAGATCCTCGGGCTGCTCGCCGAGGGCCTGGCCAACAAGCAGATCTCCCGGCGGCTGTTCATCAGCGAGGCCACGGTCAAGACCCACCTCGTGCACATCTACGGCAAGCTCGGCGTGGACAGCCGCACAGCGGCCATCGCGGCGGGCCTGGCGCAGGGCCTGATCCGCCCGGTATGACGGATATGGGGCAACCGGGGGACGCAGTGTCGGCGGCGGGTGCAAGAATCACTCCTCAGACCCAGCTATCCAGACCTCAGGGAGCACCGCACATGGCACCGGCCGTCCCCACGACGATGGACCGACCGCACTTCATCGGCATCGGCGGCGCCGGAATGTCGGGCATCGCGAAGATCCTCGCGCAGCGCGGCGCGCGCGTCGCGGGCAGCGACGCCAAGGAGTCCGCGACCGCGGACGCCCTGCGCGCCCTCGGTGCCACCGTGCACATCGGGCACGCGGCGGAGCACCTCGCCGAGGACGCCACCTGCGTCGTCGTCTCCAGCGCCATCCGCGCCGACAACCCCGAGCTGGCGGCCGCGGCCGAGCGCGGCATCCCCGTCGTGCACCGTTCCGACGCGCTGGCCCGGCTGATGGACGGCCTGCGTCCGATCGCCGTCGCGGGCACGCACGGCAAGACGACCACGACCTCGATGCTCGCGGTCTCCCTCGACTCCCTGGGCCTCGACCCGTCGTACGCCATCGGCGGCGACCTCGACGCCCCCGGCTCCAACGCCCGGCACGGCGCGGGCGAGATCTTCGTGGCGGAGGCGGACGAGAGCGACCGCAGCTTCCACAAGTACGCGCCCGAGGTCGCCATCATCCTCAACGTGGAGCTCGACCACCACGCGAACTACGCGTCGATGGACGAGATCTACGAGTCGTTCGAGACCTTCGTCGGCCGGATCCGCCCCGGCGGCACCCTCGTCGTCTCCGCCGACCAGGCGGGCGCGCGCGAGCTGACGGAGCGCATCTCCGGCCGCCACGACATCGAGGTCGTCACCTACGGCGCGGCCGAGGACGCGGACGTCCGGGTCCTGAAGGTCAACCCCCGCGGCCTGACCAGCGAGGTCACCGTCCTCCTGGGCGGCAAGATGCTCACCTTCACGGTCTCCGTCCCCGGCAGCCACTACGCGCACAACGCCGTCGCCGCCCTCGCCGCGGGCGTGGCCCTCGGCCTCCCGCTGCACAACCTGGCTTCCGCGCTCGGGAAGTACACCGGCGTCAAGCGCCGCCTCCAGCTCAAGGGCGAGACGAACGGCGTCCAGGTCATCGACTCCTACGCCCACCACCCGACCGAGATGACCGCCGACCTGGAGGCCATCCGCGGCGCGGCCGACGCCGGCTCGCGCATCCTCGTCGTCTTCCAGCCGCACCTCTTCAGCCGCACCCAGGAGCTGGGCACCGAGATGGGGCAGGCGCTGGCCCTGGCCGACTCCTCCGTCGTCCTCGACATCTACCCCGCCCGCGAGGACCCGATCCCCGGCATCACCAGCACCCTGATCATCGACGCGGCCCGCACCGGGGGCGCCGACGTCCGCCCCGAGCACGACATGGCCGCCGTGCCCGACGTGATCGCGGGAATGGCCCGGCCCGGTGATCTCGTTCTCACCATGGGCGCCGGCGATGTGACCGACCTCGGTCCGCGCATCCTGGCCCGCCTGGAGAGCTGACCGAACTGCCCGAGAGGGGCGAGATGTCGTACGAGGTCGAGAAGCCGGACGAGCAGTGGCGCGCGGAGCTGACCCCGGCGGAGTACCAGGTGCTCCGCCGGGCCGGCACGGAACCCGCCTTCCGCGGTGAGTACACCGACACCACGACGGCCGGGGTCTACTCCTGCCGGGCCTGCGGGGCGGAGCTGTTCCGCTCCACGGAGAAGTTCGCGAGCCACTGCGGGTGGCCGAGCTTCTACGACCCGAAGGACTCCGCCGCGGTCGAGCTGATCGAGGACCGCTCGCACGGCATGCTCCGCACGGAGGTCCGCTGCGCACGCTGCGGCTCCCACCTCGGCCACGTCTTCGAGGGCGAGGGCTACCCCACGCCCACCGACCAGCGCTACTGCATCAACTCCATCTCACTGACGCTGGAGCCGGTGACGGACTGAGCGCGCCTCAGCCGCCACAGCGCAGCACGGCGGCGGACTCCGCGGGGAGCGTGAGCACCCCGTCCGCGCCCGGCAGGTCCACCGGTTGCCACGCGGCCAGGATCCCGGTGGGGCGCGTGGCCGTGCCGAGCGGGATCGTGGCCGGGCCGCCGGTCGGGTTGACGGCGACGCACAGCGACCCCCGCCGCAGCACGGTGGTGAGGTCACCGGCGACGGTGACGTCCGTCGCGGCGAGCGGCGCCCGCGCCAGGTCCCGCTCGCCGCGCCGCAGCGCGATCAGCCGCCGGTGCCAGGCGAGCAGCGCCGCGTGCGGCTCCCGCCCCGGTTCCGCCCAGTCCAGGCAGGAGCGGGCGCGGGTGGCCGGGTCCTGGGGGTCGGGGATCTCCTCGGCGGTCCAGCCGTGCGCGGCGAACTCGCGCCGGCGGCCGGTGCGTACCGCCTCGGCCAGCTGCGGATCCGTGTGGTCGGTGAAGAACTGCCACGGCGTCCGGGCCCCCCACTCCTCGCCCATGAAGAGCATCGGGGTGAACGGCCCGCACAGCACGAGCGCGGCGGCGCAGGCCAGCAGCCCGGGGGAGAGGCGGGCCGACAGCCGGTCGCCGAGCGCCCGGTTGCCGATCTGGTCGTGGTTCTGGGCGTAGCCGAGGAGGCGGTACGCGGGCACCGCGCCCGCGTCGAGCGGCCGCCCGTGGTGGCGACCGCGGAACGAGGAGTACGTGCCGTCGTGGAAGAAGCCGCCGCGCAGCGTCTTGGCGAGCGCCGCGGCCGGATCGGCGGCGAAGTCGGCGTAGTAGCCCTGGGACTCATCCGTCAGGGCGGTGTGCAGGGCGTGGTGGAAGTCGTCGTTCCACTGCGCGTGCAGGCCCAGGCCGCCCGCCTGACGCGGCGTCACCGCGGCCGGGTCGTTCCGGTCGGACTCGGCGATCAGGAACAGCGGCCGCCCCAGCCGCGCGCCCAGCCCGTCCACGGCGGCGGACAGCTCGGCGAGGAAGTGCGGGGTCCGGGTGTCGGCCAGCGCGTGCACCGCGTCCAGCCGCAGCCCGTCCAGCCCGTAGTCCCGCAGCCACGCCAGCGCACTGCCCGTCAGATACGCGCGGACCTCGTCGGAGCCGGGGGCGTCGAGGTTGACGGCCGCGCCCCACGGCGTGTGGTGGGTGTCGGTGAAGTACGGGCCGAACGCGGGCAGGTGGTTGCCGGACGGCCCCAGGTGGTTGTGCACCACGTCGAGGACCACCCCGAGCCCCAGCCCGTGCGCCGCGGCCACGAAGCGCCGCAGGCCCGCCGGGCCGCCGTAGGGCTCGTGCACCGCCCAGGGCGACACGCCCTCGTACCCCCAGCCGTGCGTGCCCGGGAACGGGCACACCGGCATCAGCTCCACATGCGTGATCCCCAGGTCCACCAGGTGCGGCAGCCGCCCGACGGCCGCGTCGAAGGTGCCCTCCCGGGTGAACGTGCCGATGTGCAGCTCGTAGAGGACCGCGCCCGGCAACGGCACGCCCGGCCACTCCTCCGGGCCCGGCGGGACGGAGAGGCCGACGACCGCACTGAGCCCGTCCGGCCCGTCCGGCTGCCGCCGCGAACGGGGGTCGGGCAGCACCGGCCCGCCGTCCAGGGCGAAGCCGTACCGCGTCCCTTCGGCGGCCGGGGCCTCGCACCGCCACCAGCCGGCGCGCCCGGGATCGCGCTCCATCGCACGCGCCGGCCCGTCCGCGCACAGCACGACCTGACCGGCCTCCGGCGCCCACACCTCGAACAGCACTGACGGCTCCCCTCGACGGCGGTGCTGCCCATGGTGCCCGAAACCGGCTAAGGAACGAGGTCGATCTGCTCCTGCGCGATCGGGTAACCCGCCCGCGCGAAGTGGGCCGCCATGGGGAAGTTGCCCTGGTCGGTCGCGCCGGCGATCCGGGTCGCGCCCTCGGCCACCAGGTCGTGGGTGCACTCGGCCAGCAGGTCGTACGCATAGCCGTGACCGCGCTGCTCCGGCACGACACCGATGTAACCCACGCACGGCCCACTGGGGTTGTGGGCGGGCACCTGGATGCCGACGGTCTCCCCCTCGGGCGTACGGGCGATCTTCCACCACGCGCGGGGCGAGGGCAGCCACTGCAGGAAACCCCACAGGTCGTCCAGCGCGGCCCGCGGACCGGACTCCGCGATGGCCTTGCCGTCGTGCGCGTCGAGCGAACCCTCGAAGACCCGCAGCAGCACGTCCCGCACGACGGCGTCGTCGGGCTCCGGGTGGAACTCCAGCCGCCCGGGGCGCTCCGGCAGCCCGCACCCGGCCGTCCACACATAGCGGTAGCGCTCGACCAGCCGCCGCATGCCCGCCGCCTCCGCCGCCGCGACACGGCCCTCGGCGGCGGCCCGTATCTCCGGGCGCTCGCGCCACCCCGGCGGCACCATCATGCTGTACTCCGCGGACAGCGGGGCCGTGCGCAGCAGCTCGGCGGCCGCCGCGGCCTCCCCGTCGGCGAAGTCGAACCAGTCCAGGCGCATCGGCGCCTCGTCGCCCGGCGCACCCCACCAGGCGGCACGGGCGACGACCTCGCCGCCGCGCAGGGCGACCCAGGTCCACTCCGGGCGGTAGTCGCCGCCCTCGTGCACGGGCACATAGCTGTGGCCGAAGGCGGCGCGGCCGACGAGGCCGGGGTCGGCCAGGGTGGTGAAGAGAGAGGTCTCGTGCTCGGCGAGCGCGCGGACGACCAGCTCGGTCATGTATGCCCTTTCGGTGGACAGCACCGGAAAGGTAGAGCGACCGCCGCCACCGCGTCCAACTCTTTTCCCGGCCGCGGCACTTAACGCTGGTGCAGCCCGCGCCCGGCCAGCGACAGGAAGACCTCGCCGACCGCCTCCGACAGGGTGGGGTGCGGATGGATGTGCTGGGCCACGTCGGCCGCCTCCGCCTCCCAGCCGACGATCAGCTGGCTCTCCGCGATCATCTCCGAGACGTGCGGGCCCACCAGATGCACGCCCAGCACCCGGCCGCCCTTCTCCGCCACGACCTTCACCAGGCCACCCTGCCCGTGCACCATGCCCTTGGCGACGGCCGTCAGCGGCATGGTGTTCACCTCGGCCTCGTGACCCCGGTCGCGGGCCTCGGCCTCGGACAGGCCGACGGACGCGGTCTGCGGGCTGGAGTAGGTGACACGCGGTACGGCCGCGTAGTCGACCGGCCGGGGCGTACGGCCCGCGAGCGTCTCGGCGACCAGCAGCCCCTCGGCGAAAGAGGCGTGCGCCAGCCCCAGGGAGGGCGGCGGCAGCAGGTCGCCGACCACGTGGATGCCCGGCACGGCGGTCTCCAGCCGCGCCCAGTCGGCCGGGGCGACGAACCCGCGCGCGTCCGTCGCCAGCCCGGCCGCCGACAGGTTCAGGCCGTCGGTGACCGGGACCCGGCCCACGGCCACCAGCAGCCGCTCCGCCTCCCGCACGTGCACCTCGCCCCGCGCCGTACGGACCGTCGCCCGCACCCCGCCCTCGTGCACCTGGGCGTCCTCCAGCCGCGCGCCCGCCAGCACATCGATGCCGCGCTTCTTCAGACCGCGCGTCAGATGGCGGCTCACATCGGAGTCCTCCAGCGGCAGCAGCCGGTCGGCGGCCTCCACCAGCGTCACCTCGGCCCCCATGGAGCGGTGCAGCGAGGCGTACTCGACCCCGATCGCGCCCCCGCCCAGCACCAGCACCGAGCCGGGCAGCCCCGGGGCGAACAGCGCGTCGTCGCTGGTGACGACCCGCCGCCCGTCCGGTGCCGGCCCCGGCGGCGTGCGCGGCCGGGAGCCGGTGGCCAGCACGATCCCCCGCCGGGCCGTCCACCGCGCCCCGGCCTCGGCCCCGGAGTCGACGCGCACCGTGCGCGGACCCGTGAGCGAGGCGGAACCGCGCACCACGCGCACCCGCGCGTGGGCCAGGTTTCCCTCCACACCCCGGTGGTTGCGGGAGACGATGTCGTCCCGGGTCGCCGTCAGCGCGGACCAGTCGACCTCCTCCAGCGACGCCTTGACGCCCCAGCGCTCGCGCGCCTCGACCATCCCGTCGACCAGCTCCGCCGCGTGCAGCATCGCCTTGCTCGGGATGCAGCCGCGGTGCAGACACGTGCCGCCGACCAGATCCCGCTCCGCCAGGATCACATCGAGCCCGAGCGCCGCGGCCCGCAGCGCCGTGCTGTAGCCGCCGGTCCCGCCACCGATGACGATGACGTCTGTTTCCTGTCCGCCGTCTCTCATGGATTCACCCTGCGCCCGCCAGGGATCATGGGTCCAACGCAATGTTTCGATCGCTTCGATGACGACCGTTCATGAGGGGGACCGATGAGCCTGCGACAGATGGAGTACCTGGTCGCGGTGGTCGAGGAGGAGTCCTTCACCCGCGCCGCCGAGACGCTCAACGTGACGCAGTCCGCGCTCTCCCACCAGATCAAGGCCCTGGAACGCGAGGTCGGCGGACCGCTCCTGGAGCGCCTCCCGCGCGGCATCGGGCTCACCCCCATGGGCCGCGCCTTCCTCCCGCACGCCGAACTCGCCGTCCGCAGTGCCGGACAGGCCCGCCGCGCGGCCAAGGCGGCCGCCGGCGCGGTCGGCGGCGAACTGCACATCGCGACCCTGCACGCCGTCGCCGTCGGCGTGCTGCCCGCCGTGTGCGCACGCTGGCGGCGCGAGTTTCCCGGCGTACGGCTGCGCCTGCACGAGTACGCGACCACGGAGGAACTGCGCGACCACATGGAGCGCGGCGTGGCCGACATCGCGCTCGGCCCCCGCCCCGACGCCTGGCACGGCCCGGTGGTGCCGCTCGGCGACGAGGAGATCGGCCTCGTCACCTCCGCCGACGACCCCCTCGCGGCCGGCGCGGAGCCGGTGCGGCTGGCCGACATCGCGGACCGGATGTGGGTGCGCTGCGCCCTGGAACCGGTGGTCCAGGGACAGCGCTGGCTGGACCGGGTCTGCGCGGAGGCCGGCTTCACCCCACGGACGGCCCTGTGGACCGAGCACTCCTCCACCGCCGTACGGATGGCGGTGGCCGGAGTGGGACTGGTCGCCGCGCCCGCGCACATGGCCCGCGACCTGCCCGGTGCCGCCGTCCTCGCCGTGGACCGGCCCTGGCGGCGCCCGCACGCGGCCTTCTCCCGCGTCGAACTCACCGGGATGGCCGCCGCCTTCGTCGCCCTCTGCCGGGAGCTGGCCTTCCCGGACACCTGACGCGCGCCCGTCACCCCCGTACGAGAAGCGCCACCGGCCAGTCGGTCAGCAGCTCCGCCAGCGCCACCCGCCCCTCGTGCACCCGGTCCGTCAGCAGGTCGTGCCACCGGCCGTCGCCCGGCAGTTCCAGGGCCGTTCCGCGCCACCCGCCCGCACCGGCCAGCCTGCCGGGGAGGCGGGTGACCGCGGTGACGGCCTCGCCCGAGCGGACGAAGGCCGTGCAGTGGCCGGCGGCCGGGCCGAGCGGCTGCAGCGGCTCGTACGTCGCGGTGGTGCCGAACCAACCCGGATGCGCGCGGCGCAGCCGCAGCGCCGTGCGCGTCAGGCGCAGCTTCTCGGCGGACAGCCCGGTGGGCTCCTCGTCCGGGAAGGACGGCGGGTGCCGGTTGTCCGGGTCGACCAGTGCGGCGTACGTCCGCTCGGTGCCCATGTAGAGGTCCGGCACGCCCGGCATCGTCAGGTGCAGCAGTGCCGCGCCGAGGGTGTTGGCCCGCACGGACGCCGCGACGGCCTCCTCCAGCGGTGCGAGCGCGGCGTGCCGAGGCCCGCCGGGGCCCGCCGTGACGTAGGCGCGCACGGCCTCCTCGTACGCGGCGTCGGGCTCGGTCCAGGTCGTGCGCAGCGCGGCCTCCCGCACGCTCTTGAGCACCGCCGGGGCGAGCCGCCCGGCATCGGGTGCGCCCAGCCCGAACGCGCTCTGCCAGGCCACCCACGCCACATGCGGGTCGGGCGCCTGATCGCCCGCCGGCCGGTCCATCAGCTCGGCCCACCGGCGCGGGTGTTCGGTCAGCGCGGCGATCCGGGCCCGCACGTCGGCGCTGCGCTTGGTGTCGTGGGTGGACAGGACGGTGCCGGTGGCGGGCCAGTCGCGCTGGAGGCGGGCGCAGTAGGCGTGGAAGTCCGCCGGGCCGACCGCGGGCCGGTCGGGCGTGCCGCCGACCTCCGTGGCCGACAGCAGGGGCGCGTAGCGGTAGAAGGCGGTGTCCTCGACGGACTTGGCCCGCAGCGCGGACGCCGTCTGCGCGAACCGCGCGCAGAAGTCCCGCTGGTCGGGGCCGTCCCCGAGGCGGCCGAGCGCCGCGTCGCGCACGACCTCGACCACCTGGGCCTCCTCGGGCAGGGCGAAGGCCGTACGCGCCCCCTGGGCGGCCTCGTCGAGCAGCACCGCGTCCACGGGCGCGGCGGGGACCCCGGGGACGGCGTAGGGGCGGTAGACGGGCAGCCTGACGAGGATCTCGCGCAGGGCGGTGCGCAGGGCCCAGGGGGCGTGGTCGCGCAGCCGGTGCGCGCTCTCGCAGACCCGCACGGCGCCGCGCACCAGCCGCTCGACCTCCGCCGCGAGCTCATGGGTGATCACCCGGTAGGCGGCACGCCGCACGGTCGCGGGCCAGTCGCCCCCGCGGTCGGGCGGCAGCCCGGTGAACGCGCGGTAGAGCGCGCCGAGCTCCGCGGCGCCCTCCGGGTCGACGAACAGCCCGTCGAGGTGGCGCAGGGCGTCGTAGCCGGTCGTCCCGGCGACGGGCCAGTCCGCGGGCAGCCGTTCGTCACCGCTGAGGATCTTCTCGACGACCGTCCACCGGCCGCCGGTGGCCGTGGCGAGCCGGCGGAGGTAGCCGGCCGGGTCGGCCAGCCCGTCGGGGTGGTCCACGCGGAGCCCGTCGATCACCCCGTCGCGCAGCAGTTCCAGCACCTTGGCGTGGGTGGCGGCGAACACCTGCGGATCCTCCACCCGGACGGCGATCAGCTCGGAGACGGTGAAGAAGCGGCGGTAGTTCAGCTCGGTGCGGGCCAGCCGCCACCAGGCGGGCCGGTACCACTGGGCGTCCAGCAGCTCGGGCAGCGGCAGCCGTTCGGAGCCGGGCCGCAGGGGGAAGGCGTGGTCGCCGTACCGCAGCACGCCGTCCGCCACCGTGAGGCGCTCCAGCTCGTCACCGAGCCGCCCGGCCAGCACGGGCAGCAGCACCTTCCCGCCGTGCTCGGACCAGTCGATGTCGAACCAGCGCGCGTACGGGGAAGCGGGCCCGTCCCGCAGGACCTCCCACAGCGGGCCGTTGAGCCGGACGGGCGCGGGCACGGCCATGTGGTTGGGGACGATGTCGAGGATCAGGCCGAGCCCGTGCGACCGGGCGGTGCGGGCCAGGGCGCGCAGCCCCTCCTCGCCGCCGAGTTCCGCCCGTACGGCCGAGTGGTCGACGACGTCGTAGCCGTGGCCGGAGCCGGGCACGGCCTCCAGCACGGGCGACAGATGCAGATGGGACACCCCGAGGGAGGCGAGACGCGGCACCGCCCGCTCGGCGGCGCGGAAGGGGAAGCCCGGCTGGAGCTGGAGCCGGTAGGTGGCGGTCGGGAGCGCGCTCTCTTGCCTCATGGGAACGTACGTACCCACAACGGCGGGTCATGCTGCAGGGCCGTGCTCCGGCGGGCCCCGGCCCCGGTCTACGCGGGGCGCTGCAGCACGGCCAGGCTGCGGTCCGTCAGCGTCAGGCTGTCACCCGCGCGGACCTTCGGGCCGTCCGTCGCGACGCCCTCCGGGCGGGCCGTGTCGACCACGATCTGCCACTGCCGGCCGTGATTCACCGGCACGACGAAATCCAGCGGCTCGTCGTGCGCGTTGAACATCAGCAGGAAGGAGTCGTCGGTGACCGGCTCCCCCCGGGGCCCGGGCTCGGAGATCGCGCTGCCGTTGAGGAAGACGGTCAGCGACTTCGCGTGGGACGCGTGCCAGTCCTCGTCCCGCATCTCCTCACCCTCGTGGGTGAACCACGCGATGTCGGAGAGCTCGTCGTGCGTGCCCTGCACCGGGCGGCCGTGGAAGAAGCGGCGGCGCCGGAAGACGGGATGGTCGCGGCGGAGCCAGACCATCGCACGGGTGAAGGCCAGCATCCGGCGCGCCCGCTCGCAGGAACCGTCGGACGGGCGCGGCCAGCGCACCCAGGAGGTCTCGTTGTCCTGGCAGTACGCGTTGTTGTTGCCGTGCTGGGTGCGCGCGAACTCGTCCCCGTGGCTGAGCATCGGCACCCCCTGCGAGAGCAGGAGCGTGGCGATGAAGTTCCGCATCTGCCGCTCGCGCAGGGCCAGCACCCCGGGGTCGTCCGTGTCGCCCTCGGCCCCGCAGTTCCAGGACCGGTTGTGGCTCTCGCCGTCCCGGTTCTGCTCGCCGTTGGCCTCGTTGTGCTTGTCGTTGTACGCCACCAGGTCGTGGAGGGTGAAGCCGTCGTGACAGGTGACGAAGTTGATGGAGGCCAGCGGCCGCCTGCCGTCGCCCTGGTAGAGGTCGGACGAGCCGGTCAGCCGGGAGCCGAACTCCGCCAGGGTGGCGGGCTCACCGCGCCACAGGTCCCGGGAGGTGTCCCGGAACTTCCCGTTCCACTCGGCCCACAGGGGCGGGAAGTTCCCGACCTGATAGCCGCCCTCCCCGACGTCCCACGGCTCGGCGATCAGCTTCACCTGGCTGACGACCGGATCCTGCTGCACCAGGTCGAAGAAGGACGACAGCCGGTCCACCTCGTGGAACTGCCGGGCCAGCGTGGCCGCCAGGTCGAACCGGAATCCGTCCACCCGCATCTCGGTCACCCAGTAGCGCAGGCTGTCCATGATGAGCTGGAGCACGTGCGGGCTGCGCATCAGCAGGGAATTGCCGGTGCCGGTGGTGTCCGTGTAGTAGCGCGGATCCTCCGCCAGCCGGTAGTACGAGGCGTTGTCGAGCCCCCGGAAGGAGAGCGTGGGCCCCAGGTGGTTGCCCTCGGCCGTGTGGTTGTAGACCACGTCGAGGACGACCTCGATGCCCGCCGCGTGCAGCGCCCGCACCGCCGACTTGAACTCCAGGACCTGCTGCCCCCGGTCGCCCCAGGAGGCGTAGGCGTTGTGCGGGGCGAAGAAGCCGATGGTGTTGTAGCCCCAGTAGTTGGCCAGCCCCGCGTCCGACAGCCGGTGGTCGTCGACGAACTGATGGACCGGCATCAGTTCGATGGCGGTGACCCCCAGCTCCGTCAGGTGCTCGATGACGGCCGGGTGGGCCAGCGCCGCGTAGGTCCCGCGCACCTCCTCCGGCAGCGCCGGGTGGCGCATCGTCAGGCCCTTGACGTGGGCCTCGTAGATGACCGTCCGGTGGTAGTCGGTGCGCGGCGGCCGGTCGTCGCCCCAGTCGAAGTACGGATTGACCACGACCGAGGTCATCATGTGCGGGGCGGAGTCCATGTCGTTGCGCTTCTCCGGCCGCCCGAACGGATAGCCGTAGACCGCCTCGCCCCAGTCGACGGCGCCGCTCACCGCCCGTGCGTAGGGGTCGAGCAGCAGCTTGGCGGAGTTGCACCGCAGGCCCCGGTCCGGCTCGTACGGGCCGTGCGCGCGGAAGCCGTACCGCTGGCCCGGCATGATGCCCGGCAGATAGGCGTGGCGCACGAACGCGTCGCTCTCCCGGAGCTCCACCGCCGTCTCCGAGCCGTCGTCGTGCAGCAGGCACAGCTCGATCCGCTCGGCGGCCTCGGAGAAGACCGCGAAGTTGGTGCCGGCGCCGTCGTACGTGGCGCCGAGGGGGTACGCCTGTCCCGGCCAGACTTGCATGAGTCGACTCTTCCACTTTTCTGACGGTTCTTCGGGCTCTGCTCTTCGGGCTCTGCGCGGGCGCCACGAGCTCCTGCCACGACACCGCCGTGGGCTCCGGTGCGGAGCCGAACCGGCATCCTCGCCCAACCGTGGCCGCCGAGCCGCCCTTTCGCCAGATCTTCCCCAAAAGGAGCGCAACCACGGCTCTCTTCGGCTCGTCCAACCGGGTGACCGGCCGGTATCGGACCCGTAATGGCCGGTTCCGGTGCGCGGCCCGCCTCCCGGGGGCATCCGGGGCGTATCGGGACGCGTCGGGGCGACCGCGCGCCCCCCACGGCTATGAAACGGCTCACTCCTCCGGCGCGGGCCGCTCACAACACCTACCCGGAGCGGGAGAGTTGACGGAAGGCCAGCCGTGTCCGGGTGCAGCGCCTCCCGCCCGCGCAGTAGTCTGCCTTGATCGTTGGACGGGGGCGGAAGGCGGTGCACTGGTGAGCTCGGGCGGGCTGGAGCTGCCCCCTGGAGACGGCTGTCCCGGGGTTGACGGTTCGGCCGACACACCACCCGGCGCGGTGTCCTTGGCGCGTCCCGTGGAGATCGGGGCGGCCCTGGACTGGGACGCGGAGGCGTGGAGCGAGGTCCGCACCCGCGCCCGGCGGGCCGGCCGGGCCTACATCTGGCTGAACCTGGTGGAGCAGCGGCTGCGCGCGGTCGTCGCCGCCGTGCTGCGGCCCGTCTACGAGCCGGTGCACGGCGAGGACGAGTGGGTCGTCGCCGCGGCCGGCCCGGCCGGGCAGGAGTGGGTCCAGCGGGCCGTGGCGGTCCGGGAGGTGAGCCGCCGCAAGGGCTATCTGCTGGACCCGGCCGACGACAACGTCCTGAGCTTCCTCACCCTCCCTCAGCTGCGCGAACTGCTCGTCCAGCACTGGCCGTGCTTCGAGCCGTACCTGGACGACCGGCGCGAGCTCGAACTGGCACTGGACGAGCTGGAGGTGACGCGCAACGTCGTCTCCCGCAACCGCGCGCTCTCCGAGACGGTCCTCGCCCAGGCCGAGCGGGCCTCCGCGCGACTGCTGAACATCCTCGGCGGCGGCAGCGGCGCGGGCAGCCCGTCGGCCGACCGGCTGCCCATCGACGCCGTCGAGGACCTCGTGGGCGACCGCTACGCCGATGTGGTGGGCGTCCACCCCGACCGGGTGCGGCTCCAGCGCCAGCTGCCCGTGGAGGACCTCTTCGGCAGCGCCCGCCGCCTCGACGCGGTGGGCATAGGCCTGAACCTCCTCGTGCAGAACTACTCGGGGAGGCGACTGGTCCGGCTCGCCGAGGCGGGCTGCCGGGCCCGGCTGCTCTTCCTCAACCCCGCCAGCAGCGCCGTGCGCCGCAGGGAGCGGGAACTGGGCATCAAAAAGGGCGAGATGAGCCGGTCCGTCGAGATGAACATCATGCACATGCGGCGGGTCCGGGACCGGCTCCGGGACACCGCGGCCTTCGAGATCCGGGTCTTCGACGAGACCCCGCGCTTCACCGCCTACCTCGTCAACGGCGACGGCTCCGACGGGCTCGCCGTGGTCCAGTCGTACCTGCGCAAGGCGCGCGGCATGGAGGCACCGGTGCTGGTGCTGCGCGGCGGCGGCAATGTGGTGCGGGAGGGGCGGGAGCCCGAGCACGGGCTCTTCGAGACCTACCGCGAGGAATTCGACAGTATTTGGGTGGATTCGCGCCCTGTGTCCTGAATGCCGGTAAGGGAACTGACGTCCCGTGGGGCGCGCGGGCCCGGTGGGGCGTTGTCAGTGGTGCGTGCGACGCTGGGGACCAGTCGGGGGAAGCACCACGAAGGGGGACCGCGATGGGGTGGCACCAGGAGCTGCTGATCGGTTTCGACCTGGAGACCACGGGCACGGATCCGGCCGAGGCGAGGATCGTCACGGCGGCCGTCGTCGAGACCAAGGTCGGTGAGCCGATCGGCCGCCGGGAATGGCTGGCCGACCCCGGCGTGCCCGTCCCGGCCGAGGCCGCGGCCGTGCACGGCATCACGACCGAGCGCGCGGCGCTGGGCAGGCCGGCGCGCGAGGTGGTCGAGGAGATAGCGGCCACCCTGACCGCTCACTGGTCGGCCGGGGCCCAGGTCGTCGCCTACAACGCCTGCTTCGACCTCTCCCTGCTGGCCGCCGAGCTGCGGCGGCACGGCCTGCCCTCGCTGGGCGAGCGCCTGGGCGAGGCAGCGGCGGGCCGGGAGACCGGTCCCGTCGTCGATCCGTACACGATGGACCGCGCCGTCGACCGCTACCGCAAGGGCAAGCGCACCCTCGAAGCGGTCTGCGGGGAGTACGGCGTCGTGCTCGACGACGCGCACGAGGCGGGCGCGGACGCGCTCGCGGCGGTGCGCGTCGCTCGCGCGGTGGCCGAGCGGTATCCGCACATAGCGGAGGCGTCGCCCTGGTCCCTCCACGCCGATCAGGTGCGCTGGTACGCGGAATGGGCCACGAACTTCGAGAAGTGGCTCCGCCGCCAGGGCAACCCGGAAGCGGTCGTCGACCCCCACTGGCCGTTGCGCGTGGGGTAGACCCCCGGGTGCGGGTCCGCTGCCGCCTGCGGCGGGAGCGCCCTGCGGGCGCGTCCTCAAGCGCCGGACGGGCTGATTTCGCTGGCTACGGTCCGCGAAATCCAGCCCGTCCGGCGTTTGAGGACAGCGCGCGCAGCGTGCTTCGGGGTCTGGGGCGGAGCCCCAGTTTCGGGAAGGGGCGGGGCTGGGGAACAAGCCCGCCGCAGGCGCAACGGCGCCGCACCCAGCCCCGGTCAACTAAAACGCGTGCCACCGCACCCCCGCATCACCCGCCCGCAGCGACGCCACCCGCCGCCGGAACTCCGCGAGAGCCGCCGCGTTGCCCGGCGCATGCTGCGCCACCCACGCACAGCTCGCCGTCTCCCGCGCGCCCCGCAGCACCTCGCACCCCTCCCACTCCCGTACGTCCCACCCGTAGGTCCGTACGAAGGCGTCGTAGGCCGCCGGGTCCAGGCCGTAGCGGTCCCGGCTGAGCGCGAGCACGACCAGGTCGTGCTCGCGCAGGTCGCCGGAGAAGGTCTCCAGGTCGACCAGGACCGGCCCGTCCGGACCGATGTGCACGTTGCGGGGGAGGGCGTCGCCGTGGATCGGCCCCGGCGGCAGGTGGGGGGTCAGCGCGGCAGCCGCCGCCGCGAAGCCGTCCCGCCGCTCGCGCAGATACGCGGCGTCGGCGGGGTCGACGGCGTCCCCGGCGAGCCGCAGCCACCGCTCGACCCCGCCGAGCAGTTCGCGCCCGGGCAGCGTGAAGTCCGGCTCGGGCAGGGCGTGCACCACGCGCAGCAGCTCGGCCAGGTCGGAGGTGGTGGCCGGGCGCAGGGTCCCGGGCAGCCGGTGCCAGAGCGTCACGGGGTGGCCGTCGGCCTCCCGGGGCGCGGGTTCGGCGGCCCGTACGGCCGGGACGCCGCTGTCCGCGAGCCACGCCGCGATGCGCAGCTCGTGGCGGGCCCGGTCCAGCAGGGAGGCGTCGCGCCCCACCTTGGCCACGAGGTCCCCGGCGGCGAAGACCGCGTTCTCGCCGAGGGAGAGCAGCGTCGCGTCCGCCGCGGCCACCTCCGGCACCGCCGCCGCGAGGAGCTCGCGCGCCCTCTGTTCCCCGAATGCCGTGTCCGCCGCTTCCACCACGTCGTACCTCACCTGCTGTCGAGCCGATCGACTGACAGTCTCCCCTGTCGCCCGGCGCTCGGCGGGACCGGGTCGCGCGTGGCGCGGAACAGGCGGCCGCGCGGGCCGGAGGCCGGAAACGACCGGTCACCGGGTGCACCGCAGAGGACGGTCGCCTCATGCGCCTAACGCCCAGGCCCCGTCCAGGTGTTACCGCAGGTGTCATCGGCTCATCTGTGAAACCCCTTGCACATAAAGCCAGTTGTGACCCCGGCACTCGTATGTCCTTCAAGTAAATAGTGGCAGCGATTGCCAGTGTGCTGTCCAATTTGCCGTCGTTCAGCGGGGTTTGAATTTCCGCAAAGACGTTGCGTATGTCACACCTTCCTTCGGATGTTGAATTGAGCGCGTCAAGCCTGACAGGGTTTCGAAGCGCCCGGAGTGATGTCTTCCGTCACTTCGGACGATTGCGCCCCACGCGCAATTCCCCCCCCACATCCGCACGAGGAGGAACCTCGTCATGGCAACTCACAAGCGCGCCGGCAAGCGACGGCTCGTTCTGGCGATATCCGCCGCGACGGCCGTCACGGCCGGAATCACGGTGCTCGCCCTGCCCGCCGGTGCCTCTCCCGCCCCCGCAGAGGGCACCGTCTACGGTGCCGGCGCCAAGGGCTCCGTGGACGGCAGCTACATCGTCCTGCTGAAGGACGGCGCGAGCGCCCAGGGCGCCGGAGCCAAGTCCGTCTCGGCGAAGGGCAAGGATCTCGCCGCGCGGTACGGCGGCAAGCTCAACCGTACGTACGACTCGGCTGTCCACGGCTTCTCCGCCAGCGGCCTCGACGAGACCGAGGCGAAGCGGCTCGCCGCCGACCCGGCCGTCGACAAGGTCGTCCAGAACCACCGCTTCACCGTCAAGGCCACACAGGAGAGCCCGCCCTCCTGGGGTCTGGACCGGATCGACCAGACCGAGACCAAGGGCGACGGCAAGTACACCTACCCGGACAGCGCGGGCGAGGGCGTCACCGCGTACGTCATCGACACCGGCGTGCGCATCAGCCACAAGGACTTCGGCGGGCGCGCGTCCTACGGCTTCAACGCCGTCGACAAGAGCGACAAGGCCGAGGACGACAACGGCCACGGCACCCACGTCGCGGGCACCATCGCCGGGACCGAGCACGGCGTCGCCAAGAAGGCCAAGGTCGTGGCCGTCAAGGTCCTGGACGGTCAGGGCTCGGGCTCCACCGAGCAGGTCGTCGCGGGCATCGACTGGGTCACCAAGAACCACAAGGGCCCCTCGGTGGCCAACATGAGCCTCGGCGGCGGCGTGGACGAGGCGCTGGACGCGGCCGTGCAGAAGGCGATCGCCTCCGGCGTCACCTTCGCCGTCGCGGCCGGCAACGAGTCCACGGACGCGGGCCAGAGCTCCCCGGCCCGGGTGAAGGAGGCCATCACCGTGGCCTCCTCGACCAAGGACGACCAGCAGTCCGACTTCTCCAACTTCGGCAGCGTCGTCGACCTCTACGCCCCCGGCTCGGACATCACCTCCGACTGGAACGACAGCGACTCCGGCACGAAGACCATCTCCGGTACGTCCATGGCCACCCCGCACGTCGCGGGTGCCGCCGCGGTCTACCTGAGCGGGCACAAGGACGCCACGCCCGAGCAGGTCTCCTCGGCGCTCGTGCAGGGTGCCACCCCGGACAAGATCTCCAACCCGGGCGCGGGCACGCCGAACAAGCTGCTGAAGATCGTTCAGTAAGTCCCGCTGTTCTCCGCTTCACGCCGGCCGTCGTTCCCCACCCCCACGGGGTGCGACGGCCGGCTTTCCTGCTGGCGCCTCCTCGTAGCGGCGCAGCGCCAGCGACACCAGCTCGTCCGCCGCCCCCAGCACGTCCCCCAAGGCGTCGGCCAGGCGGGCCCCTTCCGCGATGCGGTCCGGCAGGCGGCCCGGAGCGATGACGTACGGGGCCACGGCCACCCGGCGGGCGCCCGCCGCGCGCAGGGCCCGTACCGCGTCCTCCACACGCGGGGGGACCGCGGACGCGAAGGCCGGGCGCACCGCGAACCAGCCCGCCGCGCGCTCCCATTCCCGCGCGACGCCCGCGATCACCGCGCCCGCCTCCGGGTCGGAGGAGCCGGCGGCCGCCAGGACCACCCCGGTCGAGCGCCGGTCGCCGGGGCGCACCCCGGCTTCGTACAGCCGCCGTTCGAGCGTCGCGGTCAGCAGCGGTGACGGGCCGAGCACCCCGGCCAGGCGCACGCGCAGCCCGGGCAGAGCGGCCGTCGCCTCGCGCAGGACGCCCGGGATGTCGGTCCGGGCATGGAAGGCGCGCGTCAGCAGCAAGGGGAGCGCGACCACCTCCCGTACGCCCTCCGCCGCGAGCCGCTCCAGCACCCGCGGCACGCTCGGCACGCAGAAGTCCAGATAGCCCACCTCGACCCGCAGCTCCGGCCGGGCGGCCGCCAGCCGGTCCCGGAGCGCGGAGACCGTCGCCGCGTGGCGGGGGTCGCGGCTGCCGTGGGCGACGAGGAGCAGGACCACGGCCCGGCTCCCTACCGGCCCGCCGCCGTCAGGCCGCGACTGCGCAGCACCCTGCGCTCCAGCGGGCTGAAGACGATCAGGTCGATCGCGATGCCGACGAAGAGGATGAGGAGGATGCCGAGCAGGACGCCGGGCATGTCGGAGTCGGTGCGGGCGTTCTCCAGATACTGCCCGAGGCCGAGACCCAGGTCGGGCGACGAGGCGATGAGCTCGGCTGCCATCAGGGAGCGCCAGGAGAAGGCCCAGCCCTGTTTGAGCCCGGCGATGTAGCCGGGCAGGGCGGCGGGCAGCAGGATGTGCCAGGCGCCGCGGGCGCCGGTGGCACCGAGAGTGCGCCCCGCCCGCAGATACAGCGGTGGCACCTGGTCGATGCCGGAGACCAGGCCGTTGGCGATGGACGGCACGGCGCCCAGCAGGATCACCGCGTACATCGCCGAGTCCGTGATGCCCAGCCAGATCACCGCCGCGGGCACCCAGGCCACGGACGGCAGCGACTGCAGCCCGGACAGGATCGGGCCGAGGGCGGAGCGGACGAACCGCACCCGCGCGACCAGCAGCCCGAGCGGGGTGCCGAGCACCAGCGCGGCGAGGAAGCCGAGCAGCCCGCGCGAGACGCTCGTCCAGATGATGTCGAAGAGCGTGCCCCGCAGCCACAGTTGACGGAGGCTGTGCCAGACCGCCGACGGGTCGGGCAGCTTGTAGTCGTCGGTGACGTGCGCGAGGACCAGGACCTTCCAGACGGCCAGCACGAGCACGACGGCGACGACCGGCGGCAGCACCTTGTGCAGCAGGATCTGGGTGAAGGGCGTGCGCTCGACCCGTACGGAGTCCAGGGCGTCGAGCCCCGCCTCCAGACCGGCGAGGTCCTGCGACTCCGCCTGCGGAGAGGTGTCAGTGCTGGCCATGGCGGCGGATCTCCCCACGCAGTTCTTCGGTGATCTCCACGGACAGGTCCGCGACGGCAGCGTCCTCGATCCGGCGCGGCTGCGGGATGTCGACGACCCACTCCCGCGCCACCCGGCCGGGCCGGGAGGACAGCAGCACCACCCGCTGCGCGAGGCGCACCGCCTCCCGGACGTTGTGGGTGACGAAGAGGACCGACAGCTGTGTCTCGGACCAGATGCGGGTCAGCTCGTGGTGGAGCACGTCCCGGGTGATCGCGTCGAGCGCGGCGAACGGCTCGTCCATCAGCAGCAGCCGGCTGTCCTGCGCGAGCGCCCGGGCGAGCGCGACGCGCTGCCGCATCCCGCCCGACAGCTCGTGCACCCGCTTGCCGTACGCGCCGCCGAGCCGTACGAGCTCCAGCAGCCGCTCCGCCTCCGGGCGCCGCTGCGCCCTCGTCACCCCGCGCAGCCGCAGGGCGAGTTCGACGTTCCGGCCGGCGGTCAGCCAGGGGAAGAGTGCGTGCTCCTGGAACATCAGGGCGGGGCGGCCGTCGGGCACCTCGATGGTGCCCGCGGTGGGCCGGTCGAGACCTGCGACCAGGTTCAGCAGCGTCGACTTGCCGCAGCCGGACGCCCCCAGCAGGCAGACGAACTCGCCGGGGCGCACGTCGAGGGTGATGTCGTCGAGTACGGGCTGGGCCGCGCCGGCGCGGCCGAAGCTCTTGTGCACGTGGTCTATCCGGACGGCCGCCGGTATGTCGTCGTCGACGACGGCCGTACCGGACGGGTCGGTGGTGAGTGCCGGGGCCATCCGGTCACCTCCTGGGTTCTGGGCGGTGGTGAACGACTGCTACTGCTTGCCGAGCTTCGCGGCGTCGACCGCGGGCCTGCCCTCGGCCTTGAGGACCTTGTTGAGGATGGTCAGGTCGTAGATGCCGGACAGGTCCGGCTTGTCCAGCAGTCCGGCCTTGACGGCGTGCGCCGCCTCCGCGTCCAGGGTCGCGGCCAGCGGGTCGTCGGTGACCTCGATGCTCTTCCAGGCGGGGTCGAGCACCTCCGGGGGCAGCGCCGTGCCGGAGAGCTGCTTGAGCGCCGCGTTCGCGGACGCCTCGGCCTTGTCCGGATTCGCCGTGATCCAGGCGTTGGTCTTCACCGAGCCGCGCAGCACGGCCTCGACCACGTCGGGGTGCCGGTCGAGGAACTTCTGCGACACGACCACGTTGGTGATCACGAACTTCTTGTCCGGCCACAGCGCGGACTCGTCCAGCAGCACCTTCCCGCCCTCGGTGACCAGCTTCGAGGCCGTCGGCTCCGGCACCCACGCGCCGTCGACGGAACCGGACTTGAAGGCGTCCGGGGTCACCTTGTTGTCGATGCGCATCACGGAGACGTCACCCTTGCCGGTCTGCGGGTCGACCTTCCAGCCCTGCTCGGCGATCCAGTTGAGGAACGCCACGTCCTGGGTGTTCCCCTTCTGCGGCGTCGCGATCCGCTTGCCCCTGACGTCGTCCAGGGAGGAGATCTTCTTGGGGTCGACGACCAGCTTCACCCCGCCGGACGCGGAGCCGGAGATGATCCGCAGGCTCTTGCCCTTGGACTTCACATACCCGTTGATGGCCGGGGACGGGCCGATCCAGCCGATGTCGATCGAGCCCGCGTTGAGCGCCTCGATCTCGGACGGGCCCGCGTTGAAGGTCGTCGTGCGGACCTTGGTGCCCCCGAGCTCCTTCTGGATGATCCCCTCGTGGTCGCCCACCAGCGGCGTGGCATGGGTGATGTTGGGGAAGTAGCCGATCCTGACGGTGTCGGCCGAGAGCGCCTTGCCCCGGGCCGTGGTGTTCTTGTCGGCGTTGCCCGGGGAGCTCCCGGAGTCCTTCTGCGAGCCGTAACCACAGGCGCCGAGTGCGCCGATCAGCAGGGGGACGGCGGCAGCGGCCGCGACGAGGCGGCGGGCGGCGGGACGAGCGGCGGCAGGCACGGGGCGGTTCCTCTCGACGGACCGGGCGTACGGCTAGGACACGCCCGGCGGTGCTGCGGGTCTTCGGGGACGGGCAAGCGGCGGGAGCACGGTCATCGGCCGGCACATCGGCCGATGCCGCCCCGGCTGCCGCCGAACGCCTCGCCCGCCATGCCGGCGGCGAGGGTGGTGCCGTCGGCGGGGTCGATGAGGAGGAAGGAGCCGGTGTGGCGGGAGTCGGCGTAGGTGTCGAGGGCGAGGGGTTCGGCGGTGCGGAGGGTGATGCGGCCGATGTCGTTGGCGGTGAGCTGTCCGGGGTCGGGGTGCTGGGAGAGGTCGTCGAGGGTCAGGCGTGAGGGGATGGCCTTCACGATCGCCTTGACGGTGCGGGTGGTGTGCTTGAGCAGGACCCGCTGGCCGGGGGCCAGGGGCCGGTCGGCGACGTGGCAGACGGTCGCCTCGACGTCCTGGGTCACCTGCGGGGCGCCGGTGGTGGGGGCGATGGTGTCGCCGCGGGAGACGTCGATGTCGTCGGTGAGGGTGACGGTCACGGACTGGGGCGCCCAGGCGATGTCGGTGCTGCGTCCCAGGGCGTCGATCCCGGCGATCGTGCTGGTACGGCCCGAGGGCAGCACGGTCACCGGCTCGCCGACGCGCAGGACGCCGGAGGCGATCTGGCCGGCGTAGCCGCGGTAGTCGGGGTGTTCGGCGGACTGCGGGCGGATCACGTACTGCACGGGGAAGCGTGCGGGGTCGGTGGAGGGGTCGTGGCCGGTGGGCACGGTCTCCAGGTGTTCGAGGACGGTGGGGCCGCCGTACCAGTCCATGTGCGCGGAGGGTTCGACGACGTTGTCGCCGGCGAGCGCGGAGATGGGGATGGCGGTGACGTCGGGGATGCCGAGCGAGGCGGCGTAGGCGGTGAACTCGGCGGCGATGGCGGCGAAGACGGGCTCGGCGTAATCGACGAGGTCCATCTTGTTGACGGCCAGCACCACATGCGGCACGCGCAGGAGGGCGGCGACGGCGGCGTGGCGGCGGGTCTGCTCGACGACGCCGTTGCGGGCGTCGACCAGGACCACGGCCAGCTCGGCGGTGGACGCACCCGTCACCATGTTGCGGGTGTACTGCACGTGGCCGGGGGTGTCGGCGAGGATGAACCGCCGCCGCGGGGTGGCGAAATAGCGGTACGCGACATCGATCGTGATGCCCTGCTCCCGCTCCGCCCGCAGCCCGTCCGTCAGCAGCGCCAGGTCGGGTGTCTCCTGGCCGCGCCGGCGTGAGGCGTCCTCGACGGCTTCGAGCTGGTCGGCCAGGACGGACTTGGAGTCGTGCAGCAGCCGGCCGACCAGGGTGGACTTCCCGTCGTCCACGGACCCGGCCGTCGCGAAGCGCAGCAGTGAGGTGGTGGCCATGGCCGTGTCGGTCATGGAGTCGATCGCTGTCATGGCTAGAAGTACCCCTCGCGCTTGCGGTCTTCCATCGCGGCCTCGGACATCTTGTCGTCGGCGCGCGTGGCGCCCCGCTCGGTCAGCCGGGACACGGCGATCTCGGTGATGACGTCCTCGATGGTCACGGCGTCGGAGTCGACGGCTCCGGTGCAGGACATGTCGCCCACCGTGCGGTAGCGCACCCGGCGCACCTCCACCGGCTCGGTGTCCTTGGGGCCGCCCCAGTCGCCGGCCGTGAGCCACATGCCCTGGCGTGCGAAGACCTCGCGCTCGTGGGCGAAGTAGATACCGGGCAGTTCGATCTTCTCGCGGGCGATGTACTGCCACACGTCCAGTTCCGTCCAGTTGGACAGCGGGAAGACGCGGACGTGCTCGCCGGGCGCGTGCCGGCCGTTGTAGAGGTTCCACAGCTCGGGCCGCTGGCGCCGCGGGTCCCAGCCGCCGAATTCGTCCCGCAGGGAGAAGACGCGCTCCTTGGCGCGGGCCTTCTCCTCGTCGCGCCGCCCGCCGCCGAAGACCGCGTCGAAGCGGTTCCGCTCGATCGCCTCGAGCAGCGGCGCGGTCTGGAGGGGATTGCGCGTGCCGTCCGGGCGTTCCCGCAGCCGGCCGTCGTCGATGAACTCCTGCACCGACGCCACGTGCAGCCGCAGACCGTGCTCGGCGACCGTGCGGTCGCGGTACTCCAGCACCTCGGGGAAGTTGTGCCCGGTGTCCACATGCAGCAGGGCGAACGGCACCGGCGCGGGCGCGAACGCCTTCAGTGCCAGGTGCAGCATCACGATGGAGTCCTTGCCGCCGGAGAACAGGATCACCGGCCGCTCGAACTCACCCGCCACCTCACGGAATATATGCACCGCTTCGGATTCCAGGGTGTCAAGGTGCGACAGCGCGTAGAGGCTGTTGTCGGGTATCCCGGTCACGCCAGTCCCCTCTCGCTCAGCAGGGCGTGCAGGGCCGCCGCCGACTCGTCGACGCTCTGCTCGTGCGCCCGGATGCGGAGGTCCGGGTCGGCCGGCTCCTCGTACGGGTCGTCCACACCGGTCAGCCCGGCGATCTCCCCGGCGGCCTGCTTCGCGTACAGACCCTTCACGTCCCTTACGGAGCACACGTCCACCGGCGTCGCCACGTGCACCTCCACATAGCCGGTGCCCTGTTCCTGGTGGCGCTTGCGGACCGCTTCGCGCGAGTCCGCGTACGGGGCGATGACCGGCACCAGGACCTTCACGCCGTGCGCCGCGAGCAATTGGGCGACGAAGCCGATCCGCTGCACATTGGTGTCCCGGTCCGCCCGGGAGAACCCCAGCTCCGCGGAGAGGAATTCACGGATCTCGTCGCCGTCGAGCACCTCCACCCGGTGGCCCTCGCCGCGCAGCCGCCCCGCGAGCGCGTGGGCGATGGTCGTCTTGCCCGCGCTGGGCAGGCCGGTGAGCCAGATCGTGGCCCCGTTCATGACGTGCTCCCCGTGTCCGGTCATCCGTGCAGCCCGCACTCCGTCTTGGCGCGGCCCGCCCAGCGGCCGACGCGTGCGTCCTCTCCGGCGGCGACCCGGCTGGTGCAGGGGGCGCAGCCGACGGAGGCATAGCCGTCCATCAACAACGGGTTGGTGAGCACGCCATGTTCGGCGACATACCGGTCCACGTCGTCCTGCGTCCAACGGGCCACCGGAGCGATCTTCACCTTACCGCGCCGTTCGTCCCAGCCGACGACCGGCGTATTCGCGCGGGTCGGCGACTCGTCGCGGCGCAGGCCGGTCGCCCACGCGTCATAGTCGACCAGGCCGTTCGCCAGCGGGGCGACCTTCCGCAGCGCGCAGCACAGGTCGGGGTCGCGGTCGTGCAGCGCGGGTCCGTGCTCGGCGTCCTGCTCGGCGACGCTGCGCTCCGGCGTGAGCGTGACGACGTTGACGTCCATGACAGCCGCCACCGCGTCCCGGGTGCCGATGGTCTCGGGGAAGTGGTAGCCGGTGTCGAGGAAGAGGACGTCGACGCCCGGCCGTACGCGCGAGGCGAGATGGGCGACGACCGCGTCCTCCATGGAGGAGGTGACGCAGAACCGCGCGCCGAAGGTGTCGGCCGCCCAGCTCAGGATGTCGGACGCCGGGGCGTCCTCCAGTTCGCGGCCCGCCCGTTCGGCGAGCCTGCGCAGATCTGTCGTGCCGGTCATGTGCTGTCCCCTTCACGGTGTCCGGGTGTTCCGGGGGTGAGGCCCTTGGCCAGCAGCCCGAGGAACGAGAGTCGGAACGCACGGTTGCACATGGCGCATTCCCAGGCGCCGTGGCCCTCCTCGGAGGGGCGCAGGTCCTCGTCACCGCAGTAGGGGCAGTAGAAGGGGGCGGCCCGCTCGCTCATGACAGGTCCGCTTCCCCGGCGCGCACGACCCAGGACGCGAACCGCTCGCCCTCCTCGCGCTGTTCCGCGAACCGGGTGAGGACGCGCTCGACGTAGTCCGGCAGTTCGGCGGAGGTCACCTTGAGCCCGCGGACCTTGCGGCCGAAACCGGCCTCCAGGCCGAGCGCGCCGCCGAGGTGGACCTGGAAACCCTCGACCTGCCTGCCGTCCGCGTCCAGCACCAGCTGGCCCTTGAGACCGATGTCCGCGGTCTGGATGCGGGCGCACGCGTTGGGGCAGCCGTTGATGTTGATCGTGACCGGCTCCTCGAAGTCCGGCATCCTGCGCTCCAGCTCGTCGATGAGCGAGGCGCCGCGCGCCTTGGTCTCCACGATGGCCAGCTTGCAGAACTCGATGCCGGTGCAGGCCATCGTCCCGCGCCGGAACGGCGACGGCCGCACCTGGAAGTCCAGCGCCTCCAGCCCGGCGACGAGGGAATCGACCCGGTCGGCCGCCACGTCGAGGATCAGCATCTTCTGCTCGACGGTGGTCCGCAGCCGGTCGCTGCCGTGGGCGGCGGCGAGTTCGGCGATCTTGGTGAGGGTGGCGCCGTCCACCCGGCCGACGCGCGGGGCGAAGCCCACGTAGAAGCGGCCGTCCCGCTGCCGGTGCACACCCACGTGGTCGCGCCAGCGCGAGACGGGCTGCCCGGGCGGGGGCCCGTCGAGCAGCTTGCGCTGCAGGTACTCCTCCTCCAGCACCCGGCGGAACCGCTCCGGCCCCCAGTCCGCCATCAGGAACTTCAGCCGGGCGCGGGTGCGGAGTCTGCGGTAGCCGTAGTCGCGGAAGATGCCCACGACACCGGCCCAGACGTCGGCCACCTCGTCCAGCGGCACCCAGGCGCCGAGCCGTTCGGCGAGCCGGGGGTTGGTCGAGAGCCCGCCGCCCACCCAGACGTCGAAGCCGGGGCCGTGCTCGGGGTGGTCCACACCGACGAACGCGATGTCGTTGATCTCGTGCACGACGTCCTGCACGGGCGAACCGGACACCGCGGTCTTGAACTTCCGCGGCAGGTTGGAGAATTCCTTGCTGCCGATGTAGCGGTCGTGGATCTCGTCCACCGCTGGCGTGCCGTCGATGATCTCGTCGGCGGCTATCCCCGCCACCGGCGAACCGATGATCACGCGGGGGCAGTCCCCGCACGCCTCGGTGGTGGAAAGACCGACCGCTTCCAGCGTGTCCCAGATGGCGGGCACGTCCTCGATACGGACCCAGTGCAGCTGGATGTTCTGCCGGTCGGTGATGTCGGCCGTGCCCCGCGCGTACCGCTCCGACACCTCGCCGATGGCCCGCAGCTGGGCGACGGTGAGCCGCCCGCCGTCGATGCGGACCCGCATCATGAAGTGCTTGTCGTCCAGCTCCTCCGGCTCCAGGATCGCGGTCTTCCCCCCGTCGATCCCGGGCTTGCGCTGGGTGTAGAGCCCCCACCAGCGCATCCGTCCGCGCAGGTCGCCGGGGTCGATCGAGTCGAAGCCGGCCTTGGAGTAGATCGTCTCGATGCGTGTCCGCACATTGAGACCGTCGTCGTCCTTCTTGAACTGCTCATTGGCGTTGAGCGGAGTGAAGTGGCCGACGGCCCACTGTCCCTCGCCGCGGTGGCGGCCGGCCTTGCGGCGGGACGTGGCGGCGGCGGGCGGTTCCGAGGTGGCAGCCATGGCGAGATGTCCTTCTGGGGGTGGCGCTCGGGGGCGCGACGGCGGGCGGCGGCCCAATTCCTGAGACGGGCCCTGCTGACCTGCGCGTATGCCGAAATGGCCCAGCGCGCCGATGAGTAGGCGCGGGGTGCGGGAGCTTGGCGGGGTGCGGCGGTGCTGAGGCTCTCAGCGCGCCGGACAGATGGCGCTGGACATGCGGCCGAGATCGACGTGGCGTCGACTCACCAAGGCAACTCCGGCGCGGGACATGACGGAAGCGTGGCACGGCCTTCTCGGGCGAGTCCACCGTTGTCCGCATGGCGGATGTTTGGGTCTCGCGATGCGGGATGGTGTGCCGGGTGTTGAACGCCTGCGAGCCCGTTGCCGCCTGCGGCGGGAGCGCCCTTCGGGCGCGTCCTCAATCGCCGGACGGGCTGAAATTGCGCACCCCGGGGGTCTGGGGGCGGAGCCCCCAGTTTCGGGAAGGGGCGGGGCTGGGGAAAAGAAACCGCGGCGGGTCAGCCGTGCGCCCCCGGCCAGGGGCCCGGGTCGTCGGCGACCGGCTCGTCGGCCACCGTCGTGTCGAACAAGCGGAACCCCCGCCGCTCGTAGTTGGCCATCGCATGAGGCCCGTCCAAAGAGCACGTGTGCACCCACACCCGCTTCGTACGCGCCACCCCCGGCCACCGCTCGGCGAGATCCCACGCCCGCGCCGTCCCGTACGAGAGCAGGTGCCCGCCGATGCGGCGGCCCCGGAACGCCGGGAGCAGGCCGAAGTAGCTGATCTCCACCACGCCGTCGTCCTGTGCGTCCAGCTCGATGTAGCCGGCCGGGGTCCCGTGGTCGTACGCCACCCATGTCTCGACCCCGGGCCGCTCCAGGAACGCCCGCCACCGCTCGTACGTCCAGCCCAGCCGGTCGGTCCAGGTGTTGTCCCCGCCCACGGCGGTGTAGAGGAAGCGGCTGAACTCCGGCGAGGGCACTTCGGCCCGGGTGATCCGGACCCCGGCGGACGCGTCGGGTGCGGGCGTGGACACGAGATCGTCCGGCGCGGTCTGCTCCAGGGACCAGGTGGTCACGGCGAGGGTGCGATGGCTCATGCCGCTCACCCCATCACACGCCCGCCGTCAGCGCGGCGGCGCCTGCCCGCGCGCGGCGAGGACGGCCGGTGCCGTCGACCCCGGCAGCAGCTCGCCCGGGTGCCCCGGCGACAGCAGCCGCACGTCGACGCCGTCCGCGAACCGGTACGGGCGGTGCCCCAGCACCCCGCCCAGCGTGCGCCGCATCCGCGACATCTCCGCCCGTACGGTCACCGTGCGCGTCGGGTCGCCGAACAGGTCCGCCGCCAGCTCCGCGGCCGTCCGCCCCGCCGGGTACAGCGCCAGGACGTACAACAGCTCCGCGTGGCGCGGGCTCAGCTCCTGCGACCACTGGCCCGCCGCGCCCGAGACCGTCACCGTCCAGTCGCGGGCGCGCCGCAGGTCGAGCACCACGCGGTTCGGCTGAGCGTCCGGGTGAGGGGTCTCCGCCACCCGCACCAGCCAGCCGTCCGGCAGCGGTTCGAGGGAGCACAGCCCGAGCGACGGCAGCCACACCAGCCCCGGCTGCACGGACTTGGGCAGCGCCACCCGGCCCACCGGCACCGCCCCGGTCACCGCCGCCGTCCAGCCCTCCCGGTCGATGGCCAGCGCCCGCCCGCCGAGGCGCGAGAGCATCGGAGCAGCCACCGAACGCAGCCGCTCCACGGACTCCCAGTGCCGGGCGCGCAGTTCCCCCTCGGCGACCTTGGCGACGGCGGTCACCAGCGGAAGCGTCGCCGGGTTGAAGGCGGGTGCCGGACCGCTGACGTTCACGACGCCCAGCAGCCGCCCGTCGCGCGGGTCGTGCAGCGGAGCCGCCGCGCACGTCCAGGCGTGGTGGGTCCGTACGAAGTGCTCCGCGGAGTGCACCTGCACCGGCCGGCGCTCCACCAGCGCCGTGCCGATGCCGTTGGTGCCCACCCGCTCCTCGGTCCACGCGGCGCCCACCGCGAACTCCAGCCGGTCGGCGCTGCGGAGCGTCCCCCGGCTCCCCTCGCGCCACAGCACCCGGCCCTCGCCGTCCGTGACGACCAGCAGCTGCCGCTCCACGTCCACGAACGTGCCCAGCCCCTCGCGGAGCTGCGGCAGCAACCCGCCCAACTGCGAGGTGTGCCGCCGGTGCTCGACCTCCTCCACCGGCAGCGGGGGAGGGACCGCGGCGCCGTGGTCCGGATCGAGGCCGTGGAGCCGCACCCGGCGCCAGGAGTCCCCGATCACCGGCCGGGGCGGAGCGGGAGATTCGCCGTCGCCGAGGCATGCCTCGCGGACGGCCGGCAGCAGACGCGCATCGATGGTTCCGCGGTTCACGTTGCCATGGTGCCGCCGCGGGGGCCCGCATGTCGGGGCATCCGCAGGATTGCAACTCCATGCAACCGTTGCGGTCCGGCAGCGCGCGGGCGGAAGCTTGCGACGAGCGGCCGGAGGGTGGTGCCGAGTCGGCGCAGCATCACCCTCCGCCCGGGCCTCCCACCGCCGCCGCGCCTCTCGGGGGCGCCGCCCGGCCACGGTGCGAACCAACCTGGCCAGGGCCGATACGGTTAGAGGGTGCAGGCAGCAAACGAACGATCGGGTCGGCGGGACGGCCGACTCCACAGGGCCAGGGTCCTGTACCGAAATGTCTCGAAACGCAGGATGGCGTGGCTGCTCCTCAAGGACACCGTCAACTCCTGTGTCGAATACCGCGTCACCGGACTGGCCGCCGAGGCGGCCTTCTTCAGTCTGCTGTCCCTGCCACCGCTGCTGCTCGGACTCCTCGGTCTGCTCGGCTATCTCGACGACTGGACCGGCACCAACACCATCGGTTCCATCCAGGAGAACATCCTCAAGGCGTCGGCGACCGTCCTCAGCGACAAGGGCGTCACCGAGATCGCCAAGCCCCTGCTCCAGGACGTCACCAAGGGCCGCCCCGACGTCATCTCGCTCGGCTTCGCCATCGCCCTGTGGTCCGGCTCCCGGGCCGTGAACGTCTTCGTCGAGACGATCACCATCATGTACGGGCTGGAGGGCAAGCGCGGCATCGTCCGGACGCGGCTGCTGGCCTTCATCCTCTACGTGGTCGCCCTGCTCATCGGGGCGGTGGTCCTGCCGCTGATGGTGGCCGGTCCCGACGAGGTGGTGAACGTCGTGCCCTGGAGCGCGGACCTCGTCCGCTTCCTCTACTGGCCCGTCCTGATCCTGCTCTCCATCGCCTTCCTCACCACGCTCTACCACGTGTCCGTGCCGGTCCGTTCGCCCTGGCGGGAGGACATCCCGGGCGCGCTGGTCGCCCTCACCATGTGGGTGATCGGCAGCCTCCTGCTGCGCATCTACCTCACCCACACCGTGGAGGGCCTCACCATCTACGGGTCGCTCGCCGCGCCCGTGGCCGTCCTGCTGTGGATCGGCGTCTCGGCCTTCGCCGTCCTCGTCGGCGCCGCGGTGAACGCCGCGATAGACCGGGTCTGGCCGTCCGTCGCGACGGCCGGTGCCCGCGCGGAGGTCGACCGGCTGCGCGCGGCCGCGCTGGCCCGCGAGGCCGCGGAGCGTGCCGCCCGCGCGCTGGAGGCGGGGCTGGAGGAGGACCTCGACGACGAGGTGGAGGAAGGCGTCGTGGGCCAGGACCGGGAACCGCCGTCGGAATTCCCCGAGCGCTGGGCGCAGTTCCTGCCGCCGGAGGACGTACGCTCGCGCATCCAGCGCCCGGAACACCGCCCGAAACACGCCAAGCCGGACTCTCCGGGCAAACATGCCAGGCCGAACGGCGGCCATTAGCCCCGCTTTTGTCCCTCCGTCCCTCAAGGCTGCCCCTCAGGGCGGAAAACCAATGGCGGGCGTCGGCCCGCGGTGCATACGATCGCGTCGCACACAAGGTGCAGAAACAGGAGGTGAGGACCGATGACTGTCACGGCCACGGGCGCTGCCCGCACACGGAAGCAGGTATTGATCAACTCCCTCCTGAAGGACCATCACCTTGTCCGAGCTCACCGCTCCGCACCCCCTCACCCGCTACGGCTGGGACGAAGGGTTCGCTGAAAGCTTCGCCCCCCACGCCGCCGAAGGCCTGACCCCCGGCCGGATCGTCCGCGTCGACCGCGGTCGCTGCGACCTCGTCGTCCCCGACGGCGACGGCGTACGGACCGTGCAGGCCGACACCGCGCTCGTCACCACGGGCGACCCGCTGCGCATCATGTGCACCGGCGACTGGGCGGCCGTCGACCTCGCCCGGGGGTTCGTACGGGCGCTGCTGCCGCGCCGTACCGCCTTCGTCCGCTCCACCTCCTCCCAGCGGTCCGAGGGGCAGATCCTCGCCGCCAACGTCGATCACGCCGTGATCGCCTCCTCCCTGGCCGTCGAGCTGGACCTCGGGCGGATCGAGCGGTTCCTGACCCTCGCCTGGGAGAGCGGGGCCGCGCCCGTGGTCGTCCTCACCAAGGCCGACCTCGTCACCGACCCCGTCGTCCTCGGCCATCTCCTCGACGACACCGCGACCGTCTCGCCGGGCGCGCAAGTGCTGGCGGTGAGCGCGGCGACGGGCGAGGGCGTCGACGTACTCGCCGCGGCGCTCGCCGGCGGCACGTCCGTGCTCCTGGGACAGTCCGGCGCCGGGAAGTCCACGCTCGCCAACGCCCTGGTCGGCGAGGACGTCCAGGACGTCCACGCCACACGCGACAGCGACGGCAAGGGCCGCCACACCACCACCACGCGCAACCTGCTGCCGCTGCCGGGCGGGGGCGTCCTCATCGACACCCCGGGCCTGCGCGGCGTGGGGCTGTACGACGCGGACAGCGGGGTCGCGCAGACCTTCTCCGAGATCGAGGCCCTCGCCGCGCGCTGCCGCTTCCACGACTGCGGCCACCAGGGCGAACCGGGGTGCGCGGTCCTTGAGGCGGTGACCTCCGGCGAACTGCCGCAGCGCCGCCTCGACAGCTACCGCAAGCTGCTCCGCGAGAACGAGCGGATCGCCGCGCGAACGGATGCGAGGCTTCGGGCGGAGATGCGGCGCGAATGGAAGCGGAGGCAGGCCGAGGGCCGCGAGATGTCCGCCCGGAAACGGGGCCGCTGACCTGGGGCTCCGCCCCAGACCCTGAAGCACGCTTCGCGCGCTGTCCTCAATCGCCGGACGGGCTGGTTTTCCAGCCCGTCCGGCGATTGAGGACGCGGCCGCAGGCCGCTCCCGCCGCAGGCGGCAACGGAGGACAAGCGAGCCCGAAAACCTCGCGTCCGATTTCCGCCAGACCGCACCCAGCGGATGCCGCAGACTGGAACGCATGGACGACACCCCCACCCCCCTCGACGACTCCCGCTATCAAGCGGTGAGCAGTAGGGACGCCCGCTTCGACGGAGAGTTCTTCTTCGGTGTGGCGAGCACGGGGATCTACTGCCGGCCGAGCTGTCCCGCGGTGACCCCGAAGCGGGTCAATGTGAGTTTTCATCCGTCGGCGGCCGCCGCGCAGGGCGCCGGGTTCCGGGCCTGTCGCAGGTGCCGACCGGATGCCGTGCCCGGGTCCGCGGAGTGGAACGTACGGGCCGATCTCGTCGGCCGGGCGATGCGCCTGATCGGGGACGGGGTCGTGGACCGCGAGGGCGTCGGGGGCCTCGCGGACCGGCTGGGGTACAGCGCGCGGCAGGTCCACCGCCAGCTCACCGAGGAGCTGGGCGCGGGGCCGGTCGCCCTCGCGCGGGCCCAGCGCGCCCACACCGCGCGGATCCTGCTGACGACGACGTCGCTGCCGGTCACGGAGATCGCGTTCGCGGCGGGGTTCAAGAGCGTCCGGCAGTTCAACGACACCGTCCGGGAGATCTACGCCTGCACGCCGACCGCCCTGCGCGGCCGCGCGCCGGGCCACCGGGGCCGCCCCGCACCCACCGCGGCCGGCATACCGCTCCGGCTCGCCCACCGGGGCCCGTACGCCGCGCGGGAGATCTTCGACCACCTCCAGCGCGGCGCCGTCCCCGGCGTCGAGGAGACGCGCGGCGCCCCCGGTGCCCGCCGCTACCGCCGCACCCTGCGGCTGCCGTACGGCACCGCCGTCGCCGAGGTCCGCGAACCCGCACCGGCGCACCGCGGCCACTGGCTCGACTGCCGGCTGCACCTGTCCGACCCGCGCGACCTGTCCACCGCCGTCCAGCGGATGCGCCGCCTCTTCGACCTCGACGCCGACCCGTACGCCGTCGCCGACCGCCTCCGCGCCGACCCCCTGCTGCGGCCGCTCGTCGACGCCCGGCCGGGCCTGCGCTCGCCCGGAGCGGCCGACGGCGACGAGCTCGCCGTGCGCGCCGTGCTGGCCCGGGGGAGGAGCGCGGAAGCCGCGGCCGAGCTCGCGGGCGGGCTCGTGACCGCGTACGGCAAGCCTCTCGCCGCACCGGACGGCGCCCTCACCCACGTCTTCCCCGACGCCGACACCCTCGCCGGCGCCGCCCTCGACGACATCCCCGCCGCGCCCCGCCGCACGCTGCGCGCGCTCACCACCGCCCTCGCGGACGGCACGGTCCACCTCGACCCGGGCGCGGACCGCGACAGCGCCGAACGCGCCCTGCTCGCCCTGCCCGGCATCGACGCCCGGACCGCCGGTCACATCCGGATGCGGGCGCTCGCCGACCCCGACGTCTTCCCGGCGGAAGAGACCGGCATACCCGCCGAGGACACCGCCGCCTGGCGCCCCTGGCGCTCGTACGCCCTGCACCACCTCCGGCTCCGCACCGCCGAGCCCCGCACCGACGCACCGAAGGACGCCTGACCATGCTCTACACCGAGATCGACAGCCCCCTCGGCCCGCTGCTGCTCACCGGCAGGCCCTCCGCGACCGCGCCCGGCGGCACCGCCCTCGTGTCGCTGTCCGTACCGGGACAGCGCAACGGCGCCACCGTGCAGCCGGACTGGCAGCGCGACCCCGGCGCCTTCGCGGAGGCCGGACGGCAGCTCGCGGCCTACTTCGCGGGGGAGGCCAAGGAATTCGACCTCGAATTCGCCGTACAGGGAACGGAGTTCCGGCAGCGGGTCTGGGACGCGCTCGACACTGTCCCGTACGGCTCCACCACCACATACGGCGAACTGGCCGCCCGCATCGGCGCCCCGCGCGCCGCCGTCCGCGCCGTGGGCGGCGCGATCGGCGCCAACCCGCTGCTGGTGCTGCGCCCCTGCCACCGGGTGATCGGCGCGGACGGCTCGCTCACCGGGTACGCGGGCGGGCTGGAGCGCAAGCGGCTGCTGCTCGGTCTTGAGACACCACGCGCTTGACCACCCTGGTCAACCGGACTGGACGCGCTGTCAATCGGCGGCGCGGGAGATCACCCTCGCAGCACCGATCCGATCCACGCCCCCACGACCAGCAGACAGGCGAACAGTTCGACCAGGACGCTCGTCCCGAGCGCCCGCATCACATTCCGCGTCGACGCCCACGCCTCGCCGTGCCCGCCGAGTCGCTGCCGCTCCACCCCGTAGATCCCGGCGACGAAGCCCAGGGCCGCGCCCAGCAGCGGCACGAGGAAGAACCCGGCGATCCCGGCCGAACCGGCCACCAGGAAGGCGCGGCGGGTGATGCCGGCGCCTCTCAGCCGACGGGGCGGCAGCAGCCAGATCACGGCCTGGTTCAGCAGCAGCACCCCCGTGGCACCGGCCAGGACGGCCCAGGCCAGGGCGGTCCGCGCGGTCATCGACCACCACAGCACTCCGGCCCAGACGATCGGCGGCCCCGGCACCCCCGGGGTCACCACGCCGAGCAGGCCGAGCAGCATCACCAGACCGACCAGGACCAGCTGCCACGTCCCCATGGACCAAGGTTGCCGGAAGGCGCGCGGCACCGCTTCCGGACGATTGTGGCCAGCGTGGCCGGTAATCCCCCACCGGCGGCGCCGGGCGGTCCACGAGCGGCACGGCGCGTGTCAGCGCCGTGCCGTCCAGCCTTGCTCGGCGGCGTGCCAGCCGAGCTGGAGCCGGGTGGTGACCCCGGCCAGCTCCATCATCCGCTTGACCCGCCGCTGCACCGTGCGCAGCCCCAGCCCGAGCTGCTTGGCGACGCTGGCGTCCGTCAGGCCGGCGAGCAGCAGGGAGAGCACCTCCAGATCGACGGCGTCCGGCCCCGCTCCCGGGGTCTCGTACAGGGCGCCGTCCACGCCTGTCCGCAGGGGAAGCGCCTGGTGCCACACGTCCTCGAAGAGGTCTGCCAGCGAGGTGAGCAGTGCGCCGGGGCGGACGACCAGGGCGGCCGGGGCGGCGGGCGCGGCGGCGTGCGGGGACAGCGGCACCAGCGCGACCGCGCGGTCGGCGACGACGAACTCCGCGGGCACCCGGCAGACGGCCCGGACCCGCGCGGCGGGCCCGCCGTGGCCGGCCCCCGGCGCGAGAACGACGGCGCGCGCCGGTGCACTGCGGTCGACAACTACGCGCTGGGGCACGCCGTTGACCGCGTCACCCGCGATGGGCCACGATCTGTCCGCCATCAGTGTGCAGATCTCGCGGGTGGCGGCGAGCCGCAGTCGCAACAGACGTTCGGCAATGGCGTGGGAACCGGTCACCAGTTCCACCGCACTGTTCCCGGCGGACCGTTGCGTCGGCTGCCCGCACCGCCCTGTCTCCCGGACGGCGTCCAGACCTATGGCACTGAGCAAGCGACATCCCTCCCCACAACCGCGTTTCGACTGCGGCCATCATCCCTGTGGGCGGTTCCTTCGTGCACTCTTCCCGTATGCCCCGAGGTGTGGACAATAAGGGCATGAGTCAGCAGGGGGATCAACGCTCCGGCCAAGAGGACGCCTGGTGGGGCGAGTTGTACGACAAGAATCAACCCGACACCGGCTCCGCCGCCGCGGACGACAGCCTCGACGAACGCTTCACCTCCGTCGCCTCGGTCGTGAGAGCGACCGGCGCCGTGCCCGAGGCGGAGCCCGCCGGACGGGCGGCGCGAGCGGCGCGGGACCTCGGCGGCGCCGAACCACCCGGCCGGTCGGCTCCCCCCTCGGGAGGGCTCCCCTCGCTGTCCCTGGGCTACGGAGCACCGCACACCCGGGGCCTGCCCGGCCCGCCCGAACTCCAGCCGCCACCCGACCTCGTGGGCCCGCCCCCGCTCCCCTTGCCGGACCGCGCGCAGCGGATCACCAGGGACGTGCCCCCGCCCGATACCAGGGGGCAGGTCCCACCGCCCCGCGCCCCCGCCCCGCCGCCCAGGCTCCCCGAGCCCGCGGACCCCAGCGGCCCGACCGAGAAGCCGGTGAAGCTCCCGGAGTCCCTGCGGCCCGCCAACGTCGCCCGGCCCGCGAGCGCGCCGAGGCCCGTGAACGTACGGCGGCCCTCGCCCCGGCCCATGAACACCCCGCGGCCCAGGACACCGCTCCGCAAACCGGAGCAGTCCGTGCCGCCGCCGCGCGAGGCGCTTCCCTCCGCGGAGGCCCCCCGCCAGGAGGAGCCGCTCGAACCCCTCCCCGTACGGGACGCGCTCCCGTCCCCCGGCCTGCCGCAGCCGGACGAGCCGCTCCCGCCGCCGGAACCGGAGCCCCGGGAGCTGTGGGAGGGGCCCCTTCCACCCCGGCCCCCGCAGTCGCGGGAGCCCCTGTGGTCCCCGAAGTCCCGCGAGAACTCCCCGTCCCCGGCGAGCCCCCAGGGCGCCGATCGGCCGCCGGAGCAGGACCCGGCCCCGGAGACCGGGCGGCACGGGGATCCGCCCCCGGACGCCGAGCGGCCGGCGGAGCCGCCGTCCGCACCCCCGGAGCGCCGGGCGACCCTTCCGGCGCCGCGCAGCGAACGGCCGCGTGACGCGCAGCCGCGCGGGACGGCATCCCCGCGGAAGCCGCTGCCGTCCCGGTCCAACGAGACGCCGCCCGCGTCACGTCGCCCGCGCGACCCCGAGCCCCCCTCCGACCCCCGCCGGTCGCGCGGATCCTTCCCGTCCAACGGATCACGCCCGTCCCGCGACGCCCTCCCGTCCTCCGACTCCCGTCCGCCCCGCGACGTCCTCTTCCCCTCCGCCCCCCGGCAGCCGCACGACCCCCTCGCGCCCCCCGACCCCCGGCAGTCCGGCGACCCCTTGTCCTCCGGTCCCCGCCGGCCGCGCGAACCCCTCTCGCCCGCCAAGTCGCCCCAGCCCCGCGACACCCCGCAGCCCCCGCAGACCATGCAGCCCTGGGAGACCCTCTTCTCCCCCCAGCCCACGCCTCCCGAGGAGCGGGCGCCCCGGCTGCCGCTGGTCCCCCGGCAGGGGCGGAAACCGGCCCGCGCCGCCGAGTTCGTGGGGGAGCGCCCGCCCACGTACGACGCCGAGCCGACCGCCTGGCCCGCCGGTGACCCCCGGGAGCTGGCGGAGGCCGTGCCGGACACCGTGCTGGACGGCGCGTGCTACGGCGCGGTGACCCTGCGCGCGACCTCGCTGCGCGGCGACTCGGCGCGCTATCGCGGCGAGCCGCGCCGCGACGCCCTGCTGACGACCCGGTTCGGCGACGGTGACGGCGCGCTGCTGTTCGTCGCGATGGCCAGTGGGACCCGCGCGGCCGGTGAGGCGCACCGCGCGGCCCGGGACATCTGCGCCTGGCTGGGCGGCGCCGTGGGGCGCAGCCACGCCCGGCTGGCCGACGACATCCGCGGCGGGCGCCGCGGCGAGCTGAGGTCCGGGCTGCACCGGCTCACCGACCGCAGCTACGGACGGCTGCGCGCCCGCGCCGCCGAACTCGGCCTGCGCCCCGAGGAGTACACCGCCGCCGTGCGCTGCCTGCTGCTGACCGCCGACCCCGCGTGCCGTACGCGCGTCTTCTTCGGCGTCGGCACCGGCGGCCTCTTCCGGCTCCGGGAGGGCGCCTGGCAGGACCTCGACCCGGATCCCGCGGAGCTCTGCCCGGGCCTCGAACCCGCCGTGGGCCAGGGCACGACGCCCGACGAGCGGATGACCATCGACCTGGGCATCACCACGCCGGGCATCGCCCCGGCCGTCGAACCGGCCGAGGTGCCGGGCGAGCCGTTCCGCTTCCGGGCGTCCGTCGCCCGGCCGGGGGACAGCCTGCTGCTGTGCAGCACGGGCCTGGCCGAGCCGCTGCGCGGCGAGCCCGAGCTGGGCAAGGAGCTCGCCCGCCGCTGGTCCGGGGGCGAGCCGCCGGGCCTGGCGGCCTTCCTCGGGGACGCCCAGCTGCGCGTGACGGGGTACGCCGACGACCGGACCGCGTGCGCCCTCTGGGAGGCATAGTCATGTGTTCCGTGGGTTCATAGGGGAAGGAGCGGGCCGAGACCGATCCGGAGGAGGCCCGATGGCGAAGCAGACGGTGGCGGAGCAGTTCGTGGACACCCTGGTGCGTTCCGGGGTGCGGCGGCTCTACGGAGTGGTCGGCGACAGCCTGAACCCGGTGGTGGACGCGATCCGGCGGACCGCCGCCATCGACTGGGTGCAGGTCCGCCACGAGGAGACCGCCGCCTTCGCGGCCGGCGCCGAGGCCCAGCTCACCGGCCGGCTGGCCGCCTGCGCGGGCTCCTGCGGCCCCGGCAATCTGCATCTGATCAACGGCCTCTACGACGCCCACCGTTCCATGGCCCCGGTGCTGGCCCTCGCCTCGCACATCCCCAGCAGCGAGATCGGCACCGGCTACTTCCAGGAGACCCATCCGGACCGGCTCTTCCGGGAGTGCAGCCACTACAGCGAGCTGATCTCCAGCCCCCGGCAGCTGCCCCGGGTGCTGCGCACGGCCGTCCAGCACGCGATCGGGCTGGGCGGCGTCAGCGTCGTCTCCCTGCCGGGCGACATCGCCGCGCAGCAGGCCCCCGAGCGCGCGACGGACCACGCCCCGCTGCCCGCCCGCCCGTCCGTACGGCCCGGGGACGCGGAGGTCGACGCGCTGGCCCGGATGATCGACGAGGCGGGGAAGGTCACCCTCTTCTGCGGCAGTGGCACCGCGGGCGCGCACGACGAGGTGATGGCCTTCGCGGAGCGGGTGAAGTCGCCGGTCGGGCACGCCCTGCGGGGCAAGGAGTGGATCCAGTACGACAACCCCTACGACGTGGGCATGAGCGGGCTCCTCGGCTACGGCGCCGCCTACGAGGCCACCCACGAGTGCGACCTGCTGATCCTGCTGGGCACCGACTTCCCGTACAACGCCTTCCTGCCGGACGACGTGCGGACCGTGCAGGTGGACGTGCGGCCCGAGCGCCTCGGCCGCCGCTCCCGGCTCGACCTCGCGGTGTGGGGCGACGTGCGCGAGACCCTGCGCTGCCTCACCCCGAAGGTGCGGGCGAAGAGCGACCGCGCCTTCCTCGACCGGATGCTCAGGAAACACGCCGACGCCCTGGAGGGGGTCGTCAAGGCGTATACGCGCAAGGTCGAGAAGCACACCCCGATCCACCCCGAGTACGTCGCCTCCGTCCTGGACGAGGAGGCCGCCGACGACGCCGTCTTCACCGTCGACACGGGCATGAACAACGTCTGGGCGGCCCGCTATCTCACACCCAACGGCCGCCGCCGGGTCATCGGTTCCTTCACCCACGGCTCGATGGCGAACGCGCTGCCGCAGGCGATCGGGGCGCAGTTCCTCGACCTCGGCCGCCAGGTCGTGGCGATGGCGGGCGACGGCGGATTCTCGATGCTGATGGGCGATTTCCTCACGCTCGTGCAGTACGACCTGCCGGTGAAGGTCGTCCTGTTCAACAACTCCTCGCTCGGCATGGTCGAGCTGGAGATGATGGTGAGCGGGCTGCCCTCGTACGGGACGACGAACCGCAACCCCGACTTCGCGGCCATCGCCCGGGCGGCGGGCGCCCACGGCGTGCGGGTGGAGAAGCCCAGGCAGGTGCGCGACGCGCTGCGGGACGCCTTCCGGCACAAGGGGCCCGCACTGGTGGACATCGTCACCGACCCCAACGCCCTGTCGATCCCCCCGAAGATCAGCGCGGAGATGGTCGGCGGATTCGCGCTCTCGGCGGGAAAAATTGTGCTCGACGGCGGCGTCGGCCGCATGCTCCAGATGGCGCGCGCCAACCTCCGCAACGTACCGCGCCCCTGACCACGGAATGCCGCACGGGAAACGTTAATCCGCTACAGGCCGACGGCATATTCGCGCGCAGCACAAGACGCCTCAGCATTCCAGTCATATCACCATGTTGATGGCTCAACAGGAGTCGTCACCAGTGGGCCGGGGCATGCATTGTCATGAGTGTGCGTGAGCGTGTTCGATGCCGGGGCGCCGGGGAGGGGTCGGGGACAGGGAAGGATGAAACGGCGGACTGCAAGCTTGGCGGGCGCGGACGGCCACGCGGGCCGGGGAGGGGCCGCGGAGGGCATGGCGGCGAGCGGGGCGGGGAACGGGCGGCCGGAGCGGGGGGACGCGCGGGCGCCCTCGGTGCCGCGTTTCGAAAGACGGCTCGGGCGCCGGGACCTCACCGCGGTCGGTGAGGTGCGGGCACAGCTGCGCGCACTGCTGGCGCACTGGGGCGCACCGGGGCGCGCGGACACGGCCGAGCTGCTGACGAGCGAGCTGGTCACCAACGCACTGGTGCACACCGACGGGGCGGCGGTGGTGACGGCCGCGCTCACCGGTGACGCGGAGGCCCGGTCCAAGGGCCGACTGCGGGTCGAGGTGCGGGACTTCGCCGTGCGGCACCCGGCCCTGCGCGTCCCCGGGGCGCGCACCGACGGCGAGGCGGGCGACGGCCGGGAGCACGACATCGAGAAGACCGCGACCTCGGGGCGCGGCCTGCTGCTCGTGCACTCCCTCGCCGACAGCTGGGGCGTGCGCCCGCACGGCGTGGGAAAGGCGGTCTGGTTCGAGCTGGACGCCCAAGAGCCCTGAACCGCCGCGTGGCGACCCAGGGCTCTTGGGGGATCAGCCGAACTGTCGCTCGATCTGGGCGAGTTTGGCCTCCAGTGAGTCGAGTCGTGGAATGGCCTGGGTGTCGTCCTCGGCGGTGAGGTCGATCGGATCAGGGCCGCTCACCGCCTGGAGCGGACGCGCGCGTACGGGGAGCTGCCCCTCGGCCGCTATGGAAGGCTCCGCGCCGAGTTGCGGCGGCTGCGCGGCGGCGGGCACGGCGGGCCCGGTCACCTCCACCTGGCGTCCGGTGCGGGCGCGGCCCCAGACCCGGTGCTGGCGGTTGTAGGCCTTGATGCGGGCCCGCTCCAGCTTGCCCGCCTCGCGCCGCCTGACCCGGTCCCGCTCCATCTGCCGCTTGTCCTCCCGGACCTCCTCGACCGCCTCGTCCAGCGTCCGCACGCCCTCCAGGAGCATCAGCGACCAGGCGCCGAAGGTCTCGCGGGGGGCGCGCAGCCACCGGACTATGCGGATCTGGGGGAGTGGGCGGGGCACGAGTCCCTGCTCGCGGAGCGCGGCCCGGCGGGTCTGCTTGAGCGCGCGGTCGAAAAGCACCGCGGCCGAGAGGGACATGCCGGCGAAGAACTGCGGCGCCCCCGCGTGGTCCATCCCCCGTGGCGCGTGCACCCAGTTGAACCAGGCCGCCGCGCCCGCGAAGGTCCACACCAGCAGCCGGGAGCCGAGCGCCGCGTCACCGTGGCTCGCCTCGCGCACGGCGAGCACCGAGCAGAACATGGCGGCACCGTCGAGACCGAAGGGCACCAGATACTCCCAGCCGCCCGTCAGGCCCAGGTTCTGCACACCGAAGCCCACCAGCCCGTGGAAGGAGAGGGCGGCGGCCACGGCGGCACAGCAGAAGAGCAGTACGTACGAGGCGCTGCCGTAGATGGCCTCCTTGCGGCGCCTGCGCTCCTCGGTGCGCTCCCAGGAGTCCGTGGGAGCCCCCGTGTCGTCCGCGCCGCCGTTCCGGCCACCGCGTGCGAGCACCGTCACCGCCACCACGGCCCCGGCGAGCGCCACAACACTGGGGAGCATCCAATTCAGCGGTATATCGGTCACTCTCATCTTGCGTCCCTTGCATAGCTGTACGGCCTTTCGCGCGCCATCCTGACGGAATCGGACCGTTCGCCAAAGGGTTTCCGAGCAACTGCCGTCCAATGGACGCCGAGGGCATACAGATAGGTGTGGGAGTATTCGAACGCCGCCCAGCGAAAAGGGAATTGCGTTCGCTTCACTCCACCCGATCGAGTGGTGTGAAGGTAATCAGCTTGTGGTCATACGTGCTACTCGTACGTCATCCCCGGTACGGGGGCAGGTGAGGCAGGTGTCATCGGGGCGCAATGTGTAGAAGAGGCAGCAGCTCGCCCGGTCGCGGGTCCGCAGGGATTCGCCCGCGGGTCCGGTCAGCGCACGGAAGGCCGCACCGCCCGCGTACGGAGGGGTCGACCCCGGCAGCAGCAGCTCCAACTCCCGCTCCGCGCGCCCCTCCTCGCCCAGCAGCCGGCTCATTCGCCACAGGCCCTCGGCGAGTTCGTCCGTCGCCATGCCCCACAGGGCGCGCGAGCCGCGCCGCATCCGCGGCCGGAAGGCGGCCAGCACCGGTGCGAGGTGTTCGGCCACCGCCTCGCGCACCCGGACCCGCAGCGCCTCCTCGTCCGCGACGACCAGGGCGCCCGCTCGCGCCGCCGCCGGGTCGCCGGCCAGGCAGGCGAACTCCGTGATCCGGGCCGTCATCCGGCCGCGGACCCGGTGGTAGGAGACGGCCTCGACGGGCAGCCGCACCACCCGGCGGCACAGGAACCAGGGGATCGTCACGAGCAGGCAGAGCGGCCAGGCGTAGCGGTGCAGCCCGAAGCTCGCGACGACGTCCGGGCGGGCCCGCTCCCCGTGGTCGCGCAGGATCTGTTCGTCGTCCCACGCGAGGAACGCGTCGAGCTCGTCGCCGCCCGCCGCGAGCCCCGCCGCCGTCACCCAGCCGTCCCCCTGCCGGGGCGGCTCCACGGTGACGGTCAGCCGGGGGAACACCTCGGCGAGCCGGGCGTACGCGTCGCCGACGGGACACTCCCGGGCGGGTGGCGGAGGGGGCACGTGCGAGAACGGGGCAGCCGGGGCGGAAGGCATGCGAGGACCACCGAATCGCGATCGTTTACAGGCAAGCCTTACCTTACCCGGATGGATCGGGGTTTGAACTGTCAGAACGGCCGCCTATGGTTCGGATGGACACAGGAGGACCCCAATGGAGCAGGGCAGATCCCACGGCGCGCCGCCGCGGCCCGGTACCGGCGTGCCCGGACGGGCCGTCGCGTCCGCCGCGCACACCGCGCCGACCGGCCACGTCCGGGGCGAACACGTCCACAGCCAGGAGGCGTACGGCGAGGACGCGTACGGCGCCCCGGCCGCCGTCCCCGCGCCGCGGCCCGCTCCCGCACGCCGCATGCCGCAGCGCTACTCCGTGCGCGGCCAGATCCTCGACGCCCTGCGCAGGGCCCTGCTGAGCGGCGAACTGATACCCGGCGAGGTCTACTCCGGGCCCGCGCTCGGTGAGCGCTTCGGTGTCTCCGCGACGCCCGTCAGGGAAGCGATGCAGCAGCTGGTCCTCGAAGGCGCCGTCGAGGTCGTCCCCAACCGGGGCTTCCGCGTCACCAGCCGCACCGCCCGTGACCTCGCCGAACTCGCCGAGGTCCGCGCGCTCCTGGAGGTCCCGTCCGTGCTCCGCCTGGCCCGCACCGTTCCGGCGGCGCGCTGGGCCGAGCTGCGGCCGCTCGCCGAGACGGCCGCAGCCGTGGCGGCGACCGGCGACCGGGCCCACTACGCCGAGGCCGACCGCGCCTTCCACCGCGCGCTCCTCGGCCTCTCCGGCAACCGCCAACTGGTCACGGTCGCCGAGGAGCTCCACCGTCGCGCGCAGTGGCCCACGGCCCACGGCCTCGCCGTCCGCACCTCCTGCCTCGTCGCGGACGCGGCCGAACACCTGGCCCTGCTCGACGCCTTGGGAGCGGGCGACCTGCCGAGGGTCGAGGCACTGGTGACCGGGCACTTCACGGGCGCGCGCTGAGCGAAGGGCCCAGCCCCGTACGGCCGCGGGCATCAGTCCGGTGCCGCCGTCGGGGACAGCCGGTCCGCGAGCCACGCCGGGACGCCGCCCAGGAGCCGCACGAGCCGGCCGGCCTCCTCGCGCAGGCGGGCCGCCTCGTCCGCGTCGGGCAGGACGGCCGCCAGCGATGCCAGCGCCGGGGCGATGCCGACCAGATAGCCCAGCTCTTCCCTTATGCGAAGCGACTCCGCGAACCCGTACCGGGCCTCGGCGAGCTTGCCGTCGTGCTCGGCCATGGCCGCCACGTGCCGCCAGGTGAAGGACAGCAGGAGCCGTTGACCGTGCGCGGTCGCCCCCGCGTGGGCGCGCTGGAAGGCGGCCGTGGCGTCGGAGGGGTTCTCGGAGAGGTGCTGGGCGATGAGCCCCCGCCGGAAGTTCAGCAACGGCCGCGTCGGCGATCCGGGAGCCAGCAGCGCGGCCGCCCGGCCCAGTGCGGAACGGGCCTCGTCCGACCGGTCCCGTACGCCCAAAAGGGTGGACGCGTAAGCGAGATGACCCCGCTCGCAGGCCGCCGCGCCCCGCTCCTCGTCGTCCGTGGCGAGCGCCTCCGCCGCCCGCAGCGCGTCCTCCGCGGCCCCCCAGCCCTGCGCCGTGAACACGCACCGCTCGATCAGCACCGCCGTCCGCCGCAGCGCCGCGTCGGGCTCCTGGGCGGCGCGCGGGGCGAGGAGCGCGGCGGCGTCGTCCCAGCAGGCGCGCGATCGCAGCCGCCATACGGCTCGTTCGAGAGGATCGTCCCCTTGCGGGTCCGGCCCCTGTGGTCCTCGTGGCTCCTCCGACAACCCAGAATTCCGCATGGCGGTATCCGCCACAGTGCCCTCCCCAAGCGCGCCGTCGAGCTGGAAGCCGTGACCCGAATCTCAGCACGAAGACCCGGACGCGGCCAAGGGTCAGGTGTGAAGCAATTCACAAAGGACGACCGACTTCCAGCGGTAGCGGAAGATTACCGGAGAGTGAACGGCCCTATGAGCGGCAGGGTGCTCATGTGGTGCAAGTGGCAGGTGCCGGGTTTGGTGCTCCCCGCCGTCCGGTCATGCTGCCCGCATCGACTGACCGGCCCCTCCCAGCGCGCGAAAAATGCCTCGAACCGGAGGGGGTCGGCTGGCAGGATGGCCGAGGCGCGCGCCACTGCGGGCGCGGAGAATCTCAAGAGCCTCAGGAGACACGGGAATGCGCCGAAGCCTCGGAAACCACCAGCGCCCTGACCGGACGACCGTTCCCGAGGACTTCTTCGCGTATGCACACCACCAGCAGCAGCACTTGGCGCACCCGGAACACCGGGAGTGACACCCGCCGCACCCTCAACATCGGCATCGTCGCCCACGTCGACGCCGGCAAGACCAGTCTCACCGAACGCCTCCTCTTCGACGCCGGCGCCATCGACCGGCTCGGCAGTGTCGACGAGGGCAGCACGCTGACCGACAGCGGCGAACTGGAGCGCCGCCGCGGCATCACCATCCGCACCGCCGTCGCCCCCTTCCGCGTCGGCGACCGCCGCGTCAACCTCATCGACACCCCCGGCCACGGCGACTTCATCGCCGAGGTGGAGCGGGCCCTCGGCGTGCTCGACGGCGCCGTGCTCGTCCTGTCCGCCGTCGAGGGGGTGCAGGCGCAGACGCGCGTCCTGATGAAGACCCTGCGGCGGCTGCGGCTGCCGACGCTGATCTTCGTCAACAAGACCGACCGCGCCGGGGCCCGTTACGCCGGGACGCTGGCCGACATCCGCCGCCGGCTGACGCCAGGCGTCGTACCGATGGGCACGGTTCGTGACATCGGCACGCCCGGCGCCCGCGCGGTCCCGGGCTCCTTCGCCGACCCGGCCTTCCGCGACACGGTGGCCGAGGCCCTGGCCGAGGCCGACGAAGCGCTGCTCGCCCGGCTCGTCGACGGTGCGCCGCCCGCCGCCGGGGAACTGCGGGCCCTGCTCGCCGACCGCACCGCGCGCGGCCTGGTCCACCCCGTGTACTTCGGCTCGGCGCTGTCCGGGGACGGTATCGCCGCACTCGTCGACGGCATCGTCGGCCACCTGCCGGAGCGCCCGGCCGAGGGCGCCGGGCCCGTCGGCATGGTCTTCGCCGTGGAGCGGAGCGCGTCGGGCGAGAAGATCGCGTATCTGCGGTTGTTCTCAGGAGAAGTGACGGAACGTCAACATGTCGCGCTGCACCGGCGCGAGGCGGACGGAACCCGTGTCGAGCACTCCGGCAGGATCACCGGCCTCGACGTGATCGGCGCGGAGCCGGGCGAGCGGCGCCGGCTCACCGCGGGCGACATCGCCAAGGTCCGCGGCCTGCCGCGGGTCAGGGTGGGCGACCGGCTGGGGACCGCGGAGGACGGCGCGCGGCCCGAGCCCCACTTCGCGCCGCCGAGCCTGGAGACGGTCGTACGGCCCGCGCGCCCCGCCGACGCGGCCCGGCTGCACTCCGCGCTCACCGCCCTCGCCGACCAGGACCCGCTCATCGGCACCCGCGCCCTGCCCGCCGGAGGCGGTACGTCCGTCCTCCTCTACGGCGAGGTGCAGAAGGAGATCATCGCGGCGACGCTCGGCGAGGAGTTCGGCGTCGACGCGCGCTTCGAGCCGAGCAGCACGGTCCACCGGGAGCGGCCGGCCGGCAGCGGCGAGGCGTACGAGCAGATCGAGCGGCACGGCGGCCATGACTTCTGGGCGACGGTCGGCCTGCGCGTCGAACCCGGCCCACCGGGGTCGGGCACGGCCTTCCGCCGCGACACCGAACTCGGCGCCCTGCCGCTCGCCTTCGACCGCGCGATCGAGGAGACCGTCCACCGCACGCTCACCCAGGGCCTGCACGGCTGGCCGGTCACCGACTGCGTCGTCACCCTGACCCGGTCGGGGTTCGTGGGCCCGGTGAGCACGGCGGCGGACTTCCGCCAGGTGACTCCGCTGGTGCTGATGCGGGCGCTGGCGGAGGCGGGGACGGGGGTGTACGAGCCGTGCCATTCGTTTGAACTGGAGGTCCCTCTAGGGGTGTTGAGCGCGATCGGCGGTGCGCTGGCTTCGCTGGGCGCCGAACTCCACGACACGGCGGCCGAGCCGATGGTGTGCGTCTTCCGGGGCGTCATCCCGGCGCGGCAGGTGCCGGTTCTCGAACGGCGTCTGCCTGCGCTGGCTCATGGTGAGGCGGTGTGGTGGTCGACGCCGGGAGAAGACCGCCGGTGTGTGGGCTCGCTGCCGGTGCGGGCTCGCACGGACGGGAACCCGCTGAATCGGGCGGAGTATCTGAGGCATCTGGCGGGGGCTTGACGGGTGTCGCCTCCGGCGGGAGCGCCCTTCGGGCGCGTCCTCAAACGCCGGACGGGCTGAAATTCGCACCCCTTCAAGCGATCACAAAAGGATCCGCCCCCACCAGCCACAACCCATAGTTGCCCGTCAGCGCCAGCCCCGGCGCGCCGGCCATCCAGAAGAGGAGTACGTCGCCGGCGAGCCACATGACGCGGGTCGGGACGACGATCCGTGACGGGTCCGCGGGGTCGTAGCGGATCTCGCCGTTGTGCGAGGCGTGGCCCGAGACGTGTCGGTAGTCCATCCCGTCGAGGGCGCGGAAGCGGTACGTGTACTGCTTGCTGCCCTCGGCATCGGTCCGGACCTGCGGTGGGCCGGGGCGCACGGTCACCCCGCGGCGCCGCACGAGCCAGCGGGTGCGCAGGTTGGCGACGGCAGCCCACCAGTACAGCAGGACGACGCCGAGCGTGCCGAGCGGCCAGGCGAGGAGCTCTTTCGGGCTGTCCGCCAGGAGGAGGGTGAGCGGCACGCTCGCCAGGACGTACGCCACCGCGGCCTGCGCGATCGCGTTGCCCCGCGTCACCCGGTCCAGCCACGCCGACCCGGCGCGCGCGTACGACACCGGCCAGGGCTCGGCGGTCTCCTGTCGTACGGGCGAGCCGGTGCGGTCCGTGCGGCGGGCCTCGTCGATCTCCGCGCGGAGCGCGGCCAGGGCCGCCGGATTGCGGTGATGGACCGTCAGCTCCAGCGGCCGCTCGACCAGACGCAGCGTCAGCTCCGATCCCGAGACGTCCGCCGACCGCACCTGGGCGCCCGGCACCACCGTGGTCACGCGGCCCCGCCGCACCCGTACTTCGTGCCGCTCGACCCAGATCCGGGTGCGGCCGTCCTTGATCACTACCCCCATGGGGTCAGGCTACCCGCGGTCAGCTCATGCGCAGGGCCAGGAAGAAGTCCAGCTTGTCCTCCAGGCGCGACAGGTCACGGCCCGTCAGTTGCTCGATCCTGCCCACCCGGTAGCGCAGGGTGTTCACATGCAGGTGCAGGCGCGTGGCACACCGGGTCCAGGAGCCGTCGCAGTCGAGGAACGCCTCCAGGGTCGGGATCAGCTCGGCGCGGTGGCGGTTGTCGTAGTCGCGCAGGGGGTCCAGGAGGCGGGCGGTGAAGGCGCGGCGGACGTCGTCGGGCACGAAGGGGAGCAGCAGCACGTGCGAGGCCAGCTCCTGGTGGCCCGCGGCGCAGACGCGGCCCGGCCGGGCGGCGGCGACGCGGCGGGCGTGCCGGGCCTCCTCCAGCGCGCCGCGCAGGCCCTCCGCCGAGTGCACGGAGGCGCTGACGCCGAGCGTGAGGCGGCCGTCGTCGTCGAGCCCCCGGGCGAGGGGCTCGCGGACGGCCGCGAGGAGGGTGTCCGCGTGCAGCCCTGGGGCGGTGGCCGGGGCGGCGCCCTCGGGTTCGAGCCCCTCCGGCCGGGTGGGCAGCGCGGGCAGCGGCACCAGTGCCACCGCCTCGTCGCCGAGGTGGGCGACCGCGATCCGGTCGGACGGCTCGGTGCCGGACGCCTCCGGGTCGACCAGGACCTCCTCCAGCAGGGCCTGGGCCACCGGGCCGCCGGGGATGTCGGTGCCGTCCCACTCGACCCGGGCCACGACGACCTGCCAGTGCGGGGCCGTGCCGAGGCCCGGCAGCAGCACGGGCGCCGCCACCCGCAGCCGGGCGGCGATCTCGGCCGGGGCCGCCCCGGTCTGGACCAGCTCCAGGATCTCCTGGGCGAGCCGGCGCCGCACCGTGCGGGCGGCGTCCCGCCGGTCGCGCTCCACCGCGATCAGCTGGGTGACGCCGTCGAGCAGGTCGAGGCGCTCGGCGGGCCAGTCGCCGGCGTCCGCCTCGACGGCCAGCAGCCAGTCCGACAGGACGGTCTCCCGGACGTCGCGGGCGGCGCCGCGCCCGGCACCGCTGATGGGGAAGAGGGAGTACGTGTTGCCCCCGGCGCTGACCCGGTGCGGGCCGCGGCGGCCGGTGCGCGAGGCGGCCAGGTGCTCGCCCGCGAGCGCGGCGCAGACGGCGGCGGGCAGCTCGGGCCCGGACCCGGCCAGCGAGGACCCGGCGATGGGGCGGCCGGTGGGGGAGAGGACCCAGGCCCGCAGGTCCAGGTCGGAGCCGAGGAGGTCGAGGACGACCTCGGGGCCGCCGCCCGCCGGGCCGGAGGTCATCAGCCGCCGGTGCCGCTCCACGACCGCCGCCAGGTCACCGGCCCGCTCGCTGGAGACCTGCCGCACCACGTGCTCGGTGATGGACGCGAACGACACGTCCTCGACCACCGAGAACAGCGGCAGCCGGTGCCGCGCGCACGCCTGCACCAGGTCGTCGGGGATCGACCGCATCTCGGCCTCGCCCGCCGCGAGCCCGGCCACCCCGGCCGCCGAGAGGATCCGTACGAACCGCTCGGAGTCCTCCGGCTCCCGCCGCCACGCGAGGCCCGTGAGCACCAGCTCGCCGCCGGAGAGATACCGGCTCGGGTCGCGCAGGTCGGTGGTCATCACGCCGCGCACGGAGCGGTCCAGCTCGTCCTCGCCGCCGAGCAGCCGAAGGCCCAGGGTTTCGGTCTCCAGGAGTGCGCGCAGCCGCATCGTGGTCGCCGCCGATCTGTCTTGTTGTAACCAGTGGAATGCAGTGAGGTTTCTGAACCCCGTCTTTCGTTCGAATCTACAAGACGGGGCCCTCGGCCAGCGAACCGCTTCATGGTTTCGGTGACTGCACCCGGGTGCCCGCCCGGCCTTGTACTGGCTCCACGCCGCGTGAACAGGACATGAACCGCCCGGACGGACACCCCCTCGCACCACCCCTCGGGACCCGATCGAGAAGAGAAGATCCATGGACTTCCTGCGCCCCGGCAGCTGGGAGGAGGCGCTCGCCGCGAAGGCCGAGCACCCCACGGCTGTGCCCATCGCGGGCGGCACGGACGTGATGGTCGAGATCAACTTCGACCACCGCCGGCCGGAGTATCTGCTCGACCTGAATCGCATCGGCGATTTGTACGAATGGGAGATCGGCGACCGGGACGTCCGCCTCGGCGCGTCCGTGCCGTACACCCGGATCATGGCGGAGCTCCGCGATCCGCTGCCCGGCCTCGCGCTCGCCTCGCACACCGTCGGCTCGCCGCAGATCCGCAACCGCGGCAGCGTGGGCGGCAACCTCGGTGCGGCGTCCCCGGCCGGGGACGCCCACCCCGCGCTGCTCGCGGCCGGCGCGGACGTGGAGGCGGAGTCGGTGCGCGGCACCCGGCTGATCCCGGTGGAGGAGTTCTACACCGGCGTGAAGCGCAACGCCCTGGCCCCGGACGAGCTCATCCGGGCCGTACGCATCAGGAAGGCCGACGGCCCGCAGCAGTTCTCCAAGGTCGGCACCCGCAACGCCATGGTGATCGCGGTCTGCGCCTTCGGCCTCGCCCTGCACCCGGAGACCCGCACCGTGCGCACCGGCATCGGCTCGGCCGCGCCCACGCCGGTGCGGGCCCGGGCGGCCGAGGACTTCCTGGCGGCCGCGCTGGAGGAGGGCGGCCTCTGGGAGTCGGGCGCGGACCTGGCGCCCTCGCTGGCCCGGCAGTTCGCCGAACTCGCCGCCGGTGCCTGCAACCCGATCGACGACGTGCGGGGCAGCGCCCGGTACCGCCGGCACGCGGTGGGCGTCATGGCCCGCCGTACGCTCGGCTGGACCTGGGACGCGTACCGTGGCAGGGAGAGGAACACCCGATGCGCGTGAACTTCAAGGTCAACGGGCGGCCGCAGCAGGCCGACGACGTCTGGGAGGGCGAGAGCCTCCTGTACGTCCTGCGCGAGCGGCTGGGCCTGCCCGGCTCGAAGAACGCCTGCGAGCAGGGCGAGTGCGGCTCCTGCACGGTCCGCCTCGACGGGCTCCCGGTCTGCGCCTGCCTGGTGGCCGCGGGCCAGGTGGAGGGCCGCGAGGTCGACACCGTGGAGGGGCTCGCGGACTACGCGCGACGGCGAGCCGGGAGCGCGCCGGGCACGGGCGCCGACGAGGCCCGGCAGTGGCGTCCCGACGCCGGATCGGGCACCGAACTCTCCCCTGTGCAGCAGGCGTTCATCGACGCGGGCGCCGTGCAGTGCGGCTTCTGCACCCCCGGCCTGCTCGTCGCCGCCGACGAGCTCCTGGAGCGCAACACCGACCCCACCGACGCCGACATCCGCGAGGCGCTCTCGGGCAACCTCTGCCGCTGCACCGGCTACGAGAAGATCCTCGACGCGGTGCGCCTCGCGGCCGCCCGCGCGGGAGAGGCGGGCTGACATGGGTACCGCACGCACCCCCACCGCGCTCACCCAGGGCAGCCGGACCCGCGGCGGCATAGGCGAGTCCACCCAGCGCCCCGACGGCACCCTGAAGGTCACCGGCGACTTCGCCTACGCCTCCGATCTGTGGCACGAGGACATGCTCTGGGGCTTCACGCTCCGCAGCCCCCATACCCACGCCCGGATCCTGTCCGTCGACGTCTCCGAGGCGTACGCCACCCCGGGTGTGTACGCCGTTCTGACCTGCGACGACCTCCCCGCCGAGACCCGCTACGGCCTGGAGATCAAGGACACCCCCGTCCTCGCCGACGGCGTGGTCCGCTACCACGGCGAGCCCGTCGCGCTCGTCGCCGCCGACCACCCCGAGACCGCCCGCCGCGCCGCCGCGAAGATCAAGGTGGCGTACGAGCAACTGCCCACCGTCACCGACGAGGAGTCGGCCACCGCGCCCGGCGCGCCCCTGCTGCACCCGGGCCGCGACGACCACCACGCCGGCCACGTCCCCCACCCCAACATCGTCCACCGCCAGCCCGTGCGGCGCGGCGACGTCGCCGCGGCCCGTGCCCGCGCCGAGGTGGTCGTCACCGGCGACTACGAAGTGGGCATGCAGGACCAGGCGTTCCTCGGCCCCGAGTCCGGCCTCGCCGTGCCCGCCGAGGACGGCGGCGTCGACCTCTACATCGCCACCCAGTGGCTGCACGCCGACCTGCGCCAGATCGCCCCGGTCCTCGGCCTGCCCGAGGACAAGGTCCGCATGACGCTCTCCGGCGTCGGCGGGGCCTTCGGCGGCCGCGAGGACCTCTCCATGCAGGCCCACGCCTGCCTGCTCGCGCTGCGCACCGGACGGCCCGTCAAGATGGTCTACAACCGCTTCGAGTCGTTCTTCGGCCACGTCCACCGCCACCCCGCCAAGCTGCACTACGAGCACGGCGCGACCCGCGACGGCACGCTGCTGTACGTGAGTTGCCGCATCGTCCTCGACGGCGGCGCGTACGCCTCCTCCTCCCCGGCGGTCGTCGGCAACGCGGCCTCGCTCGCCGTCGGCCCGTACGTCGTCGACAACGTCGACAGCGAGGCCCTCGCCCTCTACACCAACAACCCGCCCTGCGGGGCGATGCGCGGCTTCGGCGCGGTCCAGGCGTGCTTCGCCTACGAGGCGCAGATGGACAAGCTGGCCGCCGCGCTGGAGATGGACCCCGTCGAGCTGCGGCAGCGCAACGCCATGGCGCAGGGGGCCGTCATGCCCACCGGGCAGATCGTGGACTCCCCGGCACCGGTCGCCGAACTCCTGCGCCGGGTCAAGGCGTTGCCCCTGCCGCCCGAGCGCGAGTGGGAGAGCGCGGGCGGCCCGCCCGACGTCCGGGCCCTGCCCGGCGGCCTGTCGAACACCACCCACGGCGAGGGCGTCGTGCGGGGCGTCGGCTACGCGGTCGGCATCAAGAACGTCGGCTTCTCCGAGGGCTTCGACGACTACTCCACCGCCCGGGTGCGGCTGGAGACCGTCGGCGGACAGCCCGTGGCCACGGTGCACACGGCCATGGCGGAGGTCGGCCAGGGCGGGGTCACCGTCCACGCCCAGATCGCCCGCACCGAGCTCGGCGTCGCCCAGGTCACCATCCGGCCCGCCGACACCCGCGTCGGCTCGGCGGGCTCCACCTCCGCCTCCCGCCAGACCTACGTCACCGGCGGCGCCGTCCGGCACGCCTGCGAGGCCGTACGGGAGAAGGTTCTGGAGCTCGGCCGCGCCAGGTTCGCCGCGTACCACCCGGCCTGGAGCCACGCCGAACTCCTCCTGGAGGGCGGCAAGGTCGTCACCGACGCGGGCGAGGTGCTCGCCGACCTGGCCGACGTGCTGGAGGGCGAGGCCGTCGACGTCGAGCTGGAGTGGCGGCACCGCCCCACCGAGGCCTTCGACCTGGCGACGGGGCAGGGCAACGGCCATGTGCAGTACTCCTTCGCCGCCCACCGCGCCGTCGTCGAGGTCGACACCGAGCTCGGCCTGGTCAAGGTCGTCGAGCTCGCCTGCGCCCAGGACGTCGGCAAGGCCCTCAACCCGCTCTCGGTGGTGGGCCAGATCCAGGGCGGCACCACTCAGGGCCTCGGGCTTGCCGTCATGGAGGAGATCGTCGTCGCGGCGGACGGCAGGGTGCGCAACCCCTCCTTCACCGACTACCTCATCCCCACCATCCTGGACACCCCCGCCATACCGGTCGACATGCTCGAACTCGCCGACGACCACGCCCCGTACGGGCTGCGCGGCGTCGGCGAGGCGCCCACCCTGTCCTCCACCCCGGCCGTCGTCGCCGCGATCCGGGCCGCCACCGGCCTGCCGCTGAAGCGGGTGCCGGTGCGTCCTGAGCACCTCACCGGCACCTGACAACACGTCACATCACACCACCCGCACGCCCCCCGGCCGGTGGTGTGTGGTGCAATCCCTTCGTCTCGGGCCGTCCCCCGGGTCGTGCAGCCGATCCACATCCCAAATCCCGTGGGCGGTCCCACCCGCCGCCACGGGTGCCCCTCTGAACCTTGGGAAGGCATCATGACCCACTCATCCGTGGAGACCGGGGCCACGGCGGAGGGCACGGGCGCGGGCCCGTGTCCACCCGCCGGGCGCTCCCGGCTCGACCGGTACTTCCACATCAGCGAGCGAGGCTCCACCGTCGGGCGCGAGGTGTGCGGCGGCATCACCACCTTCATGGCGATGTGCTACATCCTGCTCCTCAACCCGCTGATCCTCTCCGGGCCGGACTCCGCACGGCACACGCTCGGCCACGCCGGACTGATCACCGCCACCGCGCTCGCGGCCGCGGTCTGCACCCTGCTCATGGGCCTCGTCGGCAAGGTGCCGCTCGCCCTCGCCGCCGGGCTGGGCGTCTCCGGCGTGCTCGCCACCCAGGTGGCGCCCCACATGACCTGGCCGCAGGCCATGGGCATGTGCGTGCTCTACGGCGCGGTGATCGTGCTGCTGGCCGTCACCGGCCTGCGGGAACTGATCATGAACGCGATACCGCTCGCCCTCAAGCACGCCATCACCATGGGCATCGGGATGTTCATCGCCCTGATCGGCCTGGTCAAGGCGGGCTTCGTGCACGCCTCCACGGGCGGCGGACCGGTCACCCTCGGCCCGGCCGGCGAGCTCGCGGGCTGGCCGGTGCTGATCTTCTGCGTCACCCTGCTGGTCGTCCTGATGCTCCAGGCCCGCGAGGTCCCCGGCGCGATCCTCATCGGCATCGTCGCCGGTACGGTCCTCGCCGTCGTCGTCAACGCCGTCGGCCACCTCGGCCCCGGCACCTGGCAGAACGGTGCGCCCGAGCTCAAGGGCGGCGCGGTCTCCATGCCGGACTTCTCCCTCTTCGGGCATGTCGAGTTCGGCGGCTGGGGCTCGCTCGGCGCCATGAGCGTGGGAATGATCGTCTTCACCCTGGTGCTGGCCGGCTTCTTCGACGCGATGGCCACCATCATCGGCGTCGGCACCGAGGCGCGGCTCGCCGACGCCAGGGGCCGGATGCCGGGCCTGAGCAAGGCCCTCTTCATCGACGGCGCGGGCGGCGCGATCGGCGGGGTCGCGGGCGCCTCGGGCCAGACCGTCTTCATCGAGTCGGCGACCGGGGTCGGCGAGGGCGCCCGCACGGGCCTGTCCTCGGTGGTGACCGGACTCTTCTTCGCCGCCTGCCTGTTCTTCACCCCGCTCACCCGGATCGTGCCCGGCGAGGTGGCCGCCGCGGCGCTCGTGGTCATCGGCGCGATGATGATGAGCAACGCCCGGCACATCGACTGGAACGACCGGGCGGTGGCCGTCCCGGCCTTCCTGACCGTGGTGCTGATGCCGTTCACGTACTCGATCACCGCGGGTGTGGGTGCGGGGATCATCGCCTACACGGCCATCAGGACGGCGGAGGGCAAGTGGCGCGAGCCCGGTCTTTTCATGTGGGTGCTCACCGTGGTTTTCGGCGTCTACTTCGCGCTGCACCCGATCGAGGGCTGGCTGGGTGCGTAGCCCTCACGCCGGGCGGGCGACGGTGGACGTTCGCGCAACCCAGCCCGTCCGGCGTTTGAGGACGCGGCCGCAGGCCGCTCCCGCCGCAGGCGGCAACGCTCGCCGCAGCCGGGGGTCCGGGGCACGAGCCCCGGTTTCGGGAAGGGGCGGGGCTGGGGAACAAGCCCGCCGCAGGCGCGGACCGGCCCGCCGTCGGAAAGAGACCCCTGCCGTCACCCACCCGCCGCACACTGGAATCGCACACCCCGAGGAGACACCCCCATGCTCGACCTCGCAGAGGAACTGCACCGTTGGTGCGAAGAAGGCCGCGACTTCGCCGTCGCCACCGTCGTCGCCGTGCGCGGCAGCGCCCCCCGGCCGGTCGGTGCCGCGCTGGCCGTCGACGCGGACGGCAGCGTCGTAGGGTCCGTGTCCGGCGGGTGCGTGGAGGGCGCCGTCTACGACCTGTGCCTGGCGGCCCTCGCGGACGGCGAGAGCGTGCGCGAGCGCTTCGGCTACTCCGACGAGGACGCCTTCGCCGTCGGCCTGACCTGCGGCGGCGTGATCGACATCCTCGTCACCCCGGTCCGGGCCGACGCCCGGGACCGGCCCGTGCACGCGGCCGCGCTGGCGACCGCCGCCCGCGGCGGGACCGCGGCCCTCGCCCGCGTCGTGCACGGCCCGGCCGGGCTCCTGGGCCGCCCCCTGCTCGTCGGGCCCGACGGCACCGCCGCCGGCACCCTCGGCGGCACCGGGGCGCTCGACGACGCCGCCGCGCGGGAGACGGCGGCGCTGCTGGACCTCGGGCACACGGGCACGGTGGGGGTGGCGTACGGCGACGACGGGGCGGGGGAGAGCGGCTCGCGCTGCGGTGAGCAGGTCGTGCTGCTCGTCGAGTCCAGCCTGCCGCCGCCCCGGATGATCGTCTTCGGGGCCGTGGACTTCGCCGCCGCCCTCGCCGGCGCAGGCAAGTTCCTCGGCTACCACGTCACCGTCTGCGACGCCCGACCCGTCTTCGCCACCCCCGGCCGCTTCCCCGCGGCGGACGAGGTCGTGGTGGACTGGCCGCACCGCTACCTCGACTCCCAGGAGCTCGACGGCCGTACGGTGCTGTGCGTCCTCACCCACGACGCGAAGTTCGACATCCCGCTGCTGGAGCGGGCGTTGCGGCTGCCGGTCGCCTACGTCGGCGCGATGGGGTCCCGCCGCACCCACGAGGACCGGCTCGGGCGGCTGCGGGAGGCGGGGGTGGGCGAGGCGGAGCTGGACCGGCTGCGCTCGCCCATCGGCCTGGACCTCGGGGCCCGTACGCCGGAGGAGACCGCGCTGTCCATCGTCGCCGAGATCGTCGCCGTCCGGCGCGGCGGCACGGGGGTTCCCCTCACCGGGGCGCACACCCCCATCCACCGGGACGCACGGGCGGCCTGACCTCGGAGGACGGGGTTCCGGAGACCGGCGTCGGGCGTGTCCATGACCTGTGGCACGATGCCCCGCACTGTCTGTTTCTCCCACCCCAGAGAGTCACCTTGTCACCCTTCAGATGGTCCCGTGCCGTCGCCGTCGCCCTCTGCATGGCCGCGTGCGGCACGACCGCCACCGCCACCGCGGCCGTCGCGGCCACCCCGGCCCCGTCCGGCGGCCGCGCCGCGGAGAAGTACTGGACGGCCGAGCGCATGGCCGCCGCCAAGCCGGCCGACGCGGGCCGCGCCGCCGCGCCCGCCTCCGCCGCCCGGTCCCGCGCCCTCGTCGGCGCCGCCCCCACCGGCACGCCCCAGGGCGCGTACGGCGACGGCATACCCATGGTCGGCACGTTCTTCAGCAGCACCGGCCCCGACGGGCCCACCTACTGCACCGCCAGTGTGGTGCACAGCGCGGGCCGCAACCTCGTGCTCACCGCCGGGCACTGCGCCAAGTCCCTGGCGGGCGGCGGCCAGCGCGTCTTCGTACCGCAGTACCGCAAGGGCCTGGACGCGGCCCACCAGCCGTACGGCGTCTTCCCCGTGGACCGGGTCTTCACCGACCCGCGCTACACCAAGAACAGCAAGGGCCCCGACTCCAGCCTGGACTTCGGCTTCGCCCGCGTCCTGCCCAACGCCCAGGGCGCCAGTGTGGAGGACCGCACCGGCGCCCTCCGGCTGACGCCCACCCCGCGCTGGACCAGCACGGTCACGGTCACCGGCTACCCCGGCTCGCACAACCCGGACCAGAAGGCCGTCAGCTGCACCGTGCCGACCTCGCGGCTCGCCGGCTACCGCCAGCTCCAGATGAAGTGCGGCGGCTTCTACGGCGGCACCTCCGGCAGCCCCTGGATCACCAATTACGACGCCAAGAACCGCACCGGCGACGTCATCGGCAACCTCGGCGGCTGGAACGGCGGCGGCAACGCCACCGGCGACGACTGGATCAGCTACTCCCCGGTCTACGACCACGAGATCCAGGACCTCTACCAGGACGCGGTCGCCGACCGCACGCCCGTGCGCGCCGCCTACCAGTCGCCCGCCGACGGCGCCCGGCTGCCCGGTGCCGCGTCGACCTGGAGCCACGCGAGGTTCCTCGCCCCGGGCGACTACGACGGCGACGGCCGCGAGGACCTGCTGACGGTCTGGAGCGACGGCGAGGTCACCCTCTACCCCGGCGACGGCAAGGGCGGCTTCGGCGCGGAGAAGCAGCTGGCGAAGCCGAAGAGCTACTGGCAGCGGGCCCAGTCCGTGACCAGCGGCGACTTCAGCGGCACCGGCCGGCCCGACGTCCTGGTCCGCTGGGACACCGGCAAGGTCAGCTACTACGAGGACGTCGACCCGGCGGGCTTCGACAACAAGAAGGAGTACACCCTCGCGGCCGGCGGCTCCGCGTGGAAGGACGCCGCGCAGATCGCGGTGGGCCGCTTCAACTCCGCCGACAGGGCGAACGACATGATCGTGCGCTGGGCCGACGGCAAGGTCACGCTGCACAGCGACGTCGGCCCCGCCGGCACCGGCACCGGCACCGAGCGCCGCCTCGCGGACTCCGGCTCCTTCTGGCGCAACTCCACGGCCCTCACTGCCACTCTCCCCGCGGGCCGGGACCGCTCGCAGGTCGTCGTGCGCTGGGCCGACGGCTCGCTGGGCAGCTTCGCCCTCTCCGGCAGCGGCCTGACCGGCACCCGGCTCCAGGCCCCCAACCCCTCCTGGGCGTCGCCCGCGATGACCGCGGGAGACTTCGGCGGCGCGGGCCGGGCCGACGGCCTCCTCGTCCGCTGGGCCGACGGCGAGACCTCGCTCTACGACGGCACCGCCGCCGACACCCTCGGCACCTGGAACCCTCTGGTCAACACCGGCTGACGCAGCGTCAGCCGTGCAGGACGGCATCGACCACCAGCGCCCGGTGGTCGGTGCCCGCCAGGTCCAGGAAGCGCGCCGCGCGCGGCTCGACCGCCGCGCCGACCAGCACATGGTCGATCTGCGCGCCCAGCGGCGGCGCGGTCAGCGCGGGCCACGTCGGCGTCCGCGCCCGGCCTACCAGGGCGGCGCTGTCCCGCAGCCCGGTGTCCAGCACGGCGCGGAACGCCGCGTGGTCCTGCGTCGCGTTGAAGTCGCCCGCGATGACGGTCTCCGCCGCGTCCCGCCCGGCGGTCACGGCCCGCAGCCGCCCCAGCTCCGTACGCCACAGCCCCACCTGCCCGGGCTCCGGCGGCATCGGGTGCGCCACCTGGAACCGCAGCGCCACCCCCGCCACACGCACGACCGCCCGGGGCATCGCCAGCGTGCCGCGCACCTCGCCGTCCGGCTCCAGCGGGAACCTGCTGAGGATCGCCGAGCCCTCCGCCCGGCCGCCCCCGACGATCCGGCGGTACGGGTAGGCCGCGCGCACCTCCGCGCCGTCCAGGGCGACCGCGCACACCTCCGGCGCGCACTCCTGCACCGACACCAGGTCCGGCTTCTCCCGGCGCAGCGCCCGGAGCAGGTCCGGGGTCGCGCCGCCGAACTCCAAGTTAGCGGTGAGGATGCGCAGTTGGGCGCGGGCCGGGCCGGGTGCGGGCGGGCGCGTGGCGTCGTACGGGCGGAGGAAGAAGCCGACGGCCGCGACGGCGAGCAGCCCCCAGGCGCAGCCGACGGCCCAGCGCGCGCCCGCGGCCAGCAGCAGCGCCATGGCGCCGGGCACCAGCAACCACGGGAGGAACGCCAGGAGTTGGGGAACCGGTGTGATGCCGTCGGTGCCGCAGGCCCGGCACGCCAGCACCGCGCTCACGGGGGCCAGCAGCAACCCCGCGCACCACCGTGCCCAGCGCCGCCGGCCGCCCGGCGGCCGCTTTCCGGTTCCGGGGTCTTTCCGCATCGTCCGACCTTCGCATCAACCGCCCGGGGCGGAACCACTTGACGTCCTATGGCAAGCTAGACGCTGAAGGTGCCGCTCCGGCCGCATTGGCGCGTTTTCCGTCGCGCGGCGCCTGTGTTGTCCGTATGCGAGCGAGGAGGTGATCGGGATGACCAGTCGGAGTCCCGAGGGAAGTCCTCGCTACAGTCGGTCGGCTTCTCCTCGCTGAGCGTAGGCGCTCCGCTTCTTTCCTGTTGAGCGCAGGCGTTCCGCTCGTATTTCCCTGAGCCGACCCGCGGTTCGCGCCTTTTTCCGGCGTGCCGGCCGTGCCGCTGTCGCGGGCCCTTTCCCCTTTCGGTGTTTCCGGCCTTCCTGGCTGTCGAATTCCCCATTTCCCGTGCCCCGGGTCGCCTGTGTGCGCTCCCGCCGCGCGTTCACCCTTCACTTTTCCGTGCCCCGGCGCGGCCGCGCCATGTCGTGATGCCGCCATACCGCGATGCCGTCGCGCCGTCGTGCCCGGAGAGAGGTTTCCGCCATGACCAACACCACGCTCACCCCCCAGAAGCTCGCACCGCCGGGCCGCGGCCGCCGGGACCGCAAGGCCGCGGAGCTCGAGGCCCGCACCCGCGCGGCCGGTGACCGCCTCGCCCGCTACAGCTCCCTGCCCGGCAGCCAGGTCCTCCAGGACGTGCGCGCCACCCCGCAGGGGCTGCGGCACGACGAGGCGGCCCACCGCCTGGAGCAGCACGGCGCCAACGTCGTCGCCCACGAGCGCGCGCCCCGCTGGTACACACAGCTCGCCAAGGCCTACGTCAACCCCTTCATCGCCATTCTCGTCCTGCTGGACATCGTCATGCTCTGGCAGTGGACCCAGGCCGCCGAGGACGAGTCCTTCGACCCGGGCATCGCCATCCTCGGCGCGATGGTGCTGATCAGCGGCGCCCTGCGGTTCTGGCAGGAGTACCGCTCGGGACGTTCGGCCGCCGCCCTGAGGGCCCTGGTCACCACGACCACCGCCGTGCAGCGCCGGGACGGCCGCAACGAGCGGCCCACCACCGTCGAGCTCCCCATGGACCAGGTCGTCCCCGGCGACATCGTGCGCCTGGCCGCCGGTGACCTCGTACCGGCCGACCTGCGGCTGCTCACCGCCAAGGACCTCATGGTCGCCCAGGCCGCGCTGTCCGGCGAGTCGCTGCCCGTCGCCAAGGCCGACACCCGCACCCACGACTACGGGCAGAGCGTCACCACCGACCCCGTCGAGGCCGACAACCTCTGCCTCATGGGCACCACTGTCACCTCCGGCACCGCCACCGGCGTGGTCGTCGCCACCGGCTCCGACACCTACTTCGGGTCGATGGCCGGCTCCCTGGTCGGCGAGCGCCCGCAGACCAGCTTCGACACCGGCGTCCGCAAGGTCAGCTTCCTGCTGATCCGCTTCATGCTGGTCATGGTCCCCGTCGTCTTCGCGATCAACGGCTTCACCAAGGGCGACTGGAACGAGGCGTTCATGTTCGCCCTCGCCGTCGCGGTCGGCCTCACCCCCGAGATGCTGCCGATGGTGGTCACCACCAACCTGGCGCGGGGCGCGGTCGCCATGTCCCGCCGCAAGGTCGTCGTCAAGCGCCTCAACGCCATCCAGAACCTCGGCGCGATGGACGTGCTCTGCACGGACAAGACGGGCACGCTCACCGAGGACCGGATCGTCCTCGACCGCTACCTCGACGTGCACGGCCGGGACGACACCGAGGTCCTCGAACACGCCTACCTCAACAGCCACTTCCAGACCGGGCTGCGCAACCTCATGGACCAGGCGGTCATCGACCGTGTGCTCGAGGCCGAGGAGGTTGTCGTCGACGCGCGTTTCTCGATGGTCGACGAGATCCCCTTCGACTTCGCCCGCCGCCGGATGTCGGTGGTCCTGAACCGCAACAGCCTTGCCGCGACCCCCGAGGCCGGCGAGCACGCTTTTAATGAACACTGCCTGATCACCAAGGGCGCGGTCGAGGAAGTCCTCGCCCTGAGCACCCACATGACGGATGGTGGGCAGCGGGTGCCGCTCACCGCCGAGCTGCGCCGGAAGGTCACCCGCACGGCGGAGGACCACAACCGGCAGGGCCTGCGCGTCCTCGCCGTGGCCACCCGTACGCTCCCCGCCGACCGCACCACGTACACCGTCGCCGACGAGGCGGAGCTGACCCTGATCGGCTTCCTCGCCTTCCTCGACCCGCCGAAGGCCGACGCGGCGAGGGCCCTCATGGCCCTCGCCGACAAGGGGGTCGCCGTCAAGGTCGTCACCGGCGACAACGAGCTGGTCGCGGCCCGGGTCTGCGCCGACGTCGGCATCGACGTGGGCGAGGTCGTCACCGGCGCCCGGATCGACCGCCTCGACGACGACGGGCTGCGCGCCCTGGTGCGCACGACCACGCTCTTCGCCAAGACCAACCCGGTGCAGAAGGCCCGGATCGTGCGGGCGCTGCAGGCCGAGGGGCACACCGTCGGCTTCCTCGGCGACGGCATCAACGACGCCGCCGCGCTGCGCGACGCCGACGTCGGCATCTCGGTCGACACCGCGGTCGACATCGCCAAGGAGTCCGCGGACATCATCCTGCTGGAGAAGGACCTGATGGTCCTGGAGCAGGGCGTGGAGCAGGGCCGGACGACCTTCGGCAACACCATCAAGTACATCAAGATGACGGCCAGCTCGAACTTCGGCAACGTCTTCTCGGTGCTGGTGGCCAGCGCGTTCATCCCCTTCCAGCCGATGCTCGCGATCCACCTGCTGGTGCAGAACCTCGCGTACGACATCTCCCAGCTGGCCACCCCGTGGGACCGGATGGACCCCGAGTACCTGCGCAAGCCGCGCACCTGGGACGCCAAGGGCATCGCCCGGTTCATGCTGTGCATCGGCCCGATCAGCTCGGTCTTCGACATCACCATGTTCCTGGTGATGTGGAACGTCTTCGGCGCGAACAGCGAGGCGCACCAGACGCTCTTCCAGTCCGGCTGGTTCGTCGAGGGCCTGCTCTCCCAGACCCTCGTCGTCCACATGATCCGCACCCGCAAGATCCCCTTCATCCAGTCCCGGGCCTCGCTGCCGGTGCTGGTCATGACCGGCCTGGTGATGGCGTTCGGCATCGTCCTGCCGTTCTCGCCGCTGGCGTCGGCGCTGTCGATGGAGCCGCTGCCGATGAGCTACTTCCCGTGGCTGATCGGGGTCCTGCTCACCTACTGCGCGCTCACCCAGGTGGTGAAGACCTGGTACATCCGGCGGTTCAGCAGCTGGCTGTGACCGGCCGATAGGGATACGGAACGAGGACGAGGAGGAGCGTGGGGCATGGTCATCGTCAATGAGTGGCCCATGGCGGCCAATATCGCGGCCGGCCTGGGCTTCGGTGCGATCATCGGGCTGGAGCGCCAGTGGCGGGCGCGCATGGCCGGACTGCGGACGAACGCGCTCGTCGCGGCGGGCTCCGCCCTCTTCGTGCTGCTGTCGCAGTACGGCTTCGCGGCGGCGACGAGCACCACGGGCTACGACGGCTCCCGGGTCGCCGCCCAGATCGTCTCCGGCATCGGCTTCCTGGGCGCGGGCGTCATCATGCGCGACGGGCTGAGCGTCCGCGGCCTCAACACCGCGGCCACGCTGTGGTGTTCGGCTGCCGTCGGCGCCCTCGCCGGGACCGGGCTCTATGTGGTCGCGGCCCTGGGCACCGTGGGCGTGGTCGGCGCGAACACCCTGCTGCGCCCGCTGGCCCGGGGCCTGGACCGGGGGCCGCACGGCGGCGCCGAAGTGGCCACCGACTACCACTTCGAGGTCGTCTGCACCGAACCGGAGGAGGCCCACATCCGCACCCTCGTGGTGCAGGCCGTCACCCGGCCCGGCTTCCGGCTGCGCTCGGTGTACAGCAGCGACGTGGAGGCCGGGGGCAAGGTCATGGTGGCGGCCGACCTCACCACCGAGCGGCGCAACGACAGCCTGCTCGAAGAGGCGGTCAGCAGGCTCTCGTTGGAGCCCGCGGTCTCGGCCGTGCGGTGGACCGTCCTGCACGGCCCGGACGACACGGCCGACGACGACTACCCGGCCGAGCCACGGGGCCGGCGGCGGGTGCGGGACTTCTTCACGGGGCGGTGAACGGTGGGGCCCGCCGCCGGCGCCTGACGCCCCGGCGGCGGGCCACTGGGCCGTAAAACCCGTCCTGAGCAGGGAGTTGACGTCGTTTCAGGTCCGCGCGAGTGCCCGCGGCATATGGCAAGTACATGCTATTCGTGATTCACGTCACATGCGCGTGTCATCCTCGGTTTCCCGGCATCCGCGCTCGATGACGCGTGTCGACTGCTTTGGATCATGGCCGAAAGTCCGCGGGGCCGTGCGGTGCCGATTTGCCTCGGAGTCACATTCCCGCCCTCCCGGCCTTGCCGGAATTGATCGTTCGGATCGAGGACGGAAGCGGCGCCACAGGGCAACTCCGGACATCCGCTCCGGTGTCGGCCGGAACCGGTGGGTGCCGAACTGCTGCGAGATCTCTGTCAACCCGGACCAAGGCCGCCCAGGCGGCAATACGGACAAGTGGCGGGTTAAACCCGCGCGCATTCCGGCCGTTGTGGTTGTCGATATTGCGCCGCCTTCGGGGAGTGCTGTTTTCTTGCGGTCAGGTAAGCAGCCACCTGGGGGTATGCCGGTTATGGCAATCAAGATCAATCCTGCCCGGTTCAGTCAGTTCGGGCCGGCCGAAGGAAGCGTCTTCTGCTTGATCACCAATCAGGAGATGGAAAAGGAACTCGAAATCGTCAGGGATGCCCCCTACGAGGAGTACCGGACGATAATCCTGCGCCCCGGGGACGACTTCGAGGCGATGCTCGCCGATGAAACGATTCCGCAGCAGTCGCACTCGCTGGTCATCTCCCCCTACCGATTCTTTGAGTCCCCGTCCGAGGAAGCGCTCGGGCCGCGCCGGAAACTCATGGGCATGGCGTGCAACTCCACGCCCACCGACCTGGAGATCATCCGGCATTTCATCGGGGTGATCGAGCGCACCTCGGCCCAGGAACAGGCCGAATTCAGCGACCGTTTCTTCGAGCTGGCGGAGTCCACCGACCACCTCGTCTATGTGGACGAGCGCCACGGCACCCGCGCCGTCCTCGACCACCTCGCCGACGACCTCGTGTGGAATCAGCAGGCCGGCCCCCTCGACTGGGGCGAGCAGCAGATCGTGCCGTCGGGCGAGATCAGCGTCCTGCCGATGCAGATCGTCGAATTCGACGAGAGCCTGCACCTGCCGCTCGAAGGCGAGATCGCCCTGCGCGGATTCCCCATCCTGCACAACGGGACGCCGTCCTTCACCCGTAAGGACCAGGCCCGGCTGCAGGGGAAGCTCGCCGGCCTGGAGCACGAGGCGGTGATCGCCGAGGTGCGCAAGGGCAGCATCGCCGCGCTGCGCCCGCACCGGCCCTCCGGTGCCGCGGTCGCCAAGACCTTCGAGGCGATGTTCGAGATCGACTCCCGCTACACCCTGGTCTGGGAGATCGGACACGCCCTCAACACGAGCCTGGACATCCTGCCGGGCAACCACGCCATGAACGAGGTGTACGGAGGCGACCGGGGCTGCCTCCACTGGGGACTGGGGCTCACCCCCTTCACCCAGTACCACCTCGACATCATCTCGCCCGACACCACCGTCTACACCGAGAGCGGTGAAGTGGTGCTGGGCAACAAGGGCGGCGCTCCCGGCGTCCGGATGGCCGCCGGTCACTGACCGGCCGGGCCCCGACGCGGGGGAGCGCGAATAAAGACCTGGGAGGAGGTGACGACCATGAAGAAGACCATCAAGGTGCGCAAGAACAGCAACTACCTCGGGACGCTTCTGGGCTGAGCCCCGGTGGCCTGTCGGATTCGATGGCGAGAGGGGGTGTTCTCCGTGAAGAAGACCATCAAGGTCCGCAAGAACAGCAACTACCTCGGGACCCTCCTGGGCTGAGCCCCGGGTGGCCGTCGGATTCGATCGTGAGGGGAGGTGTCCGCCATGAAGAAGACCATCAAGGTGCGTAAGAACAGCAACTACCTCGGCACCCTCCTGGGCTGAACCGAGTGACGGCCGGCCTCCGGGCCCGGCCCAGTGCGAGGCGGGTCGAGGTGCTGACTCGACCCGCCTCGCCGCACTGCACCGAAAACATCCGGGAGTGTCGCAATGATTGTCGTCCGACCTACGGCCTATCGCCAGTACACGGCGGGTCGTGACCGTTTCGTGCTCGTCGTGGAAAAGGCCCTCGCCGACTTCTTCCGGATCGAGCACGGCACCCGCCACGAACACCACACCACCGTCCTCGCGGAACCCGGCCGCACCCTCGCCGACGTACTGCGCACCGACGTGCCCGAGAACTCCGACGTCCTCGTGGTGGCCGCCGCCGACTCCCTGCTGACCGCCCCGACCGTGGAGATCGGCCCCGGGCGCACCGTCGCCGCCGTCCGGATGGGCACCGGCCCGCTCGCCCTCGACCAGACGCGCTCCCTGCTGGAGACGCTGGAACGCACCGACCCCGACGACGTGCAGCGCCACGCCGACGAGCTGGCCGGCGCACTGGCCACGGCCGGCGGGCTGCGGATCGAGGACCCGCTCACCGCCTCCGTCGCGCAGGCCGGATTCACCCGGCCGACCTGGTCGCGGTCGGACGTCGGCACCTTCAAGCCCGGCGCGGTCCAACTGGCCCCCACGGGACGGCTGCGCCTCGCCACCGACGTCACGGGCACGACGCTCTCCGGCCAGATCGCCGTCAAGGGCTGGCCGGTCGTCCGCAGCCGCACCGAAGGCGACGCCCGCCGGAACGAGCTCTACGAGCAGCTGACGGGTCTGTCCCACTACCCGCTCGTCCTCACCGTCGACGACGGGACGGTGACCGACCTGAAGGCCGCCGCGTCCGGTTCGGGCGCCGCCGCGGCCGCGCTGGAGAGCCTCTTCGCCGAGCACTCCGACCACTCCGTCGTCTCCGGCGTGGAGTTCGGCCTGAGCCGGGGCACCCAGCCGCTGCCCTTCAACACCGAGGCCAACTCGGCTGCCACGGGCCGCGCGAAGGCCTCCGTCCACCTGGTCCTCGGCGCACTGCCGCAGACCCCGTACCAGCTGACCCTGGCCTGCGCGACCAGCACCGTCACCGCCGAAGGCGCCACAGAGGCACTGGCCGGCACCGGCACGGAGACCGCCGGGGGCGAGCGCCCCCGGCGCCGCATGAACCGTGTCACCGCGTCCAGTTGCGGCTGCCACTGACCGACTCCGGGCGGTGCGGGACCCCGGCCCGTCCGGCGGCCCCGGCCGCCGGCCGCCCGACCCCGCAACCGGCCCGCCGTTCTCCGCCCGCGGGAGCGCGCCGGCACCCGACGGAGCCGTAGGAGAACCGCAGCGATGACCGCGCCCGTGCCGCACACCGTGGACACCCCCCGCTGGGAGCAGCGCTTCCGCGCGCCCCGCTACACCCTGCCCGCATGGGCCAAGAGCGCGCCGCAGCGCTGCGCCTTCGTCAGCGACCTGTCCGGCATCGCCCAGGTGTACTGCTGGGACCGTACGGCCGGGAGCATCCGGCAGGTCACCGACCGGCCCTCGGGCACCCAGAGTTGCGCCATCGAGGCGTCCGGGCGGGCGGTGTGGTGGTTCGCCGACGCCGACGGCGACGAGTACGGACAGTGGATGCGGCAGCCCTTCGAAGGCGGCCCCGACACCCCGGCGGCCCCCTCCACCGGCCTCTACTGGCCGTCCGGCCTGGCCGTCGGGCTGGAGGACCACGCCCTGCTCGGCTGCTCGACCGAGGACGGCGCCGCTGTCCACCTGGTGCTGCCCGGCGGGGCCACCCGCCTGCTCTACCGGCACGAGGAGCCCGCCTTCGCCGTCGACCTGTCCCGGGCGCTGGACCTCGCGGTGATCGCCCACAGCGAGCGCGGCGACCTGTGGGACCTGGGCGTCCGCGTCCTCGGCACCGACGGCTCCACGGTCGCCGACCTCGCCGACGACGAGGGCGGCCTGGAGGCCGTGGGCTTCTCGCCGGTCCGCGGCGACGCCCGGCTGCTGCTCCAGCACCAGCGCGACGACCGCTGGGAACCGGTGATCTTCGACCCGCGCACCGGCGAGCGCACGGAGATCGGCCTCGGGCTGCCCGGCGACGTGACCGTCGAGTGGTTCCAGGACGCCCGCTCCCTGCTGGTGGTCCACGACCACGAGGCCCGGTCCACGGCCTACCGCTACGACCTGCGGGGCGGTGGGCTCACCCGCCTCGACACCCCGCCGGGGACGATCGAGCACGCCCGCACCCGCCCCGACGGCGACGCCTGGCTGCTGTGGTCGAGCTCCTCCCGGCCACCGGCCTTCCGCGGGCTGCTCGACGACCCCAAGTTCCCCGCCCCGCGGCAGGTGCCGCCGCTGACGGCCGAGGCCCGCGACCTCTGGGTGGACGGCCCCGGCGGCCGGATCCACGCCCTGCTCAGCACCCCGGACACCGGCGAGGGGCCGTACCCGACGGTCTTCCTGCTGCACGGCGGGCCCGACGAGGCGGACCAGGACGCCTTCGACCCGACGGTGGCCGCCTGGGTCGACCACGGCTTCGCGGTCGTCCGGGTCAACTACCGCGGCTCGACCGGCTACGGACAGGCCTGGACCGAGGCGCTGCGCGCCCGGGTGGGGCTGACCGAGCTGGAGGACGTCGCCGCCGTGCGGCGGTGGACCGTGGAGCACGGCATCGCGGACCCGCGCCGCATGGTGCTCTCCGGCTGGTCCTGGGGCGGCTATCTGACGCTGCTGGCCCTGGGCACCCAGCCGGACGACTGGGCGCTGGGGCTCGCCGGGACGCCGGTGGCCGACTGCGCCGACGCCCACCGGCAGGCGATGGAGGAGATCAAGGCACTGGACCGCAGCCTCTTCGGGGGCTCGCCCGACGAGGTGCCCGAGCGCTACCGCGAGGCCTCGCCCGTCACCTACGTCGACGCCGTCCGCGCCCCGGTGCTCATCTGCGCCGGGACCAACGACGCCCGCTGCCCCGTCGACCAGGCTCGCGCCTACGCCGAGCGGCTCGCCGAGCGGGGGGTGCCCCATCAGTTCCACTGCTACGACGCCGGGCACAGCGTCACCGACGTCGCGGAGCGGGTGGCGCTCTTCCGGCGTCAACTCGACTTCGTACGTGCCCATCTGACGGATCCTCCCTCCTGCTGAGCCTTCGGCGGGTACGGGCGGTTCCGGGCCGTGGGTCCTGGGCCGGCCTCCGGCGGCGGGGGTCCACCGAAGGCCGGGCCGGGGCCCACGGCCCCTCCCCGGAAAACCGGGGAAAGGACGTTCCTGTGCTGATCTCCGTGCTGTCGCATCCCGGCGGCAGCGGGTTGTGCCCGCAGGGCGGGACCGTGCTGTGCCCTCCCCGGCGCGGGCGCCGTACGCCACCGCTCCGGGGAGCGGGCTGCTACTCCAACGCCCCGTTCACCTGGGCCAGGTGGGAGCGGAACGTATAGCCCGGGTCCGTGCGGCGCCGGTCCAGGAAGCGGCTCCACTGGAGCTGCTCCCGCAGGCCGACGCCGCCCAGCGCCATGTCGGCCTGGATCCGCTCGGCGCGGACGATCTTCTCGGCCACGGCCAGCACGTCCTCCCACAGCGCCGCCGGCACGGCCACGACACCGTCCGCGTCGGCCACCACGGTGTCGCCGTCCCGCCCCTCGAAGAGAGGCGTGCCCGCGCCCGGGCCCTCGGGGTGGGGATGGGGCGAGGCCGGACACGGCCCGAGGCTGAACACCGGCAGGCCGATGGCGGCGAGTTCGTCGGTGTCGCGGTGACAGCCCCACAGGATCAGGCCCGCGGTACCGGCGAGCCGGGACTCGATCGCGACGAGGTCACCCGCGCACGCCTCGTCCGTACGGCCGCCGTCGTCGATCAGCAGCACCTCGCCCGGCACGGTACGGTCCAGCCCTTCGAGGATCGACGCCACCCCGTCCGTGTGCGCGATCCGGCGCAGCGGGCCGGAGCAGCGCATGCCGGCGACGGCGGGAGTCAGGGGGCGGGGCGGGAGGGCGAGGGGCGCTCCCAGGCGGGCGGCGGCGTCCCACAGCGCGGCGGTGGGCCACATCGGGTGCTCCTCGGTGCTGCTGACCATGCGGATTCTCCTGGGGGGTGAGGGGCCGTCAGCCAATGGCCAGGCGGGTCAGGGCGGTCGCCGCTGCTCCGAGCACGACGACGAGCAGGGTCGGCCACTTCCGCCAGATGCCGAAGGCGCCCACCAGGAGCCCGGCCACGCGGGCGTCGAGGACCAACGCCTTGCCGTGGCCGAACATCTGAGTGGCAATCAGGGCGGCCAACAGGGTCGGGGCCATCAGGGTCACCACCCGCTGCATGGCGGCGGGCAGTTCCTCACCGCCCAGCAGCACCGGCCCCGTCGCCTTCAGTGCCATGGAAACGGCGCCGACCAGCAGCACCGCGAGCCACAGTCCGCTCATCGCTTCCTCAACCCCAGCAGGCAGGCGGCGGTGGCCGCGATCAATGGGACGCCGGGCGACGCGAAGGGCACCAGGGTCAGCGCGATCGCGACCCCCAGGACGGCGGCGACCAGCGCCTTCCTGCTGGTGATCTGCCCCTTGAGCAGGGCCATGAAGAGCACGGGGGAGACCACGTCGAGACCGAAGCGCTCGGGGTCGCCGAGATAGTGCGCGCCCAGCAGCCCCACCGCGGTGCCGCCGACCCAGGCGGCGTAGACCAGGACGCCCGCGCCGAGCAGCCGCCCCCGGGAGTAGCGGCCGCCTCCGATGTGGCCCACGGCCCACGACTCGTCGACCACCAACTGGGCGGACAGGAACCGCTTGAGCACCCCGCCCGTCATCGCCGGGGCCACGCTGATGCCGATGGGCAGATAGCGGGAGTTCAGCAGTACGGCCGCCACGATCGCCGCCGCGATGCCACCGCCCGTGCCCAGCACCGACGCGGCCGCGAACTGCGCGGAGCCCGCGAAGGTCGTCACCGACATCACCAGCGGCGCCAGCACCCCCATGCCCGCCGCACGGGCGACCACGCCGAACGACACGGCGAACCCGAAGACCGCCACGGCCAGCGGCACCGCGGCCCGCAGCCCCTGGACCGCTTCCTCCCGGAATCCCGCCGAGGGAGAATGTGTTCCCCCGTCGGGGACCGCATCGGAAACAGGAGAGCCGGAGGTGGCCGGGTTGGGTAATTCCTTTTGTGAATCCATCGAGCCCTCTGCTTCGGAGCGGGCAAACAGGGTGCGGTGCCGCGACAGCCGCGTGCACGGCGCCGCCGACTGACAGCCATAGTACGGAGTCATGGTGAGGTTTACTAGTTACTCGGAGCCTTCGGTGACGCTGGCTGAAGACCTGGTCAACACCTACAACATCGTGCGAAATATCGAAAAAATGCCGGAAGTTGACGGGCTGTCCGCTCTCTTCGCCCAGCACGGCATGCCCCTCGCCGCCGAGCTCTCCGAGGCCGACCTCGCCGCCGCCCACCGGCTGCGCCCCGTGCTGCGCGAGGTCTTCGGCGCCCCCGACGAGGCCACCGCGGTCGCCCTGCTCAACCGCGTGCTCGCCGACCACCGTGCCGTCCCCCACTACACCGACCACGACGGCACCTGGCACCTCCACGTCGCGGCCCCCGACGCCTCACCCGTCGACCGCTACGCCGCCAACGCCGCCATGGCCCTGCTGGGCGTCATCACCACCGGCGGGATGGACCGCCTCCACGTCTGCGTCGGCAACCGCTGCGCCGAGGTCTTCGTCGACACCTCCCGCAACCAGTCCCGCCGCTACTGCTCCCCCCTCATCTGCGGCAACCGCGCCCACGCCGCCGCCCACCGGGCCCGGCGCAAGGCGGAAGCGGTGCCCCAGGGGGGCTGACGATCAGCCCGGCGGCAGCGTGACCACGAACCGGGCGCCGCGCGCGGCGGGTTCGAGAGTCAGCTCGCCGCCCGCCGCGCGGGCCAGGCGCCGGGCCAGCGGAAGGCCCAGACCCGCCCCGTCGTGCCCGTCCGCCGGGTGCGCGCGGTGCCCGGGCTCGAAGACCGCCTCGCGGGCGCCGTCCGGCACCCCGGGGCCGTCGTCCGCCACCACCACCCGTACGCCCTCGGGCCGGGCGGAGCACTCCAGGGCGATGTGCCCGGCCGCATAGCGGCGGGCGTTGTCCAGCAGCGGGGCGAGGATCCGCTCGGCGACCGCCGGGGAGACACCGGCCGTCAGGGCGGACTCCTCGTCCGCGAGGCGGACCGTGACCGGCGGGGCCGCGGGCAGCTCGTGCGCGGCGCGGGCGGCCAGGTCCCGGGCGAGCGCGCCGAGCGCGCACCTGCCGGGCGCCTCGGAGGTGCGGGCGCGGGCGTCGCTCAGCAGCGTCTCGCATATCGTCCGCATCCGGTCGGCCCCGGCGGAGATCGCCTCAAGACCGGCCTTCTGCTGCGCGGGGTCGCGGGAGCGGGCCAGGAGCCAGTCCGTCTCGGCGGTGATCCGGGCGAGCGGGGTGCGCAGCTCGTGGGAGAGCTCGGCGCTCAGCTGCCGCTCGTGGCGGAGCACGGCGGCCAGCCGGTCCAGCAGCTCGTCGAGGTTCCCGGCGAGGGCGCCGAGCTCCGCCGGGCGCGGGGTGTCCCCGAACCGGCGGTCCGTGTCGTGGCCGCTCCACCGGGCGGCCTGCCGGCTCATCGCGGCCACGGGGCGCAGGGCGCGCCCGACCACGGCCCGGGTCATCAGATACACACCGGCGAGGAGCAGCAGCGCCAGGCCGATGGAGCCGACGAGCGCGGACCGGGCGGTGTGCCGGTAGGGATCGAGCCCGACCGCGCTGACCACGGTTCCCACTTGGCGGCCCTCGGCGAGGACCGGCAGGGCGTAGAGCCGGGTGGGGGCCGGCCCGGTGGTCTCGGCGAAGGCCCGGCCGCGCCCGGCCAGTCCGTCCGCCCGCCGCCGGTCCCGCTCGGTCGCGGAGGGCTGTTCCAGGGCGCGGGACCCCTGGTAGATCCAGATGCCGGTGTCGAGCGCGCGGTCGTCGGCCGGTTCGCGGACGGTGAGGGACCGGTCGGGGCCGACGTGCACGGTCGCGGCGGCCGCCTCCGCGCGGGTGCGGAGCAGGTCGTCGGCCTCCGCGCGCAGCCGCCCGCTCAGCACGACGTTGAAGGCACAGGTGAGGAGGACCACCCAGACCGCGGTGGTGACCAGGGCGAGCAGCGCCAGCCGGCCGCGCAGGGTGCCGGGGCGTACGCGGCGCCACCACCGGCCCGGTGCGAACGCGTTCACTCGAACCGGTACCCCACTCCGCGTACGGTGCCGATGCCGCGGTCGCCGCCCACGGCGCGCAGCTTGCGGCGCAGGCGCGCCAGATACTGGTCCAGGGTGTTGTCCGTGACCAGCGCGCCCTCCGGCCACGCCGCCCTGATCAGCCCGTGGCGGCGTACGACCGCGCCCGGCTCGGCCATCAGGCAGGCCAGCAGCCGGAATTCGGTCGGGGTCAGCGGGGCGGTCCGGCCCTCGCGCTCCAGCAGGTGGCGGGTGGGGTCCAGCCGGATCCCGCCGACGTCGACCGCCGCGCTGCGGCCCGCGCGGCGCAGCGCGGCCCGCAGCCGGGCGGCCAGCTCCACCAGGTGGAACGGCTTGGAGAGATAGTCGTCCCCGCCGGAGGAGAAGCCCGACAGCCGGTCGGTGAGGCCGTCGTGCGCGGTGAGGAAGAGCACAGGGGCGTCCAGCCCCCGGGCGCGCATCGCCTGGCAGACGTCACGCCCGTCGGAATCCGGCAGGCCCACGTCCAGCACGACGGCGTCCACCCGCCCCTCGCCGGTCACCGCCCGGAGGGCGGCCGCCCCGTCGGCGGCGGTCAGCACGTCGAAGCGCTCCTCCCGCAGGCCGCGGGCGAGCACGTCGCGCAGTCCGTGGTCGTCCTCGACGACCAGCACCCGGTGTACGGTCACGGGCCCAGTATCGCCCGGCCCGCCCACCGGCCACGCCGGGGACGTACGGGCCGGGCGGCGTGGTTCACGCGCTCAGGTTCTGTTCAGCCACACACGCCCGCGGAGCCCTACGCTTCCCCGTCACAAGTCTCTCGACCGGTCTTCGGCCGCGCCCGGTGACCACGGCGAAAACGGGATGAATGAACAAGCTTCCGCAGATCACCCTGGCCTTCTGGATCATGAAGATCGCCGCGACGACGCTGGGGGAGACGGCCGGGGACCTCCTCGCCCAGACCATGGCCGTCGGCTATCTTGTCAGCTCCGTGATCCTGGTCGGGCTCTTCCTCGCGAGCCTCGTGACGCAGCTGAGGGTCCGCGCTTTCCACCCGGTGCTCTACTGGTCGGTCATCCTCTCCACGAGCACCGCCGGCACGACCGTGTCGGACTTCATGAACCGCACCGCGGGGCTCGGCTACGCCAAGGGCGCGCTGGTGCTGATCACGGCCCTGGCCGTCGTGTTCGCGGTGTGGAAGCGCAGCGGCCACTCCTTCGACGTCCAGAGCATCGGCACCCTCAGGGGCGAACTGCTCTACTGGGCGGCCATCCTGATCTCCAACACGCTGGGCACGTCCCTCGGCGACTTCCTGGCCGACAGCTCCGGCCTCGGCTACTCCGGAGGGGCGCTCCTGGTCGGTGGCGCGCTGGCGCTGATCGTCGCCGCCAAGTACGCCGGAGGGATCTCCGACACCCTGCTGTTCTGGATGGCGTTCGTCCTGACCCGCCCGCTGGGCGCGACCGTGGGGGACTTCCTCAGCAAGCCGGGCGCCAAGGGCGGCCTCGGCTACGGCACGGTGGGTTCGTCGGCCGTCCTGCTGGCGGTCCTGGCGGTGCTGATCGTCCGCACCGTGCGGCAACAGCCGAAGCGCGGAGCCGTCGAGGAGGAGCGGAAGAGCCCGGCGGCCGTCTGACGGTACGGGCGCGGCCCCGGGGCCGCGCCCGTACCCGGCACCGTCAGTCCCGGTCCTCGCGCACGACCGACAGATAGGACAGATAGCCGACGAGGCCGAGAATCGTGACGAGGAAGACCGCGCTGGTCGCGACCGTGCCCAGCCCCAGCCCGCCGTCGGCGCAGGCCTGGGACAGATAGTCGCCGAGCGACGCGCCGAGCGGCCGCGTCACGACGTACGCGATCCAGAAGGCCACGACCGCGTCGAGCCGGAACCTCAGGTGCGCGACGGCCACGGCGGCGATCACCGCGCCGAAGAGGAGCGCCGACACCGGATAGCCGAGGTTCAGCTGCTCCGCCGCGAAGTCACCCGCCGCGGTGCCCAGGGCGAAGGTGAAGAGGATGGCCGACCAGTAGAAGGCCTCGCGCCGGGTGGTGTGGACCGTGTGGATGGACAGGGTCTTCTCGTACGCGTACCAGACCGCGAAGGTGACCGCCAGCGCGGCGCCGAAGACGGCGGTGGCCACCGCCAGCGGCACCCCGAGGTTGTCCGTCAGGTTGTCGGTCACCAGCGTGCCGACGACGCTGATCAGGACGACCGAGATCCAGTAGACGGCCGGCACGTACCGCTTGGACGTGAACTGGACGACCAGCGCGGCGATCAGCAGCCCGGCCATGACACCTGTCGTGCCGGTCAGGCCCAGGCCGAGGTTCTGGTTCAGGTAGTCGGCGGCGGTCTCGCCCACCGTGGTGCAGAGGATCTTGATGATCCAGAAGTAGAGCGTGACTTCCGGAACCTTGTTCAGCATCCGGCGGCGCCGCGCGGCGGCCTCGGGATGCCCCGTCGTGATGGTCATGGCGCGAGGCTGGCACGGCTCACCTGTACGCAGCCTGAGCACGCTCCGGTCACGGGGCGTGCGGCCGGGCGGGGCGCGGGCCGGGGTAGACGCGTTCGAGGGCGTGCCAGCCGGTGTCGTGCGCGCGCACGGCCTCCTCGGCGCGGCCGCCGCCCCGCAGGCCGAACAGCCGCTTGGCGAAGAGGAGATAGACCACGACCGCGAGGTTGATCACCAGAGTGAGAATCTTGGTCGCGCTGATGCGCCCGGTGAGTTCCCAGACCTCGGGCACGAGCAGCACCGTGGTCGCGACGAAAGTGAGGTACTCCGCCCACCGCCGGGCCCGCCACAGCCCGACCGCCTCCACACCTTCGAGGACCGCGTACACCGCGATCACCAGCCCGATGAGCCACAGCGTGGAGGTGTGCGCCTTGAACGCCTTGTCCAGCTCCCCGAGCAGCCCGTGCCCCGACCGGCCGCTGGGCCCGCCCACGCCGTTCTGCAGGGCGTCCACGACGCGGTAGAACGGGTCCTTGAGCCGGGCGCGCTCCCCGGCGAACACGAACACGGCGACGGCCAGCACGGCGAGCACCACGAAGTGCACCATCCGGTCGATGGCGATCAGCCGCAGCACGTACCGGTCCCGCAACGGCCTGCCCCGCAGCGGCAGTTCGATCGCCTCACGCTCCGGAGGCGTCTCCCTGCCGGGACTCTCCGGCGGCGGGAGCGGCAGCCAGGCGTCGCAGCGCAGACAGCGGTGCCACCGCACCCCGTCGGCCTCCCGCACGAACAGCGCGTCCCCGGGCCGCACCCGCGCGGCGTCCGTGCCCTCCAGACGGTGCCCGTGCAGCCCGCACTCGATCAGCTCGTACCACAACTTCCGCTTCCGCCGCCGCACACCGGGGGCATGCACCGTCTCCGGCTCGTCCGCCACTGCTCCTCCTCGGTACAACTGACGGCCCTGCGGACCGTCGGCCGCTCCTACGACCCGAGCTTGCGCCCGATGTAGGCGATCTCCAACATCCCTTCCTTGGGCACGAGACGGAAATGCAAACGCCCTGCCCCCGGTGTGAAGCGGCCGTGCCAGTCGTAGCAATGCTCCTCTCCGCCCTCGTCGGTGAAGCGGCACAGGCGCCTGCGCTGCTCGTGTTCCGGCGTGACCTTCGCTCCTTGCCAGGCCGGGACGGCGGTCTCGGCGGGGTTCCAGCGTGCGGCCGACTCCTCGAGGCGTGCCAGCAGCCGACGCGATTGTACGAACCATGCGGGCTGGAGGGCTTGAAGATCGTTCAGGACCCGGGGAAGGAAGCGGAGGGAGGGGAAGAAGTCGGCTCGCTGCTCCCATAGTTGTGTCGGGGAGCCGATGGATTCGAGCCCGGCGGACCGGCCCCACTGTTCGTGCGGCTTGAGGTCGGTACGGCACGAGCTGTGCCGTACGCTCTCGGTCGTCTCGACCATGGACAGCTCGCCGTCGTTGCCCTCGACCAGTGTGCGAACGGTGACCTCCAGCCATGACCGCTGCCATACCTCCGACACGGGCAGACTCAGGCAGAGGCCATCCATGAGATGGGCGGCACCGATTCCCTCGACACGTTCACCAGCGTGCTCGTGCTCGATCTCTCCTGGATTCACATCCTGGGAGAGAACATCGGTGAAAGGCGCCCGGTTGCGTAGGGCTTTGATGAACTGACGCTGGTTGCGGTGACGGTTGTCGGCCGCCCACTGCTGGTAGTAATACCCCCGGGCCAGCTCGGACGAGGCGAGCGGCGACTGAGTGACGAGAGCGATCTCACGCCACGACCGGGCCTCGCGCAGTACCCGGACCAGCTCCTCCATCGCTTCACCGACCTCCGCAGGGGAGGCGTCCGCCATACAGGACCGCTCGTTGAGAAAGAGTAGAAGTGGCACTCCCCGCCCCAGGTTGTGGTGATCGTGAACTCTGACGGTCCCGCTCAGTCCAGCAGCTGATCGAGGGAGTTCTCCCACTCGTCGAAGAACCCTTGTGGCCACTCGGACAGCATGCCGTCGTCGCCCATCAGAGGACTGATGACCTCCCCGCTCTGGTCGTTGCGGCGGAAGAAGTGCACGGCTGTCGAGGCCGCCGCGATGCGGCCGTTCTTGACCGAAATTCGCAGACCGTTGAGGACGTGGTCGGAGTGTGTCTCCACGATGAGCTGCGCGCCGGCCGCGCAGGCGGCAGCTGCCAGGTAGGCGAGCGAGGTCTGACCCTGGGGGTGGAGATGGGCCTCCGGGTTTTCCAGCAGGATGAGCGAACCCGGCCGGGCGGTGAGGCATGCGACGACGATGGGCAGTGCGTAGGTGAGGCCGAAACCGACGTTCGTGGGTCGGTACCGGTTCGACGCGTTCACGCCTGACCCGAAGCCGTAGCTCAACCGCACGGTGTCCGTGCCGTCGATACCGACAGCCTGGAGGTTCACGCCTGGGCAGAGTTGCTGCATCCACGCTTCCGTCTGCGCGAGCAGTGTCCCCGAGGCGGCGGACGGATGCCGCAAGGAGGCCGCCTCGACGGGTTCGTCCTGGTGGACGCGCAGGTAGTTCACCGTGTGCTCGCCACGGGCTCCGAGGAACCCGCGCCGTACGACGGCGTGGTGCGAGCGCGGATAGCTGATGTCCGGGACGATGCGATCTGCCTTCAGATACTGGAACCCCGGGCCGAAGAGTGTGGGAAGGGCGTCCAGAAGAGGCTGTGCCGATGGCGCGGCGACCAGCTTGAGCAGGTCGTCCTCGGAGCCGTATGCGGCGTGCCAGGTGAAGGGCTCCCCGGCAGCGTCGGCCGTCGCCACGCTGAACCCGATATCGGGATCGTCCTTGGGGTAGGCCTCGTGCCGGACATCCTGTCCGGTGCCCAATTGGACGAACTCGCCGTTGAGGAGCAGTCCGGATTCACCGCCGTCCTCCAGGACCCCCGCTTCGTACGACTGACGCAGCAGGGCCAATGCCTGGAGGACGGTGCTCTTGCCGGAGGAATTCAGGCCGGTGAGGAGGGTGAAGGGGGCGAGCGCGAGGTTCTGGCGGCCGAATGCCTTGAAATTGATGATGCCGATGCGCTCAAGCATTCAAAACCTCCAAGAACATTTCGTCCAGCATGCGGAAACGGAGTCTGACCTTGCCGACATCGCCGGTGCCCGCGGACACGGCGTTGAAGAAGTCGGCATCGTCCATGAGGTCGAGGAAGCCTTCCTCGACCTGTGAGTGGCGCTCAGCGAGCAGATCGATCATGCCTTTGGTGTATCCGGAGAGCGTGACCGACTGTGCTTCGAAGAGTGCCTTGTTGACCGGTGAACGGCGGGTGATCTCGCGGAAGCGCTTGCGGAAGGCATGTTCGCCGAACACGGCGAAGCTTGCGTCCATCGAGCTGAGGAAGCGGGCGTGCAAGGCGTCGCGCCCGGCGGAGTCCATGCCGTTGACCTGGTGCATGGCTTGGCGGAGGAATTTGTCGAAGTCCCCACTCGCGTAGTCCTCGGGCGGTGTGAGGGAGAAGGCGAGGAAGCGCAGGCACATCTCCCGGTCGGACATCCGCTCAGCCGACACGCTCCCGCCGGTCGCTTGCCGGAACGCATGGGAGTGTGCGAGCTCTGCCAGGAACGAGCGGGCCGGACCGGGGATCAAGGCGTGGCGGAGCTCCTGGCGGGTGAGTGGCCGGCCGCCCGTGTTGATACGGGCGAAGATGTTGAATTTGACCTCCTCCGGCGTGCCCCGCCGAATGAGGAGAACGACAAGTTCCGTCTCTTCTATCCGAGTCTGGAGTCGGCCGGGCAGATCACCGAACGCGCATCCGTCGAACTCTGTGAGGTACTCCAGCCCGGTCAGGCGCAAAGGGGTGGCGCCGATGTGCTCGGGTGTGACGAAACGGGCGATCGTGGAGAGACGCTGGACCCCGTCCACAATGGCCCAGATGTCTTCCTCGCCCTCGGCGGCGTAGAGAGTCGGCAGGGTGATGCGCAGGAGCAGCGACTCGATGAGCCGGCTCTGGGCCTGCTGGGTCCAGATGCCGGCCCGGCGCTGGAAGTCGGGAGCGAGGTCGATCGTGCCGCGCCGGATCCGGTTGAGGAGCAGAGCGACCGTTGGATTACGGGTCTGCACTTCGATCAGATCGGGATCGAAAGGGCTGTCGATCCGCTCGCCGATGTCCTCCTTCTCCACATCGGTACTGAAACCTGTCTCGTCCAGTTCGACGGGAATCCTGTCCTGGACGAAGCCGGCCTCGGGAGTGGTCGTGCCATCACTCATGGGTTCTCCGAACTGCCTCTCCGTCGTCGGGCTCCGTCGTCCACGAATGCATCGTAAGCGTGCGTGGGCTGTCCGGGAGGGCTCGGGTGATCCGTGAACGGGCGCAACGTCCGGGCAACCGTCCCGCGCGTCTGCTCACAGCCAGTCGCGCCGCTTGAAGATGAAGTACAAACTCACGCACACCACGGCCATCAGGGCGATCGCGAACGGGTAGCCGAAGGCCCAGTGCAGCTCGGGCATCGCCTGGAAGTTCATGCCGTAGATGGTGCCGACCAGCGTAGGGGCGAAGAGGATCGCCGCCCAGGAGGAGATTTTCTTGATCTCCTCGTTCTGCTCGAAGCCCGCCTCGGCCAGGGCGCGCATTTCCGCGTTCTGCTGCTGGGTGACGAGGGTCGCGTTGACGGCGAGGATGTCGGCGAGGGCGGAGCGGAAGCCGTCGACGCGTTCGCTGGTGTGGGTGACGTGGTCGGCGACGTCGCGGAGGTAGCGCTGGAGCTCGTCGTCGGTGCCGTACTTCGCGAAGCCTGCCATGAGGTTGTGCAGCATGCCCACCAGGGGGCGGGTGGCGCGCTGGAACTCCACCATCTCGCGGGCGAGTTCGTAGATGCGCCGGGAGACCTCGGGGTCGCCGCTGAAGACCTCGGTCTCGATCTCGTCGATGTCGTTCTGCACGCCGGAGACCACGGGGGCGTAGCCGTCGACGACCGCGTCGAGGATCGCGTAGAGGACGGCCTCGGGGCCCAGGGCCAGCAGCTCGGGGGTGGCCTCCATGCGGTTGCGCACCGCGGAGAGGTCGGGGGCCGCGCCGTGCCCGACCGTGATCACGAAGTCGGGGCCGACGAAGATGTGCAGCTCGCCGAAGTCGACCTCCTCGGGGGCGTCCAGATAGCGGGCGGCCCGCAGCACCACGAAGAGGGTGCCGCCGTAGCGCTCCAGCTTGGGGCGCTGATGGGCCTCCAGCGCGTCCTCGACGGCCAGTTGGTGGAGGTCGAACTCGTCGGCCAGGGAGAGGAGTTCGCTCTCCGAGGGCCGGTCGAGGCCGATCCAGGCCATCCCCTGCGGCTGCTCCCGCAACTGCCGGTAGGTGTCGGCCAGCGAGGCGGGCGTGGCGACGCGGTGGCCGTCGCGGTAGACGGCGGCGTGGACGACGCTCGTGTCGGCGTTGCCGGAGCTGTTACCGGGAGGGTCCGCGGGGGCCGGGCGCCCGGAGCCGTTCGAGCGGGTCGCCGTGGGCCGCAGCCAGGAGTGTTTCTTCGGCGTGGGCCGTTCGCGGCGCGGAGGGTTCTCGGGCATGGGGCGCTCTCCCTCTCGCTCGTTCTGGACCGCACAACAGGATATACGGGCCAAAAGAAGCGATCGGGGCAGGTGGGGCCGATGGGGCGGGCGGGGGAGCGCAGGGAGCGTCCCCCACCCGCCGGGTCCGGCCCGGCCCGCTCGTCATCCCCTGCGTCATTCCCCCACGTCGCGGCTGCGCAGATCCTCCAGCGTCTCCCGGCGTACGAGCAGCCGCGCGCGCCCTTCGGACACGGCCACGACGGGCGGCCTGCCGACGAGGTTGTACGCCGAGGCCATCGACACCTGGTACGCCCCGGCCGCCGGCACGGCCAGCACGTCGCCGGGCCGGATGTCACCGGGCAGCGGCACGTCCTCCGCGAGGACGTCACCGGCCTCGCAGTGCCGGCCCACCACGGTCGCGGACCGCGCGGGCGCGGTCGAGGCCCGGCCCACCAGCCGCACCGTGTAGCGCACGCCGTACAGCGCGGGCCGGGGGTTGTCGCTCATCCCGCCGTCCACGGCGACGAACGTACGCCCGCCGGTCGACTTGACCGCGAGGACGCGGTACAGCGCCACGCCCGCCGGACCCGCTATCCAGCGCCCCGGCTCCACCGTCAGCCTGGGCACCGGCAGGCCGAACCGGGCGCATTGCAGGGCGAGTTCACCCGTCACCCGGGTCGCGTACAGGGCCGGGTCGAGGACCGGGTCGCCCTCCCGGTAGGCGATGGCGAAGCCGCCGCCGAGGTCCAGCTCCGGGAAGGTCACCCCGTGCCGGTCGCGGAGCTCGGCGAGCAGCGCGACGAGCTTGCGTACCGCGGTGACGTACGGACCGAGACCGGCGATCTGGGAGCCGAGGTGGCAGTGCAGTCCGACGAGTTCGAGCCGTGGCTGGCCCAGGATCCGCGCCACCGCGTCCTCGGCCTCCCCGCCCGCGATCGGCAGCCCGAACTTCTGCCCCTCCACCCCCGTGCGCACGGCGGAGTGAGCCCCCGCCGCGATGCCCGGCACGACCCGCAGCAGCACCCGCTGGCGGGCGCCGGGGGGCATCTGCGCGGCGAGCGAGGCGATCTCGCCGGTGCTGTCGATGACGATCCGCCCCACGCCCAGGCGCAGCGCGTCCCGCAGGTCGGCCGGGCTCTTGGCGTTGCCGTGCAGCACGATCCGCTCGGCGGGGAAGCCGGAGAGCGCGGCGAGCTCCAGCTCGCCTGCGGAGCAGACGTCCAGGCTCAGCCCCTCCTCCTCGACCCAGCGGATCATCGCGCGGGAGAGGAACGCCTTGCCCGCGTACGCGATGTCCGCGTCCGGGAGGGCGGTGCGCCAGGCGCGGGCCCGCTCGCGCACCTCCCCCTCGTCGATGACGTACGAGGGGGTGCCGAAGCGGTCGGCGAGCTCGGCGAGGGACACGCCGCCGACGGCCAGGTCGCCGGTGCGCAGGGGCTGGGTGGAGGCGGGCCACAGGGGCGTGCCCGCGTAGGGGTGGGGCGGGGCGCATGCGGTGAGAGGGAGGGACACGGGAGCCTTCTTCGGTGCGGTGTGGGCGGGACGACCTCAGTCTCCGGACGGGCCCGGGCCTGCTTCCGGGAGCGCGGCGGGGTCCGTGGGGTGCGCCGGCGGGGCCGTGAGCTGCGGATCGACGGATACGAGGCCCACCCCGAGGGGCGCGGCCAGGGCCCGCACGGCGGGCAGCGCCAGGCGGATGGAGGCCTGATCGGTCCCCAGAACGTCCGAAAGCCGCCGCTCCGTGGTGAAAGCGACGGCAGTGCGAGCGCCGAGCGGCGATCGGAAGACCCGGAGGGCGAAGCCACTGGGGCAGCGCCGTACGGGAACGTACAGCGGCAGCGCCCTGGTGGCCGGGCCGGCGGGCCGGGGTGGTTCGGAGGGCTCCCCGTCGTCGGCCTGCGGGTGCTCGACGGCCGCGATGGCGGCTGCTTCGGAGGGGGTACGGCTCAGGTGCATGACGGTCCTCGGAAAAAGGTGTCGGTACGGCGGGGTGGTGCCGCCGCTCGCACACGCTATGCCCGGGGTGCGGGTGGGGGAGCCGCTCATTGACAGCCTGTTGACCCTCCGTGCCGCTCCTTTGACGACCTGTTGACACGCCCGCGGCACGGGGTGTCTTCAGGGGCCCGCGCTGTCACCACGGCCCGTGCCGGCTAGGGCAGGACCCCCGCCCGCCGGGCCGCCACCACCGCCTCCAGCCGTGTGTGCACGCCCAACTTGCGCATGCCGGAGCGCAGATAGCTCTTCACCGTCTCCGGCCGGAGCCCCAGCCGCTCCGCGGCCGCCGCGTTCGTCGCGCCCGACGCCACGCACGCCAGCACGTCCACCTCGCGCGGCGACAGCTCGACGCGGACGCCGTCCACGGGCAGCGGCTGCGCGGCGGAGGCCCGCGCCAGCCGTCCGCACGCGGCGAGGAGCTCCTGCCGCAGCTCGGGGTCCTGGACCCGCTGGGCCAGCGCGCGCAGCGACCCGTGGGCCTCGCGGACCTCCTCCCACATCGCGGGGCCGTCGGTGGTCGGCCGGTGGGCGACGGAGAGCAGCCGGTGCAGCTCGTCGCGCACGGCGAGCGTCTGCTCCAGCTCCCGCGCCGCGTCCACCGCGGCGGTCAGCGACCGGTCGCCGAGCGCGAGCGGCCGACGGAGCGCGCCGTAGAGGACGCCGCGCACCCGGCCCCGTACGACCACGGGCACGGCCATCACAGAACGCAGCCCCTCCGCGGCCACCGCCGCGTCGTACTCATGGCTGATGACGTGCGAGGACTGATAGTCGGTGACGGACAGCGGCCGGGTCAGGGCGGCCGCCTTGCCGCCCAGCCCGCTGCCCGTCCGGATGGCCAGCCCGCGCAGCGCGGGCGTCGTCGTGCCGGTCATGTCCGATATCCGGAACTGCCGCGAACCCGACAACAGGCCCCCGAAGGCGACCGACAGTCCCGTACTCCTGCGCATCCGCAGCAGCGCGGCCCGTACCTCCGCCGCCCCGTCCGCATCTCCCATCACAGCCTCCCCATCCTGGGCACGAAGTCGGAATCTCCGTATCCGCGAAATGCGCCTACCCCCGTCCGGGGGTGGTGAGACTCAGATCACCGTCGCACGATGCTAACGAGCGGGCCGGTGACGTGACCCGTGAACTGGAGGACAGATGACGCCCATGCAGCTGACGGACGCGGTGGAGGGCCCGGCGGGTGAGTTCCGCGCGGCGCGGGACTTCCTGCTCGCGCGGCGCACGGACTACACGGCCGCCTGCGAGGGGTTCCGCTGGCCGCGCCCCGCGGAGTTCAACTGGGCGCTGGACTGGTTCGACGGCATCGCCCGGGGCAACGACCGCACCGCGCTGTGGATCGTCGAGGAGGACGGCGGCGAGGCACGGCTGTCGTTCGACACCATGCGGCGCCGCTCCGACCAGGTCGCGAACTGGCTGCGGGAGAAGGGCGTACGGGCCGGAGACCGCGTCGTCGTCATGCTCGGCAACCAGACCGAACTGTGGGAGACCGCACTGGCCGCGATGAAGCTGCGCGCCGTCGTCATCCCCGCCACCCCGCTGCTCGGCCCGGCCGACCTCGCCGACCGCATCGACCGCGGCCGGGCGGCCCACGTGCTCGTACGGGCCGAGGACACCGGCAAGTTCGCCGACGTGCCCGGCGACTACACCCGGATCGCGGTCGGCGGCGCGCCCGCCGGATGGCTCGCCTACGAGGACTCCGCAGCCGCCGCCGAGACCTTCACCCCCGACGGCCCGACCCGCGCGGACGACACGCTGCTGCTCTACTTCACCTCCGGCACCACCGCACGGCCCAAGCTCGTCGAGCACAGCCACATCTCCTACCCCATCGGCCACTTGACGACGATGTACTGGATCGGGCTGCGCCCCGGCGACGTCCACCTCAACATCTCCTCGCCCGGCTGGGCCAAGCACGCCTGGTCCAACCTCTTCGCCCCGTGGAACGCCGAGGCCACCGTCTTCGTGCACAACTACACCCGCTTCGACGCGGCCCGGCTGATGGCGGAGATGGACCGCTGCGCGGTCACCAGCTTCTGCGCACCGCCCACGGTCTGGCGGATGCTCATCCAGGCCGACCTGAGCGCGCTGCGCACCCCGCCGCGCGAGGTGGTCGCGGCGGGGGAGCCGCTCAACCCCGAGGTGATCGAGACCGTACGGCGGGCGTGGGGCGTCACCATCCGGGACGGCTTCGGGCAGACGGAGACCTCCGTCCAGGTCGCCAACCCGCCCGGGCAGCCGCTCAAGACCGGCTCCATGGGCCGGCCCAGCCCCGGCTTCACGGTCGTCCTCCTCGACCCCGTCACCGGCCGCCCGGCCGACGAGGGCGAGATCGCCCTCGACCTGAGCGAGCGGCCCGTCGGCCTGATGACCGGATACGCGGGCGACCCGGAGCGCACGGCCGAGGCGATGGAGGGCGGCTACTACCGCACCGGGGACATCGGCGCCCGCGACGCCGACGGGTACATCACCTATGTGGGCCGCAGCGACGACGTGTTCAAGTCGAGCGACTACAAGGTGTCCCCCTTCGAGCTGGAGAGCGCGCTCCTCGAACACGAGGCCGTGGCGGAGGCGGCCGTCGTCCCCGCCCCCGACCCGCTGCGGCTCTCCGTGCCCAAGGCCTACGTCGTGCTCGCCGAGGGCTGGGAGCCCGGCCCCGGCACCGCGAAGGCCCTCTTCGCGCACTCGCGGGCGACCCTCGCCCCGTACAAGCGCATCCGGCGGCTGGAGTTCGCCGAGCTGCCGAAGACCGTGTCCGGCAAGATCCGCCGCATCGAGCTGCGCGAACGCACCGAGCGGGGCGGCGGAGACGAATACCGAGAGGAAGACCACCGGTGACCACACCCGCGTACGCGGCCGGCAGCACCTCCATCCCGATGATCGACGACACCATCGGCGCCGATCTGGCCTTCACCATCGAACGCTTCGGGGACCGCGAGGCGCTCGTCGACGTCCCCAGCGGCCGCCGCTGGACCTATGCGGAGTTCGGCCGGGCCGTCGAGGAGGTCGCGCTCGGGCTGCTGGCCAAGGGGGTGGCGAAGGGCGACCGGGTCGGGCTCTGGGCGGTCAACTGCCCGGAGTGGGTGATGGTGCAGTACGCCGCCGCCCGGGTCGGCGCCATCATGGTCAACATCAACCCCGCCTACCGCGTCCACGAACTGGGCTTCGTGCTCCGGCAGGCCGGCATCGGCGTGCTCGTCGCCTCCGTCGAGCACAAGACCAGCGACTACCGCCGCATGGTGGAGCAGGTCCGCGCCGAGTGCCCGGCGCTGCGCGACGTCGTCTACATCGACGACCCCACCTGGGACGGGCTCCTGAGCCTCGGCGAGGGGGTGCGGCCCGAGCGGCTCGCCGAGCGGGAGGCGCAGCTCAGCTGCTACGACCCGGTGAACATCCAGTACACCTCCGGCACCACGGGCTTCCCCAAGGGCGCCACGCTCTCCCACCACAGCATCCTCAACAACGGCTATTTCGTGGGGGAGTTGCTCGGCTACACCGAGGCCGACCGGGTCGCCCTGCCCGTGCCCTTCTACCACTGCTTCGGCATGGTCATGGGCAATCTCGCCGTCACCACCCACGGCTCCTGCATCGTCGTCCCGGCCCCCTCCTTCGACCCCGTCGCCACCCTGCACGCGGTCGAACGGGAACGCTGCACCTCGCTCTACGGCGTCCCCACCATGTTCATCGCCGAGCTGAACCTCCCCGACTTCGCCACCTACGACCTCTCCTCGCTGCGCACCGGCATCATGGCCGGTTCGCCGTGCCCGGAGGAGGTGATGAAGCGGGTCATGACGGAGATGCACATGTCCGAGGTGGCCATCTGCTACGGCATGACGGAGACCTCACCGGTGTCCACCCAGACCCGGGCGGACGACGAGGTGGAGCGCCGCACGGGGACCGTGGGCCGGGTCCTGCCGCACCTTCAGGTGAAGATCGTCGACCAGGACACCGGCGCCACGCTCGCGCGCGGCGAGGCCGGCGAGCTGTGCACCCGCGGCTATTCCGTGATGCTCGGCTACTGGGAGGAGCCCGAGCGCTCCGCCGAGGCCGTCGACGCCGAGGGCTGGATGCACACCGGTGACCTCGCGGTGATGGACGAGGACGGATACGTGCGCATCGTCGGCCGCATCAAGGACATGATCATCAGGGGTGGGGAGAACGTCTACCCGAGGGAGATCGAGGAGTTCCTCTACTCCCACCCCAAGATCTCCGACGTGCAGGTCATCGGGGTCCCGGACGAGAAGTACGGCGAGGAGGTCATGGCCTGCGTCGTCCTCCGCGACCCCGCCGCGACCCTCAGCCGCGACGAGCTCGCCCGCTTCTGCCGGGGCCGTCTCGCGCACTACAAGATCCCGCGCCATCTGTGGATCCTGGAGTCCTTCCCCATGACGGTCAGCGGCAAGGTCCGCAAGGTGGAGCTGAGGGAGCGGGCCACGACGAGCCTGTTGACCGCCGCCCGCGCGAGCTGAGGACGGCTGGAGGGGCCCGCGATCCCCCGTCCGCTTCGCGGGCCCGAGCCAAGTCTGCGCCCGGAGGCGGCCGATGTGCCACGCCGGGGCTCCGGTTCAGAGGAAGAATTGAGGTTGGAGGTGTGGGCCCGGTCCCGCGTGGTCAGGCCGGCCCCTGCTCGACCAGCTCGTCGGCGGGGCCGTTCAGGGGTTGCGGAGTGCCCGTCAGATCCATGACGAACAGCGGAAGTCTCAGCTCGTCGGCGCGCGAGCGGGCGTCCCGCTCGTACCCCGCGAGAGAGAAGAACGCGCCGGTGGCGCAGTCCGTCAGGCCGTGCAGCCACAGGCATTCCACCGCCCGCAGCGACGTGGGCAGGGTGGTGGGGTCGATCCGGGCGACCAGGCCCTCGGCCCGCAGGTCGACCCCCGACTCGACAGGGTCACCGGGCCGGGTCACGGCCGTGAACCCCAGCCAGGTCAGATACCGCTCGGCCGCCACGACCGCGTCCTCGGCGGTGCGGATGGCCACCGGACGGAACGCGGGCCGCAGCGCCTGTGGCTTCCCCTCGGCCGGTCCGCGCGCGGGCTCGACGGGCAGCCGCACCACCGTGCCGCAGGAACAGCCGAACTCCGGCCGGGGCCACTGGTCCTGACGGTCGCATGCGGGGCAGCGGACCGCCACCCAGGAGTCGCGCCAGGTGCGGTGCACCAGTAACTCGGGTGTGGCGTCCGCGAGTACGGGCAGGGTGAGCGGGGCGCCGCACGCGCAGGGGAAGGTGGGCGGGGTGAAGGAGTGCTCCCGACGGCACGTCGGGCAGTGAACCGGCACGCTCTTGGCCATTTTCTCGGCTCCAGCAACGGGTCCGTAGGTGTGAGTACGGGCCCATCGTCCCCGATGCGGGGGCGCCGGGGGCGCGAATGGGGAAGGGCGCTCCTGTGCTGGGGCGCGTGTCCGTTGCCAGGTGCGGGTCCGCCGCGCCTGCGGCGGGCGGTCTCAATCGCCGGCCGGGCTTGGATGTGTTGCAGGGCGGCAATTACGTGCGGCAAATCAAGCCCGTCCGGCGATTGAGGACACCGCGCGTCAGCGCGGTTCGTGGTCCGGGGCGGAGCCCCGTTCAGTAAGGGGCCTCGAACTCCCGCACGGAGTCGATGTCCGGACCGTGCGGCGTGTTCGCCTCGCGCTCGATGAAGATCTCCACCAGCACCGGACGCGACGTCGACACCGCCTCCTTGCGGGCCCACTCGACGGCCGTGCGGATGTCGCCCGGGTCCACGACGCGGCGGCCCGAACAGCCGTATGCCTCCATCAGCTTGACGTTGTCCGTGCCCGTCTCGTCGTAGTGGATGTCGACCTGGTAGTTCATGCCGTAGCCGATCGACGCCTGGCGGATCAGGCCCAGGTACTCGTTGTTCAGCATGATCAGTACGAACGGGACGTCGTACTGCGCGGCGACCGCCAGCTCCTCGGCCATGTACTGGAAGCCGTAGTCGCCCACGATGCCGACGACCTCGGTGTCGCCCCTGCCCAGGCCCTGGAGCGCCTTCTTGACGCCGATCGCCGCCGGGATCTCCCAGCCCAGCGGGCCCGCCTGGCCGCACACCTGGTAGCGGCGCGGCAGATGGGACTTCTGGTGCTGGCCGCCCCAGATCTGGTAGAGGCCGATGGCGGTGACGAAATAGGTGTCGGGCCCGAAGATCTCGTTGATCTCCTTGTAGACCCTGGGCGCCTTGACCGGTGTGGTGGCGAAGTCCTCCCGGCGCACCAGCGTCCGCTTGAGCTCGCGGCAGCGCTCCACCCACGGCCCGACGGCGGGCCGCGCGCCGCGTGCCCGCGCCGCGTCCAGCAGGGCGGCCAGGAACAGCCCGGCGTCGGAGACGATGCCGAGGTCCGGTTCGAAGACCTTGCCCAGCTGGGCGGGTTCGATGTCCACGTGGACGAACGTCCGGTCGCCGCGGTAGACGCCGAGGTCCGCGCCGGTGTGCCGGTCGCCGAAGCGGGCGCCGACGGCGAGCACGAAGTCCGCTTCCAGGAAGGAGGCGTTGGCGTACCGCTGGGAGGTCTGGATGCCGGTCGTGCCCATGTGCAGCTCGTGGTCGTCCTCGACGGCGCCCTTGCCCATCAGGGTGACCTGGAACGGCACCCGCAGGTATTCCACCAGCTCCCGCAGCGCGGCCGACGCCTCGGCGAGGATCACCCCGCCGCCCGCCAGCACCAGCGGCCGCTCGGCGGCCAGCAGCAGGTCCAGGGCGGCCTCGACGCGGGGCGGGTGCGGGGGCACGGCGGCGACCGGCAGCCGGGCGTCGAGCGCGGGGTCGTATCGGATCTCCCGCCGCGCGATGTCGAGCGGGATGTCGATCAGCACCGGCCCGGGACGGCCCGTGCGTGCGACGCGGAACGCCTCCCGGAACGCCCAGGGGATCTGCGCGGCTTCCTTGATCTGCACGGCCCACTTGGTGACCGGCCGGACGATCTCCACGATGTCGACCGCCTGGAACGCCTCCTGGTGCAGCTTTGCCGACACGGCCTGCCCGGTGACGCACACCATGGGCACGGAGTCGGCGTGCGCGGTGTAGAGCCCGGTGACGAGGTTGGTGGCGCCCGGCCCCGAGGTGGCGAGGGCGACGCCGACGCGGCCGTTCGTACGGGCCCAGCCGTCGGCCATGTGCGTCGCGCCCTCCTCGTGACGGACGATCAGATGCTCGATGCCGCCCACCGTTTCCATCGCCTTGTACAGCGGCAGGATCGCGGCGCCGGGGCAGCCGAACGCGATGTCGACGCCCTCGTCCTTCATGATCCGTACGGCTGCCTCCATGGCGGGCACGCGTGCCGCCCCCCTCACGAGGCCACCCCCGACAGCCGCTCGACGCCGCGCAGGAGGGCGGAGTGGTCCAGACCGCCGTCGCCTTGCGCGCGCGCCGCGGCGACGAGGGTCGCGGCCACGGCGCCGAGCGGGAGGGCGGCGCCGACGGCGCGGGCGGCGTCGGTGACGATGCCCATGTCCTTGTGGTGCAGGTCGATGCGGAAGCCGGGCGCGAAGTCGTGGGCGAGGAAGTTGTGCCGCTTGCGCTCCAGCACGGCCGAACCGGCGAGCCCGCCCGCCAGTACGTCCAGCGCCGCGGCGAGATCCACGCCGGACTTCTCCAGGAAGACGACCGCCTCCGCGCAGACCTGGATGTTGACGGCGACGACCAGCTGGTTGGCGGCCTTCACGGTCTGCCCGGAGCCGTGCGCCCCGCAGTGCACGACCGTGGTGCCGAGCGCGCGGAACAGCGGCTCGGCCCGCTCGAAGTCGGCGCGCTCCCCGCCGACCATGATCGAGAGGACCCCTTCGACGGCACCGGCCTCACCGCCGGAGACGGGCGCGTCGAGCACGCGCAGGCCCCGGGCGGCGGCGGCCTCGGCCAGGGCGACGGAGGTGCCGGGCGCGACGGTCGACATGTCGATCAGCAGCGTGCCGGGGCCCGCGTGGGCGAGGATGCCGCTCTCGCCGTGGGCGACGGCTTCGAGGTGCGGGTCGGCGGGGAGCATGGTGACGACGACGTCGGCGCCCCGCACCGCCTCCGCAACGGAACCGGCGGGCACCCCGCCGGCCGCGGCGAGCCGGTCGAGCTTGTGCTTCTCGAGGGTGTGGCCGGTGACGTGATATCCGGCCTTGAGCAGGTTCTCGGCCATGGGGGATCCCATGACCCCGAGCCCTATCCAGGCGATCCGGGGGGTGGGCATGAGCATTCCTTTCGTTGTGGGTGTGCGGCCGGGTCGGGTGCTCGCGGGGTCGTTCACCCTGCGGCGCGGTGGAAGTTCTGCAGCCAGCCGAAGGCGTCGGCGCCCGGCGCGGCGTACTCCAGCCCCACCCAGCCCCCGTAGCCCGCCTTCCCCAAGTGCCCCAGCAGATCGGGGAAGTCGAGCACCCCGGACCCCGGCGCCCCGCGCCCCGGCGCGTCCGCGATCTGGACGTGACCCGTCACGGCGGCGCAGGCGTCGATGACGGCGTGCAGGTCCTCACCGCCCATCGCCAGGTGGTAGAGGTCCATCAGGAAGCGCGCGTTGCCCAGCCCGCTCGCCGCGTTCACGGCCTCGACCAGCTCGACCGCCCTCGCCGCACCCGTGATGGGGTACAGCGGCGACTCCACCGCGTTGAGCGCCTCGATCAGCAGCACCGCCCCCACCCGGTCCGCCGCACGCGCCGCTCGCACGAGGTTCTCCAGCGCCAGCGCGTCCTGCGTCCGCGCCTCCACCCCCTGGACGCGGTTGCCGTAGAGGGCGTTGAGCGCCGTACACCCCACCGAGGCCGCGAAGTCCGTGGCGACATCGAGGTTGGCGCGGAAGCGGTCGGACTCCGGGCCGGGGACCGAGAGCGCGCCCCGGTCGGGGCCCGGCAGGTGCCCGGCGTAGAAGTTCAGGCCGACGAGCCGGGTGCCCGCGTCGGTCAACGCCCGCCGCAGAGCGTCGAGTTCATGCTTCTCCGGCGTGGGGCTGCCGGGCCAGGGCCACCACAGCTCGACCGCCGTGAACCCCGCCGCGGCGGCCGCCGCGGGTCGCTCCAGAAGGGGGAGCTCGGCGAAGAGGATCGACAGATTCACATCGAAGCGCAGCTCCGGAAGGCCCATGAGGGTCTCACTCACTTCCGTATTGCGGAACTTGAATTCTGCTCAACGGAAGCGTGCCTGCGTGCCGAGAAGGCTGTCAAGGGGAGGGGCGGAGCTACCGTGTGCGCATGCTGCGATTGCGAGTGGAGTTCACGACCGAGCCCTTCGACCTCGACGAGGCCCCGCCCCACGCCGTGGCGGCGCGCGAGGCCGTCCAGGGCGCCGACCTGGACGCCGTCGACGTCGGCCCGTTCGGCACCACCGCGGAGGGCCGCGCCGAGGTGGTCCTGGCGGCGGTGGACGAGGTGCTGCGCACATCGCTGCGCGCCGGTGCGACCCGAGTGTCCTTGCAGCTCAACGTGGTCGGGGAGGACGGCTCGTGACCGGCGCCGCCGACGAGACCTTCCGTGCCGCGGTCCGCCCGCTCGTCGATGCCATGGGCGGCGAGATGGTCGAGCCGGAACACGCGCGGGGCGACGACGTACTGCTGTCGTGGGAGGGGCGCGCGATCGTCGCCGTACGCCTGCCCCACCTGTCCGACTCGCTCGACCGCATCCTGGCCGACCTGGAGCGGCGGCACGGGATGCCGCTGTCCGAACTGGACCGCAGGACCAAGCAGTCGGTCGTGCGGGGGCTGGAGGCGCGCGGCGCCTTCTCCGTGCGGCACGGGGTGGAGACCGTCGCCTCGGCGCTGGGCGTGAGCCGCTTCACCGTCTACAACTACCTCAACCGGGAGAACTCCGCCCGGGGCGGGGAGCGCCGCGCGGATTAGCGGGCGAGGGAATTCAACAAACTGTTGACGCTGCGTTCTTCGAGGCGTTAGCTATGCGCAGCCCTTCCACGCCCATCGACAAGCGGCCACGGAGGCACCCGTGACTTCGAGTTCGACGCCGGGGCTCACCCGGTTCAACGCGGTGGCGGACGGCGCGGCCCGCGCCGTGCTCCGCGAGATCTGCGCCAGCCGGACGTGGGCGAGCGCGCTGCTCGCCCGCCGCCCCTACTCCGACACCGCCGCTCTGTGCGCCGCCGGTGACGCCGCTGTCGCCGCTCTGACGGCGGCGGACCTCGCCGAGGCCATGGCCGGCCACCCGCCCATCGGGCGCCCCGCCCCGGGCGACCCGGCCTCCGCCCGCGAACAGCGGGGCATGGCGGGCGCGCCCGCCGCCCTCAAGGCGCGGATGCTCGCGCACAACCTGGCCTACCAGGAGAAGTTCGGGCACGTCTTCCTGATCTGCGCCACCGGACTCACCGCCGAACAGCTGTATGACGCGATCCGTAACCGGATCGACAACACGCCGGAACGCGAGCGCGAGATCGTGCGCACAGAGCTCGGCAAGATCAACCGCATCCGGCTGACGCGGCTCGCCGAAGGGCCGCCGGAGGCGATCGCGACGCCCGCGCCCGACGACGGAGGAGCACCACCATGAGCAGCGGGACGACCACCGTGACCGTGTCCACCCACATCCTGGACACCACCGCGGGCCGCCCCGCCCGGGGCGTCACCGTCGAGCTGTCCGCACGGGAGAAGAGCGACGCCCGGTGGGAGCCGGCCGGCACCTCGGTGACCGACGCGGACGGCCGCTGCAAGGACTTCCCGGCGCTGCCCGCCGGCACCACCCAGGCACGGCTGCTCTTCGCCGTCGAGCCCTACCTGTCCCGTGAACGAGCCGAGGGCGCAGCCTTCTTCCCGGAAGTGGCGATCGCCTTCGCGGTCGCGCCGGGCGAGCACTATCACGTACCGCTGCTGCTCAATCCGTTCGGCTACTCCGTATACCGAGGGAGCTAGCGACCCCCATGCCCATCCTTGGCCAGAACCAGTACGGCAAAGCCGAGTGCCGCGTCCTGAAGGTCACCCGCGACGGGACCACCCACCACCTCAAGGACCTCAACGTCTCGGTCGCGCTCTCCGGAGACATGGAAGAGGTCCACCTCTCGGGATCCAACTCCCGTGTCCTGACGACGGACGCCACCAAGAACACCGTGTTCGCCTTCGCCAAGGAACGCGGCATCGCCTCGGCCGAGGCGTTCGGGGTCCACCTGGCCCGGCACTTCGTCGTCAGCCAACAGGCCGTCAGGACGGCGCGCATCCGGCTGGAGGAGTACACCTGGGAGCGCATAGAGACCCCGGGGGAGGGCAGGCACTCCTTCGTCCGTACGAACCAGGAGACACGCACCGCGCAGGTCACCTTCGACGGCAGCGCGTGGCAGGTGATCTCCGGGCTCAAGGACCTCGTCGTGCTCAACACCACCGACTCCGAGTTCCACGGCTACGTCAAGGACCGCTACACCACGCTCCCGGAGACCCATGACCGGATCCTCGCGACCCAGGTCCACGCCCGCTGGCGGCACGCCCGGTTCGACGACACGGTCAGATCCCCGGACTGGGACGGCAGTTACCGGGCCACCCGGGACCACCTGCTGACCGCGTTCGCCGACACGTACTCCTACTCCCTGCAGCAGACGCTCTTCGAGATGGGCTCGCGGGTCGTCGACCACCGCCCCGAGATCGACGAGATCCGCCTCTCGCTCCCCAACAAGCACCACTTCCTGGCGGATCTCGAACCGTTCGGCCTCACGAACGACAACGAGGTCTACTTCGCGGCCGACCGCCCGTACGGCCTCATCGAGGCCACCGTCCTGCGCGAGGGCGCCGAGCCCGCCATACCGGTGGACCTGACGAACCTCCCGTGAACCTCCCGTGAAACGACAGCGAGGAATCACCGTGGCCGCACCCCCACCCCCACCACGCACCCCCGACCGGATCGTCATCGAGAACTGCGCCGTCGCCACCGTCGACGCCCGGGACACCGAGCACCCGAGCGGCCACGTCGTCGTCGCCGGGAACAGGATCGAGTCCGTGGGCGCGGGGCCGGCGCCCGAGGGACTCACCGGCGTCGTCCGCCGCGTCGACGGCACCGGTCACCTGCTCACCCCCGGCCTCGTCAACACCCACCACCACTTCTACCAGTGGCTCACCCGCGGCCTCGCCCAGAACTCCCCCCTCTTCGACTGGCTCGTCGCCCTCTACCCCACCTGGGCGCGTATCGACGAGGAGATGGTGTACGCCGCCGCGCGGGGCTCCCTCGCGATGATGGTCCGCGGCGGCGTCACCACCGCCATGGACCACCACTACGTCTTCCCCCGCGGCTCCGGCGACCTCCTCGGTGCCGAGATCCGGGCCGCGCGTGAGATGGGCGTGCGCTTCAGCCCCACCCGCGGCTCGATGGACCGCGGGCAGTCGGACGGCGGCCTGCCCCCGGACTTCGCGGTCGAGACCACCGAGGCCGCGCTGATCGCGACCGAGGAGGCCATCGACACCCACCACGACCCCTCCTTCGACTCGATGCTGCGGATCGGCGTCGCCCCCTGCTCGCCCTTCTCCGTCTCCACCGAACTGCTGCGCGAGGCCGCCCTGCTGGCCCGCCGCAAGGGCGTGCGCCTGCACACCCACGGCTCGGAGACCGTCGAGGAGGAACAGTTCTGCAAGGAGCTGTTCGGCATGGGCCCCACCGACTACTTCGAGTCCACCGGCTGGCTCGGCGACGACGTCTGGATGGCCCACTGCGTCCACATGAACGACACCGACATCGCCGCCTTCGCCCGCACCGGCACGGGCGTCGGCCACTGCCCCTCCTCCAACGCCCGGATCGCGGCCGGCACGGCCCGCGTCCCCGACCTGCTGCGGGCGGGCGTCCCCGTCGGCCTCGGCGTCGACGGCACCGCCTCCAACGAGTCGGGCGAGCTGCACACCGAACTGCGCAACGCCCTGCTCATCCACCGGCTCGCTGGCGGCCCGGCCGCCCTGAATGTACGTCAGGTGCTGCGCCTGGGCACATACGGCGGCGCCCAAGTCCTCGGCAGAGCCGCGGAGATCGGCTCCCTGGAGCCGGGCAAGCTCGCCGACCTCGTGCTCTGGAAGCTCGACGGACTCGGCCACTCGACCATCGCCGACCCGGTCGCGGCCCTCGTGCTCGGCGCCGCCGCGCCCGTGACCCTGTGCCTGGTCAACGGGCGGGCGGTGGTCGAGGACGGGCGGCTCACGACCGTCGACGAGGACGCCGTCGCGCGTGCCGCCCGCGACGCCGCCCGCCGCCTGGCGCGCATCGCGGCAGGGGACTGACCTCCGGCCCGGCGCCCTCCGGCCCGGCCCGACCGCTTTCGAGACTCGGCCGAGGGGGACGGCCCTCGGCCGGGCCCGTGGACCCACCGGGCCCACGGGCGGCGGACCGGGGCGCCCGCACGACGGCGCCCCGGTCCGTCTTCCTTCCGGCGCCCACCCCACCGCCCACCCCCTTCGCAACGCCGCCTCCCTGAAGCCGTGTCACATCATCGGCGACACGAAAATCGACAGGAGGAACCGCCGTGGCCACAGTGCCCAGGTTCACCGAGCGAAGCACCGCACCCGACGGTGACGACGTCCACCCGGTCGACCGTCTGCTGCCGCCGGGAAAGCTGATAGCCGGCGGATTCCAGCACGTCGCCGCCAGTTACGCGGGGGTCGTCGCGCCGCCCCTCGTCCTGGGCGCGTACATCGGGCTCTCCCCACTGGAGATCACCTTCCTGGTGGGCGCCGCGCTCTTCACGGCGGGCATCGCGACCCTGCTCCAGACCATCGGGTTCTGGAAGGTCGGGGCCCGGCTGCCGTTCGTCAACGGCGTCTCCTTCGCCGGCGTCGCCCCCATGCTGGCCGTCGCGGACGCCCAGCCGCACAAGCGGGACGCCCTCCCGGTCATCTACGGGGCCGTGATCGTGGCCGGGGTCCTAGGCTTCGTCCTCGCCCCCTACTTCTGCAAACTCATCCGCTTCTTCCCGCCCGTCGTCAGCGGCACCGTCATCACCCTGATAGGCATCACCCTGCTGCCGGTCGCCTTCGGCTGGATCCAGGACGGGCACCCGGAACGGCCCGCCTCGCTCACCGACCTCGGCCTGGCCGGGGCGACCCTGGCCGTCGTCCTCGGCCTGCGCAGACTGCTCAAGGGCTTCCTCCAGCAGATCGCGATCCTGCTCGGCCTGGTCGTCGGCACCCTGATCGCCATTCCCGTCGGCGCCGTCGACTTCTCGCCCGCCGAGCACGCCCGGCTCGTCGGCTTCCCCGGCCCCTTCCACTTCGGCGCCCCGCACTTCGCGGTCTCCGCGATCGTGAGCATGTGCGTACTCATGCTGGTCTGCATGACCGAGAGCACCGCCGACATGCTCGCGCTCGGCGAGGTCGTCGGGCGCGAGGCCGACGAGAAGGTCATCGCGCGCGGTCTGCGCGCCGACACCCTCGGCACCGCCGTCAGCCCCCTCTTCAACGGCTTCGCCAACAGCGCCTTCGCCCAGAACATCGGCCTGGTCGCGATCACCCGGGTGCGCAGCCGCTTCGTCGTCGCGACGTGCGGGCTGATGTTCGTCCTCCTCGGGCTGAGCCCGGTCTTCGCCTCGCTCATCGCGGTGGTGCCCCGGCCGGTGCTCGGCGGCGCGGGCATCGTGCTCTTCGGCAGCGTGGCGGCGAGCGGGGTGAACGTCCTGCTCAAGGCGGGCCTGGACCGGGGCGACAACCTGCTGGTCGCCGCGACGTCGCTGGGTGTCGGCCTGATCCCCGTGGTCTCCCGGACGTTCTACGACAACACGGCGATCCCCTCGACACTGAAGATCATCCTGGACTCCGGGGTCAGCGCCGGCTGTGTGACGGCGGTGGCCCTCAACCTGCTCTTCGGCGGGGCCGGGGAGAAGAACCCCCCGGACACACCCGCCGTCAGCCACCCCCTCGCCCCACCCTCGGAGCAAAATAGGTGAAACCCCTGCAAAGAAAGAGGTTTCGCCGTGGACCAGCCACCCCAAGGCCCTGCCCCCACGGCCGCGGCCCCGGGCCGCAGGAAAATCACCTTCCCCAGTGCCCTCACCGTCCTCGCCATCGTCACGCTCGCCGTCTGGGCCCTCACCTTCGTCATCCCCTCCGGCACCTACCGGCGCAACGACACCGGCAAGCCCCTCCAGGGCACCTACCACCGCGAGGCCGCGCCCGGGGACTTCGTCCACCGCCTCGGTGACCTCTTCCTGTCGCCCGTCAACGGCCTCTACGGCATTCGCGACAGCAAAACCGGCGAGGTCGCCCCGGACGCGGTCGGCGCGCTCTACGGCAGCGCCGGAGTCTTCCTCTTCGTCCTGGCCATCGGCGCGTTCATCACCGTCGTCTTCGCCACCGGCGCCCTGGACCGCGGCATCGAACGGCTCGCCCACCGGCTGCGCGAGCGCGGCGCCCTGCTGATCGCCGGGGTGATGACGGTCTTCTCGCTGCTGGGCACGGTCGAGGGCTTCGCGGAGGAGACCCTCGGCTTCTACGGCCTGATCGTGCCGCTGATGCTGGCCCTCGGCTACGACCGCATGGTCGCCACCGGCACCATCATCCTCGGCGCGGGCGTCGGCGTGCTGGCCTCGACCGTCAACCCCTTCGCCACCGGCGTCGCCTCCTCGGCCGCCGACATCTCGCTCGGCGACGGCATCGCGCTGCGCTTCGCGATGTGGATCGTCCTCACCGCCGTGACCATCGGCTACGTCATCCGCTACGCGCACAAGGTGCGCACCGACCCCGGCCGTTCCCTGGTCGGTTTCCTGCCCGGCGACCGGGAGCTGGCAGCGGCGGCGGAGGAGCCGCCCGAGCTGACGGGCCTGCAGAAGGCCGTGCTCGGCGCGGTCACGCTGGTCTTCGCCTTCATGATCTTCTCGGTGATCCCCTGGGCGAGCGCGCTCACCGGAAAGGCCGACGCGACCCCGTACGGATGGGAACTCGGCTGGTCCTTCGCGCAGTTGGCCGCCCTCTTCCTCGTCGCGGCCGTGCTGATCGGCGTGCTGGCCCGGCTCGGCGAGCAGCAGGTGAGCGCGAAGATCGTCCAGGGCGCGGGCGACTTCATCGCCCCCGCGCTGACCATCGTCCTCGCCCGGGGCGTCACCGTGATCATGAACAACGCGCGCATCACCGACACGGTCCTCCACTCCATCGAAGGTGCCGTCTCTGGAACCCCGGCGGCGCTCTTCGGGGTCATGGTCTACATCGTCAACCTGCCGCTCGCGTTCCTGATCCCCTCGACGTCCGGCCACGCCACCCTCGCGATGCCCATCCTCGCCCCGCTCGCCGACTTCGCGGGGGTCGCCCGCTCGGTGGTGGTCACGGCCTGGGAAGCGGCGAGCGGCGTGATGAACCTCTGGGTGCCGACCACCGCCGTCATCATGGGCGGCGTCGCGCTCGCGAAGGTCGGCTACGACAAATACCTGCGCTTCGTCTGGCCGCTGCTGCTCCTGCTGTCCGTCCTCGTCTGCGGCTTCGTGGCCCTGGGCGCGGTCGCCGGCTGAGCCCGCGCACCGGCGCTCACAGCCGGATGTCCTGCCCGTCCGAGGCCACTTCCACCAGCGCGTCCGCCAGCACGGAACGCTCACGGGAGGCGGGGTCCGCGGCCGGATTGGTGTTGTTCAGGTGGGTGTAGAGGCACCTGATGCCCGTACGGCCCCGCAGCCTGCCCAGCGTTCCGCCGACGCCGCCGATGGGGAGATGGCCCATCGCGCGGGCCCCCGGGCCGTGACCCGTCACCCGCTCCATCTCGTCCTCGCTCCAGAAGGTGCCGTCGAGGATCACGCACCCCACCCCGGACAGGGCGGCGTCCAGTTCCTCGGGCCACCGGGCGAGGGAGGGGGCGTAGACGGCCGCCGCGCCCGTCACGGCGTCGTCGAAGCGGTACGCCACCACCCACGGGCCGGGCCGGGTGGAGCCCGCCGCGTAGCGCGGCCGCTTGTCGCTCACGGGGATCGCGGTGACGCGCAGCCGCCCGTCGTCCAGCCGCAGTTCACCCGCCACCGGCCGCCAGCGCGCCGCGCCGTACGGGGCGAGCAGGCTGCGCAGCGGGAAGTCCTCGGTGAGGGCCGCCGTCACGGCCGCCGGGGCGAAGAGGTCGAGCGCCGCGCCCTCGCGCAGCGCCAGCAGCCCCGCCGTGTGGTCGAGCTCGCCGTCGGTGAGCAGCACGCCGCGCAGCGGGGAGTGCCGGGTGCCGCCGGGCGGGGCGAGACCGGGGGTGGCGAGGATCTGCGTACGGACGTCGGGGGAGGCGTTGACGAGATACCAGGCGTCGGGGGAGGCGCTGACCGCCAGGCACTCCTGGCTCCGCCACACCGCGGGGCCCGCGGCCCGCGCCCGGGAGCAGCCGCGGCAGGCGCAGTTCCACTGGGGCAGCCCGCCGCCAGCCGCGGTGCCCAGGACGCGCAGCCTCATCGCCGGCCCGCCCTCCCGTCAGCCCAGCAGTCCGTACGCGTGGAGCGCGCCGGAGAACGTCGGCACGTACACCTTGCCGGCGGCGACCGTCGGCGGCGCGAACTTCGCGAACATCCCCACGTCGTCGCGGGTGGCGTTCATCTTGCTGTTCCACACCTCCCGGGTCAGGTCGGTCGCCTGGTAGACGCGGAGGACGCCCTCCACCACGGCCTGGTTGGCGTTGTCGCGGTAGGGGTGGGCCGCCCAGACGAGGCCGGTCGCCGGGTCGTCGCCGTGGGCGGAGACGGACAGGAAGCCGCCGGGCATCCCGGGCGACCCGCCGGGCACGCCCCTGGGGTCGGTGGTGGTGCTCGTCGACGCGGGGGCCGTTTGGAGCGTGCCGCCGGTGAAGCGGTAGGCCCGCAGGAAGGCGTTCTCCGGCCAGACGTACACCCAGGGCCCGCCGCCGCGGAAGTTCCAGTGCACCGCCCCGCCGTGGATGTGATGGGTGTTTTTATCCGGTGTCACCACGAAGAAGCTCTGCACGATCTGGCTGTCCGAACCGGCGTGGAAATGGCCCATGTTGCCGGTGTCCAGCAGATAGAACTTGCCTTCCTTGCCGCCGCCCAGCAACAGCCGGGTGCCCGGGATCAGCAGCGGCCCGGCCGAACCCAGGTCGGCGTCGGCGGCGTCCAGGGCCGCGTTGTTGAAGGGGGAGAACCAGTCCGCGAGCGTGAGGCCGGGGGTCAGCTTGACGACGGCGTCCCCGAGCTCCGAACCGTCCGGACGGAAGCCGCCGTTGCCGGTCATGAAGTAGAGATTCCCCTGGTCGTCGACGCCCAGGCCCTGGCCCGCCTGCCAGATGCCGCCCCGCTGGGTGGCGGGCGTGGTCACGTACACCCCCGTGCGCCGCAGGTCGCCGGCGTCGAAGCCGAACACCCAGCCGTGGTACGGGTCCTGGTCGCCGTAGGCGGCGAACGCGACGTACACCCGGCCGCCCGCCAGGGTCAGCGCGGCGCGCTGGATCTGCCGGTTGCTGGTGAAGGTCAGCTTCCCCTGGGCGCTGCCGTCACCCGTGCCGGGCACCGTGGCGGTGATCCGCACCGGCCCGCCCAGGGCCTCCCGGCCGGTGGACAGGTCCAGCGCGTGCAGGGTGTGGTGGTACGCGCCCTGCTCCTTGGTGAAGGCGACGACGTACAGGACGTGCCGCTCCACGTCGATGACCGGCGTGCCGACCACCCCCACCTCGACCGAGATGTCGCGGTACCCCGGCGGCCCCACGTTCGCGTCGGGCAGGGTGACGGAGGGGCCGAGGGAGGCGTGCCACAGGGGTGCGGAGGCCGCCGGGTCGTCGGCGTCGAAGGCGTAGACGCTGTTGTGCATCGTCGCCGTGAAGACGACATTGCGCGGTCCGTGGCCCTCGATCGGGCACTGGGCGAGATAGAGCGGCTGGGCGTAGATCTGACCGTCCACCGGGCGGCTGAAGAGCTTGCCGAAGGTGTCCGGACGGACGTTTCCCGGGTGGAGCGCCGTCTCCAGCAGATTCGCGCCCGTGCGGCGGTTGTCGTTGTGCTGGGTCGTGACCGACACCCCGTCCGGTGGCAGCGGGTTCATGGCGTCGCCTCCTGCGGGGGCCGGGTGGTGGGTGCGGGCGTACGGCGGCGGGTACGGGGGACGGGCAGCGGGCGGGATCAGCCGCGGGGGAGTGCGGCGCCGGGTATGGCCTCGGCGTCGCGGACGATGTCGCGCACCAGCGCGTGGTGCGGGGAGAGCGCACAGGCGGGGTCGGTGGCCGCGGCGTCACCGGTCAGCTGGAACGCCTGGCAGCGGCAGCCACCGTGATCGATCTCCTTGCGCGGACAACTGCGGCACGGCTCCCGCATCCACTCCGTGCCGCGGAAGAGGTTGAACGCCTCGGAGCGGAACCAGATGTCGGCGAGCCCTGCCCGCCGGACGTTCGGCACGACCAGCCCGGGGATCCGCCCCGCCGCCGAGCACGGCAGCGCATCGCCGTTGGGCGCGACGGTCAGCTGGCGGCCGCCCCAGCCGTGCATACAGGGCTTGGGCACCCCGTCGTGCAGGTCGGACACCACATAGACGATCTCCAGCCGCCCCGCGTGCCGCTCCCGCGCGGCGCGGACCACGGACTCGGCGTCTGTGAGCTGCTCGCGCGTGGGCAGCAGGGCCCGGCGGTTGAGCAGCGCCCAGCCGTAATACTGCGCGTTGGCCAGCTCCAGCCGGTCGGCCCGCAGCCGCACGGCCAGCTCGACCAGCGCCCCGGCGCGCCCGATATTGGCGCGGTGCAGCACGGCGTTGAGCGTCAGCGGCAGGCCCGCGTCCTTGACGAGCGCGGCCGCGGCGAGCTTCCGCCGGTGCACCGGACGGCCCGCGAGGGCGTCCGCCTCCGGGGCGTCGGAGCTCTGCACACTGATCTGCACATGGTCGAGCCCCGCGGCGGTCAGGGCCGACAGCCGGGCCGCGGTGAGGCCCTGGCCGCCGGTGATCAGGCTGGTGTAGAGACCGAGGCCGTGCGCGTGCGCGAGGATCCCGGCCAGATCCCGCCGCACCAGGGGCTCCCCGCCGGACAGATGCACCTGGAGCACCCCGAGCTCACGGGCCTCGGCCAGCACCCGCCGCCACTGGGACAGCGTCAACTCGTCCGCGTACGCGTCGAGTTCCACGGGGTTGGAGCAGTACGCGCAGCGCAGCGGGCAGCGGTACGTCAGCTCGGCGAGCAACCCCAGCGGCCTATCCACCGCTGCGCTCCGGGGGACCGGGGGAGGGCTCGATCAGCCGCCGCCGCGCCAGCTCCGCGAGGAAGGCCCGGACCTCCCCGGCGGGCACTGACGCATAGGTCCTCTCCAGGGCGCCGGTGAGGGCGTGCTCGTCGGTGGCGCCGTCGCACAGCGCCAGCACGGCCGCGCCCGTCTCGTTGAGCACCAGGACACCCTCCGGGTGCAGCAGCACGCCGGTGTCCCGGACGGCGTCGTGGCCGAGCCGCACGCCACCGCGCAGCCGCCACCGGACCCCGGTGCCCGCCGTGGGCCCCGCCGCCCCGGCACCGCCCGGCCTCACCGGGCCCGGCCCGCGTGCTCGAGGGCGTCGAGGATGCTCCACAGCACATCGCACTTGAACGCCAGCGCGGCCAGGGCCGCCTGCTGCCGCTCCCGGGTCGTGCAGTGGGCGAGGACCAGCTCCAGGGCGTGCCGGGCGTCGCAGGTGGCCGCGGCGGGGCGCTCGGCGAAATAGGCGTGGCCGGACGTGGCGACCCAGGGATAGTGCGTGCGCAGCGCGGCGAGACGCTCGCGCATCAGGTCGGGTGAGAACAGCTCGGTGAGCGAGGAGGCGACGGCCTCGGTCCACGGGCGGGTCCGGGCGAAGGCCACATAGGAGTCGGTGGCGAAGCGGACGCCGGGGAGCACATGGCGCTCGTCCAGCACCTCCGAGCGGCTCAGGCCCGCGGCCTCGGCGAGGTCGAGCCACTGGGCGTGACCGCCGTGCCGGTCGTCGGTGCCGTCCTGATAGAGGACCCGCTGCACCCAGCGGCGGCGCACCTCGGCGTCCGGGCAGTTGGCGACGACGGCAGCGTCCTTCTGCGGCAGGCACTTCTGGTAATACCAGCGGTTGGCGATCCACTGCCGCAGCTCCTGGCGGCTCAGCTCACCGCGGTGCAGGCGCAGGTGCAGCGGGTGTTTGTGCCAGTAGCGGTCGGAGTGGGCGCGCAGCGCGGTCGTGAATTCCTCCGCGCTCCAGGCGGTGGTCATCACCATCGCCCGGCGTAGGCCGTGACCTCTTGACCGAGCTCGATGTCCGCGAAGGCGAGCGGCAGCCAGGGCCGGAGCGCGGGCCCGCCGGGGCTCTCGCGGTGTGCGGTGGAGCCCTGCCGCGCCGTGCCGGCGCGGGGGACCGCCGTCGTCGGACCGGGGCCGGAGGCCGGGCCCGACGATCGCGCAACGGGACGGGGGCTGCTGGTCGTTGCCGCTTCGGCCATGGTGGCTCCCCCGTCGTCCGCGAGTGCAGGGCGACCGGCGGGTGTGCCCTGCTCCCTTCCAGGGTGAGCCAGGGCACACATGAGCCACAATCACTGAATCGGGTGAACAATCATCCAATCACCCGTCACATACGGCTGTTTCGCCACTCGGGCCAGGGCTCTCCCGCCCTCAGGCCCGCCGGTCGAGCAGCTCGTACGCGGGCAGCGTGAGGAACTCCGTGTAGTCCTCGTCCAGGGCGACCTTCAGCAGCAGGTCGTGGGCCTGCTGCCACCGGCCCGCGGCGAAGGCCTCCTCCCCGGCCTCGGCGCGGATCGCGGCGAGCTCCTCGGCGGCCACCCGGCGGGCCAGTTCCGCGGTGGCCTTCTCGCCGTTGCCGAACACCACCCCGGCGTTGATCCACTGCCAGATCTGCGAGCGGGAGATCTCGGCGGTGGCCGCGTCCTCCATGAGGTGGAAGATGGCGACGGCGCCCGAGCCGCGCAGCCACGCCTCGATGTAGCGGATGCCGACCGCCACCGCGTTGCGCAGCCCCTCGTACGTCGGCTTCGCCTCCAGCGAGTCGACCGCGATGAGCTCGGCGGCCGTGACCTGTACGTCCTCGCGCAGCCGGTCCTTCTGGTGCGGCCGGTCGCCGAGCACCGCGTCGAACGAGGCCCGCGCGACCGGCACCAGGTCGGGGTGGGCGACCCACGAGCCGTCGAAGCCGTCGCGCGCCTCGCGGTCCTTGTCGGCGCGGACCTTCTCGAACGCCGCCTTGTTGACCTCGGGGTCCTTGCGGGAGGGGATGAAGGCCGCCATGCCGCCGACGGCGTGCGCCCCGCGCCGGTGGCACGTGCGCACCAGCAGCTCGGTGTACGCGCGCATGAACGGCGCCGTCATCGTCACGGCGTTGCGGTCGGGCAGGACGAAGCGCGGCCCGGCGTCGCGGAAGTTCTTGACGATCGAGAACAGGTAGTCCCAGCGCCCCGCGTTCAGCCCCGAGGCGTGCTCGCGCAGTTCGAAGAGGATCTCCTCCATCTCGTACGCGGCCGTGATCGTCTCGATCAGGACGGTGGCGCGGACCGTGCCCCTGGGGATGCCGATGTGGTCCTGGGCGAAGACGAAGACGTCGTTCCAGAGGCGGGCCTCCAGGTGCGACTCGGTCTTGGGGAGGTAGAAGTACGGGCCCTTGCCGAGGTCGGTCAGGCGCCGGGCGTTGTGGAAGAAGTAGAGGCCGAAATCGACCAGGGCGCCGGGGACGGGGCGGCCGTCGACGGTGAGGTGGCGCTCGTCCAGGTGCCAGCCGCGCGGGCGGACCACGACGGTGGCGAGCTCCTCGGCGGGCCGGAGCGCGTACGCCTTGCCGCGGTCGTCGGTGAAGTCGATGCGGCGCTCGAAGGCGTCGGTCAGGTTGAGCTGGCCCCCTACGACGTTCTCCCAGGTGGGCGCCGAGGCGTCCTCGAAGTCGGCGAGCCAGATCCGCGCCCCGGAGTTGAGCGCGTTGACGGTCATCTTGCGGTCGGTCGGGCCGGTGATCTCGACCCGCCGGTCCTGGAGCGCCGCCGGGGCGGGCGCCACGCGCCAGCTGTCGTCCTCCCGGATCCCGGCGGTCTCGGGCAGGAAGTCCAGGGTGGCGCTCCGCGCGATCTCCGCGCGGCGTGCGGCGCGGCGGGCGAGCAGTTCGTCGCGCCGCGGCGTGAACCGGCTGTGCAGTGCGCCGACGAAGGCGAGCGCCTCCTCCGTCAGTACCTCTGCCTGCCGCTCCACGGGCGGGGCGTCGACGATGACCGGCGAGGACGGCGCTGGTGCGGACATGGACTGTCACTCCTTCAGCGAGGACGGCACGCAGTGCCGCACGAATCCTGATCAAATGGAGAATAGTTTTCTCATGGTGGAAGTTCAATGGGGCGTGGTGGCGCCCGGTGCCAGGCCCCGCGCCCCCGGAATCCCGCGCCCCGCACCCGCCGACCCTCAGTCCAGGAGCCGCAGATCGTCCGGGGTGTCGACGTCGTCCGGCGCCGCGACGTCCGCGCACTCCACCAGCGTCACCTCCGCGGCGTGCTCGCGCAGATACGCGCGGGCGCCCCGGTCGCCTGCGGCCGAACGCGCCACGCCCGCCCAGTGCTCGCGCGCGAACAGCACCGGATGGCCGCGCTCGCCCCCGTACGCGGCCGCGGCCAGCCCCGCGCCCGCCCGGTGCGCGGCCACCAGCCGGGCCACCGCCTCCGCCCCCACGCGCGGCTGGTCCACGAGCGTCACCAGCACCGCCGAGGCGTCCGTCGGGGCCAGCGCCGCGAGCCCGGCCCGCAGCGAGGACCCCATGCCGTCGGCCCAGTCGGGGTTGTCCACCAGGACACAGCCGGGCAGTTCGGCCCGGTTCCGCACATCCGCCGCGCCCGCGCCCAGCACTACGTACCGTGGTACGCAGCCGCCGTCCCGCAGCACCCGGGCCGCGAACTCCACCAGCGGCCTGCCCCGGTGGCCGAGCAGCGCCTTGGGCCGGCCGCCCAGCCGCCGCCCGCCTCCCGCGGCCAGCAGCAGCCCGGCGACGGGTGCCGCCCCGGGTGCATATGTCGTATCCGTGATCCGCGTCATGGACCCTGCATACCGCATCCGTTCGCCCTGTCGGGCGGAGGCCGCCTCGTCACCCGTGCGTGCGGAGTACGGACTTAATTTCGCTGTGCGTATAGCGCGCTGTACGGAAAGTGCGTTAACTGATCGGCGCGAGCGCGTGGGAGGGGGAGTGTCGTGGCGGAAGGCGCCGTTGTGGTGGAAGAGGAGAGAGTGGACCGCGTCGGTCAGGACCCTAGGGTGGACGCGTTGAGGGACGCGGTGTCCCGGCTGCGCCGGGCGCTCGCGGCACACCCGGCCCGGTTACCCGACCGGGACGCCGCCGAGGACGAACTGGCCGCGCTCGACGCCATGGCGCGCGGGGGCGAACCCGAAGTGCCCCGGCTGCGCCGCTCCCTGCTGCTGGTCGCGGGCGCCGTCGGCTCCGTCAGCGCCCTGGCGGCGGCTCTCGCCGAACTCCGCGCCGCGGTCGACCGGTTCGGCGGTGCGCGGGTGCCGGAGCAGGGCCCGGGAAGACCCCTGGACGAGGCCGCGCGCGGCGCCCCGGAAGAGGGCGCGCAGCGGGTCCCGAGCCCCCGGGAAGCCCCCGGCGGGGACTGAGGGCGTCGCCGGCCGGGGTCAGGCAGTGGCCGCCAGCGCCAGCGACAGCTCCGCGGCTACCTCCTGGAGCAGCGGCACGATCTTCTCCGTGGCCGCGTCCGTGACCCGGCCCGCCGGGCCCGAGATGGAGATGGCCGCGGACGTGGGGGAATTGGGCACCGGCACCGCCAGGCAGCGGACGCCGATCTCCTGCTCGTTGTCGTCCACCGCGTAACCCGACTCGCGCACCCGCGCCAGCGCCTCCAGGAAGACGTCCGGAGTGGTGATCGTCTTCTCGGTCGCGGCGGGCATGCCCGTACGGGCCAGCAGCGCCCGCACCTCGTCGTCCGGGCTCTGGGCGAGCAGCGCCTTGCCGACGCCCGTGGTGTGCGGCAGCACCCGGCGGCCCACCTCGGTGAACATCCGCACCGAGTGCCGGGACGGCACCTGCGCCACATAGACGACCTCGTCGCCGTCGAGCAGCGCCATGTTCGCCGTCTCGCCCGTCTCCTCGACCAGCCGGGCCAGGTGCGGGCGGGCCCAGGTGCCGAGCAGCCGGGACGCGCTCTCGCCGAGCCGGATCAGCCGCGGGCCGAGCGAATACCGCCGATTGGGCTGCTGGCGCACATAACCGCAGGCCACCAGCGTGCGCATCAGCCGGTGGATGGTCGGCAGCGGCAGCCCGCTGGTCGTCGACAGCTCGCTCAGCCCGACCTCGCCACCGGCGTCGGCCATGCGCTCCAGCAGATCGAAGGCGCGCTCCAGTGACTGGACACCGCCACTGGTCGAGGCGGTTCGGGGGTCGGCGGGCGAGGGCACGTCTGGGTCCTTCCGGTACAGGGGTGGCAGAAGCCTACCGGGACATCGGGGGCTTTACGCCCCGCCTTCCACAATTTGAAAACCGACTTCTGGTGCATGAAATGCGCAAGGGGTCGAGGGGTCTTGACGGGTACGGGACACGGCTGAAGACTGCGTGCACCGCGGTTCAACAGAACGTTGAAATTTCGGCTCGAAGGGCCCGAAAGGCCCGCCGGAGGAGGGTGCGTGCGCGTGGCCGCAACCGATGCGAGGGTCCCGGTGGCACCGGTGGAGCTGGTACTGCGCTCCACGCGCGTCGTCACCCCGGAGGGCGTCCGGCCCGCCTCCGTCACCGTCGCCGACGGCCGGATCGAGGCTGTCCTCCCGTACGAGACCGACCTGCCGTACGGGACCGGACCCACGCCGGGCCCGGCGTACGGGACCGGGGCCGTCGTCGAGGATCTCGGTGACGACGTCCTGCTCCCCGGCCTCGTCGACACTCATGTGCACATCAACGACCCCGGCCGCGCCGAGTGGGAGGGGTTCGCGACCGCGACCCGGGCGGCCGCCGCCGGTGGCATCACCACCCTCGTCGACATGCCCCTCAACAGCCTCCCGCCCACCACCACCCTCGAACACCTGCGGACCAAACAGGGCGTCGCGCGCGACAAGGCCCACGTCGACCTCGGCTTCTGGGGCGGCGCCCTGCCCGGCAACCTCGCGGACCTGCGGCCCCTGCACGACGCCGGGGTCTTCGGCTTCAAGGCGTTCCTCTCGCCCTCCGGCGTCGAGGAGTTCCCCTCGCTCGGCCCCGGTGACCTGGAAGCGGTCGCGGCCCGGATCGCTGCCCTCGACGGACTGCTGATCGTCCACGCCGAGGACCCCGGTCACCTGCTACGCGCCCCGCAACCGGAGGGCCCGCGCTACTCCGGCTTCCTCGCCTCACGCCCCCGCGCCGCCGAGAACGAGGCGATAGCCCGGCTGATATCCGTCGCCCGCCGACTGGGCACCCGCGTCCACATCCTGCACCTGTCCTCGTCCGACGCCCTGCCGATGATCGCCGCGGCCAAGGCCGACGGGGTGCGGGTCACCGTCGAGACCTGCCCGCACTTCCTCACCCTCACCGCCGAGGAAGTCCCCGACGGCGCCACCGAGTTCAAGTGCTGCCCGCCGATACGCGAGGCCGCCAACCGGGACGCCCTGTGGGCCGCGCTCGCCGACGGCACCATCGACTGCGTCGTCTCCGACCACTCGCCCTGCACCACCGACCTCAAGGTCCCCGACTTCGGACGCGCGTGGGGCGGGATCTCCTCCCTCCAACTGGGCCTGCCCGCCGTCTGGACCGAGGCCAGGCGGCGTGGCCACACCCTCCACGACATCGCCCGCTGGATGTCCGGCGGCCCCGCAGCCCTCGCCGGCCTCGACGACAAGGGCGCCATCGAGGCGGGCCGCCACGCCGACTTCGCCGTGCTCGCCCCCGACGAGACCTTCACGGTCGACCCGGCCGCGCTCCACCACCGCAACCACGTCACCGCCTACGCCGGGAAGACCCTGCACGGCGTCGTACGGGCCGCCTGGCTGCGCGGCCGCCGGATCACCGGCCACGGCGGCCCCACCGAGCCCACCGGCCTCCTCCTCGAAAGGCAGCGCAGCACATGAACGGCACCCCTGCGGACATACCCTCGTTCACCGGCGACGCGAACCCCTACGCGGGCGGCGACCCGTACGCCGACTACCGCACCGCGGCCTTCCCCTTCGACCAATTCCCCGACCTCGCCGACCGGCGGCTGGGCGCCGGGGTGATCGCCGCCAACGACGAGTTCTTCGCCGAGCGGGAGAACCTCCTCAAGCCCGGCGCCGCGCACTTCGACCCCGAACACTTCGGCCACAAGGGCAAGATCATGGACGGCTGGGAGACCCGCCGCCGCCGCGGCGCCTCCGCCGACACCCCGCACCCGGCCGACGACGACCACGACTGGGCACTCGTCCGGCTCGGGGCACCCGGGATCATCCACGGAATCGTCGTCGACACCGCCCACTTCCGCGGCAACCACCCGCAGGCCGTCGGCGTCGAGGCCACCGCCCTGCCCGGCACACCCTCACCGGAGGAACTGCTCGCCGACGACGTGAAGTGGACGGTCCTCGTCCCCCGCACGCCCGTCGGCGGCCACGCCGCCAACGGCTTCGTCGTCCACCGCCCGGAGCGCTTCACCCATGTGAGGCTCAGTCAGTACCCCGACGGCGGCGTCGCCCGCCTCCGCGTCCACGGCGAATCCGTACCCGACCTGGTCTGGCTCGCCGCCCTCGGCACCTTCGACCTCGCCGCGCTGGAGAACGGCGGCCACGTCGAGGACGCCTCCGACCGCTTCTACTCCTCCCCCTTCCACACCATCCACCCCGGCCGGTCGCACCGCATGGACGACGGCTGGGAGACGCGACGCCGCCGCGACCACGGACACGACTGGGTGCGCTACCGCCTCACCGGGCGCTCCGAGCTGCGGGCGGTGGAGATCGACACGGGGTGCTACAAGGGGAATTCGGCGGGGTGGGCGACGGTGTCGGTGCTCGATGCCGCGAACTCCTCCGGGTGGAGGGAGGTCGTGCCTCGGACGCGGCTTGAGCCTGATGCGGTGCATCGGTTCGTGCTGCCTGAGCCTGTGGTGGCGACGCATGTCCGCCTCGACATCCACCCCGACGGGGGCGTGGCGCGGCTACGGGTGCACGGCTCGCTGGCGTCTTGATTTCCCCAGCCCCGCCCCTTCCCGAAACTGGGGGGCAAGCCCCCAGACCCCCCGGGGTGCGCAATTTCAGCCCGTGGGGGCACCTCCCAGCGGTAGCTGGGGGAGTTTGAGGACGCGCCCGCAGGGCGCTCCGCCGCAGGCGCAACGGACCTACACCTCAAGGCCGTCGATCAGAACCGCACGGGAACCCACCGCGGCCCCCGAATAAGCATGCCCTCCCGCCAGGCCAAAGCCCCCGGATGCACATCCAGCGCCAGTTCCGGGAAGCGCTCCAGCAGCGACCGGATCGCGATCCGTGCCTCCAGGCGGGCCAGCGGCGCGCCCAGGCAGTAGTGGATGCCGTGCCCGAAGGCGACGTGGCCGCGGGCGTCGCGGCGGATGTCGAAGCGGTGCGGCTCCGGGAAGCGGGCGGGGTCGCGGTCCGCGTCGGCGAGGACGGGCAGGACGAGCGCGCCGCCGCCCGGGATGCTCACGCCGCCGATCTCCACCGGCTCGGTGGTGAAGCGGTAGGTCGGCGTCTCCACCGGCCCGTCGTAGCGCAGCATCTCCTCGATCGCGTTCTCCAGCAGGCCGGGGTCGGCGCGCAGCTCCGCCAGCTGGTCGGGGTGCTGGAGGAGGGCCAGGACGCCGTTGGATATCAGGTTCACGGTCGTCTCGTGCCCGGCGACGAGCAGGAGCCAGGCCATGCCGAGGAGTTCGTCGGACGAGAGCCGGTCGCCGTCCTCGTCGGTGGTGCGGATCAGCGCGCTCAGCAGGTCGTCGCCGGGCTCCTCGCGCTTGGCGGCGACGAGCTCGGCGAGGTAGGCGCCGCCCGCGCTCGACGCGACGGCCTTCTCCTCCAGCGGCGCGGACCCCACCGCGATGTCGGACCAGGCGCGGAACGCCTCCCGGTCGAGGGAGGGCACGCCCAGCAGCTCGCAGATGACGCCCATGGGCAGCGGGAACGACAGGGCGTCGACGAGGTCGGTGCGGCGGTCGGGGACCGCGGCCATCGCGTCGAGCAGTTCGTCCGTCATCCGCTGCACCTGAGGGGCCATCGACTCGACGCGCCTGGGGGTGAACTCCTTGGTGACGAGCTTGCGCAGCCGGGTGTGGTGCGGGGCGTCCTGGATCAGCATGTGCGGACCCGGGGCCACGGCGATGAGCCCGACGTCACCGGCGGCCGCCTGCCAGTCCTTCGACAGCCGTGGGTCGTTGAGCGTCGCGCGCACCTCGTCGTAGCCGACGACGAGCCAGGCCTCCGCGCCTTCGGGCATCCACACCCGGTGCACGGGGCCGATCGCGCGCAGTTCGGCGTAGACGCGGTACGGGTCTCTGGCGAACTCCTGCCCCATCGCCGCCAGATCGACTATCTCGCTGGTGTCCGTACTCATGGTTGCCCCTTCAAGTCGCCCAAGATCGCCACAGTACTCCGGGTGGTCAAGGCCCGGACAGGGTAGTGCCGTTGGCGGGCGTGGGACCCTGCGGACCGTCAGGGATAGGAGCGCAGATACGCCACATTCGTGGTCGCGTCGGACGGCCCGCCGGTGTCGTTGACGATGTGGCGGATGGTGCCCGTGCCGCCGAGCGAGACCGTGACCAGGTCGTGGAAGCGCACCCCGGGCCGCCGGGGCGCCGCGAAGGCCCGGTCGGCCACCACGCGCGGATCGGCGGTGAAGTGGCCGTAACTGCCCATCCCCCAGCCCTCGTGGCGCGTCACCCGGCCGCCGATCTCGTAGGCGGGGTACCCCTTGGTGGCACCGTGCCTCCAGGCGGCCTGGGAGGGCGGGTCGTAGGGCAGCTCGTTCTGGAAGAAGTACGTGCGGCCGTCCTCGCCGTTCCAGACGGTCTGCCGGCGCTGGTAGTGCTCGACGAACAGCCCGTACATCGTGACGCGGTCACCGTTCACGACCAGGCCCTCGGCTGCGGTGTTGGCGGCCCAGCCGACGCCGGCGCCGTGGTCGGCGCGCCACAGCCACAGGTCGTCGCCGATGACGTCCGAGCTGTTGACGACGAGGGTACGGACCGCCTTGCCGACGCCCGTGCCACCGATGCGGAAGAACACGTCGTGGAGCGAGACGGGGTCGCGATCGTGCCGCCGGCGGGCGCCGGGCGGGCCGATCTCCATCAGGGCGGGCGAGGCGACGGGACCGGCGTCGACGAGCAGGCCGGCGATGCGGACGCCGTCCACGTCGGCGACGGACAGGGCGGTCGCGCCGCGGTCGGGGACGAGGGTCGCGAGCCCCAGGCCGAGGACGACCGTGCCGGGACGGGTGATCCGCAGCGTCCGGTCGAGGTGATGGACGCCGGGGGTGAACAGCAGGTCCTTGCCGCGCGCGAGCGCCGCCTGGATCCGCCCGGCGGGCGTCCCCGGCCGGACGACGAGAAACCGGTCGAGCGGACGCGAGGCCCCCGGCTGCCGGGCGCCGCGTTCCCAGGTGGTGCCCGAGGTGGCGGTGCGCAGCGCGGGCACGAAGACGCGGTAGGCGCCCACGCGGTCGACGTAGAGGAACGGCTTCTCGCGTACGCGGGGTGTCCGGTCGACCCGGGTGTAGGGCGGGTGGGGGAAGGTGCCCGCGGGGGCGTTCCGTACGCCCACGAACACCATGTTCCACGTGCCGCCGGTCCAGCCGCCGAAGCGGCTGTCGCGGGACAGCCACTGCTGCTGGGTGCCCGAGCGCACCTGCCCGTCGATCCGCGAGTCGGCGAGGAAGCCGCCGCTGGCCCAGCCCCCGTCGTCGAGCCGCAGGTCGCCGCGCAGATGCATCCGGCGGTACGGGGCGGCCTGGGACACCGCCCAGCGGTCGGCGCCGGAGGCGGGGGTGACGGAGAGGTTCTCGGCCCCGCGCCAGAAGTTCTGGGTGGCGTTGCCCTGGAACCAGTCGGCCTCCGCGTGCACGGCACCCCGGATCGTGACGTCGTCGGGCGACATCCCCAGGCCCGCGACCTGGGTGGAGAACCCGACGTTGACGTCGACGTCATAGGCGCCCGGTTTGAACAGCAGCGCCTGCCGGGCGGGCCCGAACTGGTTGCGCTCCTGCTGCCGGAAGACCTCGTCCACCTTCCGCTGGATCACGGCCCTGGGCATGCCGGGGTCGAGGACGGTGACGTTCGGGCCGAGGTCGGGGACGGCCGGCGGGGCCGCGGAGGGGGCCTGGGAGAGGGCGAGGCAGGCGGCGCCTGCCATCGCGGTGATCAGGACGCGTACGGACCGGGAGCTCACCCGGCCATTACAGCGGAGGTCCCGCCGTCGGAGGTGACGGCGGGACGCAACTCGCGGTGGATTCCGGGCCCGTGCGGGCCCGGATGGCTCAGCGGGCTCAGCGAGCCGGCAGGCTCAGCAGCTGAAGTCGACCAGGTCGAATGTCGCGTAGTGGTCGGCGGTGTAGTAGTCCTCGTGCTGCTGCTGGCCGGTGATGATGCGGCGGGCGCCGCGGTCCGGGGCACCGGGGGTCTTGACGGTGTACTCGTGGTAGTAGCCGCCGGCCTGCTGCGGCAGCACGCCTTCGCGGTTGGAGAAGACGATCCCGTCCCTCGGATAGGGGAAGGGGCCGCCGTTGTCGATCAGGGTGATGGTGTCGTGCGCCTGGGACGGCAGATCCCCGTAGCAGATGTCGCCGACGATCTTCACGGAGGCGGAGGCGGTGGCGGAGACGGAGGCCGGGTGGGCGGCGGTGGGAGTGGCGGCGACGGCGGGGCCGCCGAGCAGCACCACGGAGGTCAGGGCGGCGAGCGCCGCGGTACGCATGAAACGAGGGGGGTTGGTCATGACGCCCAGCATGACGCGCGTAGCTCATGACATGTCAATGCCAAAAAGCAGAGTTTCCCGGCTGTTCACCGGGGGTGGGGCGAGAGATGAAGTGATCAAGAGAAACCCATGAGGAGCCCTGGTGGAGGCCCCGGCGGAATCTTTGCCTCAGGCTCTCGGGCGGCTGATTTGCCTCGCAGGCAAAAACTTTGCCTCTGAGGCATGGGCGGGGCTATACCGGACACATGAGCCCGTCGCCCGACCTGGCCGCGCCACCCGGCCCGGCCGACCTCGCAGACCTGCCGTCCGTCGCCCCACGCCTGCGCGACCTGCGCAGACGCAGTGGCCTGACCCTGGAGGCCGCCGCCGCGCGCGTCGGCCTGTCACCCGCGCACCTGTCCCGCCTGGAGACCGGCCGCCGCACCCCGTCCCTGCCGATGCTGCTCACGCTGGCACGTACGTACGGGACGACGGTATCGGACCTCCTGGGCGAGGCGATCCCCGAGCGCGATCCCATTGTGCGCGCGGACCGCATGGAAGCCCAGGAGTCCGGCGGCTGGACGTACTGGCGGGCCGGCGGCTCCGGGCGGGCCATGCAGGCGCTGCGCCTGCACGTGCCCCCGGGCGCGGGCGACCAGGCCGAACTGGTGCGGGTGCACCCCGGCGAGGAGTGGCTCTACGTCACCGGCGGCCGGCTGCGGCTGACCCTCGGAGAGTCCGTCCACGTGCTGGACCCCGGCGACGCCGCGCACTTCGACTCGCTCACCCCGCACCGCATCGCGGCCGCGTCGGGCAGCGGAGTGGACCTGCTGTTCATGCACACGCTGATGCAGAGCGGCGCGACCGAGCTGTGCCTCGGCGGCGCCGCACCGACCCGGAGGGGAATGCCATGAGCAACGCCTCGCAGGAACTGAACACCGCCGACGCCACCGCTGCCGAACCGGTGGTGAAGAAGGTGAACGAGCAGGACCGGGCCCCGATGTCGGTGACGATCCGGATCTTCATCTATCTCGTAGCCGTCCACTTCTTCGCAGGTTTCCTCTTCCTCCTCTTCTACCTGGCCGGAGCGAACGCGAAGTGAGCGCGGCGGCCGGGCACCGGGCCGCGATCTTCTGACAACCTGTTCCCGGGGCTCCTCACCGCTCGGGACAGGAAGGCGTCAAGATGGCTCGTACGGCCCGGGAAGTGCTGGCGGACGCGGTGGGCGGGCTCGCGCCCGCCGACGGGGCGAACCCGCTGGTGCCACTGATCGCGACAGGCGAGGCACCCCGCGAGGTCTTCGCGGCCCTCGCCCTGGAACAGCACCACATCATCCCCGGCGACCGCCGCAGCTTCCTGCACCTGGCCGACCGGGCGGCACCTCAGCCCGCCGTGGCCGCCTTCTTCCGCTTCCTCGCGGAGGGCGAGACCGAGGCCCTGCACCGGCTGACGGCCCTCGCGACTGCCTGCGGCCTGGACGAGGACGCGGTACGGGCCTACGAGCCACAGGCCGGCTGCCAGGCCTACCCCGCGTACGCGGCCTGGCTCGCACTCGGCGCCGAACCGGTCGACGCGGTGGTCGCGCTCACCGCCAACTTCGCCGCCTGGTCCGGCTACTGCGGGACCGTCAGCCGTGCCATGTGCGACCACTACGGCTTCGACGACCGCGCATGCGGCTTCTTCGACTTCTTCGCCGAACCGTCCCCCGAGGCCGAGGAACTCTCCCTGGCAGCGGTCACCTCCGGCCTGGACACCGGCCTGCTCTCGGAACCGACGGCCCACCGCTACGGCCGCCTGATCCAGTCCTACGAGCTGATGTTCTGGGAGACCCTCGCTGTACGGTGAAGTCATGGTGATCTACCGCGTAGCGACCCCGGAAGACCGCAAGCATGCCGAGGAGATCGACAACTCCTTCACCACCGACACGATCCTGGAAGTGACCGCGACCGACGGGGAATTCCGCATCCACCCCGTCCCGGTGGACCCTCCATTGCGCAAGGTCTATCCGGACGACGAGGAGACCGACGGCCAGGAACACGTCATCGTCGCCGTCGACACCGAGGGCGACGTGCGCGGCGCGATCACCCTCGCATACGCCCCCTGGAACCGCCGCCTCCACATCGCCGACTTGAGGGTCGCCCCGACCCACCGAGGCCGAGGCATCGGCACTGCCCTGATGGAGCGAGCTCTGGCCCACGGACGTGAACTTTCCGCGCGCACGGCCTGGCTGGAGGTCACCAACGTGAACGCCCCGGCGGTGCGGGCCTATCGCCGACTGGGCTTTGTGTTGTGCGGGCTGGACACGTCGCTGTACGTGGGGACGGAGTCGGAGGGGGAGACGGCGCTGTTCATGAGCCGGGGGGTGTGAGCGGCGGGTTTATCCGGGGAACGTGATCAACTGTTGTGGGGGATTTGCGACAATGACTGGGCTCTGCGACGTCATGGTGTCGCGGAGCTCGGCCAGGCCGCCCCGTGGGCGGTCTTTGATTCACGGACTTGATTCCCATACATACTTCAAGAAGCCGTTCAACGCTTTCCGCTGGGCGTCGCTCACCGAAATCCCGTGTGCCGGCTGGACTGGTCGTGTACGCAATGGTCGTGGCGCTGCTGACCGCCGGTTTCGGCGCCGCCCGTACGGAGTCCGCGCACGCGTCCCCCACCGACTGGAAGGTGCCGCGGCTCGCGGTGATGCCTCTGGGGGACTCGATCACCGAGGGCGCCCGCAGCACCACGAACTCCGGATACCGCGGCGAACTGTGGAACCGACTGGCCCCGCACGCCAGTAGTCTGGACTTCGTGGGTTCGCAGCAGCACGGCCGGCAACTGGCCGACCGGGACCACGAAGGGCATTCGGGCTGGCGGATCGACGAGTTGTCCGTCAATATCGAAAAGTGGCTGGCGGCGGCCCGCCCCAACGTAGTGCTGCTGCATATCGGCGCCAACGACGTGGATCAGAACTATCACGCGGACACCGCCCCCGACCGACTCGGCAGCCTGATCGACCAAATAACGGCAGCCGCCCCTGGTGTGACCGTACTGGTCTCCTCATTGGTTCCCTCCACCAATCCCGACACACTGGCACGCATCGAGAAGTACAACACCGCCGTGCCAAAGGTGGTCGAGGAGCGGCGGAAGAGGGGAATGAACGTCGGGTACGTCAGCATGGCCGAAGTCACTGTCCAGGACCTCGGTGACTGGCTCCACCCCAACGACGGCGGATACGTCAAGATGGCCAACGCGTTCTACAACCGCATCGCCCGGGCGGCAGCGGACGGCTGGATCCGCGAGCGCGTCGACGTCAGGCCCGTCTCGCCTCGCAAGCTGCCCTTGGGCGATTACCAGGTCGACATCAACGGTGACGGCCGGGCGGACTACCTCGTGGTCGACGAATACGGCGCCGTCAGCGCCTGGCTCAACAACGGGGACAAAAACCACGTCGCCTGGACCAAGGCGGGTCGGAACGGACGGATCGCCACAGGTGTCGGTGCGTCGGGCGACCAGGTGCGCTTCGCCGACATCAACGGTGACGGCCGAGCCGACTACCTGGTGGTCGACGACAGTGGTGCCGTTCACGCCTGGCTCAACGACAGCACCACAGGCCAGGACAAGTGGACCGACGCGGGCACCTTCGCTCCTGGTGGCCATGTACCCCGCGACCAGGTGCGCTTCGCCGACATCAACGGCGATGGCCGAGCCGACTACCTGGTCGTGGACGACCACGGTGCCGTACGCGCCTGGGTCAACAACGGGGCCGGCGGCCACGACGGGTGGACCGATGCGGGCGTCATCGCCACCGGTGTCGGCGTGCCGGGTGACCAGGTGCGCTTCGCCGATGTCAATGGCGACCGACGGGCTGACTACCTGGTGGTCGACGGCAGTGGTGCCGTTCACGCCTGGCTCAACGACAGCTCCACAGGCCAGGACAAGTGGACCAAGGCGGGTGTCATTGCCACCGGCACCGGGGCACCCGTGGATCAGGTGCGCTTCGCCGACATCAACGGCGATGGCAAGGCGGATTACCTCACGGTCGACGACATCGGCGTGATCCGCGCCTGGGTGAACAACGGGGGCGATGGCCATGATGAATGGACCGGGATCGGTCCGGTCTCCTCTGCCGTCGCCCCAGGAAGCAGAGTCCGGATCTAAGGTGTGGGGATGAACTGAGAACACAGCGCTGCCTGCATTACAAAGTGGAATGCAGGCTGCGCCGTGTCTGGCGGGGTCAACCGACGAGCTGGACCTCGGGGCGCGTCGTACCCGCCGTGCTCACGCCGGGGTAGTAGCTGAGCGGTCCGGGGGCCCAGCGGATAAGCACGTCGTCGGGGCGGTTGTCGCCGGCGGCGAAGGAGCCCACAGTCAGGTTCTGGACGTTCTTCCAGGGCGAGTTGAGGGAACGAATGCTGGTCCTGCCGTGATAGCCGGAGGGGTCCAAGGCCGAGAACACGGTGGCCGAGCCGTCGTTCCAGCGGATCAGGAGGTCACCGGTCTTGCCCCCACCGAACTCGCCGGAGCTCATCTGCGCGGCTTCGGTCCATCCCTTGTCCAGCTGGGACTGCTTGCCGATGCCGTTGGTGCCGAGGTCGGAGTACAGCGTGGTCGAGCCGTCATCCCAGAGGACGAACATGTCGTCGCGCAGGGGGTTGTCCGTGTAACGGCCGACCGTGATGAGGCGGGCGCCCTTCCAGTAGCTGCCGACGGCACCGAACGTCTTCTCGTCATGGAAGCCGTTCTCATCGACATGAAGATATGTCGAGAGCTTGCCGCTGGCCCACCGCACGGTGATGCCATCCGAACCGCTGTCGGTGAAGCTGCCGCCGGCGACGGCTCTGGCGTCCTTCCAGTAACTGCCCGCCGGAGCAACCTTGTACTCCGCGGAGTACGGGTACTCTGGGGCGTTGTGGTCGGCGCCCTGGAAGATGCTGGCCGAGCCGTCCTTCCAGACGACGAACAGGTCCATGCGACGCTTGACGGCAGCCGACTTCCCGGTGAAGTAACCAGAGCTCATGTGAGCCGTGTTGCTCCAGTTCGCCCCACGCAGAATGTCGCGGGAGGAGGTTTTCTGAATCCAGGCGGCGATGTCGTCGACACGGGAGTCGACAGCACCTGTGCGGGTTTCCTTCTCGTCGGACCCGAAACAACCACCCTGCCAGGACCGGCTGTTCACGCCGACCAGCTCAAAGCGGCCGTTTATGTTCCGGAATGCCGGGCCGCCGGTGTCGCCTTGGCAGATGGCCGCACCGTCGGACTTGCCGACGAGGCCGACCGTGGTGTCCTTCACGGCTCCCACGCTGAACTTCGCGTAGTGCAGGCGGTCAGGCGTCCACTCCTCCTTGGTTCGACCGTAACCCGTGACCCACAGCTCCTCGCCGCCGATCGGAGTGTTGGAACCGAGGCTCGCGGGGGCGATACCGGCGACCGGCTGCGCCAGCTTGGCCATCACCAGGTCACGGTCCTCGCGAGGGACGAGCTCCACCACGTCCACCACATTGCCCGTCTCCCGAGTCAGGTCGGCGCGGCCGATGGTGGCGGTCGTCTTCAGCTTGGGCGCACCGGCGGGGACCTTGAGGCTCTGAGCGGGATTGTCGGCGAAGCAGCTGGCGGCGGTGACCAGCCACTGCTGCGCCACGAGCGCGGCCGAGCAGCTGCGCTGGCCATCCACCTGGTTGCCGATGTCGAGCTTGGCTGTGAACGCGAACGAGTCGTTGACGCTCTGGCCCACGATGGCGTGCACGGGGGTAGCCGTCAACATGCTCGCGGTGGCGGCGGATATGAGCAGTCCTGTGACCCACACTGCACGTGGACGTCTGGCTGACATGTCACTCTTCCTTGTTCGGGGATGTGTTGTTCGCCAAGCTGAGCAGGCCGAGCGGAAGCGGGCGAAGCCCGGTATCACTCCGACGGCCCCCGATCCTGGCGCGAAGGCATGACGTGCGCGGCGGCTCGCGGGTCGTACGGCTGGTTGAGGGATTCCAGATCCGAGAGCTTGCCGGTGATGTTGTAGCTGTTCGGGTAGCTGTGGATACGCATCTCTTCGAGGCTCACCTTCAGCTTCCGGCCCATCCATCGCCCCAGCGGGCGTTCGACATGCCGGTGGACGAGCCATGAGGCGATCAGCAATGCCGTGAGCAGAACCGCCATGATGGCGTAGGGGTGGAGGCGACGCTCCAAGTGCCGTATGAAGATCCAGCCTATGTCTTCGTGGAGAAGATAGAGGGGGTAGGTCAGAATGCCTGCGGTAGGCAGCCAGCGCCAGGTGATCCAGTTGGTGAACCCGGCGGCAACTGCCGCCATGACGACGAAGATGACGGTGAGAAGAACCAAGGCCGGCCACAGTGGTGCCTTGATTCCCGCGTAGTACTGGTTGGATTTGTGGGCATCGACCAGGAAATGCTGGCCGAGCAGGAAGCAGCCGCCGACGATGGACCACAGGAGTGCGTTCGGCTTAAACCTGTAGATGAGGTAGAGCGCGATGCCCGCGATGAAATACCAGCAGTTCTCGGGCATGACCACGGCTGCGACCAGTCCGTTGTCGACCTTGGCGGCGAAAAGCCCGGCCACGGCCCACCCAAGGCAAAAGATGACCAAGCGTCGGTAGGTCAGGCCCTTCCAGGCAACAAGGGTGAAGAGCAGGTAGAACCGCAACTCCGCCCACAGGGACCAGTAGACGCTGTCCACGCGGTCGACACCCAACGGGTCCTGGAACATGGTCAGATTGACCGCGAGGTTGCTGAGCGTGGGAACGTCTCGCACCCCAGGAAGCAACCAGAGTATGAACGCGGCAGCCAGGACGGCAAACCAGTAGGCGGGGTAGAGGCGCGTTGCCCGCGAGATGGCGAACTCTCCCACGCTCTTGCCCCAGCAGCTCATGCAGATGACGAATCCGCTGATGAGGAAGAAGAGTTGGACTCCGAGCCATCCGTAATAGCTGAAAAGATAGGTGTTGGGGAAGTGGCTCTCCACCGAAGTGGCCCAGCCGGTGCCGTTGTAAGCCATGGTGTGGAAAGCGACCACCATCAGAGCCGCGATGAGGCGCAGGCCGTCCAGGGCGTAGAGCCTGGACTTCGCCGGCTGGGCCATTGTCGGCCCGCGATCCGGTTCGCCCCGTCTGGCAACATACATGTCGTTTTCCACCTGCTCGGTTTCTCAAATCGCTTTAGATTCGGACTTTACTTCCGGGTTCGCCGACACCGGTGGCGAAATTGACCGAGTCGCCCCACCCGCCGTGGTCGGTCCCGCCGTTATTGATCCACGCATCGACAGCACCGTTCACCTGGATGGCCAAGTAGTCCGCCTTGCCGTCGCCATTGATATCGGCGAACCGCACCTTGTCACCGGGTTCGCCGACACCGGATGCGAAGGTGCCGAACGCGGTCCACCCGCCGTGATCGCTGCCGCCGTTGTTGATCCAGGCGTCGACCACGCCGTTGTCCTGGACTACGAGGTAGTCGGCTTTGCCGTCGCCGTTGATGTCAGCGAAGCGCACCCTGTCATCAGGCTCGCCCACGCCGGATGCGAAGGTGCCGAACGCGGTCCACCCACCGTGTTTGGTCCCACCATTGTTGATCCACGCCTTCACCACGCCGTAGTCCTGGACCACGAGGTAGTCGGCTTTGCCGTCGCCGTTGATGTCAGCGAAGCGCACCCTGCTGCCAGGCTCATCCACGCCGGATGCGAAGGTGCCGAACGCGGTCCACCCACCGTGACCATTCCCGCCGTTGTTGATCCACGCCTTCACTACGCCGTCGTCCTGGACGACCAAGTAGTCGGCTTTGCCGTCGCCGTTGATATCGGCGAAGCGGACCTTGTCACCGGGTGCGCCCACGCCGGATGCGAAGGTGCCGAACGCGGTCCACCCGCCGTGACCATTCCCGCCGTTGTTGATCCAGGCGTCCACGGCACCGTTGTCGTGAACGACCAGGTAGTCCGCCTTGCCATCACCATTGACATCAACCCGGTAGTCGCCGGGAGGCGCCTTGCGGGACGGGGCGGGTTTGATGTCGACTTGCTGTCGGATCCAGCCATCAGCGGCCGCGCGGCCGAGGCCGTTGTAGAAGGCCTCTGCCATCTTGAGGTATCCGTTGTCGTTGGGATGGATATCGTCGGCGAGGTCTCGTGTGGTGACCGCACTCATGTCGACGTACCCGACGTGCAGGCCCTTGCCCTGCCGCTCTGCCACCAGCTGTGGGATCACGGCATTGAACTTCTCGATGCGCTTCTGGGTTTCGGCATCCGCAGAAGGCACCAGGGAGGAGACAAGAACGGTCATGCCGGGGGCGAGCGCCGTTATCTTGTCCACGAGTTCGCCGAGGCGACGAGGGGCCGTGTCCACATGCTCGTTGTCATGCATGTCGTTGGTGCCGATGTGTAGCAGTACCACATTGGGGTTCGCCGCCGGCAGCCATCTGTCGACGTTGGCGAACAGACCGTGGATATTCCAGCCCCAGTGTCCTTCGTGATCCGGGTCGGGCAGCTTGCCGTTCCGCTCCGACCCCACGAAGTCCAGGCTGTCGGCGTGCGTGGCCAGCCGGTTCCATAATTCAGCGCGGTAGCCGGAATTGGCGGAACTACCGGCTCCCCAGGTGATCGAGTCCCCCAAAGGCATCACCGCAAGGCGCGGCACCTTCCAGTCCTTTGTAACTGCCGCGGACTCGGTCGTTGAAACCGAGTGCCGCCCGTCGCTGGGCGCACTCTGCGGCAGATTCGTCTGGTTGATAGTCGTGGCCAGCGCAGGATGCGCACCTTCGGCGGTGACGCCGACGGTCAGCAATCCAGCTGTCATCGCTGTGGTAAGTGCGCGCGCCACCAACCTGCGCGACTTCCGTCCGAGCATGTGGCGCCTGTCGGGACGCGCGGCGCCGCTGCTCGGATGAGATCTCGGAATCAAAACAATGACTTTCTGTCAGGTCTGCCTCTGGGCAGCCGAGATCGCGCTCTCTCGAACGCGACGTCACAGAACCCCGGACAGCATGGTTGGGCCGGGATTGTCCGGGCCTGATCACGGCAAGTCCCACAGCCCCGGGTGCCGCTCCTGTGAAGAGGCACCCGGGACGTCTGGCCGGTGACGATCGGCCCAGCGGGCCGAGCCGTTACTTGAGGAGTTCAACCTCTGGAGGCGTGCCGCTCGCGCTCACGGCCGGGTACAGACCGAGATTGCCGTCGGACCAGCGGACGAGGATGTCGCTGGGACGGGCGTTGGTGGCGAAGGCCCCTGCAGTGACCGACAGGGTGTTCTTCCACGCGGACTTGTCGTCGCGGATCTGGATCTCGTCGCGGAACGGCTTGGCCGGGTCGGAGTTGACACCCGGGAAGATGCTGGCTGAACCGTTGGCCCAGCGGACCAGGAGATCGGCGGTCCCCTTGCCGGTGAATTCCCCGGCACTGATCTGCTCGATGTAGGTCCCGGCCTGCATCGCCGTCTGTAGCTGCTTCTCCTGCTTCAGCCCGTTGGCGCCGACGTCGGAGAAGAGCGAAATGGAGCCGTTGACCCAGACGACGAGCAGGTCGTCGCGCTGGGCGTTGCCGGTGTACCTGCCGACCGTCATCAGCTTGGCGTACTTCACCCAGGTGTCGTTGGCGGGCCTGAGCTGTTCTTCCTTGCTGAACCCGTTCTGGTCGACATGGGAGAACCGCGTCACCTCACCCGTGCGCCAGCGCACGACCAGGCCGTCGGTACCGCTGCCCGTGAAGTTGCCGCCCGCGACCGAAGTGGCGTACTGCCAGCCGCTTCCCGCGACCTTGTACTCGGCGGTGAAGGGATACTTCGGGTTGTTGTGGTCGGCGCCCTGGAAAATGCTGGCCGACCCGTCCTTCCAGGCGACGAACAGATCCATGTGCCGGCTGCCGCCGGGCGAGCCACCGGTGAAGTAGCCCGGGACCATGTGCTGCGCGTCAGTCCAGGTTTTCCCGCGGAGGAGGTCGCGGGAGGAGGTGGTCTGGATCCAGGAGGCGATGTCGTCGACGCGGGTGTCGATGGCGCCGGTGCGGGTTTCCTTCTCGTCGGAGCCGAAGCAACCACCCTGCCAAGACCTGCTGTTGATGCCGACCAGTTCATAGCGACCACCGATGTCACGGAACGCGGGGCCGCCGGTGTCGCCCTGGCACGCTGCCGCTCCCTCGGACTTTCCGGAGAGGCTGACCGTGGTGTCCTTCACGGCCCCCACGGTGAACTTCGCGTAGTGCAGGCGGTCAGGGACCCACTCGTCTTTGGTACGTCCGAAGCCGGCAGACCACAGTTCCTCGCCCTGTAGCGGAGCGTTGGAGCCCACGCCGGCAGGGGTGATGCCGATGACAGGGCTGGCGAGCTTGGCCATGACCAGGTCACGGTCCTGGCGCGGAACAAGTTCCACAACGTCCACCACACTGCCTGACTCACGAGTCAGGTCCGCGCGGCCGACGGTGGCGATGGTCTTCAGTTTCGGTGTACCTGGGGCGACCTTCGAGCCCAGCGCCGGGTCATCGGCAAAACAGCTGGCGGCGGTGACCAGCCACTGCTGGGCGACCAGAGCCGCACTGCAACTGCGCTGGCCACCGATGTCGAGCTTCGCCGCGAACTGGAACGATCCGTCCTTCGCAGCATCACCCACAACAGCGTTAGCAGGGGAACCGGTCAACAGGCCGGCGGCGATGGTTGTCGCGGCGAGCCCGGTCGCCCATGCTAAGTGCGGGCGTGTGACAGACATGTCTTTCCCTCGAAATCTGCACCCTGGTGGGGACCAGGATGGGCCCAAATCTATGGAGTCTTACGCGCAGGGACTGTTCAGCCGGTGACGCGGAGCTCCACCAGGACAGCCGGAGGCCCGGGCGGGACAGTGCCTTCGCCGACGCTCCGCGAGTTGTTCTTGGGTACGTCGACGGTCGAGGTGGTTCCGTCAGCGGTGACGCTGGCCCGTACCGCATATTCCCCGGTTACGACGATGAAGGTCTCGGGGATCTCCAGCGAGAGGTAACCGGACTTGCCGGTTCCCGTGACCTTGAAGCAGTATCGGCCTTCTGCGTTGTGATGGGTGAAGACCTGGATGTCCGTTGAGACGCTGCAATCAGCCAGAAGGATGTGGCCGTCTCCCTTGCGTAGGGCGATCCCCTTCTCCTTGAGGATCTTCGCCGCGTTTGGGTACTCGAAGGTCTCCACTGCTGAAGGCGGAATGGGATCGTCCGTAGGGCCGGGAGCGGCCATCGAGACGCCGGGTGTGAGAGCACCCGAGATGAGAGATGCGACTGCGATAGCACCAGCAACCGAGGTTCTGCGCACGCGAGGTATCACCAGAGATTCCTTTTCGACTTGACGCTGCAAAGCATGCGTAATGGCCAGATAAAGGTGAAGCTGGGGTGACAACGTATCACCTTGCGTGAGCACGCCGTGACTTGGCTTGCGACAGCAGCTTCTTGACTCAACCCTTCCCTCGGGTCCGCTGGCACCCTAGGCCCTCCGAGCGTCACCTGGCGGGCGGTAATCGGAGGCTGTGTGGCGCGCATCACATTCTGTGCTGTATGCAAGTTGCGGGAGCGGGTGACCGTCCTCCGGGGGCAAGGCCGGTCGCTTCCTCGGCAGCGGGTCACTTTCGGCCAGTCCGCTTAATTGACTGGATTCGATGCGTGAAGGATTTGTAAAGTCGGCATACTTGGCCCGCGGTGCCGACGTTCGGCATCTGGCAACGGAAGTTGTCAGTCCGCGAGATGAGCATTTTCTTGAGACGAAGAGGACGCCTAACAGCACCGGCAGGGAGAGCATCGCGCGCTATACGCCTGCTTTGCCTGAGCCTGTTACCCATAGCTCTCGTGGTGGGCCTGCTTGGTCCCGCACCTGCCATGGCCGACAGTGCCACGGACCTCCCTCGGAGTGTCCCGCCGGCAGTGCCCACCATCCGAGGTCAGGTCGTTGAGCTGTGGAAGGCTGGGGGGCCTGGGGTCAAGGCTGCCGCGGAAGTTGCTCTGACAGGCAGCGATGATGACGTAGCGCGCTTCTTGACTCAGGTGGATGACAGGACGGTCCAGGACGGCCGGGTGGCTGCGGCCCAGAAGGCCAGTGTGGGCGGCCGGGCCGTGCAGGAAGCCGCTCTCAAGGCCCTGACCGGAACCCCTGCTGAGCTGAAGAGGTTCCTGGACGACGGCTGGAAGGCTCCGTTCGAGCAGGATCAGCGGGTCCGCGTGGCCCAAATCATCAGTACGGGCGGAAATAGCGTTCAGAAGGCCGGCCGTGCCGCACTCAACGGTACGGCCGGTGACGTCAGGACGTTCCTGGAGCAGGGGCAGTACGCCCAGCGTGATCAGGATGACCGAGTTCAGCTCGCACAGATCCTGAGTATTGGCGGGCCCGAGGTCCGGACAGCCGGCAGGATTGCGCTCACCGGGACTCCGGATGACGTTCGCGAGTTCCTGCAAGTCGGTCAGTATGTGGCGCGCTCCCGTGACCAGGAGCAGACCAGCGTTGCCCAATTGGCTGAGTTGGCACGTGAAGCGGGCAGTCAGGCGGCTGCGGAGACTGAAGCTGCCAAGGAGGCTTCGGCTCGCGCTGTCACGGCTTCGAAGCTTGCGAAGGAGGCGGCGAAGAAGGCTGCCGCCGAGGCGAAGGCGGCCAAGGACGACGCGCAGGATGCCGCCAGTGCGGCAGGGCGTGCGGCATCTGCGGCGAGCCAGGCCGCCGAGGCCGCGCAGGAAGCCATTGATGCCGCCCGTGCGGCCAACAACTCCGCGCGCATTGCAGCGAATGCCGCTGCTCAGGCGGCTGCGGCCGCGGCCGGGGCTGCCCAGGCCGCGTCTCGGGCTCGTAGTGCGGCGGCTGATGCTGCCACGGATGCGGGCAACGCTTCTGCTGCACGCAAGGCGGCCGAGGATGCCCGAGGCGCCGCGAAGGGCGCCCAGTGGGCAGCGGATGCCGCTGCTCAGGCCACGATTGCCGCGACAGCCGCCGGGGATGCGGCGAAGGCAGCCGCCGAGGCCGGCGGCAATGCCGCCGACGCTGCCGATGCCGCTGACGAAGCGAGCGGATACGCCGATCAGGCCGATGTGCATTCCGCCGAAGCCCGGGAGGCGGCCGCAGCTGCTCGTCGCCATGCCAAGGAAGCGACTCGCGCCGCCAACGCTGCCGAAAGCCTCGCCCGCAAGGCCGCCACTGCCGCCGGTGAGGCGCGCGACGCGGCCAGATCCTCCGCAGAGCATGCGGAAGCGGCTGCCAGGGCAGCTGACGAAGCCGCAGCGCATGCGGGCGAGGCTGCTGGTGCAGCCGACAAGTCCTCCGCCCACGCCAAGGCCGCCAAGGCGGCCGCCGACTTCGCCAGTGGGGCAGTCGTCAAGGCGAAGGCCACCTACGATCTGGCCCGTCAGGTCGAGGCCGCCGAACTTCTCACCCGTACCAATGAGGGCATCGAACGGGCCAGAGATCTCAAGGCGATAGACGACAAGCGTCAGGCGGATCAGACCCGGGCGGCTCAGCAGACCAAGGATCTCGACGCCGAGGCCCAGCGCCTGGCCGCCGAGGCGGCTCAGCCCGGAACCGATGCCAAGGACATTGTGGCCAAGGGCCGCAAGCTCGCGTTGCTGACGATGAAGATCAGCGGTCCGTGGAGCCAGGCTGCTGCCGAAGCCGCCCTCGGTGGCACGGACGCGATGGTCATCGACTACGTACGCACAGGCTGGAAGGAAGCCGTTCAGCAGGACGACCGCGTTCGCGTCGAACGGCTTGCTGGGGAAAGCGAACTGGATTCGGTCCGTAAGGCGGCGGAGGAGGCCCTCAAAGGCGATGCCGCGCAGATCACCACGTTTTTGACCGTCGGCCAGTATCAAGCCGGTGCTGCGGACTTCCGTGTCTACATCGCGCAAACCATCTCCGCCGGTGGTACGGGAGTTCAGGAAGCAGGCCGAGCGGCGCTGACCTCCGGGTCTCTGGACAAGTACCGCGAGTTCATCACCACCGGGCAGTATGCCGCCCGTATCCAGGATGAGCGCGTCCGCGCGGCGCAGCTCATCGACAGCGGGGGCCCAGAAGTCAAGAGCGCGGCCCGCATCGCTCTGGAGGGTCCGCCGCAGTTCCTGCACACATTCATCCAGGCCGGCCAGTACAAGGCCCAGCGCCAGGACCTCCTGGCCGCTACTCACCAGGCGCGGGTCCAGCAGCTGATCGCGGAGGCGGCAGGTTATGCCGCAACCGCCCAGCAGAACGCGGCTGAAGCAGGTCAAGTCGCTGCCCTTGCACAGAAGAAGGCCGCCGAGGCCAAGGAATACGCCAAGCAGGCCCAAGCATCAGCCGCCGACGCCAAGGACTCTGCCGCCCAGGCCGCCCAGTCGGCCAAGGAGGCCGAAGCCTCCGCGGCCCGCGCCGCCGAATCGGCCAAGACCGCTCGCCAGGCAGAGGCCGACGCCAACCGGGCATCAGCTGATGCGGCGAACTCGGCTTCCGACGCATCGGTTTCAGCGGAACTGGCACACGTCTCCGCATCAACCGCTTGGGCCGCAGCCGACCAGGCCCGCACCTCTGCCGCCGCAGCGGGGAAGGACGCCGCAGCCACTGACAAGGCGGCCAAGGAAGCCTTCGACATAGCCGCTGAAAAAGCGAAGGCCGAGGTGGAAGCGGAACGGAAGGCCTACGCGGAAGCCAGGGAGAAGGCCCGGAACGATCCAAAGCAGAAAGCGTACGAGCGGTACAAGTGCCCAATGTTGGGCTGCGAAGCATTTGACAACCCTGTTCGCTGGTGCCAGCAGAACAAGATTGCATGCTACGCCATTCTGAAGGGGGCGGAGCTCGAGCCTGGCCTCCGACGGATGCTGGAGATGGAAAAGGAAATCCTTGGAATCACCCAGCTCCAGGAATGCATCAAGCAGAATGACTCCAGGGCGTGCGCCGAACTTGCGATAGACGTCTCTATCGGCTCGAAAATGAAGCTCTTGCACAAGTCGTTCGAGGGCCTGCGTATCCTGAGGCGGGGATGCACTCAGTGCTTCCTGGCTGGCACCAAGGTCCTGTTGGGGGACGCCTCCACACGCAACATCGAGGACATCCAAAAGGGAGACAAGGTCCTCGCGAGCAACCCGGAGACCGGCGAAACAGCTCCGCGCAAGGTCACCCGCCTGATCGTCACTGAAGACGACAAGCGCTTCAACGAACTGACGATCGCCACTCGCAACGGTTCCCAGAAACTGACCGCCACCTACGAGCACCCGTTCTGGAGCCCCTCGGAAAACCGTTGGCTCAAGGCAAATGAACTCAAGCCTGGCACCAGCCTCCTGAGCAGCGACAGAACCACCGTCCGCGTCCAAGCCAACCGCACCTTCGACCAGCACGCACGTACCTATAACTTCACCGTCGAAGACCTCCACACGTACTATGTCCTCGCAGGTGCGACGCCGATCCTGGTGCACAACTCCACTTGCGGCCCTATGGTCCTCGGGATTAGCGAGCATTCAGAGAGGCTTGCAGGTGAGCTGAAAGGCGCGTATACGTTCAACGACCCGAAGTATGCGCAGGTGATCGGCCAAGTTGGCGGTAAACCGTTCGCGGACTGGCAGCAGAGAGTGATTAATACCCTTCGTGAAAATCGCGAGGTAGCGATAAACCTTCATGGATTCACGGGTGATACCCCTGCAGAGCGGTTCATGAATGCGTACAAGGCTGGTGGCGGAGAGGGGTGGAGATCGACCGAATGGGAGATGCGTCAGGTTGGTCTACAGGTCCAGCGGGGAAATCTCGAGTGGAAGAAGATTACGTGGTACGACGAAAACGGAAAACTTGAAAAGCAGCTTGACGAGCCCAGCTGGTAGGAACGAGGAAGGGGGCGAACGAGGAAATGAGTGAACTTTACCGATCTGACCGGTACTTCAAGGTCTGGCAATATACGGTGGGGCATCGTCGACTGCTCCTGAGGAGCACGCGAGACAATCCTCCATCGACTCGAATTGACGTACATTTCGGAGCGCTTAGCCTGATGGTCCTGCGCCCTTACTATGAAGGGCTGGTTATCCGCGAGGGAACCAGTGATGAATGTACGCTCGTGGCAAGCGAGTACGGTGTCAAAGTTACGCCCGGATACCTATTCGTCTTGGGGGAGAACCTGTCGAGCTTTGTGGTGTCAGGAAAACCGCAGTGGCATGAGGATGAGGGTGGAACTGATGATCCATCTTGGTTCGGCCACATGGTTGGAACCCTGTAGGAGAGTAGTTCCTGGGCGCGCTCAAGCCCGACCTGGCGCTTAGCCAGGAAAATTTCGTGACGGTCCGTCGGCTTGTCTGCCGGACCGTTTCGGCTTACCGCTCTGGCAACGGGCAGGCTATATGCAACAGGCTGCCTCTGCGGGATGGGAACCAGGGAAGGTACTGTGCAACCAAATTCCTGGCATTCAGATCGGCGCTCGGTCGAGAGGCTACGGGTGTGGCAGAGTGCGAGAAGATTCGAGACCTGCTCGTTCGGGTTGAGCTTCAAGATCAGTCGTTCGGATGGAAAGATCGCTTCTCGGTAATCTTCGAGTAGTGAGCGCCGGAGCGTCGCTGGTCCTGGCGGCGAATCTGATCGATGGTCGCTCCGGACAAAGATGCAGGAAGCGAGCTGGATCGAGACGATGGAAACTCGATGAAGAAAATAGTTATCTCGGTTGCCATACTCTGTGGCGCTGCGCTGGCAGTGGGCGCCGCAGTCTTCCTCTCCACCGCCGAGCCCTACGGCTCGGCGGAACCGAGTGAACTCGTCGGCTCCTGGCGCGGGAGTCAGGGCGCGGAGCTGACCCTGCGCAAGGACGGGTCGCTCAGCGCAGTGAAGGTTCCCACCGACTTCTCCGACTCCGGGGAGCCCATCAAGCCGTTTACGGGCAAGGGGACGTGGGAGCTGAAGGCGAAGTCCGACTTCGACGACCAGGAGATCGATGTGTCGCTCGGTGAGGTATTCGGATCCAAAATAGGCATCTACCTGCAGGTCAAGGGGAAGGGGGCCCGGGATGGTCTGGCCATCCCCGTCTCCGTGGACACTGCGCAGAGGTTTGCCTTCAAAAAGGACTCTTAGGCGGCTGACTTAAGAGCTGGTGGCCGGATCCGGTGAACCCGGTCAACCCTGACCTGTGAGGCGGCTCCCCTGAGGGAGCCGCCTCGAACGGGGCCTATGCAACGGCCTTGACGTGAGAGATGAAAGTAGCCCACGCGGCGGGTTCGAAGACAAGGGCCGGGCCGGTGGCGTCCTTGCTGTCACGTACAGGGACGACATCGGCCAGGCCCTCGCCTATCTCTATGCAGTCCGGCCCACCATTGGTGCTGTAGCTGCTCTTGCGCCATATGACGGGCAGTTCACTTGCGGTCATGAGCTTGGCTCCTTCAAGTGCTCGCGGATCAAGTCGGCGGATTCTTTTGGCGGCAGAGCCACCGCGCGCAGAAGATCATAGGTGTGGACTGCCTCGGCGATCTCGCGTGGTTCCAACGCCATCCGGCCCTGGGAGAAGCCGTCGATGTACAGGACATCCGCACCTTCGTCGAAGCCCATGAGAGTGAACGGTCCGGCCAGGCCCGGGTGTGCGCCGGCTTGCCGCGGGATGACCTGGATGACGTTGCGGGGGTCCGCGCCGACCTCCAGAAGTTTCTCAAGCTGGGCGCGCATCACCTCCGTCCCTCCGATGGGCCGGAGGAGCACGGGTTCGTCGATCACGAACCAGCACGTGGGCGGTACTTCGCGTTCGAAGATCGCCTGCCTGCTCATGCGCACGGCGACGGTGTCGTCAAGATTGACTGCTCGGACCGCTTCGAGCATCGCCCGTGCGTACTCCTCTGTTTGGAGAAGTCCGGGGACAACCTGCCCCTGAAATGCGCGGATCGACGTGGCATCCTGCTCCAGCTCGACGTACGGCAAGAACCACGACGGATACGCGAACGTGAGCATGAGCGGATGCAGTCGCCCGAAGTGCCCGCCGGTCTTCAGCGCCGCATCCAGGTCCCGAGCGAGATCCTTGGACGGAACCCGCTTCGCCGCCTCGACCTTGCTGATCATCGACTGGGTGGTGTGCGCCTTCTCGGCCAGTGCCTCCTGGGACATGCCCGCTTCTCCCCGGAGTCGGGAGGTCTCGGAGCCGAAGAAGGCGAGGAGCGAGCGCGTCGGGTCCGGTGCCGGGCCGGTCTCTTCGGCCATATGTTTGACCCTTTCCATGACGGTGCCGGTGTCATGAGTTCTGGTCTAGCCACCGTAAGTGATGTGACGCAACTCTCGGATCACAACAGGGAGTTGCCCGCTCCACATGAGCGGCACACGGAGGTTCGAACGGATGACGAACATGACGCCATGGGGGATGGGCTACCGCTCCGGAGCGCTGGTGGTCGACAAGGAGACCGGTGCTGTGGGCGTGACGCAGGGGGTGGCGGGGCGGATCTACACCGTCAAGTCGGTGCAGGACGGGTCCTTGTGGACGGCGCACTCGACGCGCCTGCGCATCGCCACGACCGAGGAGCGCGCGAAGCTCGGCATCGGCCCCCGGGGCGTGCACTGATGGGCGTCGTCTCCTTGCCGCACACATCCGGCCCCGGCGTCGTGGTCGGCGGCGTAGCTGACCGGTGTCCCACCTGCGTCGGTTTGAGGAACGCTCAACGCTGGGCATGGGCCACCGCTGACCATGACGCCGGAGCCCGCGCGGGGCGCGCGTTCCACCGACACTGGGAGACGCACCACCGCTCACCGTCATGGTCGCACTGCGCACCTTGACTCCTGGCGCCCAGCAGGCGATTGCAGAAGCCCTGCCGGAGTTATCCTCGGGCAGGGCTTCTGTGTTCCCTCTTTGCAGGCTCCGGTGAATAGGGGAGCAAGAGTTGAGCGGCTGGAGCGTCAGCTCCGGGGCCCCTTGTCCTTGGCGCGGGCTGTGTACTGCCCGGTCTTGATGAAGGCGACGCGGTCTTCGGGTGTGCCCTTGAGTGCGGCCTTGGCCGCCTTCCTGACCTCGGGGCCGCCTTCGTTGAAGATCCGGGAGATGAGGACGTTGTTGTCGTCGTCCCGGGCTGTGTACTGCCCGGTCTTGATGAAGGCGACGCGGTCTTCGGGTGTGCCGTCGAGTGCGACCTTGGCCGCCTCCCTGACTCCGTAGCCGCCTTCGTTGAAGATCCGCGAGATGAGGACCTTGTTGTCGTCGTCCCGGGCTGTGTACTGCCCGGTCTTGATGAACGCGACGCGGTCTTCGGGTGTGCCCTTGAGTGCGGCCTTGGCAGCCTCCCTCACCCCGTAGCCGCCCTCGTTGAAGATCCGCGAGATAAGGATGCTGTTGTCGGTGTCCTGGGCGATGTACTGGCCGGTCTCCAGGAAGGCGCGCATCGCCGCCGGGCCGTTGGCGATGGCCGCGTTGCCGTCGTCGGCCACGACGGAGCCCGGCTTCGCGGCACCGATGATGCGCAGGATCTCGGCACGGTCGTTTTCGGCCTGCTGATCCTTGTCGACGGGCTTCTTCGCCGGGGCCTGGCCGGGGGCGCTCTGGGCCGGCGGCGTGGACGGGGCCGGGGCGGCGGCGTTCGCGAAGGCCGGGGAGGCGAGCAGGACGGCCGGGGCAATGGCGGTGGTGGTGATCAGCGAGGCCATTCGGGACAGCTTCAAGACAGCAATCGCCCTTCATATCTCAGGTTCAATCAGGTCGATTGACTGTATAAGCCACGCGCACCTTGATCCATAGGTTTGATCAGGACAATTGGCGGGTTCTCGACGTACCGGTCAGGCGGTGGTGCTGGCCTGACCGGTGCCGACCACGCATGAGCTCGCTATTGGAGGAACGGGCACCGCCCCATCTCCCCCCGCGCCAGCTCCAGTTCCTCCCGCGCCCGCCGTCGCGTCGCCGCGCTCGCAGATGACTGATGTTCAAGAAACGCCGCCACAAACCCCGCCCGCCGCTCCGGCGGATAGTGCTTCTCCGTCAGGAACGGCAAGTCGTTGGCGACCATGCTGCGCGCCACCAGCAGGGGAGTGTCGCTGTGCAGTGGGCGGAAGGCGGGGTTGTGCAGGCCCGGGCCCGGGTGGTCCGGGAAGAATTCGCCGAGCATCATGCCGTCCCCGACGAACTCCGGTTTGAGGCGGTCGTGGACCCGCACCACGAGGTCCTCCGGGAGTCCCGGCAGCACCAGCACGATCGTCTTGTCGATGGCGTGCGGGCCGCCGCGTGGCTCCATGGCCAGCCAATGGGCTTTCAAAGCAGACGCGGCGGCCTCCAGTCCGGCCTCGTCCGCGACCGGCGGAGTGGCCAGGGCGAAGCGGATCAGGCCCAGGCGCTGGGAGAGCGGGACGAACGGGCAGACCGCGCCGCGGCGGCCCAGGTCCGGGTGCGGTCGGGCCACGTGACCGGAGATCCAGTCGGCCACGGAGCGGAGCCGTTCGTCGGCGGCCGCCTCCCGTTCGTCGAACAGCCGGATGCACGCGAGGTCGTTCATGGTTCGGTACCCCCGTAGGCAAGGTGTCGCGTACACACGAAAACGGGGTGGGTCGGGGGAGCGGTTGAGCCGGGTGGGAAAGTTCGTTCGGTCATGGCGGGTACCGGGCTTTCATCGGGGTGAGGGTGGTCTACGCCGCCAGGGCGGAGCCGAACTCGACCAGCAGTAGGGCGGACGCCGCCAGCAGCAGTACGCCGGAGCCGCCCAGCAGCAGCCGGTAGCCGCGGGTGCCGATCCGGTGGCGGGCGCGGGCCACGATCAGGGCGAGCGCCGCCTTGCTGCCGACGAGCAGGGCGTAGAAGCCGAGGAGGAAGCCGCCCGCGCCCGGCGGGCTGTCCCGCCAGGCGGCCACCAGCAGCGGCGCTCCGGTCGTCAGCCAGAAGACCCACGGGTGCGGGCTCAGCAGATTGATCAGCACCCCCTGCCGCAGCGTCCGCCGGCCTTCGGCCCGGACCACGGCGGCCTCCCGTACCGCCGGGATCTCGGCGGTACGGGACTCACGGATCGTCGACGCGGCCAGCCAGGCCAGGAACAGCCCGCCGATCACGCCTCCCGCCGAGACCGCCCGCCCCGGCAGTACGGACAGCACCGTCACCGAAAGGATGATCACCGGCAGGTCGGTGATCAGCGGCACCGCCGCCACCCGCAGCCCCACGCCGAGCCCGCCGCGCAGCGTCCCCGACAGCACCAGGGCGAGCAGGGGGCCCGGGCTGATGCCGGCGCTGAAGCCCAGCGCCACCCCCAGAGCCAGCTCTTCCATGACCTCGCCTTCCCCTCGACCGGGCAGGACAGGAGCACATGCGAAATCAGTGCATATTCACTGACATCTACGTTGTATCTGCATTGCACAAGACGCGAGTCGTCGGCGAGGAGTTGACGGCCGGGTCACCCGTACCGGTAAGGGAAGAGCCGGGTTCCATTGACTCCGGGGCAATGTCAGGACAACCTGACCTCCGAACTTCCCGTCATCCGGTCCCCCGGTTACGCTCCCTTCGTGGCGACCCATCGATCCCTCCAGTTCAGCCTGGACCGCAGCAGTCCCGTACCGCTCTACTACCAGCTGTCGCAGCAGCTCGAAGCCGCGATCGAGCAGGGCGCGCTCGCCCCCGGCAGCCTCCTCGGCAACGAGATCGACCTCGCCGGCCGGCTGGGGCTGTCCCGGCCTACCGTCCGGCAGGCCATCCAGTCGCTGGTGGACAAGGGCCTGCTCGTACGGCGTAGGGGCGTCGGTACCCAGGTCCTGCACAGCCAGGTCAAGCGCCCGCTGGAGCTGAGCAGCCTCTACGACGATCTGGAGGCCGCCGGCCAGCAGCCGGCCACGCAGGTGCTGCGCCATCTGGTCGAGCCTGCCACGGCGCGGGTGGCCGCCGCGCTCGGGGTCGCCGAGGGTGCCGACGTCGTCCTGATCGAGCGGCTGCGCCTCGCGCACGGCGAGCCCATGGCGCACCTGCGCAACCACCTGCCCGTCGGTCTGCTCGACCTCGACGGCGGGAAGCTGGCGGAGACCGGCCTCTACCGGCTGATCCGCGTGGCGGGCATCACCCTGCACAGCGCCCGGCAGACGGTCGGCGCCCGCGCGGCGACCGCCGAGGAGGGGGCGCGGCTCGCCGAGCCGGAGGGCGCGCCGCTGCTGACGATGGAGCGGACGACGTACGACGACACCGGGCGTTCGGTGGAGTTCGGCTCGCACATATACCGGGCGTCGCGCTACTCCTTCGACTTCCAGCTGCTGGTGCGCCCCTAGGGTGCCGGACAGGTCAGTCCGTCAGAATGTTCGGACAAAGTCTTGACGCGGTGTGGCGTCCGCCACTAGAACTCCACCCACATGCAGCAGCCCCGCGCGGGCCCGCCGAAACCCCGGCGGACGGCGGTGACGGATGGTGACGGATACTTGGGCGGTTGGGCCCGCAGGACCGGGGTCCGGCCGCACCGTGAAAGACAGTGAGAAGGGCAACTCCTCGTGGCAAGGGTTCGGACAGGCGTACGTGCGGTGAGCGCCGTGCTGGCAGCGGTGCTCGGCGCCACCCTGGCGGGGTGCAGCAGTACGGGCGGAAAGCGCGCGGAGGAGCGGGCGGCCAAGGCCTCCCAGGGGCGCGCCAATGTCGACACGCCCCGCTGGACCTTCGCGATGGTCACCCACTCGGGCGATGGCGACACCTTCTGGGACATCGTCCAGAACGGTGCCAAGCAGGCGGCGGCCAAGGACAACATCAAGTTCCTCTACGCGCACGACGTCGAGGGGAACAAGCAGGCCCAGAACGTGCAGGCCATGATCGACCAGAAGGTCGACGGCCTGATCGTCACCCTCGCCAAGCCCGACGCGATGAAGGACGTCGTCGCCAAGGCGAAGAAGGCCGGCATCCCGGTGATCACCGTGAACTCGGGCTCCGACAAGTCCATGGAGTTCGGGGCGCTCACCCACATCGGCCAGGACGAGACGATCGCGGGCGAGGCCGTCGGCGAGGAGCTCAACAAGCGCGGGAAGAAGAAGGCGGTCTGCGTCCTGCACGAGCAGGGCAACGTCGGCCACGAGCAGCGCTGCGCGGGTGTGAAGAAGTCCTTCAAGGGCGATCTGCAGAACCTCTACGTCGAGGGCACCAACATGCCCAACGTGCAGTCCTCCATCGAGGCGAAGCTCCAGTCCGACAAGGACATCGACGCCGTCGTCACGCTCGGTGCGCCCTTCGCGCCCACCGCCGTCAAGGCCGCGCAGCAGGCCGGCAGCAAGGCGGAGGTCGACACCTTCGACCTCAACGCCAAGGTCGCCGACGCCCTGCAGGACGGTTCGCTCGGCTTCGCCGTCGACCAGGACCCGTACCTCCAGGGTTACGAGGCGGTCGACCTGCTCTGGCTCTACAAGTACAACCGCGACATGCTGGGCGGTGGCCGACCGGTCCTCACCGGCCCGCAGATCATCACCAAGGATGACGCCAAGACCCTCGCCGAGTACACGAAGCGGGGCACCCGATGAGTACAGCCACCACCGCGCAGGCCGACGAGCGCCTGCTGCGCCAGGGCTATCTGCGCCGCCTGATGGGCCGCCCCGAGCTGGGCTCGGTCGTGGGCGCGGCGGCGGTCTTCCTCTTCTTCTCCTTCGTCGCCGACAGCTTCCTCCAGCCGTCCAGCCTGTCCACCGTGCTCTACGCGTCCTCGACGATCGGGATCATGGCGGTGCCGGTGGCGCTGCTGATGATCGGCGGCGAGTTCGACCTGTCGACCGGTGTGATGGTGACCAGCTCCGCGCTGGTCTCCTCGATGTTCAGCTACCAGATGACGGCCGACGTCTGGGTCGGCATCGGGGTGTCCCTGCTGGTCACCCTGGCCATCGGCTTCTTCAACGGGTTCATGCTGACCCGCACCAAGCTGCCCAGCTTCATCATCACGCTCGGCACCTTCCTGATGCTCACGGGCCTCAATCTGGGCTTCACCAAGCTCATCAGCGGCACCGTCTCCACCAAGACCATCGGCGACATGGAGGGCTTCGACTCCGCCCGCGCGGTCTTCGCCTCGCACCTGTCGATCGGTGACGTCGACCTCCAGGTCACCATCCTGTGGTGGTTCGGCCTGGTGGCCCTGGCCACCTGGGTGCTGCTGCGCACCCGCGTCGGCAACTGGATCTTCGCGGTCGGCGGCGGCTCCGACGCGGCCCGCGCGGTCGGCGTCCCCGTCAACAAGACCAAGATCGGTCTGTACATGGGCGTCGCGTTCTGCGCCTGGATCTCCGGCCAGCACCTGCTGATGTCGTACGACGTGGTGCAGTCCGGCGAGGGCGTCGGCAACGAGTTCCTCTACATCATCGCGGCCGTCATCGGCGGCTGCCTGATGACCGGCGGCTACGGCTCGGCCATCGGGTCCGCGGTCGGCGCGTTCATCTTCGGCATGACCAGCAAGGGCATCGTCTACGCCCAGTGGAACCCGGACTGGTTCAAGTTCTTCCTGGGCGCGATGCTGCTGCTGGCGACACTGCTGAACGCATGGGTCCGTAAGCGTGCGGAGGCGAGCAAGTGACCGCTCTGGTGGAGCTGACGGACGTCAGCAAGTTCTACGGGAACATCCGCGCCCTCGAAGGGGTCTCCCTGGAGGTCCACGCGGGCGAGATCACCTGTGTCCTCGGTGACAACGGCGCGGGCAAGTCCACCCTCATCAAGATCATCGCGGGGCTGCACCGGCACGACGCGGGCACCTTCTCGATCGACGGCGAGGAGATCCGGCTGGGCTCGCCCCGCGAGGCCCTGGACCGTGGCATCGCCACCGTCTACCAGGACCTCGCCGTGGTCCCGCTGATGCCGGTCTGGCGGAACTTCTTCCTCGGCTCCGAGCCGACGAAGGGCGCGGGCCCCTTCAAGCGGCTGGACGTCGCCAGGATGCGCGAGACCACCCGCGCGGAGCTGCTGCGCATGGGCATCGACCTGCGCGACGTCGACCAGCCCATCGGCACCCTCTCCGGCGGCGAGCGGCAGTGCGTCGCCATCGCGCGGGCGGTCTACTTCGGGGCGAAGGTCCTGGTCCTGGACGAGCCGACCGCCGCGCTCGGCGTCAAGCAGTCGGGCGTGGTGCTGAAGTACGTGGCCGCGGCGCGCGACGCCGGTCTCGGCGTGGTGCTGATCACGCACAACCCGCACCACGCGTATCTGGTCGGTGACCGGTTCGTCCTGCTCAAGCGGGGTGCGATGGCCGGCAGCCACGCGAAGTCGGAGATCGCGCTCGACGAGCTGACGCGCCAGATGGCGGGCGGCAGCGAGCTCGACCAGCTCAGCCACGAGCTGGCGCGGGCCGCCTCCGGCGAGGAGTGACCTCCGGCCCCCGCCCGGGGTCCCCGGTGGGGCCGGGCCCGGACCGCGCGATGCGGTACCGAACGGCTCCGTGAGGCACAATCGCACCGACCGTATACGTGAGGCGCAGCCTCCAGAGACCAGCGCAGGGACACCGACTCGTGCGAGCACGCCCCCGTACCGCCAGGCCCCACGCAGTGGAGGCACGATGAGCATGTACCGCGAGCTCCACCGGGGTGCGGCGAGAGCGACCGTGCTCCGTACGGTGGGCACCCGCGAGCGCCGGTCGCACCTGACCGCCCCGCGCGTCCCCACGGTCGGCATCGACATCGGCGGCACCAAGGTGATGGCGGGCGTCGTCGACGCCGACGGCACCATCCTGGAGAAGATCCGCACCGAGACGCCGGACAAGTCCAAGAGCCCCAAGGTCGTCGAGGACACCATCACCGAGCTGGTCCTGGACCTCTCCGACCGGCACGACGTGCACGCGGTGGGCATCGGCGCGGCGGGCTGGGTCGACGCCGACCGCAACCGCGTGCTCTTCGCCCCGCACCTGTCCTGGCGCAACGAGCCGCTGCGCGACCGCCTCGCCGGCCGCCTCGCCGTCCCCGTCATGGTCGACAACGACGCGAACACCGCCGCCTGGGCGGAGTGGCGCTTCGGCGCGGGCCGCGGCGAGGACCACCTGGTGATGATCACCCTGGGCACCGGCATCGGCGGCGCCATCCTGGAGGACGGCCAGGTCAAGCGCGGCAAGTACGGGGTCGCGGGCGAGTTCGGCCATATGCAGGTCGTGCCCGGCGGCCATCGCTGCCCCTGCGGCAACCGCGGCTGCTGGGAGCAGTACAGCTCCGGCAACGCGCTGGTGCGCGAGGCCCGCGAGCTGGCCGCCGCCGAGTCCCCGGTCGCGTACGGCATCATCGACCGCGTCGGCGGCAACATCTCCGAGATCACCGGGCCGCTCATCACCGAGCTGGCCCGCTCCGGCGACGCCATGTGCGTCGAGCTGCTCCAGGACATCGGCCAGTGGCTGGGCGTGGGCATCGCCAACCTCGCCGCCGCCCTCGACCCCTCCTGCTTCGTCATCGGCGGTGGCGTCAGCGCCGCCGACGACCTGCTCATCGGCCCCGCCCGGGACGCCTTCCGCCGCCACCTGACCGGCCGCGGCTACCGCCCCGAGGCCCGGATCGTCAAGGCGCAGCTGGGCCCCGAGGCCGGCATGGTCGGCGCCGCCGACCTGGCCCGGCTCGTCGCCCGCCGCTTCCGCCGCGCCAACCGGCGCCGGGTCGAGCGCTACGAGCGCTACGCACAGGCGGGCCGCGGGTGACGGCCACCATGGAACTCCCCGAGCGCACCACGACCCCCGACGAGCCGGACGGCGGCCGTCCCCGGCGCCGCTGGCTCAAGGCCGTGATCGTCTTCCTGCTGATCGCGATCCCCGCGGGCTACCTCTACATCTCTGCGATGCAGAGCCGCGGCGGCAGCGACTCCAAGAAGGAGCAGGCCGCCTCGACCGGCCTGGAGGAGGGCTGGCCGTCCCGGCTCCAGCGCCGCGTCTACGAGGTGACGGTGCCGTCCTACGCCGAGGACGTGGCCAGCTACGAGACCAACTCGTGGAAGGCCAGCTCGCTGTACCTCCAGTTCACCACCACCCGCGCCAAGTTCGCGAAGTGGCTGACGGACGTCGGCACGAGCGCCTCCGCGCTCAAGAACGGCGAGGTCACCATCGACGACGACCAGGCGGCGGAGGTCGGCTGGAAGTTCGGCTCGGGACACCACTGGGCGGGCACGGTCCGCGAGCAGGACAAGCCCAAGCCGACGCTCGCCATCACCGCGAACCTGGACAACCCGGACTACCCGCAGGTCTTCGTCGTCTCGACGACCACTCCTTGATCCCACGGCCCCGCCCGGCGGGCAGCGTGGGCAGCCGCCGGAAGGCGATGGCGGCCCGGCGACGTTAAAGGGTGGATTCCCCACGGGTAATATCCAGGTCAAGCGCACGCCAGGGGGCGACGTGCCGGGCACCTGGCGGAAAAACGGGGTCGGTCCGCCGTACGGCATGCGCGCCTGAAGGCGTCAATGGGGTGGGGCGGAAGATGGTCACCGGGGACACCGGGCTGCGGTTCGCGCTGCTCGGGCGGCTGCGCGCGTGGCGCGGCGACAGGGAGCTGGAGCTCGGCTCCCCGCAGCAGCAGGCGTTCCTCGCCGTGCTGTTGCTGCGCCGGGAGCGGGCCGCGTCGGTGGCCGACGTCGTGGAGGCCCTGTGGGGCGGGAACCCGCCGCCCCGCGCCGTGGGGGCCCTGCGGACGTACGCCTCGCGGCTGCGCAAGCTGCTGGAGCCGGAGCGGGCCGCGGGGGAGTCCCCCCGGGTCCTGGTGTCCGTCCCCGACGGCTACGCGCTGCACGTGCCGCGCGAGGCCGTGGACCTCGCCCGGTTCGAGGACCACGTCGCGTCGGCGGGCCGGGCCCGGGCGGCCGGACAGCTCGCGGAGGCCCGCGCCCGGCTGCGCCTCGCGCTGGAGCCCTGGCAGGACGGCCCCCTGCGGGGCGTCCCCGGCGCGGCCATGGACGCGCACCGCGCCCGGCTCGCCGACCAGCGCCTGACGGCCCTCGAAGCCCGCCTGGAGCTCGACCTGGAGCTGGACGGCTCGCAGTCGGTCCTCGTGGAGCTCACCGACCTGGCCGCACGCCATCCCCTGCGCGAGCGGCTGCGCGCCCTCCAGATGCGGGCGCTGTACCGTGACGGCCGGTCCGCCGAGGCGCTCGCCGTCTACGACGAGGCCCGCCTGCTGCTGGGCGAGGAGCTCGGGCTCGAACCCGGCCGCGACCTCGCAGAGGCACGGGACCGGCTCACGGCGCCGGACGCCACCGGGCTCCCGGACCCGGCCGCGCCGCCGCTGCCCGCCCAGCTCCCGGGCGACCTCGCCGACTTCACCGGCCGCGCCGCGCTCGTGGCGGACCTGTGCGCGCTGCTGACCTCCGACCGTCCCGGGGCCGCCGCCGTGGTGGCGGTCTCCGGAGCCGGCGGGGTGGGCAAGAGCGCCCTCGCCGTGCACGTCGCGCACCGGGTGCGGGAGTCCTACCCGCACGGACAGCTCTACACCGACCTCCAGGGCGTCGGCGGCCACCCGGCCGACCCGGCCACCGTACTGGGCTCGTTCCTGCGGGCGCTGGGCGTGGACGACGCCGCGATACCCGAGGGCCTGGCGGAGCGCTCCGCGCTCTTCCGCGCCCGGCTGGACGGGCGCCGCGTGCTCATCCTCCTCGACAACGCCCACGGCCCCGAGCAGGTGCGGGCCTTCCTGCCCGGGCCGCCCTCGTGCGCCGTCCTGGTCACCAGCCGTACCAAGCCCGCCGGGCCGGCGTCCGCGCGCCTGGTCGACCTCGACGTCATGACCCCGGGCGAGGCACTCGAGCTCCTGGGCAAGGTCATGGGCCGGGCCCGCGTCGCCGCCGAGGCGGACGACGCCGCCCGGCTGGTGTCGGCCTGCGGCCACCTGCCGCTGGCCGTACGGATCGTGGCCGCCCGGCTGGCCACGCGCCCCGCGTGGCCGCTCGGCGCGCTGCACGGCCGGCTCGCCGACGAGCAGCACCGCCTGGCGGAACTGCGCGTCGCCGACCTGACCGTCGAGGCCGCCTTCGCACTCGGCCACGACCAGCTCCGGCCGGCCCAGCAGCGCGCCTTCCGGCTGCTCGCCCTGCCCGACGGCCCGCACGTCTCGTCCGCCGCCGCGGCCGCCGTCCTCGGCCTGCCGGAGCCGGAGGCCGAGGCGCTGTGCGAGTCCCTGGTCGACGTCAGCCTGCTGGAGTCCCCCACCCCCGGCCGCTACCGCTACCACGACCTGCTGCGCCTCTACGCGCGTGGACGCGCCGGCACGGAGGAGTCACCGGAGGGGCGGGCCGCCTCCCTGCGCCGCCTGCTGGAGTTCCTGGTGTCCACGGTGCGGGCCTCGTACCCCGGCGCCCTCGACAGGGCCGAACGCCTGGGGATGACCGCGACGGTCCCCGGACTGTCGTTCGCCACGGCCGAGGACGCCGGCGCCTGGCTGGCCGAGGAGGCGCCATGCCTGGTCGCGGCGGTGCGCCAGGCGGCCAAGGCCCCCGACGGCGCCCTCGCCCCGGCGGCCGACCTGCTGCTCATGACGGAGGAGCTGCTGGAACGCGGGCGCCCCGGGCCGGAGTTCGAGCAGGCGGCCGAGGAAGTGGTCGCCGCGGCGCTCCGCCTGGGCGACCGGCGCAGCGCGGGCCGTGCCTACCTGGCCCTCGGCCACGGCCACTACTACGCGGCCCGCCTCCGCGAACTGGTCGTGGTCTACCGCCGGGCGGTGGCGGCGAGCCGCGCGGCCGGCGACGCGCTCGTCATGGCCGACGCCCTGGTGCTGCTGGCCCGCTGCCTGTACCACCTGCGCGACCACGACGAGACCCGCGCCCTCCTCACCGAGGCCTTGGCGGTCTTCCGGGCGCAGGCCGACCGGCTCGGCGAGGCGAACGCCCTCGGCGCGCGCTGCCGGGTGCGCCAGGCGGCGGGCGAGACGGCCCCGGCGGTCGCGGACGCGGAAGAGGCCCTGATGCTCCATCAAGGTCTGGGCAACGGCCGCCGGGTGGGGTTCGCCCTGTACGAACTGGGCGTCGTCCTCGGTGCCGCCGGACGGACCGCCGAGTCCGCCGCGCGCCTCACCGAGGCGCTGGCCTTCTTCGGCGACCGCCGCAACCGGCTGTGGGAAGGGCTCACCCTCTCCCGGCTCGCGGAGAACCGGCTCGCCACCGGCCGCGCCGAGGAGGCCGCCCAGCTGGCCCGGACCGCGGCCGCGACGCTGGAGGAGGTCAGGAACGACCGCGGCCGCGCCCACGCCCTGGCCGCGCTCGGCTCCGCGCTCGGTCGTATGGGGGACCACGACGGCGCCCACGCGCACCGGCGCACCGCGCACGAGATCTGCGCCCGCCTGGGCATGCCGGAGGCCGACGACCTCCTCGCCCTGCTCGGTGACGGGTCCGGGCGCCGGGACGGGTTCGAACCGGCACCGGTCCCCTGACGAGAGCGGCCCGCTCTCCTCACTTGCCGAACTCATCACGGGCGATCCGGCCTCCTGTGACCTCTCGTCTGACCTCTCGTCAAAAAGACCCTCACGCCAAGTGGTCCTCACGTCATTCGGAGACACCCCATGCCCCCTGCTGTCTCTCCCGGTCGTTCCTCCGGCGGCGAATCCGGGCGAACCGCCGCCTGCCGGTTCACCGTTCTCGGTCCCCTTCGCGTGCACGACGGGCCGGCCGAGGTGCCCGTCGGCGCGCCCCGGCTGCAGGCGGTGCTCGCGGTCCTGCTGCTGCGGGCGAACACCCCCGTGTCCGCCCGGGAACTGATCGCCGCGGTCTGGGGCGACGAGGCCCCGCCCGGCGCGCTGGGGGCGTTGCGCACCCACGTCTTCACCCTGCGCCGGCTGCTGGAGCCCGGCCGGGCACCCCGCGCCACCGCGCGCACGCTGCTGACGACGGACGGCGGCTACACCTTGCGCGTCGCCCCGGAGGACGTCGACCTGACGGTCTTCGAGCTCCGTACGGCCGAGGCGGGGCGGGCCCGGGCCGCCGGCCGGCCCGAACGGGCGCGGTCGCTGCTCGTCTCCGCGCTGGACCTGTGGCGCGGCAGGCCGCTCGCCGGTGTGCCCGGCCCGTACGCCGAGGCCCAGCGCGTCCGGCTGGAGGAGCTGCGCCTGTCGGCCGTCGAGGCCCGCTGGGAGGCCGAGATCGCGCTGGGCGGGCACGACAACGCGCTCGGTCCGCTGCGCGCGCTGGCCGCCGAACACCCGTGGCGCGAGCGGGTCCACGAGCTGCTGATGACAGCGCTGCACCACGCCGGACGGCAGGCGGACGCACTCGGCGTCCACGCACACGTCCGCCGCGCGCTCGCCGAGGAGCTGGGCACCCGCCCGGGACCCGGCCTGGACCGGCTCCAGCAGAAGATCCTCACCGCCGGACCCGGGCGGCAGGCGGACGGCGCGACCGGGCTCCGCGCTCCGGCCGGAGCCGACGGACCGGCCCAACTGCCCCAGGACACCGCCGACTTCACGGGCCGCGACGACGAGGCCGACCGGCTGTGCACCGCGCTGGAGAGCGGCCGGATCGTCGCCCTCAGCGCCATCAGCGGGATGGGCGGCATCGGCAAGACCGCCCTCGCCATCCACGTGGCCCACCGGATGCGCCACCGCTTCCCGGACGGGCAGCTCTACGCGGACCTGAGGGGAACCGACCCCCGGCCCGCGGAGCCCATGGAGGTGCTGGGCCGCTTCCTGCGCGTCCTCGGTGTCCGCGCCGGTCACCTCCCGGTACTGCCCGGGGAGCGGGCCGCCCTCTACCGCTCCCTGCTCGCCACCCGGCGGGTGCTCGTACTGCTGGACAACGCCCGCGACCTGGCCCAGGTGCGCGACCTGCTGCCCGGCGCGCCCGGCAGCGCGGTGCTGCTCACCAGCCGCTCCCGGCTCGCCGGCCTGACCGGGGCCACCCTGGTGGACCTGCGGCCCATGGCACCCGCGGAGGCCCTGGAGCTGCTGACCCGGATCGTCGGCGCACGGCGCGTGTCCGCCGAGCCGGAGGCCGCCGCCGAGGTGCTCGGCGCCTGCGGCCACCTGCCGCTCGCCCTCCGCATCGTGGCCTCCCGGCTGGTCGCCCGGCCGGACCACACGCTCGCCGAGACCGCCGCGCTGCTGGCGGACGAGCGGCGCCGCCTCGGCGCGTTCAGGGCGGAGGACGCCGCAGTGGAGACGACCTTCCGGCTCGGCATGGAACTGCTGGACGCCGAGCACGTCCGCGCCTTCCGACTGCTGGCCCTGCCCGAGGTGCCCGAACTGGGCGTGCCCGCCGCCGCGGCGCTGCTCGCCCGGCCGGAGCGGGAGGCGGAGGAGCTGTGCGAGTCGCTGGTCGACCTGAGCCTGCTGGAGTCGGCCGCCCCAGGCCGCTACCGCTACCACGACCTGCTCCGGCTCTTCGCCCGTCAGACCGCGGTCGCCGAAGTGCCGGACCACGAGCGGACCGCCGCGCTCACCCGCCTGCTGGAGTTCTGCCTCGCCACCGCCCTCGACGCCCACCGGGCATGGCTCCCCGACGACGTGTTCCCCGGGAACGCGGCCCCGCCGCGCTCCGCGGGCCCGGTCTTCACCGGCCCGCAGGAGGCCGCCGCCTGGCTGCGCGACGAGCAGACGTCGCTCCTGGGGCTCATCGAACAGGCGGCGGGCGACGCCTCCCTGTCGCTGACCGTCTGCGCGGACCTGCTGCTGGCCGCGGACCCGCTCGGCCGCCTCGGCGCGCAGCCCTACGGCATCGAGCGCGCCGCCCGGATCCTGACCGGGGCCGCGCGCGCCGCCGGCCACCGCACCGCGGAAGCACGTGCCCTGTACATGCTGGGCAGCTCCGTGCAGCACCGCTTCGCCATGCGGCTCGGCGCCCCCGCCCTGGACCGGGCCGTCGAGCTGTGCCGGGCGGCCGGGGACCGGACGCTGCTCGCCCATGTCCTGATCACACGGGGCGGAGGCGCGCTGGCCCTGCGCGACTTCACCGCCGCGCACGCCATGCTGACCGAGGCGCTGGCCCACGGCAGGGCCCTGGCCAGCCGCGGCATCGAGGCGTACGCGCTCGGCTTCCTCGGCCTGGCCCTGCTGGCCACCGGCCGGGCCGAGGAGGGGCTGGCGCACTGCCGCGAGGCCGTCGCCGTCACCCGGGCGACCGGGGACGTCGCGGGTCAGGCCAACGCGCTGCACAACCTCGCCCAGGTCTGCCTGCGGACCGGGCGGACGTCCGAGGCCTTCGACTGCCTGCACGAGAGCCTGCGCCTGTGGCGCGAGACGGGCTCCCGCTACCGCGAGGGCCTCCTGCTCGGCGCGATCGCCGAGGCCCACAACGCCTCGGGGCGGCCCGTGGAGGCCGCCGAACACGCCGCGCGGGCACGGGACATCGCCGAGGCGCGCGGCGACGCGGGCATCCTCGCCCGCGCCCTCGCGCAGCTCGGCCACGCCCACCGGGTCCAGGGCGACGCCGACCGGGCCCGGGACCACTACCGCCGTGCGGAGAGCGTCTTCCGCGAGCTCGGCCTGCCGGACGCGGACGACATCGTGCGGCACCTCCGGGAACTCTGAAGGGCCGTGTCCCCCGGCTGGGGGGAACCGGGGGACACGGCGCCTCGGCGGGACGGGGGAAGTCATCCCGCCGAGGAGTCTCAGCTCTTGGGGATCTCGTCCCACAGCTGCTGAGCGGTCTTGCCCGTGCGGGCACGCCACCACTGGTCGTCGCCGTCGTACGAGCCCTCGTGCCCGGCCACGTTCAGCTTGCGCACGATGTCGCCGTCGTAGTGCGTGGCCACGTGGTCGAGGAAGTACGCCGTCGTCTTGTACGCGTCGGTGTACTTGTCGGAGGACCGGACGGAGGGGAGCCCGCCGTTCTCGAAGTGGTAGTTGCGCACCCAGTCGGCCACGCCCTCCACGAAGTACGAGGGCAGGCTGCGCGTCTGCTGGATGATGTGGACCTGCTCGTGGATGAGGAAGCCCTTGTCGCCGGGGTTGCGGCGCACGTAGTCGGGGTTGACGCTCACCATGCCGCCGGAGGCATAGGCGACGCCGGTGTTGGACCGGTCGAGCACGATCCGGTACTCGGCGGGCGCCGCGTAGGCGTCGCCTATGATCAGCGCGACCGTCTTGGGGAACCAGGTCTCCAGCACCGGCTTCTGCGCCTCGAGCCAGCCGGCCAGGTCGGGGGCCTGCCCGGCGTCCAGCGTGATCCGCACGCCCTGGCCGCCCGGCTGCTGCGGCCGGGAGCCGACGGGCAGCAGCTCCCACCGCTGGCCGGGGTCGCCCCCGTCCGGGCCCCGCAGCGCCAGCGCGATGCCCTCGCCGACGGCCGTCAGGTAGCGGTCGCCCTCGTTCCCGCGCACCGACTTGATCCGGTACCAGCCACTGCCCGCGTCCTCGAACAGCCAGCGCTGGTTGGTGTCACCGTGCTCGGTGAACAGGTGGGTGACCCCGGCGCTGAAGTTGTAGTCGAGGACCATGGCCTGGCCGGGGCCGTGGGTGCCGTGGGTCAGCCCCGTCTCCAGCAGCCACGAGCCGTTGTCCTTGGCCCAGAAGACCCAACTCTGCGCCTGCGACCCGTTGGGCTTCCAGCCCTGGATCCGGTTGCCCGCCGTGATCTGGCTGGAATTGACGTCGGCGGTCAGGCCGTTGGCGGCCCGGAGGGTGAACAACTGGCCGTTCTGTGGGGCGACAGACATGCTGCGGCGCCTTTCGTAGAGGGAAGAGACAGGGGTTCAGCCGGCGACGCGGAAGCCGTGCTCCGCGCCCAGCTTCTCGAGGGTGGTACGGCCCGGGACGCCGTCGGCGTCGTCGCCCTCGTAGCCGCAGCGGCTCTGCCACTCGGCGTAGGCGTCCTGGGTCCTGGTGCCGAAGGAGCCGTCGACCCAGTCGGCGGACAGCAGGCCCTCGGCCTGGAGGGCACGCTCCACGACGAGCACGTCGTCGCGGTGGGTGGTCGCACCCTGCGGGGCGTCCGGGTCGCTCCCGGCCGCGGCCACGACGTTCGCCAGGCTGACCTCGGTGGCCCCGGTTCCGGACGAGGCGCCGGGCTCGTCGTCCGCAGCGGCCGGGGCGTCGCCCGAGCCCGCGGCGAGAATCGCCGAGCGGTCGATGGCACCCGGGTCCCAGTGGTCGTTGCCGGGGACGTTGGCGTGCCCGTAGTGGCCGCCCTCTGAGTGCCAGGTGTCGCTGTCCCGGCTGGTGGAGTCGGAGCCGTCGGCGGCGAGGTCACCCGCCGGCCAGGCGTCCGGGACGCCCCAGGAGCGGGCGGCGTCGAGCAGCGCGGCGAAGTTCGGCCCCGGCTGCCAGTAGTCGGTGAAGGGCTCGCTCGCCCGGGCCAGCACCTCGACCTGGATGCAGACCCTGCCGGTGCGATTGGTGCGGTCGTCGCCGTCGTTGCGCAGGGCGCGGGCGCTCTCGTCCAGCGGACCGAACTGGCCGATGCGGTCGGTCGTCGGGTCGTAGAGCACGTGCGGCTCGGCGCCGATCTCGATCAGGTAGTCGCCGGTGGAGTCGAACTCCGCGTCACCGGCACCGCTCTCGGTGGTGTGCCAGACGATGCGGGGCGGCTCGTCGGGGGTGTCCATGCCGCCGCCGATGTCCCCGCCGCCCAGGCGTTCGGCACCGGGTATCCAGGTGATGCCCATGGGGGGTGTCCTCTCGGGTGTCCGTCTCGGTGCCGTCAGTTCGCGAAGGTCTGCGTCCAGCGGCCACCGCTGCCGGGGGCGAAGGCCGCCCCGAAGCGCCGGTAGTCACGCCCGAGGATGTTGTTGCGGTGCCCCTCGCTGCGCATCCACATGTCCATGGTTCCGCGCACGTCGGAGCCGGTGGCGGCGTTCTCGGACCCGGATGTGCTCTGGACGCCCGCGTCCTTGAAGCGCCGCGAGAAGTCGCTGCCGTCCGAACCGACGTGGCCCAGGAAGTTGTTGCGCGCCATGTCGTCGGACTGGCGCTGGGCCGCCGCGCACAGCCCGCCGTCGAGGACCAGGCCCGGCAGACCGACCTTCGCCCGCTCCTGGTTGACCAGGTTCAGCATCTGCTCGACGGCGGAGCCGCCACCGCCGGGCTGGGGCTGAGGCTGCGGCTGGGGCTGCTGACCGCCCTGGCCTCCCTGACCGGAGCCCGCCACGCCCTCCAGCCGCCACCGCTGGGCGTCGTTGCCCGGGGCGGACCGCCACACGCCCAGGAAGCTGCCACCGCCGTCGGCGGTCAGGTAGGCGTCGCCGCCTTCCGTACGCAGGCTCTTGAGGCGCACATAGCCGTCACCGGCGTCCTCCAGCCGCCACAGCTGGTTGGCCTGCCCGTGCTCCTTGACCAGGTGGGCCCGGAAGTTGGTGAAGTCGTAGTCGAGGACCATGGCCTGGCCGGGGCCGTGGGTGCCGTGGGTCAGCCCCGTCTCCAGCAGCCACGAGCCGTTGTCCTTGGCCCAGAAGACCCAACTCTGCGCCTTGGAGCCGTTGGGCGACCAGCCCTGGATCTTCGTGCCCGGTGCCGTGTTGCTGTGGTCGACGTCGGCGACCACGCCGGTCGCCGAGCGAAGGACGTACATCTGGCCGTTCTGCGGGGACATTTCTCTCTGCCAACCGTTCTGGAGCGCTGCGCATTCTTCGGCGCGGCGTCATGTGAATTGCTCTGGGAGCAGCCGAACCTTTTCGACGTCCATCATTCTTCCGGGCCTTGATCTGTGATGGATCAACGCGAAATCAATGCGCATCAACGCGGCGGTCAACGCGTCCCGGAAAAGCGTTCAACGGGAGTCCGGCAGGGCATCTCCGGTCTCGATGTGGCATGGTGATCGACAGCTCGCGTCCCACGTCGGAGGCGGTGCACGCCCATGCCGTGCCCTCCGCGCAGCATCGCGCGAGCTTTCATTCCACTGCGATCACCGTCGCCACGGAAATGTTCATGCTCAAAATTCAGGAGGGGTAAACCATGGCCGGAGCCAGGGAATTCATCAGTGTCGCCCGGGAGGAGATCGGATACCAGGAGGGCTTTTCCGACGGGCACTGGGACAACGACAACAAGTTCGGCCGCTGGTACGGCATGAACGAAGAGGCGTGGTGCGGCATGTTCGTGAGCTGGGCCGCGGACCGCAGCGGGAACGGCGACATCGTGCCGCGCTACGCGTGGTGCCCGGCGGGCGTGGAGTGGTTCCAGGACCGCGGCCGCTGGAGCGCCTACCCGGCCGTCGGCAGCGTGGTCTTCTTCGGCCCCGGCGGCGGCTCGCACACGGGCATCTGCATCGCGTACACGGACGACGAGATCACCACCATCGAGGGCAACACCAACGACTCGGGCTCGGCCGAGGGCGACGGCGTCTACCTCAAGACCCGGCCGCGCAAGTCCTCCTACATCTACGGGTACGGCATCCCGGACTTCCCGGAGGGCGCCGTCGTGGCCGACCCCGACTGGCGGGGGCGCCCCGGCGTCGTCCACTTCGGCGAGCAGGCCGACGAGTCCGACATCCCGGCCGGCGGCGGCACCTCCTCCCGGCCCGCCGACCGGGAGGAGAACCGGGACGAGGGGACGCCGGAGAGCGGTGACTCCTCCCGCCAGGTCGTGATCGACGGTCTGGCCTACGGCCCCGGGAGCAGTGGCGACCACATCACCCGCCTGGGAGAGACTCTGGTGCGGGCCGGCTGCGGCGCCTACAAGGAGGGCCCCGGCCCCGATTGGACGGAGGCCGACACCGAGTCGATGCGCCGGTACCAGCAGAAGATCGGCGACACGGGCGCCGACGCGGACGGCATCCCGGGCCCCCGGCAGCTGGCGCGGCTGACGGCGGAGTACGGCCGGGCCCGCACCGTCACGGTGCGGGAGGGCGACACGCTCTCGTCCATCGCGGCGGCGAACGACGTCCCGCTGTCCGAACTGACGGCGGCGAACCCGCAGATCGGGGACCCCGACACGATCACCCCGGGAGAAACGGTCACGCTTCCCTAGCCATCGGCCGCCCGGGGGCGGAGCGGCGCCCCCGGGCGCCGCCGCCGGGCCGGGTTCCCCGGTCAGGACTCCATCGGCGCGGCGGCCACGAGCGGGGCGGGCTCGCCGTAAGCGAACGTACGTACCATCTGATCTGGTGACGCTGGGCGATTCCGAGGCCATGGCACGGGCCGTGCTCGCCCTGCCCTCGGTGACCCGACGTGGACCGGCCATCACCCTGTTCGACCGCTTGGGAGTATGGGAGTAATCGCATGATGGAGCTCATCGACAGCGGGCTGCTGTCCCCTGTCCGCGCCGGTACCCGGATCGAGACGGCGGTCAGTGACCGGGCGTTCCTGCAGGCCATGCTCGACGCCGAAGTCGCCCTGGCCCGCGCCCAGGCGAGGCTGGGCACCGTGCCCCGGTCGGCCGCCGAGGCCATCGCCCGCGCGGCCGACGCCGACCGCTTCGACCTCAGAACGCTCGCGTTGGCCGCTCGGGATACGGCCAACCCCGTCGTCGCGATGGTGAAGGAGCTGACCCGGGCGGTGGCGGCCGTGGATCCGGCCGCGGCCGAATACGTCCATCAGGGCTCGACCAGCCAGGACATCGTGGACACCGGCGTGATGCTGGTGGCCGCGCGTGCCCTGCGGATCATCAGGGCGGACCTGGCACGCGTCGACGTCGCGCTCGTCGGCCTGGCCGCCCGGCACCGCGACACCCCGATGGCCGGCCGGACGCTCGCGCTCCAGGCGGTCCCCACCACATTCGGTTTGAAGGCCGCCGGCTGGCGGCAGTTGGTGGTGGACGCTTGCCGGCGGATCGACCCGGTGCTCATGACCGGTCTGCCCACGTCGCTCGGCGGTGCGGCCGGTACGCTCGCCGGCTACCTCGAGCAGGGGCGGCTCGGCGGCCGGTTCCCGGACGATCCGCAGCGGTATGCCGAGGCGTTGGAGGAAGCCTTCGCGGCCGAGACCGGTCTGGCTCGGTCGGTCCTGCCCTGGCACTCCCTGCGCACCCCGATGGCGGACCTGGCCGCGGTTCTGTCCTTCACCGCGGCGGGGCTGGGCAAGATGGCCGTCGATGTCCAGAACCTGACCAGGACCGAGGTCGGCGAGGTGACCGAGCCGTCGGTGAGCGGTCGGGGAGGCTCCTCGGCAATGCCGCACAAGCGCAATCCGGTCCTGGCCACCCTGATCCGCACCGCCGCCATCCAGGTGCCCGTGTTCGCGACCGCCGTGACGCAGTGCCTGGTGGCCGAGGACGAGCGCTCCGGTGGTGGCTGGCAGGCGGAATGGCAGCCGCTGCGGGAGTGCCTGCGGCTCGTGGGAGGCGCGGCGTTCACGGCGGTCGAACTGACCGAGGGCCTGGGGGTGCACCCGCAACGCATGTTGGAGAACCTCTCCTTGACCGGCGGTCAGGTGGTGTCGGAGCGGCTGGCCATCCGACTGGCGGCGGGCGTGGGCAGGGAGAAGGCCAAGCAGCTGGTGAGCGACGCGGCTGCGGCCGCCCGGGCCGACGGCCGCCCGCTGCACATGGTCCTGGCAGAACGGTCCGTGGTTCGAGGGATGTTGGGTCCGAAGGAACTGGTGGAGCTGTGCGACCCGGCGGAGTACACGGGAGCGGCTCCCTCCCTCGTCGATCGGGCGCTCGCCGGCACGGGCCAGGAGGGGGACGGCGAGGGGGACGAGGTGGAAGGGGCTCGTCCGCGGGCCCGTCGGTGTCCGCGTGGCTGACGTCACAGAAGGGTCGCCGGGGCACTTCGCGCACTACGCTCCCCGGTGGCCCGGCGGCCGGGTAGCTTTTGCCCATGGATGCTTCCGTCAGTAGCACCGACCGTCCGCACAACGGTTTGCCCGAGGCCCTCAAGACGACCGCCCGTCGACTGCTCGTGGAAACGGGAGCCAGTGGGCTGACCCTGGACGCCGTGGCCCGTGCCGGCGGCCTTTCCCCCACCGAGGTCACTCCCGTCTTCGCGCACCGGGACGACCTGCTCACCGCGCTGCTCATCGACGCCTACGACGATTCGGCGAGCGCGATGGAGCGGGCGGACCGGGAGGCCCTGGAGAACGGTGCGACGGCAGGAGCGCGCTTCCTGGCCGCGACCCGCGCGCTGCGCGCCTGGTCCATCGACAACCCGGCGGTGTTCACGTTGGTCTACGGGTCTCCCGTGCCCGACTACCATGCCCCGGTGGACACGGTGGCTCCCGCTTCCCGCACTCCTGCAGTGATGGCCGGCATCGTGCGGGCGGCTCTGGAGGCCGGTGAACTGGCCCCGCCCCGGCGGGCGATCCCCGGGCCACCTCTGATCCGTCCGGAAGCCGTCGCGCTGTTCGGCGGCGTGCCCGACGCGCCTTACGCGGACGTCATCGAACGCGGAATCGTGCTGTGGAGCAACCTCATCGGTCTCCTGGTGTTCGAGGTGTTCAGCCGCACCCACGACAGCGTCGCTGACCAAGCGGCCTTCTTCGACTACGCCATCGCCGTGGCGGCGGAGAGCGTGGGGCTCGTGGTTCCGCTGGGTGAGGACGCCGCCTAGACCGAACGTCTCGTGCGCGCAGAGTGGCAGGGAACCAGTTCGTGAACACCATCAGGACCATCTGCTTCCTCATAGCGGCGCTCTCCTCGTACGCCGCGCTCCTGTACCGGCTCCTCCAACTGCACCGGAGCTGGCGCGACTCCGCCCACCGCACCCTGGTGATCACCCTGTTGTTGCAGAGCCTCACCTTCACCATGGGTGCGGTCGCCCTGCAGAGCAAGTCGTTGCTGGGCATCGGGAACATGGCGATCCTGCTCATGCACCTGTCCGCGGTGGCCTTCTGCATCAGCGCGCAGGTCATCCTTTTGCGGTGGTCGACCACCATGGAGGAGGCCAGACGGAAGGTCGCCTATTGGGTGGGGGCGGGTCTCGTCCTCGACGTGCTGCTCACGGCGCTGTTCTTCATGGCCGGCGGCCCGGACAAGCCGAGTTCGGCGTTCGACACCGGCAGCGACCACCCGCTGATCCTGACCTATCTGCTGATCTTCATCGTCTCGCAGGCGGTGCCGTGCGTGACCATCTTCCGCCAGTGCGGCCCGTACGCGAGGATGACCACCAAGCCCTGGCTGCGGCGGTCCCTGCGGCTGCTGTCGGCCGGCGCGGTGGTGCTGTTCCTCTACTGCCTGGCGCGGACGGTCAACATCCTCACAGCGGCGTTCGGGGTGGGCATCGGGCAGTGGAAGCTCGCCCCTTCGGTGTTCAGCGCGCTGGGCATTATCATCGTGTCGCTGAGCCTGACGATCTCGTCCTGGGGAGCCTCCAGTTCGAAGGTGCTGCGGTGGGCCGACAGTTACGGGGCGTACCGCGCGCTCTACCCGCTCTGGCGGGACCTGTACGAGTCCTCCCCGGACATTGTTCTGGAACCGCCGACGGCGACGCAGGTGTCGGACCTTCACTACCGTCTGCACCGGCGGGTTGTGGAGATCCGGGACGGGTGGCGGGAACTGCGCCCTTACATCGACCACTCCGCCGTCACAACCCTGGCGTTGTCGGCGGACTCGGGGGCGAGTGAGGAGTCCCGCCAGGCGTTCGTCGAGGCGGCCCGGATCAGGCAGGCCCTGCACGCGAAGCGCACCGGGGTCTCGCCGGCGGGCAGCGGGGGGACCAACGGGTTCGAGGAACGGGACGCGCGGGACTTCGCGGCCGAGGTGGCCTGGCTGGCCCAGGTCGCAACGGCCTATCAGAAGCTGGGCAAGGCCCAGGTGTTCAGCCTCGGGCGGTAGCCGGCCCGTGGCGACGTGCAGCCGCCGGACCGACGCGGTCCGGCGGCTGCACGGCACGATGGGGCCGACGTCAGCCCGTCGCGCAGAGCTCCGCGACCAGGCCGGCGATCTGCGAGGTCTGAGCACCGTTCAGCCGTGGGTCGCAAGCGGTCTCGTAACGCGAGGGAAGCGACTCCTCGGTGACCGCGGGAATGCCCCCGAGGCATTCTGTGACGTTCGCGGGGGTCGCCTCCAGGTGTATCCCGCCGGGCCAGCCGCCGACGGAGCGAACGGCGGCGAAGAAGCCGCGGATCTCGGCTGCCACGGCGTCCACGCGGCGGGTCTTGAGTCCGGTACCGCTCGTGTACGTGTTGCCGTGCACGGGGTCGCACATCCACACCACCGGATGTCCGAGCCGGGCCACCGTCGTCACGAGCGGGGGAAGCGCGCGGCGCACCGCGTCCGCCCCCATGCGGGAGATGAGCACCAGTCGGCCGGGATGGTGTCCCGGGTCGAGCAGGGCGCACAACTGGGCGAGTTGCTCGGGGTCCGTGGTCGGCCCGATCTTCACGCCGACCGGGTTGGCCACTCCGGACAGGAAGCGCACGTGCGCTCCGTCCGGGTCGCAGGTGCGTGCGCCTATCCAGGGCAGGTGGGTGGAGGTCAGGCACCAGGCGCCGCTGACGGGGTCGTGGCGTACCAACGGCTCCTCGTAGTCGAGCACCAGGGCCTCGTGGCTGGTCCATACCGCGGGCGCGCCACCGGCCAGTGATTCCGGCATCGCCATGCCGGAGTCGGCGAGTTCGCGCAGCAGGCCGATCACTTCTCGTGCGTGCCGGTGCCCTCGGAGCAGACGCATGGCGTCCGGAAGCCGGCCGGCCGGATCGGGGTCCGGCGCATTCACCAAGTGTCCGCGGAACGAGGGGAGCACGAGGTCACCCACCCGCTCGGTGGGTGAGGACCGGGGTTTGGCGTACTGGCCGGCGATCCGGCCGATCGGTATCACGGGGCGGCGCAGGGCCCGTGCGATCGTGCGGGCTGTGCCGTGCAGGAGGGCCACCCGTGCCGCGGTCTCCTCGAAGGTCACAGCGTCGAACGTCTCGGCGCAGTCGCCGAGCTGGACGACGAAGGCGTCGGCATGCGCGGCCCGGGACAGGAGCCTGCGGACATCGAGGATCTCGTCGGGTGGCACGAGCGGCGCCGTGCTCGCCAGTCGGGCGCGGATCCGGTGCAGCAACGCGGGGTCAGGCCAGTCCGGTTGTTGCGCGACGGCGCGCTCGCGCCAGTCTGCGGGCGTCCAGTCCGGCCTTCGCGTCGCTGCGAGCGAGGGAGGTGCGATCATGGCGATGCGATCTCCGTGAGGGTGAGGGTGAGGGTGTGGGTGCGGATGCGGGGTGTGTCCGTGGCGGGCGTCAGACGTTCGGGACAGCCCAGGCGAGTACGCCCCGTGACAGGTGGTGCACGGTCACGCGCAAGCACAGCCCCGGCCCTGCCGGAGCGTGGGCGAGGTAGCCGTCGGCGTGCGGGGCCAGCCGGAGGGCCCGCAGGCCCGGCAGGCCGGCGCCGAGCACCGGACTGAGGGCCTTGAACGCGGCTTCCTTGGCGGCGTACGCGGCGAGCAGGTGCCGGGCCACCGCGGCGTCGTCCCCTTCGGGCAGTACCGCCTCACTGGCGTGGAGCACCAAGTGGGCCGCTTCGCGCGGCACGTCGTTGAGTTCGAGGTCCACTCCCAGCGTGCGGAACAGGCTCGTGGGCCCGGCCACGGCGACCGCGATCCCGTTGGAGTGGCTGATCGACGCCGAGAGCCCGGCCGGCAGCCGAGGCCGGGGGCCGTCGCACAGCACCGCGTCCGCGGAGAGCCCCGCGTCCCGCAGCGCGCGGTGCAGCGCGCACCGGCCGATCAGGAAGTCGGCCCTGCGGCTCGGCGTCATCGTCCGGGTCAGTCGCAACTCGGCGTCCCGTACAGCGTAGGGCGGCCCTTCGTGGACATAGGCTGTGCCGAAGCCCAGGCCGGGCGTTCGCGGCCGGAGCCGTGTCAAGGCTCGCGGCAGGGTCGGCGGGGGGTCGGTGGCAGGCACGGGTGTCCCCTCGTTCGGGCGTTTTCCGGATCAGGCCGTGAGCAGGCGTTTCTGCACCTTGCCCGTCGCGTTTCGCGGCAGTTCCCCGATGACGTGGATGTCCTTGGGGACCTTGTACGCGGCCACGGTGCTGGCGAGGTGCGCCAGGAGGTCGGCGTGCGTGGTGTCCGCGCCCGGCCGTAGGACGACCAGCGCCCGCGGGACCTCTCCCTCGTCCTTGTCGGTCAGGGGAACGACGGCCGCGTCGACGACCGCTGGGTGCTTGCGCAACGCGTGCTCGATCTCGGCGGGGTAGATGTTGCGCCCCTTCCGGATGATCAGGTCGGTGAGCCGGTCCACCAGGTACAGCCGGCCGTCCGCGTCGAGGTGGCCGAGGTCTCCCGTCCGTAGCCAGCCGGCGGTCGTCGCTGCGACGGTCGCGGCGGTGTCGCGCCAGTAGCCCCGCATCCGGCCGTCTCCGCGGACGAGGATCTCGCCGGTGTGCCCGGCGGGGAGCGGTCGTCCGTCCTCACCGACGACGCGCACCGACATACCGGGTATCACCCGGCCGGCAGGCAGGACGTCGGGCAGGTCACCGTGCGGATCGGGGTGTTCGTCCGGGCCGAGGGTGACGAACGGTCCGCCCGCTTCGGTCAGGCCGTACACCTGGCGGAATCCACAGCCGATGATCCGGGCCGCTTCCGCGTACAACTCGACGGGCATGGGCGCGGCCCCGTAGATGACCTCCGTCAGTGTCTCCGGCAGGGACGCGCCGGGGTGTGCGGCAAGGTGCGCCAGGACCGCCCGCAGGGTCTCGGGCACCAGCCACAGGTGAGTGGCGTGGTGCTGCCGCACGGCCGTCACGATGTCCTCGGGGCAGGGTCCCGGGATGACCAGCGTGGCGCCGGCGGCCAAGTGGGACAGGGCCAGCACGACGGTGCCGTGGGACAGCGGACAGCATGTGACCAGCACGGAGTCGGTCGGTGTGGCCACCGTGGCCAGCCAGCCGAGCGCGATGTCCTTGACCGACCGGTGGTCCACGACCACGCCTTTGGGGTGGCCGCTCGTGGCGGATGTGTAGAGGATCGCCACCGGATCGTCGGAGCGCACGTCGGGTTCGTGGGCAGCCGTCGGCCCGGTGCCGTCGGCGATGGCGAAGAGCCCGTCCTCGAAGGCGAGCGTCCAAGTGCCGGCGTCCGGGCAGTGGGCTATGCGCTGGAGCAGGTCGCGTTCACCGATGACGCCCACGACCTTCGCGTGGCCGGTGATCTCGTTGACCTCCCCCGGGACCAGCGCCGGGTCCAACGGGACGAACAGCGCGCCGAGGCGCCCGAGTGCGAAGTACGTCTCCAGTACCTCGGTCCTCTCTGTCGACAGGACCGCCACCCGGTCTCCGTGCTGCACCCCGCGCGAGCCGAGGCGGGCGGCCAGGATCTCGACGCGCCGGGCCAGTTCCTCCCAGGTCGTCGACCGCCGGGTGTCGGCGAGCGCCACCCGTGTGCCGAAACACTGGCGGTTGCGCTCCAGCAACTGCGTCAGCCACATGCCTTTGCTCCTCGTGTCCGGTGTTCAGTGGTCCTGTCGGCTCACGTGGTTAGAGCTGAGGGGGCAGTGATGTAATCCCTGGCGAATCCGGAATTCTGACGGCCGTGCGGTCCACTCCCGCGTGTTCGCGGGAGTGTCGAGGTCGTCGACGCCCTCTCTGAAGACGGAGACCGTTTCTCCGTCCGCGCCGCGCGGCCCGGGCGGAGAACACACCGTGCACCGGCCATCAGGAGACACAAGGAGACACGACATATGACCACAGTCGACGCGGATGCCGCGCGACCCGAACCGGGGCCGCCCGAAGCGGCCGGGCCCGGGCGGGTGCCGACGACGGACCCCTGGGCCAGGGCGGCCGGGCTCGTACGGGCCGCGCAGTGCGACGACGCGCTGGCCCTCAACGACCTGTTGGACCTGCTGACACCCTATGTGAGTCGGCTGTGCCGCCCCATCGCCCTGTCCCACACCGCGGACGCGGTGCAGGAGTCCCTCATCGCCGTCTTCCAGGGCCTGCCACGGCTCAAGGAGCCGGAATCCCTGTACGCGTGGGTGCGTACCATCACGGTGCGTGAGGCCATGCGGGTGGCGAAGCGGACCTCGCGGGAGACCCCGGTGAGCGACTTCCGCGACCTGCCCGGCACATGGAGCACGGAACTGGAGGCCGACGTGCGAGACGTGTTGCGCCGCCTGCCCCCCGAGCACCGAGCCGTCCTGGTCCTCCGCGAGCTCGAAGGCCTGGACGAGCGATCGGCGAGCATCCTCCTCAACATCTCCCAGGGCACGGTCAAGTCACGACTGCACCGGGCCCGCAAGAACTTCCGGAAAGCGTGGAAGCGATGACCACTGAGAAGACGATGACCGGCCTGGACCCCGTACGACGGCTGCGTGTCATGGCTGCGGGGCTCAACGCCGTGATGTACGCGGAAGCATACGTCGAAGCCCCCTTCGCGGAGGTCTGGGCGGTGGCGAGTGACCTGCAGGGCGAACTGCCCCATCTGATCCCGACGGTGCGCGCCTTCCACGTCTCGCCCGGAGCAGGTGACCGCAAGCACGCCTGGGCCTACGGGCCGCTCGGGCACCGCGCCTGGTTCGACGTGCTGCTCCAGCCGGGTTGGTGCCTGATGCAGAGCCGGTATGTGGTCGGCGGGATGGCCGGTGTGCCGGAGGGCTGTGGAACGCGTTTCGCGGTGCTGGGCGGGCTGCGGCAGAGCGGTCTGGCACCCGCACAGGGCCTGCTGCGCCCGCTCGGACGGCTCCGCGGCCTCCGGATGATCGACCGGGTCGGCCGCCGGACCTCCCTGCGGTGCCGGTGAGCCGCCGGTCACTGCCATGCGTTGCGGAACAAGTGCCGGGCCCGGAACAGTCTGGAGCGCACGGTACCGATGGGGACGGCGAGTATCTCGGAGACCTCCTTCTCGCTCAGTCCCTCGATGTGACGGAGAGTCAGTACCGCCTGATGCTCGGGCGAGAGCCTTCGCAATGCGTCGTCGACGTCGGACGCGAGTTCCAGGTCGTCGGGTGCCGGTTCGTCGTCCAGCTCCGACACCACGACCCGTCGGCGCTGCTTCGCATACCTCACGGCCTCGCGCACCGCGACGGTACGGGCCCATCCGAACAGAGCCGAGGGGGTCTTGAGCTGGCGGATGTTGCGGAAGACCTGGATGAGCGCTTCCTGGGTGGCGTCCGCGCCGTCCTGCAGGGCCACGGGGCCGCAGATGCGACCGATGTACGGGGTGAGCACGCCGAGCAGTTCGTCCATGGCCAGCGCGTCGCCGCGCTGTGCTCCGCGCACCAGCCTTTCCAAGGTGTCCTGGTCCAGCTCGCCCGAGGGCTTCTCTTCCGTCTCCGCTGCCACCGTTCCCCCCGTCACTGCTCCCCCTAGGTCCACGCGGGTCCGTCCCATGAGTCAATCTCCGACTCCCGCCCTGGGTGGAGCACTTGGGGAATGACTGCGATGGGGAACTCTCCCGGATCCGTTGCCGTCCGGGGCACTGGCGTGACCGCGCCGTCGGGCCGGCCCTGCCGGAACCGGGCCGTTGTGCGGCTTCCGGCTCGACAGGGCCACGCCGATCGCGGACGTCGGCCGCGACGGCGCGACTGTCAGTTCATCAATGGCCTCCCCTGTTGGCCACTGGCGAAGTTAGCTGACAGCTATTCGCGGTACCACCGTGGCGGAGGCCCGCCCGATTGTCAACTAGTAGTTAGTCTGCGACACTTGAGATAGCCACGAGCTAAGTAATGAGAAGTCGGCGGGAGGTGGTTCGCGATGCCCGACTCAAACGAGGCAGGGGATCGGTCGACCCTGGCAGTGCGGCTGGACAACCTCTTCAAAGCGGTCCGCCCTCAAGGCAAACACTGGACCAACGCCGAAGTGGCCGCTGAGCTGAAGCGCACCAACCCCGATCTCCGGGTCGGCGGCGTCTACCTCTCCCAGCTGCGCACCGGAAAGCGCACCAACCCCTCCGGGGATCTGCTCGCCGCGTTGGCCGGGTTCTTCGGCGTGTCCGTGGCCTACTTCTTCGACGAGAAGCTGGCCGAATCCGTGCTCGCGGAGATCGCCACCATCGAGGCGATGCGCCAGGTGGGCGTCCGCGCTGTCGCCATGCGCGCGGCCGGCATGAAGGAGGAGAACCTCCAGGCCATCACGGTCATCATGGATCAGTATCGCCAGATGCAGGGCCTCCCTCCCGTCGCCGACCCGGAGTGAGGGACGCGGTGAAAGGACTCCCGGCCGGCCACACCCGGCGCAACCAGCTGAGGAGGCTCCGCAAGGCCGGCGCCCGGCGGATTGCCGAGCTCGAACTGCCCGCCCTGGCCGACGTGACGAGCCTGTGCTCCCACCTCAGCGCTGTACGCGACCGCCCCATCACCCTGGTTCCGATGCAGATGCAGGCGACCCTCCCGTGCGGCATGTGGGTCAGCGCCCGCGTCGAGGACCTCATCTTCTACGACGCCAACACGTCCAGCGCTCACCAGGAGCACATCATCTTGCATGAACTGGGCCACATCATCTGTTGTCATCGCGGTTCGGGCCAGCTGGACGAGGTGAGCGCCCGGGTCCTCTTCCCCAACCTTTCGCCGACCCTCGTGCGCGACATGCTCATGCGCGCGACCTACGACGACATCCAGGAACAGGAGGCGGAGGTCATCGCCTATCTGCTGTCCCAGCGGATAGGCCGCACCGAAGAACGGTCCGGTGCGGCCTCGTCCGAGGAGGAAGTGGTGATCTGCCGGGTCGAGCGCACGCTGTTCTGAAGTGCCTCGCGCGCCGCGCCTGACGCCCGTGGGGATTCAGGACCGGCTCGGTTCCAGCTCCTCGGACAGGATCGACACGGTCCGCTGGATGTCCTGCTCGGTGTGTTCGCTGGTGACGAAGAACCGGAGCCTGGCCAGGTTCTCCTCGACGGCGGGGTGGAAGATGGGATCCGCCACCACACCTCGCCGGAACAGCCTGTCCGCGACCCTCAGCGTCCTGTCGGAGTCACCGATGATGCATGGGACGATCGGGGTCTCCCTGCTGGACCCCGTGGGGAGGCCCGCCGCGAGGGCCAGGTCGAGGAACTGCTTCGCGTTCCGCTGCAATGTGCCTATTCGGTGAGGTTCCGCGGAGATCAACTCGGTGGCGGCCAGTGCGGCGGCCGCGTTCGCCGGGGTCAGGCCGACGCTGTAGACGAAGCCCGGCAGCGTGTGCCTGAGCCACCTCACCATCCGGGCCGAGCCGCCCAGGTAACCGCCGCAACTCGCCAGGGCCTTGGACAGGGTCCCCATCCACAGGTCGACATCACCGCGGTCGACGCCGAAGAACTCGCCGACTCCGCGCCCGTGTTGCCCCACGGTGCCGATGCTGTGCGCTTCGTCGATCAGCAGCAGCGTCCCGTAGCGCTTCTTCAGCTCGACCACACCGGGCAGGTCCACCAGGTCACCGTCCATGCTGTAGGCGCCCTCGACGGCGATCAGTACGCGCCTGAAACGCGACCGGTTCCTGCTCAGGATGTGTTCGAGCTGGTCGAGTTCGTTGTGCGCGAACGGGCGTCGCGCCGCCCCGGACAGCGCGCAGCCCTGCAGGATGCTGTCGTGTGCGAGCTCGTCGTGCACGACCAGGTCCTGCGCCCCCACCACGTGCCCTATGGCGGTGACGTTCGTGGCGTGCCCGCTGACCAGCACGAGACAGTCCTCGACGCCGAGCAGGTCGGCCAGGGTACGTTCGAGCCGCAGGGTCAACTCCCGTTCCCCGGCCAGCGGCCGACTCGCGGAGACCGAGGTTCCGTACCGCTCCACCGCCTCGCACACGGCGTCCCTGACCGTCGGATGCCCGGACAGCCCCAGGTAGTTGTAACCGCTGAACGAGAGGTACTCACGATCCTCTATGGTCGTGGTGCGGCGGATGTTTCCCTGATGGACACGGAAGTACGGGTTGGGCACATTGGTGTCACCGACCGAGCGCAGTCGCCGTTCGAACTCCTCAACCTCGGGGAAGTCGTCGACCCGGGCCGTCTCCACCGACCACTGCGGCCCCGGTTCCCCGTGCGGGAGCGCACTGGGGACGAGGACGGCTCCGGCGAGCCGGCCGTCGGCCATGGCGATCAGTCGCTGGACGGTGAGGTCGGGGGACAACATGCCCTCGTCCGGGAAGTCCACGATCCGCTTGCGGATGCCGGCCTGCAGTTCGTGCAACATCAGGGAGTCGAACCCGAGGTCGTGCCCCAGAGCCATCGACGCGGTCAGGTCGGAGACCGGGAAGACGCTGGTGCGCGACACCTCTTCCAGCACGATCGCGGCGACGGACGAGGTGTCGTCGGGCCGCGCCTCCGTCGCCCGCTCCGCAGCGTTTGGCACCGGCAGTGCCGGGGCCGTCGCGGGCGCTCCTGCTGCCGTCACCTTCCGCTTCTTTTCGTCCACGACCCAGTGGCGGCCCGGGCTGAGCGGGCTCGGGGGGAGAGTGCAGAGAGGCGTCCGCTCCACGAGCGGGCGTGGTCCGCTCCCGGTCACCACGTTCCGCGCGAGGTCGGTCAACACGGCCGCGCGCTCCTCGGCGGCCAGCGGACCCAGCATGGTGACCTCTGTCGTCCGCGGCTCGTCCGGGGGCACCGCACCGGCCACCAGGCCGGTCCCCAGGTCACCGGTCCGGCGGGCCTCGATGGCCGCCGCGGCGGCGGTCAGTTTGCCGAAGGCGTCGACCGGGGCGTCCGCCACCACGGCGAGACCCTCGGGGAGTGGTGCCCGGTGGGCCAGGGTGCTGGCCACCGCGTCCAGCGGCAGACCGTCGGTGACGATGGTGTGCGCGAGGTCCCGGGCGTAGCGGGCCAGCGCTGCCCGGTCGCGGGCGCTGAGCACCAGGAGGTGGGGGCCGGGTGCCGGCGCCCGCCGCGTCCGCGCCTCCACGGCTCCCTCCAGCACGATGTGGATATCCGTACCACCGAACCCGAACGCGCTCACCCCCGCCCGGCGCGGCTGTCCGGTTTCCCCCCAGTCGGCAGGCGCCTTCGGGATCGTCAGTCCCGCCGCTTCGAGCCCGAGGTGGTCGGCCACCTCGAACGACGGCTGTGGTGGCACCTTCCCCTTCTGCACGGCCAACGTCGCCTTGACGAGCCCGGCGATTCCCGCCGCGCCGAGCGAGTGGCCGACGATCGCCTTCACCGCGCCGAGGTAGGCGGGTGCGCACCCCTCGCCGCGGAGCTCGCGCAGCGCGCTGACCTCGATGCGGTCGCCGACAGTGGTCCCGGTGCCGTGCGCCTCCAGGTAGCCCACCGCGTTCGGCGTGAGGTCGGCGTCGCTGTACGCCCGGCGCAGGGCTCGGAGCTGGCCGCGGGCCTCGGGGTACATGCCCCCCTGGGTCGTCCCGTCGTTGGCCGTTCCCACCCCGCGGATGACCGCGTACACACGGTCGCCCGCAGCCCGCGCGTCGGCCAATGGACGCAGGACCAGGACCCCGCCCCCCTCGGCGAGGACGAAACCGTCCGCCTCCGCGCCGAACGGCAGGCACCTCCCGCTGGGCGAGATGGCGCCGATCCGGCACAGGCCCACCAGCAGGTCGGGGGTGAACAGCAGTTGTGCTCCACCGGCGAGGGCGATCCGGCACCGCCCCGCGCGCAGGGCGAACACGGCGTTGGCCACGGCCATCATCCCCCCGGAGCAGGCCGCGTCCAACGCGTAGCTCTCGCCGTGCAGGCCGAACACGGAACTGACCGTGTTGGGACCCATGTTCAGCAGCAGCCCGGCCGCGGAGGTGCCGTGCAGCCCGTCGACCGCACGGGCGGCCTCCTGCCACGGCACCCCGGCGGCCGATGAGCCGAACTCACCGCCGGCGAGCTGCCTGAGCCGGATGTGCAGTGCACTGATGTCGCGGTATCCACTGTCGCTGAGGGACATGATCACCGCGGTTTCCTCGGCGTCGAACCCGCCGACCTCCCATCCCGCGTCCTGGATCGCCTCGCGGGCGAGGTCGATCAGCAGCCGGTGCTGCGGATCCATCGCCCTGGCACGCCTCGGCGGGATCTTGTAGTGCTTCGCGTCGAACTGGTCGACGTCCTCCAGCAGGGCCATCTTGTCCGTGTACGTCGAGCTCGTGTCACGGAGATCGGACCTGACGAAGGACTCCTTGCGCCACCTCGTGCCGGGCACGGTGTCGAACTGTGGTCGCGGGTCGGTCAGCAGGCGCCAGTACTCGTTCACATTCCGGGCTCCCGGAAACCGGCAGGCCATCCCCACGATCGCGATGTCATTGCGTTCACCCGTAGCCGAACCCATCATGCCCCCCTCTTCCGTGCCGCGGTGCGGCACCATGACTGTCAACTGGTGGTGTCCAGCCGTTCACGCCACCATTGCGTTGTCGTCTTGAACTGCTCGTCCACGGGCGTGGCACTCGCGATGAATTCCGTGCAGTAGGCGGTCGAGTCCATCACGAACGGGCGGTCGAACTGGTAGCGGACTTCAGCCAGTTCTCGCAGCAGGGGGGAGAAGAGAGACAGAGCGCGCAGCACGGCCGGGGGCATCCTGCGCACCGGCACCTGCTTCACCTGTGCCTGGCCGGCGAGTTCGGCGAGCATCTCCCGGACGGAGAGCGGGGGCGCCGTCGGGACGTGCCAGGCCCGCCCCCAGGCACGTTCGTGTCCGGCGACCTCGACGAGGGCCCCGGCGATGTCGGGGACGTAGCTCCAGCTGTGCGGGGTGTCGGGGTTGCCCAGTACGGTGACCGGCTTGCCGTGCAGGAGTTGCGGCACGGCCCGGGCGGCGAGATGGCCGCCGTCGGTCACGCCGGGGCCGAAGAAGTCGGAAGCGCGCACTTCGACGGCCCTGACACGGCCTTGCTCGTGCAGTTCCAGGGCCTGCTTCCAGATGGCGGCCCGGACGCGCCCCTTGGGGCCGGTCGCCGTGAGCGGCAGGTCCTCGGTCATCCTGCCGTTGACCGGGCCGTAGCCGTAGAGGTTGCCCAGCAGGACCAGCACGGCTCCGGTGGCTTCCGCCGCCTTGTTGACCGACTGGGCCAGCGGCGGCCAGTCGTGCGTCCAGCGGTGGTACGGCGGGGCGGCGCAGTTGTAGATCGCGGCCGCGCCCCGCGCGGCGTCGGTCAGCCGGGTGGGATCCGTCGCGTCCAACGCGACGTGTTCGATGCCTGGTTCGGGGTGCCCGCCGGACCTGGTGACGACCCGAACCGAACAGCCCCGTTCTGCCAGGAGGCGGGCGGTGGCCGAGCCGGTGGGCCCGAAGCCGATGACAACGTGAAGGCTCATGCTCCGCACGCTAGCGCGAAAGGAGCGTGCCCACGCACTCTTTTCGCCACGTGCCGCCGAAGGGCCCGCGCGCCCGCAGATCGCGCCGCGGGAAGCCCGGCGCGCGCCGGACCGTGTTCACGGCCGGAGCGGCTCCGGGCCTTCGACTGCGGCCGGTCCGGGGCCGGGTGATGTCCGGGGCCCGGTGAACCCCGGGAGCCAGCGGGCGGCTTCGGCGCGGAACGGGATGTCGCATTCCAGTTGACACAGCACCGCCGTGGCGGCACCGACCACACGGTTCACCAGGACGTACGCCGGCGGCAGGTTGAAGTGGCGCAACAGGCCGCCCTCCCGGAGGTCCATTGCCTGGACCACCTCCTTGCGGAGCCATTCCCGGGTGAATCGGTACGTCTCCTCCCGCGCCGGAGTCGCGATGGGCAGGAGCAGCGAGCCGAGCGCGGCATCGTCGAGCGGCGCGCCGGGGCTGAGCAGCCTCTCGGCCACCAGGAGGTCCTGGGCGGCGTCCCAGTCGCCCTGGTGGGCGAGCCGGCTCAGGGTGCCGAGCGCGGTGGGGAACCCCTCCGGCAGGGGCTTGACCGCGCCGAAGTCGATGACGCCCAGCCGGCCGTCGTCGAGCACGCGGAAGTTTCCCGGGTGCGGATCGGCGTGCAGCCTGCCGGCGCGCTCGGGGCCGGAGAACAGGAAGCGCACGTACATCAGTCCGGCGTGATCGCGCTCCGCTTGCGTTCCTTCCCGGATGACGGCGGCGAGCGGCGTCCCTTCCATCCACTCCGTGACGAGCACCCGCTCGGTGAAGGCCACCACGTCGGGGACCAGGACCTCCCGGTCGCCCCGGTACGCGTCGGCGAACGCCTGCTGCGCCGTGGCCTCCAGGCGGTAGTCGAGTTCCTCGGCGACCCGCTCCCGCAGCTCGCGCAGCATCGGTTCGACGTCCAGTCCGGGCATCACCACGGAGAACAGCCGGATGAGGCCGCCCAGCCGGGTGTAGTCGCCCAGCAGTGCCTCGCCGGCGCCGGGGTACTGGATCTTCACTGCCACCGGGCGGCCGTCCCGCCACACCGCCCGGTGCACCTGGCCTATGGAGGCGGCCGCGGCCGGGGCGTCGTCGAAGGAGCTGAAACGCTCGCGCCAGTCGTGTCCCAGCTCGGTGGCGAGGACGGCGTGGACGCGTGCGGGCGGCAGCCCGGGAGCGGCCTCCTGGAGCAGAGTGAGGGAGGCCCGGTACGGACCGATGACCTCCGGGGGCAGTGCCGCCTCGAAGACCGAGAGCATCTGCCCGAACTTCATCGCGCCGCCCTTGAGTTCGCCGAGCACCCGGAAGAGGTGCATGCTGGTGCGCCGTTGCACCTCCCCGGCGAGCAGATCGGCGGGCCCTCCCAGGAGACGTTTGCCGAAGCGCAGTGCCGAGCGGCCGGCGAAGCCGAGCGGCAGCGAGGCGAGGCGGGCACTGCGCGCGAAAGGGGAACGGGGGATGTCGCGGGCGGTCCGCCCGACGATTCCGCCCGGCCGCGCTTCCCGGTTCTCCTCGCTGTTCATCGCGGGCTCCCCACGTCGGTGCGGGATGCGGTCCGGGAGAGTCCGGCGACCGCGTTGGCGACCAGGGCCCGGCCGACGCCGCCCTCCATGGTCATGATCGACTCCGGGTGGAATTGGACGGCCGCGACCGGGAGTTCGCGGTGTTCGATGCCCATCACGGTGCCGTCCTGGGTGCGGGCTGTCACCTGGAGCACCTCGGGCAGTGTGGTGGGGTCGGCGCACAGGGAGTGGTAACGGCCCGCCCGGATGCGGGTGGGCAGGCCCGCGAAGAGGACGCCACCGCCGTCCACCACGTCGACGGCCGAGGGCTTGCCGTGCACGGGCAGTGGAAGCGTGCGCAGGGTTCCTCCGAAGTGTTCCACCAGACCCTGGAGGCCGAGGCAGACGCCGAAGACCGGCAGTCGGCGGTCGAGCGCCGCGTCGATCAGGCCCGACATGCCGAAGTCCCGGGGGCGCCCCGGGCCCGGTGACAGCACGAGCATGTCGGGTGCGATGTGGCCGAGCAGGTCCGGCGGGAAGCCCGCGCGGTAGGTGACGACCTCCGCCCCGGTCTGTCGGAAGTAGTCGGCGAGCGTGTGGACGAACGAGTCCTGGTGGTCGACGAGGAGCACGCGGCAGGACGGCCCAACTCCTGCGGTGCGGGCTCGCGCCGGCCGCGCCCGGCGGACCGGGGAGCTGCCCACCACGGTGTTCTCCACCGCGTCGAGCAGGGCGAACGCCTTGAGGACGGTCTCGTCCTCCTCCGCCCGCGGGTCGGATTCGTGGAGCAGCGTGGCACCCGCGCGCACGGTGGCCACTCCGTCGCGGATCTGGATCGTGCGCAGGGTGAGGGCGGTCTCCAGACCGCCGTCGAAACCGACGCGGCCGACCGCTCCGCCGTACCAGCGGCGGGGACTGCGTTCGTGCTCCTCGATGAAGGCCATGGCGGCGCGCTTGGGCGCGCCGGTGACGGTGACGGCCCACATGTGTGTGAGGAAGGCGTCCAGGGCGTCGCGGTCGGGGCGCAGCCGGCCTCGTACGTGGTCGACTGTGTGAATGAGCGTGGCGTACGTCTCGATCTGGCGGCGGGCCAGGACCTCCACGGTGCCCGGCACACAGACACGTGCCTTGTCGTTGCGGTCGACGTCGGTGCACATCGTGAGCTCCGACTCCTCCTTGCGGGAGTCGAGCAGCGCGCGGATCCTCCCGGCGTCCTCCAGGGGGTTTCGGCCGCGCGCGATCGTGCCGCTGATCGGACAGGACTCCACGGTCGCGGCTGCCGGATCCACCCGGACGAACATCTCGGGCGACGCGCCGACCAGGTGTTCCCCCTCCGCGAGGTTCATCAGCAGGCCGTACGGCGCCGGGTTGCGCGTCCGCAGCGCACGGAAGACCTCGGAGGGTGCCGAGGGACAGGGGCGGTGGAAGCTCTGCCCGGGAACGGCTTCGAACATCTCGCCGTCGTGGAAGTACCGCTGGGCGCGGCGCACCAACTGGGCGTACTCGCCGGGCGCGTGGTCGCGGTGGACGAGTGGCTCGGCCGGCGGTCCGTACGGGGCGTCGGGGGTGTTGCGCGCGAGACCGGTGGTGGAGCGGCCCGCGTACGTGAACTCGTAGGCGTGCCGCACGGCGCTGCCGCGCTGCCGGTCGACCGCCAGGATCGTGTCGGGGAGGTGCAACACCATGGTGCGGTCACGCGGGTCCCGGATCTGGTGCAGGGGCACGGGGTCGAACCGTAGGACGAGGTCGTATCCGAAGGCCCCGTAGAGCCCCCACAGGGCGTCGTGCGGGCCGGCGAAGGCGGTGACGAGGTCACGCACCGCGTTCAGCACGGACGGACGCCGGGTCCGCTCCTCCTCCGTGACCGGGGCGCGTCCGTCCCCTGTGGCCGGAGCCGGTCCGTCGCCGATGCCCAGGACCAGGAGGGCGTCGGACTCCCACTGCGGCCCGTGGGCCGCCAGCGCGTCGGCGACGGCGGGCAGCAGCACGCGTCCGCGCTCGTTGAGCGGCCGCACCCGCAGCTGGTCGCCGACGGCGCTCACCTCGACGGGTGGGTCGACGTGGCCGAGGTCGTACGGGCGGTAGCGGCCGGGTTGCTCGCAGCGCCCGGACAGCAGCAGGCCCCGCCGGGTGTCCAGCGCGCCCTCCAGCAGGGCCAGTTCCGCGTCGGCCCGGCCCGGGTCCAGGGGTTCCGACCGGCGGGTGACCTCGACCCCGACAGGTGTGGTCCACCGCTTTGTCGTCACTGTCGTCATGAGACCTCCCTGAGCGGGGTTCGCGCGGTTCGTACGGCCGGGGCCGTGGGGAACGGGGTGGGTGTCGCGAGGTGGAGCACCGCCAGGGCGATCGCGTCGGAGTCGCCGAGGGTCACGGAGTTCACGCCGGGGCGGATGCCCGCGGCGGTCACCCAGTGCACGGACTCGGTCGGGACCCCGTAGGCGAAGCGGCGCGGGTGTGGCCGACCGTCCGCGGCGACGAGCCGGTAGGGGCGTTCGGTGACGGTGAGTCCGCCGGTCTCGTGGTCGCCCCGGTCGGGGTCGGGGATCGCGTAGGGGCGGCACTGGCCCGTCGCGACCAGATGGCGGAGGAGGGGGTCCGCGGTGCGTCGCAGGTCGGGTTCCGGGAGCCGCGCCTCGACCAGGGTCTTCACCACGGTCCGTGAGCCGGGGGCGGCGGGCGAGTCGACGGCGAAGGCACCGGCCCGCTCGTCCATGAGCACCCGCATGTCCGGCCCCAGGACGTGCAGGACGCCGGCCTCGATGAGGGCGATCATCTCCTCCGTCCGGCTGGGCGGCGGGCCGATCGAGAGGAAGGCGTTCAGAGGCGTGTACCAGCGCTCCAGGTCCTCGCGGTGGGAGCGGCCGGTGAGCCCGCCGTGGTCGACGAGCAGCCGGATCACGTTGCGCAGGTCGCGCAGGGCGTCCAGGGCGGCCTTCAGCGGCCCCTCGACGTTGCCCGCCGCGGACTCCGCCACGTCCCGGCGCAAGGCGTCGAGCAGCCACGCGCGCCAGTCGTCGGCGTGGCGGAAGGAATGGTCACCGTAGGGGCGCGCGAGGCGATCCCAGTCCCAGCGCTCCCGCGGTCCGATCCCGAACTCCTCCAACGCCGCGGCTTCCGCGGCCGACCCCCAGGCCAGGGGGAGCGAGCGCTCCCGGAAGCGGCGCGCTTCGCCGGCAGACGCGCGCCTCGTGAGCAGGGACGAGTAGTAGACGGTCTCGACCTCCTTGGCGACGAGCGGCCACAGCTCGCGGGAGAAGTCCAAGCCGCGGCGGTCCGCGGCACGCCGCAACTCCGTGACCTTCCGGGGGGTGAGCAGCCAGGGGCGGTGGAAGCCGTGGGCGCCCTTCTGGTTGCGGCCGCGGGAGTGGTAGGGGACGCCGCGTCGGGAGCCCGCGTACAAGGTCGGCTCCTGACCTGACGGGCAGTAGACGAGGGCGCTCCCGCGGCGTTCGAAGGAGCCGCCGCGCCCGGCGGTGAACAGGGCCATGTGGTCGAAGAAGTTGAGGCCGAGGCCGCGCAGGGCGACGGCCTCGGCGGGTGCCACTCCGGAGAGGTCCGTGTCCGCGGGGTTGGCGGGACGCACGTAGCGCAGCGCATGTCGCCGGGCGAACTCCGACAGCCGCCGCTCGTCCTCGTCCTCGACCACCGGGAGGTGTCCCTGCGCCATGACCACTGCGTCGAGGCCGTCGATGCGGGTGCCGTTCGCCAGCGTGACGCACTGCCGGCCGTCGTCCTCGTCGTGCAGTCGAACGGCGCGCAGGGGGTGGACGGCGACGCGGAACCCGGGGGGCGCGGTGCCCACCACGCGCTGGAAGACCCACTCCAAGTAGTGGCCGTAGAAGGCGCGCGTGGGATACGAGTCGGGGGACAGGTCCCTGGCCTCGGCCCGCACTTGGTCGTCGTAGCGCGGGTCCGTGCCCACGAGGTCGCGTGCCCACGCGTAGAGGCTGGGGCCCGGCGCGAGCGCGCCCGCCATGTCCACGCTCGCGTCCGTGAACAGCGTGATCTGCGACGCGACCGTGTTCATCAGCAGGTGGTGCGACTGGTCTGTGCGCCACACGCGGCCCGCGCCGGGGCGGCTGGGGTCCACGACGTGCACCACGACGGCGAGGCCGGCCACCTGTCGGCGCGCGTTGGCACAGAGCCGTTCGAGCACCGAGAGGCCACGGGGGCCCGCGCCGATGATGCAGACTTCCAACTTCCTGTCGTTCACGTGGCGTCTCCGAATTCCGGCAGGGGGCAGGGGTGCGCGGCGGGTGCGCTGGTCGGGCTAGACGCCGAGGTCACGGCCGATGATCTCCTTCATGACCTCGTTGGTGCCGCCGTAGATCGGGTGCACCCGGTTGTCGACGAACGCCCTCGCCACCGGCGTCTCGCGCATGTAGCCGTAGCCGCCGTGGAGTTGGAGGCACCGGTCGAGGACTCGACGCTGGACGTCGGTGGCCCACCACTTGGCCTTGGCGGCTCCGACGGCGTGCAGGCGGCCCGCGTTGTGCTCGGCGACGGCCTGGTCGACGTAGGTGCGGGCCACGTCCAGCTCGGTGGCCATCTCGGCCAGTTCGAAGCGGACGTGCTGGAAGGCTCCGATCGGGTGGCCGAAGGCGGTGCGCGTCCTGCAGTGCTCCAGTGTCTGGGCGAACGCCGTCTCCGCCGCGGCCACCGCGTACGCCGCGATGCCGAGCCGTTCCTGCGGCAGGTTGCCGGCCAGGTACAGGAAGCCTCGGCCGGGGCGTCCGAGCAGGTTGTCGGCGGGGACCCGGACATCGTGGAAGAACAGCTCCGCGGTGTCCTGCGCCGCCATGCCGATCTTTTCCAGCTTGCGGCCCCGCTCGAACCCTGGCATGCCGCGCTCGACCATGAACAGGCTCAGCCCCCGGGAGCCCCGGCCGGAGCCGGTCCTCGCGACGACGAGCACGAGGTCGGCGTGGATGCCGTTGGTGATGAACGTCTTGGCACCGTTCAGCACGTAGGCGTCCCCGTCCCGGCGGGCGGTGGTGCGGATGGCCTGCAGGTCGCTGCCGGCGTCGGGTTCCGTCATCGCGATGGCGGTGATCAGCTCTCCCGAACAGAAGCCGGGGAGCCAGCGCCGCTTCTGCTCGTCGGTGGCGAGTTCGAGAAGATAGGGGGCGACGACATCGTTGTGAAGTGCGAAGCCGATGCCGGTGGCGCCGACCCGCATGATCTCTTCGCTGATGAGGACCTGGTAGCGGAAGTCCCGCACCCCGCCGCCGCCGTATTCCTCGGGCACGTCGATGCCGAGCAGTCCGAGCTTGCCGGCGGTGCGCCACACCCGGCGGTCGACGAGGCCGGCACGTTCCCACTCGGCATGGAAGGGAACGACCTCGCGCTCCAGGAAGTCGCGTACCAGGTCCCGGAACGCGATGTGTTCCGCGGTGAGTCCGGTGTCACGCACGGCCGCTCCCGGCGCGGTGGAGGATCTGCTCGACGGTGCCCGTGCAGGCAAGCCGGCCGCCCTGCTCGAAGCGCACCTCGGCGACGGCGCGCCGGCTCGAACTGCTGACGAGCCCGGTCTCGATCGCGACGGGGCCGGGGACCAGGGGCAGGTGATAGTCCACGTGCAGCCCGGCGGTCAGGAATCCGGCCCGGTCGGGGAGGGCGGACAGCATCACCAGGCCGGCGAAGTGGTCGACCAGGCAGGCGATCCAGCCCCCGAAGACCACTCCCGGCGTGAGCGTGAGCGACGCGTCGAACTCCGTCTCGCAACGGATCAGGCCCGGCTCCCACGATGTCGCGGGAGGGAGGGCGAGGGAGCGTGCGGCCGGTGGGCTGGGCGCCGTGCCGTCGGCCAGGCCTGTCAGGAGCCGGCGGCCCGGGGTGTCGGCGTCGGGCGCCGCGAGGCCGCGCAGCCGGCTGGGCCGGGCAGGGGGCAGAGGGGTTTCGAGCATGGTGGCTTCTCCGCTTGTCCATGGACGGGAGGGTGTTGTCCCGAGGCGGCTGCCGTGCCTGGCGGCACGGGGCCCGCCGCCCGGCTGGGGACGGGAGCCGGGCGGCGGGTGCGGTTCAGGTGGCGTCGGCCGGGCGGCCGAGCTCCACCACCGAGTCGATGTCGCGGCGCCGGTGCTCCAGTTCGCGCCGGGTCAGCGCGTCGACGGCCGCCTTGTCGTCCAGCGCGCGCAGCGCGGCCTCGTCGACCGAGTGGAACCCGAGGACGCCCATCTTCCGCAGCGCTTCCTGCACCCGCGGCCCGAACATGCCTATCTCTTTGAGACCGGGGACGATCCGCATGAAGACCAGGCGGCGGAACTCCCGCTTGGCGGGTGAGCGACGGGACGCCGCGACGGCCTCCTCGCCGTACCCGAGGGTGTGCCAGATCTCGTCGTCGACGTACCGGTCGCGCAGCGCCCAGCAGCCCTCGACGACGAAGTCCTCGCGCTCCTTGAGCTCTGCGTCGCTCAGCTGGGGGTAGTGCTCGCGCAGCAGAAGCCGGCCGAAGGCGACGTGGCGTGCCTCGTCCCGGGCCACGTAGGCGCTGAACGCCCGGGCCAGCGGGTCCCGCAGCCGCTCGCGGTGCACCCCGAAGGTGGCCAGGCCCATGTTCTCGACGAGGATGTGGGCCGCGAGCACGCCGAAGTCCCAGCGGGGTTCGCGCATGGCGTGCTCGAACATGGCGGCGATCGACGGCGAGAGGCCGTAGCGCAGACCGATCTTGGTGTGCAGGAAACGGTTGAACCCTTCGACGTGGCGTGCCTCGTCCATCATCTGGGTGGCCGCGTACAGCTTGGAGTCCAGACCGTTCACGGTGAGCAGGATCTTGCCCACGGCGACGAGGGCGGCCTGCTCGGAGTGCAGGAACTGCGAGTACAGCCAGCCGCTGCTGTGCCGCCGGACGGTGCGCCGCTCGCTCTCGGGCAGCCGGTCCCACAGGGGCGAGCCGGCGATGGATATGAAGTCGTCGGGGAGGCCGAGCGGGTCGCCGGGGTCCACCTCGTGGTCCCAGTCGAGCCGCTCGTCCATGTCCCACTGCCGTTGCTTGCCCTGCTGGTAGAGCCGGACCAGCTTGTCGTTGCGCCGGTCGTAGTCCCACTCGATGACGGCGTCGCCGCCGAGGGGCACGGCCCACCTGCCGGCCAGCGCGGTGAGGACTTCCGGCCGCGAGTAGTCGGTCGTGGTCATGGGGTGTCCTTCCCCTCGGTGATGAGCCGGGCGGCCAGGTCACGCAGGTGTGGGCGCAGTACCTTGCCGGCCGGGTTGCGCGGGATGTGTTCCAGGGGCAGGAAGTGGCTGGGCCGCTTGTACGAGGCGAGACCCTCGACGCATCGGTCGAGCAGTTCGGCCTCGTCGAAGCCGTCGGGCGTCTCGGGCTGGACGAACGCCACGGGCGTCTGCCCCCAGAGCTCCGAGTGCAGGGGCACCACCGCCACATCGGCGACCTGTGGGGACTGGCGCAGTACGTGCTCGATCTCGACGGGGTAGACGTTCTGCCCGCCGCGCAGGATCAGATCGTTGCGCCGGTCGACGACCCACACCCGGCCCGCCTCGTCGAGGCAGCCCAGGTCGTGGGTGTTGAGCCAGCCGTCGCGCAGCACCTCCGCCGTGGCCTCGGGGAGCTTCCAGTAGCCCTGCATCAGGCCGTCGCCGGTGACGTGCAGCTCTCCGACGGTGCCGGGGGCGGCATCGTCGCCCTCGCGGTCGACGATGCGCAGCGCGGCTCCGAGCATCGGCCGTCCGACGCAGACCGCGCCGGGGACCGGCGGCTCGCCGGCCGGCACGCCCGGTGCCAGGGTGAGCACGGGGCCCCCACCCTCCGTGATCCCGAAGACCGCCTGGAGTTCGGTGCCCAGGCGCTCCCGCGCCTCGCGCGCCAGTTGCCCGGGCATCGGGGCGGCGCCGTGCAGCAGCAGTCGCAGGGCCCGCAGGTCGGTGGTGGCGAGGCCCTTGGCGGCGAGGAGCAGCCGCACCATGGAGGGGACGAGGAAGGCGTGCTCGATCTTCCACCGCTGGAGCGCCGCCAGAGCGCCTTGTGGGGTGAATCGCTCGAGCACGCAGACGGTGCCGCCCGCGGCGAGGTGGTCGAGGGCGATGACCACGCTGCCGTGGAACAGCGGCCCGGCGTTGAGAAAGGTGGTGCCCGGCTCCGGCCGTACGTCCGCCAGCCAGGACAGCGCGTTGGTCTGCAAGGAGCGCTGGTCGACGACGACGCCCTTGGCCCGTCCGGTCGTCGCGGAGGTGTGCAGGATCATGACGGGGTCGGTTAGGGAGCCGCCCCGCTCCCCGGCCGGCTCGTCTCCCGGGTCCGGGAGCTCGGCGACCTCGGCCACGTCCGTCAGCGGGAGCCCGGGCAGGAGGCGTTCGACGCGGGCCAGGCCGGCGGTATCGGCCACTGCGGCGGCGGGCTCGGCCGACTCCACGATCGCGGTGAGCTCCGGGTCGGTGAGCGCCGGATTGACCGGCACGGCCACCAGGCCGGCCGCGGCACAGGCCAGATAGGTCTCGATGACCTCGACCCTGTTGTCGCTCAGGACGAGGACCCTGTTGCCCGGCCCCGCGGCGGACCGCAGCCGGGCCGCGAGGGCCGTGACGTCCCGGTGCAGTCCCCGCCAGCTGACGTCGCGGCGGACGTCGCGCAGGGCGAGGGCGTCCGGCCGCTGGTCGAGTCCACGGCGCACGACGTGTCCGAGCCACATCTCAGGCTGCCTCGTTCCCGATCAGGTCGGCGATCGCGCGGATCGACGTCAGGGCGAACAGTTCCTCGTCGTCGAGCGGTCTGCCGAGGTGCTCCTCGAGGCGCAGGGCGAGCCGGATCAACTCGCCCGAGTTGACGCCCGCTTGCGCGAGGATCTCGTCATCGCCGACACGGTCGAGCAGACCGGGGTGGTCCAGGCTGTCCCGGACGAAGGACCGAGCGAGGGTCATGAGTTCCTCCAAGGGCGGGCGCCCACGCCGGCCATGGCCCAGTAGGGGGCGGCGTCCCCGTCGAAGTACACGAGGGGATCGGCGCTGTCCGTGCGGCACGGGAGCAGCCGGTTGAACCGGCTGCCGAAGCAGGCCGCGGCGAATTCGGGGGACTCGGCGACGCCGCGCTCGTCGCCGACCGTGGCCACGAACGCGAACACGGGGTCCAGCGACTTGTGCACCCCGTCCTCGATGACTTCGCACCAGGCGTGGTCGCTGCCGAAGAGGCCGAGCAGGTAGCCGCGTCGGGCCGTGGCCTGGAAGCCGGCAGCGCGCAGGCGGTCGGTAAGCAGCCGAGAGGCCACCACGCAGTCCACGACGCCGAGCCGCCAGGCCCGGTGGTGGTCGGTGCGCAGCGCTTCGGGCACCGTCTGATAGGTGACCCGGCGCGTCGTCAGGGCCTCGACGACCTCGTTCCACACGGCGTGGATCCGCGGGTCGCGCACGGTCCGGTCGGCCCCGGTGAGACGGATCACCGCCTCGTAGCCGTCGGCCCGCAAGGGGTCGTCGAAGGTCTCCTCGGAGAGCAACTGCACGCCGGGTGCGGACAGGTCGGGCACCCGCACGGTCACTTCGGGCAGCACGGTGGTCCGCTCGTCGGCGGTGTCCTCCGGCTCGCCGCCGACCCTGCGGAAGGGGCGGACGCCGACTGCCCATGCCCTGGGCTCGTACCAGCCGGCGCGCGGGGCGGCCGCGAACCTCATGAGGAAGCGCAGTCCCAGCTCGGGCACGGTCTGTCCGGTGCCGCAGAACATTCCGACGTTCATCAGGTCGTCGTAGTCGAACAGGGGGCCGCGGTCGGGGTCGGACACGTGCGGCAGCCCTTCGGCCGCGAGCCGCGCCACGTGGTCCGGATCGGTGCGCAGCGCCTGGGCGGCGGTCACCGTGTCCGTCTCGTACCGGGCGATGTCCCGGGGGACGACCGTGAACCGGCCGAGCGCTCGGAGGAGCGCGTCGGGCACAGCGGTGCTGACGCTCATGCGGCGTGGTCCTCCCGCTCCAGAGAGGACACGAACTCGGCGAGTTCGCGCACGGTCGCGGTCTCGAAGAGGAAGTCGTCGGGGATGACCACCGCGCACTGGTCCTCGATCGAGGTGATCGCGCGCAGCGCCTTGACCGACTCGATGCCGGGGACGGCGGAGAGGGGCTTGCCGGTGTCGATGGAGCGTTCGGGGACGCCCGCCTCGACGGCCAGGGCCCGTACGACGATGTCCAAGGTCTCGATCGCGTTCACTGGTGGTGTCCTTCCGATGCGGTAACGGGGTGGTCCATCTGTCGGTAGAGCTCGGCCGCGCCGGAGCGCTTGACCTTTCCGGAGCTGGTGAAGGGGAGAACCTGCGGGGAGACGGCGACGGTCTCGACCGCGCCCAGTCCCAGGTGTTCGGCGAGCCGGCGGCGGATGGCCTCGCCGACGGCGGCGGCGCCGTCCGCTTCGAGCTTCGTCTCCCAGACCACGACCATCCGCTCCTGTCCGTCCTCGTCCCAGGCGAAGGCGGCGCAGTGCCTGCGGTCGACGCCCGGGGTGGCTTTGACGATTTCCTCGACGTCCTCGGCGTAGTAGTTCTGGCCCCGGACGACGGCCATGGCCTTCAGCCGGCCCATGACGTAGAGCTCGCCGTCGCGCACGAAGCCGATGTCTCCGGTGCGCAGCATCCCGTCGGGGGTGAAGGGCTGCTGTTCGGAGGGCAGTCCGAGGTATCCGGAGGAGACCGGCGCCCCGCCGATCTGCACCTCGCCCACGACCCCGTCGTCGAGCGGGGTGCCGTCGGCGTCACCGATCCTGAGCGCGATCCCGGTCACCGGCGGGCCGCACGAGACGACGGTGCGCACGGCCGGGCCCGCTGTGCGGACCTCCCTGACCCGCTCGCCCACGGACAGGCTGGCGCGGTCCACGAGGAGACCGCGGTGGGGGGACCGCGGGACGCCGGTGCTGACGATGAGCGTGGCTTCCGCGAGCCCGTAGTTGGGCTGTACGACGTGGGAGCGCAGGCCGTACGGGGCGAAGGTCTCGTGGAACGCCTCCAGGCTGCTCAGGCGCACCGGCTCGGATCCGTTGCCGCCGTACCGCCAGGCGGAGAGGTCGAGGTCGTCGGGGATGCCCTTGGCGGCGGCCGCGACGAGGTAGTCGTAGAAGAAGTTGGGGGCCGGCAGGATCGTCGAACGGGAGGCGGCGAACTCGCCGAGCCACTGCATGGGGCGGCGGACGAAGTCCCCCGGCTGCCACAGGGTGACCGGGGTGCCCTGCCTGAGCGAGGCGAGCATCGTGAACAGGCCCATGTCGTGGAAGAGCGGGAGCCATTGGCCGAGGCTGTCCCGCGGGCTCCAGCGGGTGCCGGCCTGGATGGCGTCGAGCCCCGCGGCGACGTTGTCGTGGCTGACCACCACTCCCTTGGGCGCGGAGGTGCTGCCCGAGGTGTACTGGATGACCGCGGGCGCGTCGCCGCCGCCGCGCGTCGGCGGGAGCTGCGGGGTCTGGTGCGGGGGCTCGGCGATGTCGATGACCGGCAGGTGTGGCACGGCGGCGGCGACCCGGGAGACGATCCGCCCCCCGACGCTGCCGTCGGTGAGCAGGGCGTCTAGGGAGGCATCGGCCGCGAGCCGTTGGATGTGCGCGGCGTAGGCGTCGGCTCCGCCGAACGCCACGGGCAGGGCCAGGGGCACCGCCGCGGCGTCGAGCCGGAGGAGGGCGAGCAGGCCGCGCACCCAGGGCTCGCCGTTGCCCATGAGCAGCCCGACTCGACGGGGTGCGCGACCGTCGCAGAGAGCCAGGATGTGCCCGGCGGTGCGCTCTGCACGGGCGAGGAGCGCGGGCCCGGAGACCGGTTCCTCCCTGCGCGACGGAGTGTGGAGCAGAGTGCCGTCGTGGACGGACTCGGAGAGCAGGCGCCACAGGTGGACCATGTCGTTCACGCCTCCTTGTCGGGTGTGTGCGTGCGCTGGATGCGGTTGGCGAGCTTGCGGCGGAGCACGGAGCGGCGGACCTTGTACGAGCCCGTGACGGGCATGGCCTCCCAGTCCCAGAAGCGGACCTGGAGGTCGGGCAGTCCGACCTCGGCGGCCACGGCGCGGAACCGTTCGGGGTCGGGCAGCGTGCCCGGGCGGGGGCAGGCGACGGCGAAGAGTCGGCCGTCGGTGTCCTCGTCGGTTTCCCCGGCCTTGACCAGGACCAGCTCGACGAGCTCGGGGAGTGCCTCCAGGAGGTGGTCCTCCTTCTCCAGGAGGCTGTCGACGGCGTCGACGTGTTCGACGACGCGGTCGAGCAGTTCGAGGGAACCGTCGTCGAGCAGTCGGCCGATGTCACCCATGGGCCACCAGGCGTCCTCCGGCGGCATGGGGTCGCCGCCCACGTAGCCGCGCATGCGGCCGGGCGACCGGGTCTCGATGGTGCCGGGCGTACCCGCGGGCTGCGGGGTGCCGTGCTCGTCGACGATGCGGATCTCCATGCCGCCGCCGGGGTGGCCGACGTTGCGCGGCGAGTAGTCCGCGGCCTCCTCACGGGTCACGATGCGCAGGCAGATCGGGCCCGACTCGGTCTGCCCGTACGCCTGGAAGTAGTGGGCGCCGGGCTGCTCCGACGCGCCCAGCAGGGCGCGCACGGTGCGTGGGTGCATCGCGTCGAAGGTGCTGATGAACCGCTCGACGTGCTGGAAGGGGCGGTCCGGGTCGGCGGCGAGCGACTCCCACTGGATGTAGACGTTCGGGTGCGTCTCGACGGAGGTCGGGCGGTGGGTCAGCAACAGCCGCTTGACGTGCGCCGGGTCCGGGTCGGCGATGGCCAGTGCGGGCATCGCGGTCTCCAGGGAGGCCAGGGTGCCTGCACAGGTGCGGGCGTGCACGAACGACAGGTGCTTGGCGTTCAGGTCGTTCGTGGAGTACTGGTCCCGGAATATCATGATCATCGGGGCGACCATGCCGAACAGCGACCGGGTGGAGTGCGCCGCCAGCTTCGGGGCGCCGGTGGTCCCCGATGAGTGCGTGATGACGAACCAGTCGTCCTCGTCGCGGGGGTCGGTGATGTGCCGCATTCGGTCCTGGACCGGCACCACCCACTTCTCGTCGGTCGTCTCGAAACACAGCACGTTGCGGGTCAGTGCACGCAGCGTGCGCCGGGAGTCGACGAGTCGGGAGAGGCCGAAGGAATCGACGAGCAGATATGGATTCTCCAAGCGTGCGAAACACTCGAGGAGTTCACCGGTTTCCATGGCCGAGGACAGCAGGGCGGGGAGCGCGCCGACCTTGCCGAGCGCGCACATCACGGCCTCGACCTCGATGTGATTGCGCTGGACGACCGCCACGACGTCGCCCCGGCGGATTCCCGCCGCCCAGAGCCGGTCGGCGTAGTCGTCGACTGCCAGGGCGAATTCGGCGAAATTGCGTACCGGACCGTCGTAGGTGCGCCACGGCGTATCGCTGAGGAACGGCGTGTCGGGGAATTTCTCGGCGGCGACGGCCGGCAGCACCCCAAGCGATGCGGTGGGTCGGGGCAACACGCCGAGATTCAGCGCGGTCATGTCGGGCATTCGTATTCCCTCTGCTCGGTCTGCCATTGCTTTCGGGCAGCGAAAACGCGGCCCTGTCATGGAGATTCGTGGGAGACCGGGTGCTCACCGATCGATCGGAGGCAACCGACACCAGATAAGAGCCGGTACCCGGTCCACATACTCCGCGGGGTTTCGACTTTTTTGCGGATCAGGCGATTCCGTAGCAACGGCCCGGCCCGTTTCCCGTGGGCGCACGGTGCCACGGGAAACGGGCCGGAGGGTGTTCAGCGAGAGCGGGAGAACAGCTCGCGAGCGGCCTTCGCCACCAGGTCGGGGCGTTCCTCGTGGAGGTAGTGCCCGCACTCGGCGACCACTTCGATCCGCAGGTCGTCCGCGTGCCGCTCGCCGCCCGACAGGACGCTCGGCGGCAGCATGAAGTCCTCGGCACCCGCCATGACCACTGTCGGTGTGGTGAGCCGGAGCTTCTTGAACCGGCCCAGGACCAGTTTGGCGATGTCCCGCAGTGCGAACGCCCGGTGCAGGGCTTCCCCCGCCCGCGCCCGCGCGGGTTCGCTGCTGGAGCGGAGGAACTCGGCCATCGCGGACGGCTCCCACGCGCCCTTCCGCGCGACGCCCTTGCGCATGAGATAGCGGGTGAAGGCCGGCCGGTGGTGCAGCACCCAGCGGCCGAGCAGGGGCTGCTCCAACAGTGCGGTGTACCAGAACCGCCATGCGTGCGGCATCAGCCTCCGGTGAAGCGGCCAGGGATGGAGCATGTTGAGGGCGAGGAAGTGGGTGAACCTCTCAGGTGCTCGCATGCAGAGGTGGAAGCCTGTCCAGGCGCCCCAGTCGTGGGCGAGGAGCGCGGCCCGCTCCAGGCCGAGGGCGTCCATCACGGCGAGCACGTCGGCCACCCGGCTGTCGGTGTCGTAGCCCCGGGTCGGGGCGTCGGACCAGCCGAATCCCCTCAGGTCGACGCAGATCAGCCGGTATTCCCCGGACAGCAGCGGGATCAGCCGCCGCCAGCCGTACCAGTGCTGGGGGAACCCGTGCAGCAGGAGCACCGGTTCTCCCGAGCCGGCTTCGGCGATGTGCAGCCGCACCCCCCGCGCCTCGATGTGGTGATGACTGACGCCTGCCAGTTCCGGCATCGGCGGCGTGGTGTTCGACATGGCGACTCCCGGTGAGCGGTCGGGTCGGTGAGTGGTCGGGTCCAGTCGCTGTGTCAGGAGGCGCCGGCCTCGTCAAACGTTCCCCTCACTTGGAGCGGCGAGGGATTCGGCCCGCACCGGACGACGAAGAAGCGGTACGTGAAGCCGGGGATGGATGTTCTTCGTCCGGCGGCGGAAGCCTGGGGTGGCCTGGGTGGGGGCCCGGACCCCTGTCGGTGAGATCTGTGAGATGTGGGAGCGTGAGGGGGTGAGTAAGACGAAGGCTGAAACCCTGCAATACCGCTCCGACGGGCCAGAAGACGCTCCGGTCCTGGTCCTGGGGCCCGCGCTGGGTACCACATGGCATATGTGGGACCGGCAGATACCGGAGCTGACCCGCCACTGGCGGGTCCTCCGCTTCGATCTGCCCGGTCACGGCGGCGCGCCCGCCGAGCCCGCACCGGCCGTCGGGGAGCTCACCGACCGGCTTCTCGCCACGCTCGACGGCCTCGGTGTCGACCGCTTCGGGTACGCGGGCTGCTCCATCGGCGGCGCGATGGGTGCCGACCTCGCTCTGCGCCACCCGCACCGGCTCGCCGCGCTCGCCCTGATCGCCGCCTCCGCCCGCTCCGGCACGGCCGATTCCTGGCACCAGCGCGGCAACACCGTCCGTACGAGCGGTATGGACCCCATCGCCCGGTCGGCGCCGGAGAGCTGGTTCACCCCGAACTTCGCGGCCGCCCAGCCCGCCATCGTGGACTGGGCCGTGCAGATGGTCAGCACCACCGACCCCGGCTGCTACGTCGCCGCCTGTGATGCGCTGGCCGCCTTCGACGTGCGCGCCGAGCTGGGCCGGATCGGCGTGCCCGCGCTGGTGCTCGTCGGTGCGGAGGACCAGGTGACGCCGCCCGCCGACGCCCGGGTCCTGGTCGCGGGCATCCACGACGCGCGGCTCGCGGTCGTCCCCGGCGCGTCCCACCTCGCACCGGTCGAGGCACCCGCGGCCGTCACGGACCTGCTGGTCCGCCACTTCACGACGGCCTGGCAGCTGTCCACGCAGCAGGGCCTGACCCCGGTCACCTCACCGACGCCGCCGAACCGGACCGCATCACCCGCGCAGGGCCCCATGCCGGGGCAGGCGTTCGGCCCCGCGCCGGGTTCGGAGACGGGGCACGCGGGTGCGGCGCCGGGCCAGGCCCCAGGCAGCGCCGCGGGCGGGGCCTTCGGCCACCTGCCGGGCCGGGCCACCGGCCCCGGTGGTCTGCCGCCGGGTCCCGCCCCGGCGCCGCAGCCGGGACCCTCGGCCGGTCACGCGCCGGGCTTCCCGGGGCACGGCTCGGAGGCGGGCGTGGCATCGGGCCAGGCCGGGGACCACCGGCTGTCGGTTCCGGGGCCGGGGTCCGGTCACGCTCCGGGCTCGGATCCGGGTCGGTCGGCCGGTCACGGGCCGGGCTTTCCCGGGAACGGTCCGGGCGTGGTGCCCGGGCAGGTGGAGGGGCGGACCGCGGGACAGATGCCGGGCGCGGTGGCCGATCATGCCGTGGCCGATCACGTCGTGGGCCACGCCCCGGGGCAGAGCTTCGGCCGGCCCCCGGGTTCGGGCCACGCCCCGGGTGAGGCCCCCGGCCACCTGCCGGGCCCCGTCTCGGGGTACGGGTTCCCGCCCGTCCAGCAGTCCGCCGTCACGCCGGGTGCCGGCGCCCCCGCGCCCGTACCGCCTGTGACCGGCGGGTTCGGGCCGCCGCCCGTCCTGGAGCCGGAAGCCGCCGGCGCGGCCGCCCCGGGTCCGGACCACCCGGACCCGGACCCGTACGGGCGCGGCATGCGGATCCGGCGCGAGGTCCTGGGCGACGCCCACGTGGACGCCGCCGAAGCGGCCAAGGACGAGCTCACCGGCGACTACGAGGACTTCGTCACCCGCTACGCGTGGGGCGGGGCCTGGGACCGGCCCGGGCTCGACCGCCGGACCCGTGCCCTGATCACCCTGACCGCCCTCACCGCGGGCGGGCACCTCGACGACCTCGCTGTGCACACGCGCGCTGCGCTGCGTTGCGGCCTCACCCCGGACGACATCAAGGAAACGCTTCTGCACACCGCCGTCTACTGCGGTGTCCCCGCCGCGGGCGCCGCCTTCCAGGTCGCGCGACGCGTCATCGCGGAGGAATCGGCTCCTCCCGCGTAGCGCGGCGTAGCAGTGTGGCGTAGCAGTATGGGGATCATGAAGCTGACGAAGAAGAGCCACGCGTGCGTCCGTCTGGAGAAGGACGGGCGCACGCTCGTCATCGATCCCGGTGCCTTCAGCGAGGAGGACGCGGCCGTCGGCGCGGACGCGATCCTCATCACCCACGAGCACCCCGACCACTTCCACGAGGACCGGCTGCGGGCCGCCCTGGACGCCAACCCGGCGGCCGAGCTGTGGACGCTGCGCAGCGTCGCCGAGCAGGTCTCGGCGGCCTTCCCCGGCCGGGTGCACACTATCGGCGAGGGGGACACCTTCACCGCGGCCGGATTCGAGGTGGAGGTGCACGGGCAGCTGCACGCCGTGATCCACCCGGACATCGCGCGCATCACCAACGTGGGCTACCTCGTGGACGGTTCGGTCTTCCACCCCGGGGACGCGCTCACCGTGCCCGGCCGGCCCGTCGACACCCTGATGGTCCCGGTCATGGCCCCGTGGAACAAGGTCTCCGAAGTCATCGACTACCTGCGAGAGGTCAACCCGCGGCGCGCCATCGACATCCACGACGCGCTGCTCACCGACCTGGCCCGGCCGGTCTACGACCGGATGCTCGGTCCCGACGGGCCCGGCGTGGGCACGGACCACACCCGGCTCGCGCCCGGCGAGACCGTCACGCTCTGACACTGTCACACCCGGCCGTTAGGGTTGGCCCATGCGCATCGCCACCTGGAACGTGAACTCGATCACCGCCCGTCTCCCGCGGCTGCTGGCCTGGCTGGAGAGCAGCGGCACGGACGTGCTGTGCATACAGGAGACGAAGTGCGCGGAGGACGCCTTCCCCTTCGACGAGCTCCGCGAGCTCGGCTATGAGGCCGCGGTCAACGCCACCGGCCGGTGGAACGGGGTGGCCCTGCTCTCCCGCGTCGGCCTGGAGGACGTGGCCAGCGGCCTGCCCGGCGGCCCCGACTACGACGGAGCGCAGGAGCCCCGGGCGATCTCCGCGACCTGCGGGGGCGCCCGCCTCTGGTCGGTCTATGTGCCCAACGGCCGCGAGGTGGGCCACGACCACTACGCGTACAAGCTGCGCTGGCTGGAGGCGCTGCGCGACGCCGTCGCCGCGGACGCCGAAGCGCAGCGGCCGTTCGCGGTGCTCGGCGACTTCAACATCGCGCCGACCGACGAGGACGTCTTCGACCCCGCGGTCTTCGAGGGGGCCACGCACGTCACCCCCGCCGAGCGCGCCGCTCTGGCCGCCCTGCGCGACATCGGCCTGTCCGACGTCGTGCCCCGCCCCCTGAAGTACGACCACCCGTACACGTACTGGGACTACCGCCAGCTCTCCTTCCCCAAGAACAAGGGCATGCGCATCGACCTCGTCTACGGCAACGCCCCCTTCGGCGAGGCGTTCAAGGACGCCTATGTCGACCGAGAGGAGCGCAAGGGCAAGGGCGCCTCGGACCATGCCCCGGTCGTCGTCGACCTGGAGATCTGAGGTCCGGGCGCCCCGCCCCGCGCGGCGCGTCAGATCAGCTTGCGCAGGTCGACCGAGTCGGCGAAGGCCCGCATCCCGGCGTCATTGGGGTGCAGGTGGTCGCCGCCGTCGAAGGCCGGCAGCATCCGGTCGGGCTGCCGGGGGTCGCGGATCGCGGCGTCGAAGTCGAGCACCGCGTCGTACGCCCCGCCGTTCGCCCGGATGTGCCGGTTGATGGCGGTGCGCTGCGCCTCGGCGTTCGCCGTGCAGTCGTAGAAGCCGCCGCAGGGCGCGATGGTCGCGGCGACGAACCGCATGCCGCGCTCGTGCGCCCGCGCCGCCATGGCCCGCAGCGCCGGGATCACCTGCGCGGCTGTGGTGCCCGCCCGGATGTCGTTGACCCCCTCGAAGACGACGACCGTACGGGCCGAGGTCTGCGCCAGGACGTCGCGCTCCAGCCGGTGGCCCGCGCTGACCCCGCTCAGGATCGTGCTCGTGTTGTCGCCCGGATAGCGGTCGGTCACGACCTGGTTGCCGGAGATGCCCTCGTTGAGCACCCCGAACTTCGGCACCGAGTGCTGGCCGCGCAGCCGCCGCCCCAGCAGGTCCGGCCAGCGCCCGTTGGCGCCCGGCGTCGACCGCTCGCCGTCGGTGATCGAGTCCCCGAGCGTCACCACGGACCCCGCCCCGTCACCGACGTCCACGCCCGTCAGCAGCGGCCAGGAGTCGAGCTTCGCGGAGTACGCGCCCGCGCCGCGCTCGCCAGTGCGGTCACCGGCTCCGTCGGCCGTCAGATAGGACATCGAGTTGGTGTAGCTGTGCACGGGCAGCGCCCGGACCGTGCCCGGCAGGTGGATGCTCACCAGCAGGTCGGCGCCCTCGGGCACCCGGAACCCCAGCGGGTCGCTGAACTGCTGGGCGCCCGCGGGCAGTTCCGTACCGGGCCGCCCGTCGAAGGTCAGCGCCCGGGGCGGGCCGGCCGCCGCCGCGCCGCGCCCCTGGAGGGCCACCGTGGCGTGCCCGATGCGGACCGGGCGCGGCGCGAAAGTGTTCTCCAGCCGGATCCTGGTCCGCGGCCCGCCCGCGCTGCCGTGCACGACCAGCCGCAGCGTCCGGTCGGTCCACGGTCCCACCGCGGCGTAACCCGAAGGTGAAGCAGCCCAACTGCCGGTCCACCCGTTCGTGGGACCCCGCAACGCCATCGAGAACACGTGCAGCGCGGTGTTCCGCCCCGGCTCCTGCGGCAGCACGACCGACTCGACCTCGCGGCCGCGCGCGACCGGCACCGTCACCGCGTACAGCCGCGCGGTCTCCGCCCGTTGGCCCGTGGGGGTGTTCAGATGGGGGAGTCCGACGGCCTTCGTCGTCAGGGGGCCGCGCCGCCAGTCGGGCGCGGTCAGCCGGTAGGTGCTGCGGGAGCCGTCGCTGTAACGGATAGTCCCCGTGCCGGTGACGTCCCCGCCCGGCGCGCCCTCGGTGGTGCCCGCGACGAGGAAGGAGAGCGCCTCCCCGCTGCCGCGGAGCCGCACGCTCTGGCCCGCGGCCCGTACGTTGTCCGGCTGACCTGCGGCGGAGCGCGGCCAGTGGAGCACGGAGCGGTCGATGGTGAGGGTGCGGCCCGGACTCCAGCCGGCGGCGGAAAGGTCCTGGGCCGACAGGGCGTTGCCCGCGTCGTCGAAGTCGGCGTCGCCCGGCCGGGTGTTCCCGCCCGTCGCCGTGTTGTCGAAGAGCCGCTCCAGAGGGAGCGGCTCTCTTTCGCGCTGCGCGGTGTCGGCGAGCGCCGGGGTGTTCGCTGCGGCAATGGCGCAGACGGCGCCCGCCGCGACGACCCCGGCCGCCGTCCACCGTCTGTGCCGTACCCCGCCGAGCCTCGATGTCCGGAGCATGTGAGTCATGCCTCCCAGCGTTCCCCGCTCTGAATGTGGCGGGATGAAGCTAAGGAGACACCTGGGGAACGTCAAGGAGGCCAACCGGCCACGTCGGGCGCCGCGCGCCTGTGGTGAGGCCATCCGTGCGAGTGCGATCCTTGCCGGTATGAACATTCCCTTCTTGGACAGTTGGCGCAAGCGGCACGCCCCGGCGCACGGGGTGGCGCTGGCGGACGCGGTCGACAGGGACCCGGAGGGCCTGGCCGAGCTGCTGTCGGAATGCGAACTGCTGCGCGCGCACGCGCAGTCGGCGGGGGTCGCCCTCGACGACTCGCCGACGTCCCTGGAGGCGCTGGACCAGCTCCAGCCGCGCTGGCGCGAGGACCCCGAGCTGCTGCCGTGGCTGGGCAACGACGCGGGGCTGTATCTGGGCACGGTCGTCGTGCGCACGGTCGAGGGGGCGGGCTGGTGGATCCGCTCCGACGGCCAGCCGGTCGTCCGGCTCGCCAACGGGCGGGAGATCGACGTGGTCGAGGCGGGCCAGGGCTGGGCGGCCGACGGCGCTCCCGAGCTGTCCCAGCTCTACGGAGAGCTGGCGGAGAACTGACGGCCCCGCCGCGGGGCTTCAGTTGACGAAGGGGATGTCGTACTCCAGCCGCCAGCGGTCGGCGCGGACGACGATGTCGGAGGTCTCCACCGCCCGGCCGTCCCCGTCGAAGTGGGTGCGCTCGATGACGGTGACGCACTGCCCGGCCGCGCAGCCGAGCGCCTCCGCCTCCGGTGTCGTCGCCGGGCGCGAGCCGACCAGCTCCTGTGCCCGCACGACCCGGATGCCGATGGCCGCCAGCCTGCCGCGCACGCCGCGCCGGGCGTAGGGCCCGCGCTCGGGCAGCACCACGTCGGTGCCCTCGGTGATGGCGAGCGGCTCCCAGCTGGTGGCGAGCTGCACGGGGTGGCGGTTGGCGAGGTACTCGTACTGCGTGCACAGCACCCGCTCGCCCGGCCCGATCCGCAGCCGCTCGGCGACCCGGTCCGAGGCGGCCGCCTCGCTGGACGACGCCTCCCAGGTCAGGGCCGTGTCCCGGGCCGTCATCCGGGCGGCGAACGGGGAGTCGACCGCGCCGGTCGAGCGCAGCAGGCTGCCGAGCGGCACCCGGTCGGTGACGAAGACCCCCCGCCCGAACTGGCCCTCCGCATACCCCGCGGCCTTCAGGACGCGCACCGCGCGGTCCACGGTCTGGTCGCTGGCCGCGTACGCGCGCTTGAGCTCGGACCGCGAGGGGATGCGGTCCCCCACGGCGAGCCCGCCCTCGTCGATGCGGCGGCGCAGATCGTCCGCGATGCGCTGGTAGACGGGCCTGCTGTCGCCCACCGTCGGCTCCTTCCCCCTGGTGCCCTCCGACGGTGTACAGGCTAGGTACCCAGGCCGGTCTGCGTACCTAGGCCACGGCGGTCGGCGACCCGGCGGGGGCCGGGGCGCGGCTCCGGGTGAAACACCCACATGCGGGTGTTATTCCGGCAAACCGCCCGCAAGGGCGGTAATGTGCGCCGACAGCGTGTGTCCAGCGCGGGACAGCGAGAGGGCTGGGTATGGCCGTCGATCCTCTGATCGAACTGCGGAACGTCAACAAGCACTACGGGAAGCTGCACGTCCTCAAGGACATCGACCTGACCGTCGGCCGGGGCGAGGTGGTCGTGGTCATCGGCCCCTCGGGCTCCGGGAAGTCCACCCTCTGCCGGACCATCAACCGCCTCGAACCCGTGGAGTCCGGCACCATCACCCTCGACGGCCACCCGCTGCCCGACGAGGGCCGGGAGCTGGCCCGGCTGCGCGCCGAGGTCGGGATGGTCTTCCAGTCCTTCAACCTCTTCGCCCACAAGACCGTGCTCGCCAATGTCTCCCTGGCCCAGATCAAGGTCCGCAAGCGCGGCAAGGAGGAGGCGGACAAGCGCTCCCGCGAACTGCTGGAGCGCGTCGGCCTGCTCGCCCACGCCGAGAAGTACCCCGCCCAGCTCTCCGGCGGCCAGCAGCAGCGGGTGGCCATCGCCCGCGCCCTCGCGATGGACCCCAAGGCGCTCCTCTTCGACGAGCCGACGTCGGCGCTCGACCCGGAGATGATCAATGAGGTGCTGGAGGTCATGCAGCAGCTCGCGCGGGACGGCATGACGATGGTCGTCGTCACCCACGAGATGGGCTTCGCGCGCTCCGCCGCCAACCGCGTCGTCTTCATGGCGGACGGCCGCATCGTCGAGGACCGCACCCCGGAGGAGTTCTTCACCGCCCCCGAGAGCGACCGGGCCAAGGACTTCCTCTCCAAGATCCTCAAGCACTGAGAGGGCTGGTGAACGCGCCGATGCCGAGCCGTACGCGCCGCGCTGCCGCGGCCCTCGCCCTCGCCGCCCTCGCCCTGCTCGCCGCAGCCTGCGGCAAGGAGGGCAGCCCGCCCGTCAAGGGGCCCAAGCCCGACCAGCTGCCCGTCTACCACGTGGACACCGGCTTCCGGCTGCCCGACTCCGCCACCTGGCGGGCCGCGAAGAGCCGCGGCCACCTCGTCGTCGGCGCCAAGGAGGACCAGCCCTACCTCGGCGAGAAGGACCCCGCGACCGGCGTCTACTCCGGCTACGACATCGAGATCGCCAAGATGATGTCGGCCTCCCTGGGCTTCGACCCGAAGACCATTCGCTTCCGCACCATCGCCTCCGCCAACCGCGAAACCGCCCTCCAGAACGGCCAGATCGACTACTACGTCGGCACCTACACCATCAACGACCTACGCAAACGGCAGGTCGGCTTCGCCGGGCCCTACTACATCGCCGGGCAGTCGCTGCTGGTGCGCAAGGACGAGAAGGGCATCGAGGGGCCGCAGGACCTGGCCGGCAAGAAGGTCTGCTCCGCGGCCGGTTCCACACCGCTCCAGCGCATCCAGCGCGACTACCCCAAGGCCATCGCCGTCGCCTACGACACCTACTCGATCTGCGTGGACAACCTCCTCAGCCTCCAGGTGGACGCCGTCACCACCGACGACACCATCCTCATGGGCTTCGCCGCCAAGGCGCCCGACGAGCTGAGGATCGCCGGGAAGCCGTTCTCCAAGGAGCCCTACGGCATCGGCGTGCCCCGCGGGGACAACGCCCTGCGCTTCGCCCTCGACGACGCCATCGAGGCGCACGAGAAGAACGGCGACTGGAAGAAGGCGTACGACGCGACCCTCGGCCTGTCCGGGGTGCCGGCCCCCAAGCCCCCGGCCGTCGACCGCTACGGGAGCCCGTCATGAACGTCCTGACCGACAACTGGTCCCTCTACGGCAAGGGGCTGCTCGGCACCGTCGAACTCACCGTCTACGCCTCCCTGCTCGCGCTCGTCCTCGGCTTCGTGATGGCCTCCTTCCGCGTCGCCCCCGTCGGCTCGCTGCGCGTCCTCGGCACGGTGTGGGTGGCGGTGCTGCGCAACACCCCGCTCACCCTGCTGTTCTTCGCGGTGCTGCTCGGCCTGCCGCGGTTCGGCGTCGTCCTGCCCTTCCAGCTCTTCGCAGTTCTCGCCCTCGGCTGCTACACCTCGGCCTTCATCTGCGAGGCCGTGCGCTCCGGCATCAATACCGTGCCGACCGGCCAGGGCGAGGCCGCCCGCAGCCTCGGGATGACCTTCACGCAGACGCTGGGCGCCATCGTGCTGCCGCAGGCGTTCCGCTCCGTCATCCCGCCGGTCGGCTCGACGCTCATCGCGCTCGCCAAGAACTCCGCGATCGCCGGTTCGTTCAGCGTCACCGAGCTGCTCGGCACCTACAAGACCCTCAACGAGCTGGGCTACAGCATCATCTGGTCCTTCGTCTGGATCGCCGTCGGCTATCTGATCGTGACCCTGACCATCAGCGCGCTCTTCAACGTGCTGGAGAAGCGCTGGGGAGTCGCCCGATGACCACGACCGCGCTCTACGACGTCCCCGGGCCGCAGGCCCGGCGGCGGCACCTGATCTACGGCGTCGCGGCGACCGCCGTGATCCTCGGCCTCCTCGCCTGGTTCGTGTATCTCCTCTTCGACACCCACCAGTTCACGGCGCAGAAGTGGGATCCCTTCACCTACAAGGGCATCCAGGAACTGCTGCTGCGCGGCCTCGGCAACACCCTGAAGGCCTTCGCCTTCGCCGCCGTGCTCTCCCTGGCCCTCGGCGGGGTGCTCGCCACGGCCCGGCTCTCCGAGCACCGGCCGGTGCGCTGGATCGCCACCCTGCTCGTGGAGTTCTTCCGCGCGATGCCGGTGCTGGTCATGATCTTCTTCGTCTTCGTCGCCCTCAAGGTGCAGCCGCTGCCCGCCCTCGTCACCGGACTGACGCTCTACAACGGCTCGGTGCTCGCGGAGGTCTTCCGCACGGGCGTGAACTCCGTGGAGCGCGGCCAGCGGGAGGCGGCGTACTCCCTGGGCATGCACAAGACCCAGGTGATGACCTTCGTGCTGGTCCCGCAGGCCCTCCGGGCGATGCTGCCGACGATCATCAGCCAGCTGGTCGTGGCCCTGAAGGACACCTCGCTGGGCTTCCTCATCACCTACGAGGAGTTCCTGCACGCGGGCAAGCTGATCGCCAGCAATCTCGACTACGGGCTCCCGTTCATCCCGGTCGTCATGATCATCTCGCCGATCTACATCGGGATGTGCATGATCCTCTCCTGGCTCGCCCACTGGGCCGCCAGACGGCAGCGCCGCAGCCCCAAGACCGAGGCCGTCGAGGTCGCCGACGCCGAGCCGGGGACGCTGCTGCCGGGCGCCGGAGCGCACCATCCGTGAATTCCCGTTCCCACCGGACGGGATCAACTCCGTTGCTAATGTGGGCTCATGGATTTCCGTCACCTGGGACGCAGCGGACTGATAGTCAGCCGGGTCGCCTACGGCAACTGGCTGACCCGGAGTTCTTCGAGAAGTGAGGAGACGGAACTCGCCTGTGTGCGGGCCGCGCTCGACGCCGGAATCACCACCTTCGACACCGCGGACGTCTATGCGGACGGCCTCGCCGAGGAATCCCTCGGCAGGGCGCTGAAAGGCGAGCGCCGGGAAGGGCTGGAGATCCTCACCAAGGTCTTCGCGCCCACCGGCCCGGGCCGCAACGACCTCGGCCTCTCCCGCAAACACATCCGTGAGTCCATCGACAACTCCCTGCGCCGGCTGGACACGGACCACGTCGACGTCTATCAGGCCCACCGCTTCGACCCCTCCACCCCGCTGGAGGAGACCATGGAGGCGTTCGCCGACGTGGTCCACGCGGGCAAGGCGCACTACATCGGGGTCTCCGAGTGGACCGCCGACCAGCTCAGGCGCGGGCACGCCCTGGCCCGGGAGCTGCGCATCTCGCTGATCTCCAGCCAGCCGCAGTACTCCGCGCTGTGGCGGGTGCCCGAGGGCGAGATCATGCCCGCCTGCGAGGAGCTGGGCGTCGGCCAGATCGTCTGGTCGCCACTGGCCCAGGGCGTCCTGACCGGGAAGTATCTGCCGGGGCGGCAGTGGCCGCAGGAGTCCCGGGCCCGGGACTCCAACGACGGCTCGCCCGTGCTGGCGCCCTGGCTCAAGGACGATGTCCTCGCCCGCGTCCAGCAGTTGCGGCCCGTCGCCGACGGCCTCGGTCTGACGATCGCTCAACTCTCCCTCGCCTGGGTGCTCCAGCACCCGAACGTCGCCTCCGCGGTGATCGGTGCCTCCCGCCCCGAGCAGATCGCCGACAACGCCAAGGCGGCCGGGATCCGCCTGGAGGCCGACGTCATGGCCGCGATCGACGCGGCCCTCGGCCCGGTGGTCAGCCGCGACCCGGGCGCCACCCGGGACAGCAGCCCCACGGCCCCCGACTGGCGCCTCGCCTGAGGCACATGAACGAAAAGGGGCCTCCTCGCGCCGGCGAGGAGGCCCCCTCTTTCCCCTGCTTCTACCCTGGCGTCACCAGAGGACCGGCAGCTCCAGCAGGCTCCGCACCTGCATGCCGTCCTTCCATTCCAGCGATTCCGCCGGAACCGCGCACCGCAGCTCGGGAAGCCGCCGCAGCAGCGAATCCAGCGCCACCTGCATTTCCAGCCGGGCGAGCGGCGCGCCCAGGCAGCGGTGGATTCCGTAACCGAATCCCAGATGCGGATTGTGCTCCCGCGTGAGGTCGAACCGGTCGGCATTCTCGAAGACCGATTCATCGCGGTTCGCGGACGGAATCGCGGGCAGTACGGATTCGCCCGCGCGCACCAGCGTCCCGCTCAGTTCGACGTCCTCCGTGGCATAGCGCGCGAAGGTCACATGGGAAATGAGCGGTACGAAGCGCATCAGCTCCTCGACCGTCCCGGGCATCAGCTCGGGCCTGTCCTTGAGCAGCCGGAGCTGTTCGGGGTGGGTGAACAGCACGTGCAGGGAGTCGATCAGCTGGGAGGAGACCGTCTCGTGCCCGGCGATCAGCAGCACGCTCGCCAGCTCCACGAGCTCCTTCTCGGAGAGCTTCTCCTCCTCGTCGCTGGCCTTGACCATGGCGCTGATGAGGTCGTCCTGCGGCTCCGCGCGCCTGCGCACCATCAGCTGCGCGATATAGCCGTGCAGCCGCTCGGTGTCCGCCTCGATCTCCTCCTCCGTCATCACCGTCGTGGCGGAGAAGGCGTCCAGCCAGCCGCGGAACTGCTCCCGGTCCTCGAAGGGCACGCCGAGCAGGTCGCACACGACGGTGCCCGCGAAGGGCACCGCGAAGCCCTCCATGAGGTCGCCCGGTGGGCCCTCGGCGATCAGCGCGTCGATCAGCCGGTCGGCCTCCTGCTCGATGCGCGGGCGCAGCAGCTCGACCCGGCGCATGGTGAAGACCTTGGCCAGGAGCCGGCGCAGCCGGGTGTGGTCGGGGGAGTCCATGCCCAGGATGCTGGTGTGGATGGGCAGCGGGGTCAGGCGGGACTCGTCGTGCTCGGCGGCCAGCGCCCGGCTGAACCGGGGGTCCGCGAGGATCGTCTTCATGTCCGCGTGCGAGGTGACCAGCCAGGCGTCTTCGCCGAAAGGGCAGCTGACCCGTACGACGGGTTCCTCGGCGCGCAGCTTCGCGTAGAGCGGGTCGACGTCCAGGGCGACCGCTTCGTTGAACGGGTAGCTGAGGGGCGCGCGTTCGTCCTTCATGCGGACCGCACCTCCGAGAGCCGCGACTGGTGCTCGACGAGGCTCTTGGGCCGCATGTCGGTCCAGTTCTCCTCGACGTAGGCGAGGCACTCCTGCCGGGTGGCGGGGCCGCGGACGGCCGTCCACCCGGCGGGGACAGTGGTGAAGGACGGCCATAAGGAGTGCTGTCCCTCGTCGTTGACCAGCACGAGGAAGGTGCCCTCGGTGTCGTCCCAGGGGTTGTTCACGATGTTCGGCCTTTCCGTGAAGGGGTGTGGAGGCGTG
>NZ_BAAABW010000026.1:708838-881236 GCF_039521185.1 Streptomyces blastmyceticus | reverse complement strand
CCCCGGCACGGTCGCGGCGCCGCTCAGTGCGCGGCGGGCGGCGGGAAGAAGCCCGACGAGACGAAGAAGTCGGCGTACGTACGGATCAGCTCGCCGTCCAGCGGCGGGAACGCCGGACCCGAACCGGCCAGCCCTGCAATGGTGTTGGCGCGGTCGAGGTGGATCCGGCCCACGCGGGCGAGCGCGGGCAGGGTGTCGGTGAGGAGCACGGCCGCGTCCAGCAGCCCCTCGCCCGCCCCCGGCCCGCCGTCCGCCGCCGCGTCGGCCCGCTGCCGCAGGGTGGCCGTCCAGTCGTCGAGGTCCAGGGTGTCCAGCCGGTAGCCGTACGCCCGCAGATGGCCGAGGACGGTCTCGAAGGGGACGGGGGACGGGCAGGTGAGGTGGTGCGCGAGGCCCTCGGTGCCCGGGGTGCGGGAGAGGTGGACGATAGCGGCCGCGGCCCAGTCGGCGGGGATCAGGTCGACGACCGGGGCCGTGCCGTCGTCCGCCGCGCGGGGCGCCGCGCCGAGGACGAGCATGGCGCGGACGAGCTGCCAGAACACGTCCCGGGCCGACCCCGCACCGCTGACGGTGTGTCCGCTGATGCGCCCGCACCGGTGGACGGTCACCGGCAGTCCGCGCCCGGCCGCCGCCCAGACGAGCTGCTCGGCCACCCACTTGGTCTCGGTGTAGCCGCCCGGCAGGACCGCCTCCGGCGCGACCCGGTGCGACTCGGGCACCGGACCGGGGTGTTCGTCGGTCCCCACCGACACGGCGGCCGTGGAGATGTGGTGCACCGGCGTCGCGAACCTGGCGGCCAGCCGCAGCACTTCCCGGGTGCCCGCGACGTTCGCCGCGCGCAGCCGGTCGTACGGGTCGACCGCGCTGACCCGCGCGCCGTTGTGGTAGACCGCGTCGAGCCGGGCCGCGAGGGCGTCGAAGCGCTCGGGGGAGAGCCCGAGCAGCGGCTTCTCCAGGTCGCCGGGGACGGCGACGATCCGGTTGCGGGAGAACTCGTTCCACAGCCCGTACTCCGCCATGTTCCGCCGGATCCGGCGGTCCGCCTGCGCGGCGTCCTCGGCGCGCACCAGGCAGTGGATGTCGGCGCTCGTGCGGTCGAGGAGCTCGCGCAGCAGGAACGCCCCGAGGAAGCCGGTCGCACCGGTCAGCAGGATGGTCTCCCGTCCCTCCGCCCGGGTGCCGTCCGCCGCCCGGCCCACGGTGATCGCCGGGTCGAGCACGGCCTCCGCGGCGAGGTCGGCCCGCGCCGGCGTGTACGTCCCGCCGGGTACGGCCGGACCGTCGACGGCCTCCAGCAGCGCGGCCACCGACTGCCGCTCGAAGAGGGTGCGGACGGGCAGCTCCACGCCGAGGCGGCGGCGCAGCCCGCTGATCACCCGGGTCACCAGCAGCGAGTGCCCGCCCAGGTCGAAGAAGCCGTCGTCGATGGTCACCCGGGGCACGCCCAGCACCTCGGCGAACAGCTCGCACAGGATCCGCTCGCGCGGGTTGCGGGGCTCGCGGCCCGTGGACAGCGCCCCGAAGTCGGGCTCGGGGAGCGCCGAGCGGTCCACCTTGCCCGTGGCCGTCACCGGCAGCGAGTCCAGGACCACGACCGCGGACGGCACCATATAGCCGGGCAGCAGACCGGTCAGCCCGTCGCGCAGCTCCGCCCCGTCCAGGCCCGGCGAGTCACCGGCGGGCACCGCGTACGCCGCCAGGTACGTACCGCCGCGGGCGTCCTTGCGGGGGACGACGACCGCCTGGGCCACCCCCGGGTGACCGCCCAGCACCGCCTCGACCTCGCCGGGCTCGATCCGGAAGCCGCGGATCTTGATCTGCCCGTCGGTGCGGCCGATGAACTCCAGCTCGCCGTCGGCGTTCCAGCGGACCGTGTCGCCGGTCTTGTACATCCGGTCGCCCGGTGCCCCGAACGGGTCGGCCACGAACCGCTCCGCGGTCAGCCCCGACCGGTGCAGATAGCCGCGGGCCAGCCCGGCGCCCGACACATGGAGCTCCCCGGGCACCCCCGGCGGCACCAGGCACAGGTCACGGTCCAGGACGTAGGCGCGCGCACCCACGGTGGGCCGGCCGATCGGGGGCGTTCCGCCGCCGGACAGCGGGGCGCTGAGCGTCGCGCACACCGTCGTCTCGGTCGGGCCGTAGCCGTTGAGGAACCTGCGCCCCGCAGACCAGCGGCGCACCGTCTCCGCCGACGGCGCCTCGCCCGAGGTGATCAGCCAGCGCAGCGACGGCAGTTCGCCCGGCTCCATCACCGACAGCGCGGCCGGGGGCAGCGTCGCGTGCGTGACCCGGTGCCGCTCGACCAGCGCGGCCAGCTCCGGGCCCGGCGCGGTGAGCTCCGCGGGCGCCATCACCAGGGTGGCCCCGGTCAGCAGCCCGCCGCACAGCTCCCACACCGCGCCGTCGAAGCTGTGCGAGGCGAACTGCAGGATCCGGCTCGCCGCTGTCACCCCGAACCGCCGCACCTGCGCCTCGACCACGCCGGAGACCCCCGCGTGGGTGACGACGACGCCCTTGGGCCGGCCGGTGGACCCGGAGGTGTAGATGACGTAGGCGGGCGCCCCGCAGCTCAGCGGCGCTAGCCGCTCGCCGTCGGCGACGTCCGTCTCCCAGCACAGGGCCACGGCCCGCCGGGTCTCGTCCCGGTCCAGCACGACCGTGCGCATCCCCGTGCCGTCGGGCAGCGGCAAGGAGGTGCCGGAGTCGGTGAGCAGGATCGTGGGCCGGGCGTCCTCGGTCATATGGGCGAGGCGGGCCGCCGGATAGCCCGCGTCCAGCGGCAGATAGGCGGCCCCCGCCTTCAGCACCGCGAGCGTCGCGACGACCGAGTCGGCGTCGCGCGGCAGGGCGATCGCCACGAACCGCTCCGGCCCGGCACCGCAGCCGATCAGATACCGGGCCAGCTGGTTCGCCCGCGCGTTCAGCTCACGGAACGTCAGCGTGCGTACGGGCCCGGTGCCGTCGTCGTGGATCAGCGCGGTCGCGTTCGGTGTCCGCCTCACCTGCGCCTCGAACAGCTCCGGCAGATGGCCGAGTTCCGTGCCGGGGGTGCCGTCGCCGCTGCGCGCAAGCAGCCGCTCCCGCTCGTCGGGGAGCAGCACCTCCAGCGAGCCGAGCCGGCGGCCGGGGTCGGCGGTGACCGCGTCGAGGAGCCGTAGGAAACGGTGGACGAGGCGCTCGACGGTGGACCGGTCGAACAGGTCGGTGCTGTACTCCGCGACCCCGTCCATGCCCCCCGGCCGCTGGTCCGCGCCGTGCCGCTCCCGCAGGCTCAGCGACAGGTCGAACCGGCACGCCCCGGTGCCCACCGCCCGCTCCGCGACGGCCAGGCCCGGCAGCTCCGCCGCGCCCTGCGGGGCGTTCTGCAGCGCCAGCAGCACCTGGAACAGCGGGTGGTGGGCGAGGCCGCGCGCCGGGGCGAGGGCGTCGACCAGCCGCTCGAAGGGCACGTCCTGATGGGCGTACGCGGCCAGGTCGGTCTCCCGGACCCGGGCCAGCAGGTCGCGGAACGCGGGGTTGCCGGAGGTGTCCGTGCGCAGCACCAGCGTGTTGACGAAGAACCCGACCAGGCCGTCCAGCGCGTGGTCGGTGCGGCCCGCGACCGGGGTGCCGACCGCGATGTCCGGGCCCGCGCCCAGCTTCGTCAGCAGCGTCACCAGCGCGGCGTGCACGACCATGAACGGGCTGGCCCCGCACCGCCCGGCCAGCTCCGTGATCCGCCGGTGCAGATCGGCGTCGACCGTGAAGTGCAGGGTGTCGCCGCGGTGCGAGGCCACCTGCGGCCGGGGCCGGTCCACGGGCAGCTCCGCGCACTCGGGCAGGTCGGCCAACGCCTTGGTCCAGTAGTCGATCTGACGGGACGCCAGGCTTGCGGGATCATCCTCGTCGCCCAGCAGCCGGTGCTGCCACAGCGCGTAGTCGGCGTACTGCACCGGCAGCGGTGCGACGTCGGGTGCCGCGCCGCCGTCGCGGCGGGCGGCGTAGGCGGTGGCGAGGTCGCGCCACAGCGGCGCCAGCGACCAGCCGTCGCACGCGATGTGGTGGACGGCCAGCGCCAGGACGTGCCGGCCGGGACCCGCGGTGAACAGCCGCGCGCGCACCGGTATCTCGGCCGCGAGGTCGAAGGGCCGGCGGACCGTGGCGGCCACCGCCGCGTCCAGCTCCTCCGGCGCGACCGCGCTCACCTCCAGGCGCGGCCGGACGGCGGCACCGTCCAGGACCAGCTGCCGGGGCACCCCGGCCGTCTCCGGGAAGACCGTCCGCAGGCTCTCGTGCCGGGCCAGCACATCGCCCAGCGCCGCTTCGAGCGCCGCGCGGTCCAGCTCGCCGTCCAGGTCGAGCACGAGCGGGACGTTGTACGCGGCGCCCGGCCCCTGGAGGTGGTCGAGGAACCACAGCCGCCGCTGGGCGAACGACAGCGGCACCTCCTCGGGCCGCTCCGCGGGCACCAGCGGCGGGCGGTCCCCGGCCGACGCCTCGCGCACCGCCTCGGCGAGACCGGCGACGGTCGGCGTCTCGAAGACGGCGCGCACCGGCAGCTCCAGGCCCAGGACGGACCGCAGCCGGGTGCTGAGCCGGGTGGCCGACAGCGAGTGCCCGCCCAGCGTGAAGAAGCTGTCGTCGATGGTGACCCCGGACACCCCGAGGATGTCGGCGAACAGCCCGCACAGCAGCTCTTCGAGCGGATTGCGCGGCGCCCGGCCGTCCTCGGCGGACCCGGTGCCGGGCTCCGGCAGCCGGCGCCGGTCGACCTTGCCGTTCGCGGTCAGTGGCAGGCTCTCCAGCACCACCGTCGCCGCGGGCACCAGATACTCGGGCAACCGCTCGCGCAGGAACGCCCGGACCGAGGACACCAGCGCACCGGTGTCCCGCGCGGCCGCCGGGGCGTTGACCAGCGAGGTGAGCGGCACCCCAGGCGCCGGGCCGTCGACCGCCGAACCGGGTTGACGTGGCGTCAAAAATACGTCCAGCGTGCCGTCCTCGTCGGCCGACCAGGTGGCCGAGGCGCGCAGCCCCAGCCTGTCCGCCAGCTCGTGGAGGCGCTCCAGCTCGTCGGTTCCGGCGTCGTCGCGAGCGCCCAGGGCGCGGATCCGGCCCGTACCCCCGTCCAGCTCCCGCAGGGCCTCGGCCACCGGCGCGAGCCTGCTGTCCGGCAACCCCGTCAGCCGTACGTCGCCCGCCGGCGGCTCCGCGCGCAGCAGCGCGGCCAGCTCGTCCGGCGATTGGACGTCCCGCCCCCACGACAACTCCCGTACGGGCAATGGATCCTGCTCGCCGGGGGACAGCTTGCGCAGCACGGCGTCGTAGCGGTAGCGCGTCAGCTCGTTCACGGACCGCCCGCGCTTCACCCGCACCTCGCTGCCGACCGCGCCCGGCAGGCCGGCCGCCAGCTCGGCGAAGAACGCCGGGTCGACCAGCAGCTCCTTCTCCCGCACCATGCCGTGCTCGACGGCCGCCCGGACGGCGGCGGGGTCCGCCGGCAACCCGTCCTGCCGGAGCCGGACGTCGGTGTGGAAGCAGCGCAGCAGCCGCAGATTGCGGACGTCGCCGATGAACACCGACCCGCCGGGGACGAGCAGCCCGACGGCCTTGGCCAGGACGTCCGCGAGGTAGTGGGCGTCGGGGAAGTACTGCGTCACGGAGTTGACGACGACGGTGTCGAAGAAGCCGGTGGGCAGTTCAGCCGTGTCGTCGGCTGCACCGGCCCGCAGCTCGACCCGGTCCGCCAGTTCGGGGTCCTGTCGCACCAGATGGCGCAGCGCCTCGATGACCTGGCCGGAGAGGTCCGTTCCCCAGTAGGCGTCGCAGTGCGGGGCCAGCCGGGACATCAGCAGCCCGGTGCCGACGCCGATCTCCAGCACCCGGCGCGGCCGGAGTTCACGGATCCGGGCCACGGTGGCATCGCGCCACTCCCGCATCTGCGCCGCCGGTATCGGCTCGCCGTCGTAGCTGCTGTTCCAGCCGGAGAAGTCCTCGCCGAAGCGCGCCCGCGCCACGTCGCTGTACAGCGAGTCGTAGATCTCCTGCCACTCGCCGACCCGGTCCGCGCCGTCCGAGGGCGCCTCGGCCGCGCTCTCCTCCGCCGGTACGACATAGCCGACGAGCCGCTTCTGGCCCGGCCTGTCCTCGCGCACCACCACGGCCGCCTGGGCGACCCCGGGGTGCCCGGCGAGGACGGCCTCGACCTCGCCCGGCTCGACCCGGAAGCCGCGGATCTTCACCTGGTCGTCGCTGCGGCCGACGAACTCCAGGAGCCCGTCCGGGCCGCGCCGCACCAGGTCACCGGTGCGGAACAGCCGGGCACCGGGCTCGCCCAGCGGGTCGGCGACGAAGCGCTCGGCGGTGAGCGCCGGGCGGTTCCAGTAGCCACGGGCCAGCCCCGAGCCGCCGAGATAGAGCTCGCCGACCTCCCCGGGCGGCACCGGCGCCAGCCGTGGATCGAGCACCTCCGCGCGCATCCCGGCCATCGCCGCGCCGATGGGCACGACCGTGCCCAGGACACCGGGGTCGGCCACCCGGTGGCAGGTGGCGAACGTGGTGGTCTCGGTCGGCCCGTAGCCGTTGACGACCGCGGTCTCCGGGCATGCCCGCAGCACCCGCCGGACGGCCGCGGGGGAGACCGCGTCCCCGCCCGTCCACACCTCCCGCACCCCGAGGAAGCACCGCGGCGCCTCCTCGGCCAGCACCGAGAACAGGCCCGCCGTCACCCACAGCCCGGTGATCTCCGCGTCCGTGACGGCGGCGGCGATGCCGCGTGCGTCCAGGTCCCCGGGCGGTGCGACCACCACCGTCCCCCCGCACAGCAGCGGCACCCACAGCTCGTACGTCGAGGCGTCGAACGCGTGCGGCGAGTGCAGCAGCACCCGGCCGTGGGCGCCGCCGCGCCACGCCTGGTCGCGGGCGAGACCCACCACGTTCTCATGGGTCACCGCGACGCCCTTGGGCGTGCCGGTCGAGCCGGAGGTGAACATCACATACGCCAACTGGCGCGGTTCACAGGGGTGTACGGGGACGGTCGGTATCCGTTCGTCCGCGTCGCCCACGGACACGGCCAGCACCTTGCGCCCCGCCGTGAGCTGCGCGTCCGGGGATCCGCCGGCCGTCAGGACGAGCTCCGCGCCGGTCTGGTCCAGGATCCACCGCAACCGGGATACGGGCTGCCGCGGATCCAACGGGACGTAGGCGCCACCGGACTTGACGATCGCGAGCAGGGAGACGACGAGCTCGGCCGAACGGTCCATCAGCACCGCCACGGTGCCGCCCGGCTCCACGCCCTCCGCCGTCAGCCGCCGGGCCAGCCGGTCCGCGCGTGCGTCGAGCTCCCGGTAGGTCAGGGAGATCTCCGCCGTTCCCGCTCCCGCGGCGCCGCTCACCAGCGCCGGCGCGTCGGGGGTGAGCGCCGCCTGCCGGGCGAACGCCTCCGGGAGCGTCGCGGGGAGAGCGTCCCCGTCGGATGGGGTGGCGGGGTCGGTGGGGGATGCGGAACGCGGAGCACCGGCGGTGGGCCGGAGTGGGGCGGAGTGGTGCTGTGCGGACACGCGTCAACAACTCCTCTGCACAGGCTTCCCGGAGCACGGCGGCGCCGACTCTCCCCGGTTGGCCGCGTGTGGACAGGGCACACCGATTCGCGAGCGCCGTGCACCAGCGAGCGATGTGTAGCGATCGTGTCGCGGAACGTCGTGATGCGGACCACCGCCGTGCATGATCCGGCCGTTCTTGCAAAGCCGATGCCCGAGCCTGACCGTAACCAGCGGTAATGCGCAGGTGCGGCTGGCGGTCCCGGGCATTCCGCCACCGCGGACCGGCCGAATCCCCGGTCGGGCTCCGGCGCGGACTGAGGCGGATCGACCGTACGCGCGAAGGGCGGCAAGTTGGCCGGAACATAGGCCCGATAACGGGATCCCGGGCAATTGTCGGGCAAAGCTCTGACAGCGCCCGCCGCACGGTGGGAAGATCGCGCTCGTTTTTGCCGTCACCACGCACAGGGAGTCACGATGGAGTCCGCAGGTCCCGGAACCGGCCCCCAACCGCCCCGCACATCAGGCGATTTCACCCCGGACACGGGCGTCATAGCCGAGATGACCGGCCGCCCGATGCGCTTCGACTCCGACCGCTACCGGCCCACCGACACCTACGCGGAGGTCGCCTGCGACAAGGTGTGCCGCGCCTACGAGGGCCTCGGGGCCGACGGCGGGGACCGGGAGTCGCTCCTCGCGTTCCTGCGCGACCTCACCGACCCCTGGGGCGAACTCCCCGTCGGCACACCCCCCGAGGACGCCTGCTGGGTCTCCATCGACGGCATGCCCCTGGAGACCTCGGTCGCCTGGGCCGGGCGCAAGGCAGGGGTCCGGCTCTCCCTGGAGTCCCCCAGGGGCCCGGCGAAGCGCCGGATGGAGGACGGCATGGCCCTCACCCGGCGGCTGGCCGGCCGCCCCGGTGTCTCCGTCGACCCCTGCCTCCGGGTCGAGGACCTCTTCACCGACGACGACCCGCAGGGGTACTTCACCATCGCCCACGCGGTGGCCTGGACCCCCGGCGGCCACCCCCGCTACAAGATCTTCCTCAACCCCGCGGTCCGTGGCCGGGAACAGGCCGCCGCCCGCACGGAAGAGGCCATGATCCGCCTCGGCCTGGAACAGCCCTGGCGCGCCCTCACCGAACACCTCGGCGGCGCGTACGGCCCGGAGCACGAACCCGCCGCCCTGGCCATGGACCTCGTGCCCGGCGACGACTTCCGCGTCCAGGTCTACCTCGCGCACTCCGGGGTGTCCGCCGAAGCCATCGACGCGAAGTCGGCCGTCGCCGCGGACCACGTACCGGGCTCCTTCGCCCGCGCGCTGCGCGGCATCAACGGCGCGGACGACACCCCCGAATGGAAGCGGAAGCCGCCGGTGACGGCCTTCTCCTTCGGCCCGGGAAGGGCCGTGCCCGGTGCGACGCTGTACGTCCCGATGATCCCTGTGCACGGGAGCGATGCGGCGGCGCGGGATCGGGTGGCGGCGTTTCTGCGCTCTGAGGGGATGGATGCGGTGGGGTACGAGGCGGTGCTCGACGCGATCTCCGACCGTTCGCTGCCGGAGTCGCACACGCAGAACTTCATCTCGTACCGGGGCGGTGACTCACCGCGCTTCTCGGTGTACCTCGCGCCGGGGGTCTACCGGGAGGCGTAGGGGGTTTGTTCCCCAGCCCCGCCCCTTCCCGAAACTGGGGCTCCGCCCCAGACCCCGGTCCTCAAACGCCGGACGGGCTGGAAATCCAGCCCGTCCGGCGTTTGAGGACGCGCCCGCAGGGTGGCCTAGTTGCGCACCGGCACGGACAGCGTCGGTGAGGAGAAGCTCAAGCGCGCCCCCGCCGGGTTGTGCGAGATGTAGAGCGGGTCCACCGAGTCCACCACCAGCGCCAGCCGGTGCCCCGCAGGGACGTCGTACGCCGTGGCGTACAGCGAGAGGTCCACCCCGAACCCCCGCCCCGGCACCTCGTCCCGGAACGTATACGGCGCGTGGGTGATCAACTTGCCCACGCCCAGCGGGCCCACGTCGTAGAGATAGGCGACGGCCGTCCCCGTGTCCTTGGTGCTCGTCATCGTCGTCGCGACCCGCACGCTGCCCCGGATCCGCTGCTCGGACCAGTACGGCCCGGTCTGCCAGACGGCGGCGTACGTCCGGGAGAGGAACGGTACGGACACCATCGGCGGGATCTTGAGGAACTGGTCGAGCGCGTTGGAGAGGATGACGGTGCCGCCGTCGGCGCCGGAGTCGACGCCGGTGCGGATCTCCCGCGCGCCGTCCATCGGCACCGCGCGCCGGTTCCGTTCGACGTCGGCCCAGGTCGCGTACGACTCGTAGCCGCCGCCGGAGCGGGAGGAGATCTGGACGGGCGCCTCGCGGTCGATGCCGTTGTCCTCGCCCTTGAGGTAGCGGTCGAACCAGCGGTGGGCGTGGGTCCAGGTGTCGTTGGGCAGTCCGAGCAGGCCCGTGGCCTCGGCGGTGGCGTGGTCGCCGGGGCGGAACTCCAGGCGCTTGGGGCCGGTCAGCCGCTCGTAGAACTTCGCGTACTGATTGGGGGTGAAGATCGAGTCGCCCCAGGCGTTGCCCAGCATGACGGCGGTGCCCTGGGCGTTGATGCGGTCGACGTAGTTGGCGGGGGAGCGCTTCGCGCCCCAGGCCAGCATGTCCTTCTCCTTCGACAGGTCGTTGCCGAGGAAGTCCTTGAGGATCCGCTGGAGTTCGTCGCCGGGTCTGCCGGTGAGGTTGCCCAGGCCGCCGAGCAGCTCGGCGGCCTGCCGGTGCTGGGTGCGGTCGCCGTAGATCGACTCGATGAGGTCGGCCCAGCCGCTCAGCGCGGTGACCGCCTTGACGCGCTTGTCGGCGGCCGCGGTCAGCAGGCTGATGCCCGCCCCGTAGGAGACCCCGCCCATGCCGATCCGCCCGGGGTCGGCGGGGGTGTTGGCGAGTGCCCAGTCGATGACCCCGGAGGCGTCGGCGATGTCCTGCGGCCCGGCCGTCTCGATCTTCCCGCCCGAGAGCCAGAAGCCGCGGGCGGTGTAACTGACCACGACATAGCCGGACTCGGCGAGCTGCTTGGCCTGGGCGATGTACTCCAGCTGCGGCATTGCCCAGCTGGTGGGCAGCACGATCAGGGGGAGGCGGCGCCCGCCGGTGTCGCCGGGGGCGAAGACGTTGCCCTTCAGGGTGATGCCGCCGGAGCCGGGGAGGTCGGTGAACCGGACGGACGCGGCGGCGTGACCCACCGCGGCCGGGCGGTCCGGCGCGGCCTGTGCCGCGGGGGCGAATCCGAGGGCGGTGCCGGCCAGCAGCGCGGCGGAGGCGGCGCCGACCGCCGTGGCGCGCAGGGCCTTGCGGGGGTGTCGCACGGTCACACTCCTGAGGTCGGTGCCGCGCTGGTGGTACGGGGGGTTGCGGCACTCCGATGCGAAGTGACTCGACGGTAACCTCGGTGACTTACCAGGGGTAATGGTCACGTGAGTTACGCGTGGGTAACGATCCGCCCGGGGTGCCGCTCCCCGTACCCCGCCGACGGTCCGTCAGGCGCCCTCGCCCAGCCACAGATCCGGGCCGAACACCTCGTAGTGGATGTCGGCCGCCGCCACGCCCGCCGCCAGGAGCTGCGTACGGACCGAGCGGAGGAAGGGCAGCGGCCCGCAGAGGTAGGCCGTGGTGTCCGCGGGGATGTCGATGGCGGTGAGGTCGGCGCGGCCCGTGCGGTCGGCGGGGTGGCCGGCCTCCGGCTCCTCGTACCAGATGTGCGCGACCGCGTCCGGGAGCTTGGCCGTCAGCTGGAGGAGGTCGGTGCGGAACGCGTGCGTGGACTCGCCGCGGTCGGCGTGGACGGCGATCACCCGGCGGGTGGCGCCGGTGGCCGCCAGGTGGGAGAGCATCCCGATCATCGGGGTGCAGCCGATGCCCGCGGAGGCGAGGAGCACGGGCGCGTCGCCGCCGCCCAGCACCACATCCCCGAAGGGGGCGCCGACCAGCAGGGTGTCGCCCACGCCGAGCCGGTCGTGGAGGTGGTGGGAGACCTCGCCGTCCGGGTCGCCCGCGAGCCGCTTGACGGAGAACTGGAGCGCGTCGTCGGGGTGGCCGGAGAGGCTGTACTGACGGATCTGCCGGGCGCCGTCGGGGAGTTCCACCTGCACGGAGACGTACTGGCCGGGGCGGGAGGCGGGCAGCGGCCGCCCGTCCAGGGGGCGGACGAGGAAGGTGGTGACCTCGGCGGTCTCCCGGATCCGGCCGACGATGCGGTACGGGACGCGGGTGTCGCCGTCCGGGGCGCCGGCCTCCTCGTAGAGCCGGGCCTCGATCGCGATGAGGGCGTTGGCCATCAGCCAGTAGACCTCGTCCCAGGCGGCGGCGACCTCGGGGGTGACGGCGTCGCCCAGCACCTCGGCGATCGCGGCGAAGAGGTGCCGCTGCACCAGCGGGTACTGCTCGGGGGTGATGCCGAGCGAGGCGTGCTTGTGGGCTATGCGCGAGAGCATCGCGTCGGGGCGGACCTCCGGGTGCTCGACGAGCGCGGTGGCGAAGGCGGCGATGGCGCCCGCGAGGGCCTGGCGCTGGCTGCCGTTCGCCTGGTTGCCCCGGTTGAAGAGGTCGCGCAGCAGGTCGGGCCGGTCGGCGAAGAGCTTGTCGTAGAAGAGCGGGGTGATCTCGCCGATGGCGCCGCCGACGGCGGGGAGGGTGGCGCGGACGATCTCGGTCGACCTGGTGGACAGCATCGGGGCTCCTGACGCTCGACTTGAATTGGTATCTGAGAGTCGCATTTAACGGTGTGCGGTGACCTCGAGGGAGGGATGGGGGTTTTCGCGGTCAGTCCCCTGGGCCGGTGCCCAGGCTCAAGAGGAGGGGGCCCGTCGGCGGAGCCGTCAGCTCCTCCACGGTGATCGGGTCCAGGGCGGCGAAGAACGCCTCCTGGGCCTCGCGCAGCGCGCCGCGCAGCCTGCACGCGCCGCGCAGCGGGCACGGCGGGTCGTCCTCGCAGCCGACGACGTCGCCCGCGCCCTCCAGCTCGCGCACCAGGCGGCCGATCGAGGCCGACCGGCCGGTGGCGGTGAGCGTGAGCCCGCCGCCCCGGCCCCGGCGGGCCTCGACGACCCCCAGGTGCTGGAGTCTGCTGACGACCTTGGCGGCGTGCGTGTACGGCACGCCGACCGCGCCGGCCACCTCCCGGGTGGTCGGCGCCTCCTCGTCGCCCGCCACTGCGAGGCGCATGGCGATGCGCAGCGCGATGTCGGTGCCCTTGGTGAGTCGCACGGTTCGACTCTAATTAATTGGCTTCTGGGAGTCCAATTAACCGGGGCCCGTCGTGGGCCCCGGTCGAGCGGTCGGTCAGTCGGTCAGCGCGGCCTCGGCGGCCTCGCGCAGCTCGCCGGAGGCGATGAGCGCGGTGACCCGCTGGATGTCGCCCTCCAGCGGACGGTCGCCCTCCAGCGCCGGGGAGACCGAGCGGATCAGGTCGTACGCGGCCTTCGTCGGGCCGCTGAGGACCTCGGTGCCGCGCAGGTCGGCGGCCTGCGCCAGGGCGAGCAGGTGGATGGCGGTGACCTGGCGGACCAGCTCCACGGCCGTACGGGCGTCCCGCGCGGCGATGGTCGCCATGCTGACCTTGTCCTGGTTGTGCGCCTCGGTCGACCGGGAGAACGAGGTCGCCGGCATGGTGTTCTTCAGCGCCTCGGCGGTGAGCCCGGAGGCGGCGATCTGCATGCCCTTGAAGCCGTGGTGCATGCCCGCGTCCCAGCTGTCCGCCTCGAAGCGGGGGATCAGGTTGGGGGTGAGGCCGTTGTTGAACTTCTCGTCCACGACCAGCTCCAGCTGGCGGTCGAGCAGGTCGGCGACGCTGGCGACCGCGGTCTTCAGGGAGTCCATGGCCTGGCCGACGTGGCCGCCGTAGAAGTTGCCGCCGTTGCGGACGACACCGGCGTCGATGTCGAACAGCGGGTTGTCGTTGGTGGAGTTGATCTCGATGTCCACCCAGTTGGTGGCCCAGTCCAGGGTGTCGCGCAGCACGCCGATCACGTGCGGGGCGCAGCGGATGGAGTAGCGGTCCTGGATCGGCTCCTCCAGCTCGCGGAAGCCGGCCTCCGACAGTGAAGCGTCGCGCTGCGCGACGCCCGGGTCGCGGTCCTCGGGGTTGCCGAGCAGGTCACGGATGGTGTGCGCGCTGCGGCGCGTGCCCGTGTGCGGCTTCTGGTCGAAGACGAACGGCGCGAAGTGGCCGGGGTTGCCCTGGAGCACCTGGGAGGTCAGTGCGGTCGACAGGTCGGCGGCGAAGGCCAGTTCCGCGGCGTCGTGGAGCGCCAGGGCGGCGAACCCGGACATGAAGGACGTGCCGTTGACGAGCGCCAGCCCCTCCTTGGCCTCCAGCACCGCCGGGGCGAGACCGACCGCGGCCAGGGCGTCCGCCGAGCTCTTCTCCTCGCCCTCGTGCAGGGCCCGGCCCTGGCCGGTGACGAGCGCCGCGATATAGCTGAGCGGGACGAGGTCACCGCTCGCGCCGACCGAGCCCCGCTCGGGGATGGGTGCCAGGACGTCGTGGTTGAGGCACTCGAGGAGCAGCTCGACGACCTCGGGGCGGACCGCCGAATAGCCGCGGGCCAGGCAGTTGGCGCGGATGACCATCGTGGCGCGGATGACGTCCTCGGCCGCGACGGGGCCGATGCCGCAGGACAGGAAGCGGATGAGGTTCTTCTGGAGGTCCTCCGCCTTCTTCCCCGATATCTGCCGCGTGTTGCTGTCGCCGAAGCCCGAGGTCACCCCGTAGACCGGGATGCCGGCCTCGATGACCTGGCCCTTCAGCTCGATCGACTTGAGCATGCGGCGGACCGTGTCCTCGGCGAGGGTGACGCGGGGCGCGTCGTCCTTCCCCCGCGCGGCGGCGACGACATCACTCACCGTCAGGGTGTGTCCGTCGATGGCGAGTTCGGCCTTGGCGCGGACGTCTGCTGCCGTGGAGCCATGCATGATGTGCGTAATTCCTTCCGTGGGGGCGGGGTGGAGCGGGGCGCGCCGGACCGGCGATGTGTGGCGCCGGTCGTTCCGCGCGCCCTGGGGACGCTTATGGCGTGGGATTTCTCGAATCCGGGGAATGCGGCACGGAGAAGTGGGAACGCGCGTTTTCGAAGCTCGCGCCGACGGCGTGCTGACGGCAGTGCCGTCCACGCGGTCTACAGAAGTGCGGAGCAGGAGCGGTGCGCGGCTCCGGCCGCCGGGACGGCGGCATGCTGAGAAGTCAACAGTTCGTCCCCCCGGTTCGAACTCGTCCGCAATGCAGCGGTAATTGAAAACCTACCAACAACGCCCGGAGCCGGGACTATGGCCTTGATCACAGGAAGGTAATGCCGGGGAATTGGATCCGGCCACCGCCCCGGTTTCCGGCCATGGGCGCGGCCATTTCCGGAGCCGCGCCGTCCGGTCCCTTGGTCAGCTGCCGGACAGCAGCTCCGGCACCCGGGCCGCCAGGGTCCGCATGCGCCGCCCGAACCCCTCGACGGGGCCGAAGTGCAGCGCCAGGTCGTCGGCGCCGGTCCGGTCCCAGTCCCGGACGCGCCGCGCCACGTCCTCGACCGGCAGCGCGTCGTCGTCCCAGGCGTCCCTGGCCCCCGCCGAGACCCGCTCGCCGCCCAACTCCCGCAGCCGGTCCCGGCGTACGACGAACTCCTCCGGGGAGAGCCCCACGCCCTGCCACATGTCACCGACGCGCGCGGCCCTGCGCAGCGCGGCGTCGGAGTTCCCGCCGATCAGGAACGGCACGGGCGCCGCGGGAACCGGCCGGAAGACGGCGCGCTCGTCGAAGGCGTGGTGGTCGTCGGCGTACGGCCCGCCGCCCTGTGTGTGCAAGTGGCGGATGAGCCGGAGCGCGGCGGTGGTGCGGGCGCCGCGCCCGGCGAAGTCCGCCCCGGCCGCCGCGAACTCGTACGACTCCCAGCCGGTGCCCACCCCCAGCACGAACCGCCCCTCGCTCAGATGGGCCAGCGTGGCCGCCTGCTTGGCCAGCACGAGGGGCTCCCGCAGCGGCAGCACGAGCACCGAAGTGCCCAGGGCGACGCGGGTGGTGACGGCCGCCAGATGGGCGAGCGTCGTCAGGGGCTCGTAGACGCCGCCGTAGACCGGGCCGTACTCCGCGGGCGGCAGCACGTGGTCGGGGAGCCATACCCCGGCGAATCCCAGGACTTCCGCTTCCCGGGCGAGTTCCACGAGCCGGGATACCGGCATCGAGGCCGATTCGTCGGGAAGGACGACGTGCAGACGCATGGAGGCTCCTCGGTGAACGGGTTTCCGTTGCCAGTCGCAACACCGCCATTCCACCGGTGATTCCGCCGCGTGTTCCCGAACGCCGGACGGACCCGAAAACGAGCCCGTCCGGCCGATGGGAGCGGGGAAAGAATCCCGCCCTCATGATTCACGGGAGCAATTCGCGCCGCGTCAGCCCGCCGCGTATGTGAAACGCCCCGCCGTGCCCACGGCGCTCGTGCCGCCCGCCGTCTCCACGGTGACGTCGACCGTGCCCGTGCCGGCCGGGGAGACCGCGCTGCAGTAGTCCCGCCCGCACGAGGAGTGTGCCGCCGGCCGTCCCCCGAAGCGGACGGTGCCGTGCGTCAGGTCCGTGCCGAGGACGGCGACCGCCGTGCCACCGGCCGCCGGTCCGCCCTGGACCGACAGGTGCTGGACGACGGGCGCGGGCGGCGCCGCCGGCCCCGGGCCCGTGTACGTGAACTGCCCTGCTTCCGCGGCCCCGCCCGGAGTGACCACGTCCACGGGAACGCTGCCCGTGCCGCCCGGCGCGATCGCGGTGCACGAGGTGCTCGTGCACGAGGTCCGCGCCGCGTCGTCGCCGAACAGCACCACCCCGGAGTCCAGACCGAAGCCCGTGACCGTGACCTTCGTCCCGCCCGCGCCCGGTCCGGTGACCGTGTCGACGGCGCCGACCACCGGCTCCGGGGGAGTCGCGGGCGGCTCCGAGGGGCCGTTGAGGGTGTACGTGGAGACGTTGTTCTGCGTGTTGACGTCCTCGGCGTTGGCGACGGTCGCCGTGATCACCCCGGACGGTGTCTGCGCCCCGGAGGTCACCTTCACCTTCATGAAGTGGCTCCGGCCGGGCACCATCGTCCCCACGTAGGTGGCGTCCAGGTGGCGGCCGTCCGGCGAGACCGTCTCGGTGAAGGTGTAGTCGTAGGGCGTCGAGTACATCAGGGCGCCGCTGGTCGTCACGCCGGGCGGGAGGTCCACGGTGAGGTGGGTCACCCCGGTGACGTCCTCCGTGCCCTCGGACTTCCAGGACACCGAGAAGCTGCCCGTGTCGTTCGGTCTCGTCGGATAGTTGCCGGCCTGTCCCACGGACACGTCGGGCCCCGGGACGGGGTCGGCGGCGGACGCCGAGGGCGCCGTGACCAGAGCGATCGTGGCGAGCGTGACCGCCACACAGGATGTCGCTATTCGAGTCATCACATGGGCGGTCATCGCCTGTTTCGCCCACCCTGTTACGGCACCCGCGTCACAACGACTTCATCGAGCCACATTGACAGACAGTCACGACGGAGCGAGTCTTGCGACGCATTGACGGTCGTCAGGACCGTGGAACAACTTCGGAGGCAGTGGTGACACAGGTGCACGGACGCGGCGGGCAGTACGGGAAGACTCTGGCGGCGTTCGGCGCGGCCGCGGCCCTGGCGGCCACGGCCGCCACCCCCGCGACGGCCGCCCAGCCCGCGTCGGACAGCCGCGGCGGCGAGCGCTACGTCGCCCTCGGCGACTCCTACACCTCCGGCCCCGGCATACCCGAGCAGACCGGCGGCGACTGCCTCCGCTCCAGCGTCAACTACCCGGCCCTGACCGCCGCGAAGCTGAACGTCGCGACCTTCAAGGACGTCAGCTGCAGCGGGGCGAAGACCGACGACATGTGGAGTGCGCAGGGCGCCAACCCGGCCCAGCTCAACGCTCTCGACAAGCGCACCACGCTCGTCACTGTCGGTATCGGCGGCAACGACATCGGCTTCGGCGACATCATCGGAACCTGCGCCAAGCTGTCCGTATCCGACCCGGCCGGCACGCCGTGCAAGAAGCAGTACACCGCCGCCGACGGCAGCGACCAGCTCGCCGCGCGGATCACGGGTGCCGCGCCCAAGATCGCGGCCGTGCTGAAGGCCGTCCACGACCGGGCGCCGCGCGCCCGCGTCGCGCTCGTCGGCTACCCCTCGATCATGCCGGACAGCGGCACCGGCTGCTTCCCGGCCGTGCCGATCGCGGCGGGCGACGTCCCCTACCTCCGGAACGTCGAGAAGAGCCTCAACGCGATGCTGAAGAAGGAAGCGGGCAAGGCGCACGTCCGCTACGTCGACACGTACGGTCCGACGGTCGGTCACGACACGTGCGCCCCTGCGGCGGACCGGTGGATCGAGGGTGTGAAGCCGGAGAGCCCGGCGGCGCCGTTCCATCCCAACGCGAAGGGGGAGGCGGCGATGGCGGGTGCGGTCTTGAAGGTCGTTGGCCGCAACCACTGAGCGGGGTCCTTCCGGGCGGGGTGCGGTCCGTTGCGCCTGCGGCGGGCTTTGTTCCCCTACCCCGCCCCTTCCCGAAACTGGGGCTCCGCCCCAGACCCCGAAGCACGCTTCGCGCGCTGTCCTCAAACTCCCCCAGCTACCGCTGGGAGGTGCCCCCACGGGCTGATTTCGCCGGCTACGGTCCGCGAAAACCAGCCCGGCCGGCGTTTGAGGCCGCGCCCGCAGGGCGCTCCCGCCGCAGGCGGCGACGGACCCGTACCCACAAAGGCCCGACCCCGTGGCGCGCCCAGCGAGCCACGGGTAGGCTCCGGGGCCCGCTCGCCCGCAAGGAGGTAGGGATGGTCCGCGCGAGAACGACCACTCATCGGCGCCTGCCCGTGCTCGCCGCCACCGCCGGCCTGATCGCCGGCCTCGGCATCGCGCCGGCGGCCGCCGCGCCCGCAGCCGCCCGTCCGCCCGCCAAGACACCCGTCGCCGTCGGCTACGGCGGCGCCGTGGCCAGTGTCGACGCGGACGCCTCGGCCGCGGGCATCGAGGTGCTGCGCAAGGGCGGCAACGCCGTGGACGCCGCGGTGGCCACCGCAGCGGCCCTCGGCGTCACCGAGCCGTACTCCGCCGGGATAGGCGGCGGTGGCTACCTCGTCTATTACGACGCGAAGAGCCATCGCGTCTCCACCGTCGACGGCCGCGAGCGCGCCCCGCTCGGCGCGGGCGCGGACCTGTTCCTGGAGAAGGGGCAGCCGATCCCGTTCGCCGACGCCGTCACCAGCGGCCTCTCCGTCGGCACCCCCGGCACGCCCGCCACCTGGGACACCGCCCTGCGCTCCTGGGGCAGCCGCTCGCTCGGCCAGGTGCTGAAGCCCGCCGAGCGCATCGCGCGCGACGGCTTCACCGTCGACGCGACCTTCCGTCAGCAGACCGCGGACAACGAGTCCCGGTTCAAGGACTTCCCGGCCACGGCCGCGCTCTTCCTGCCCGGTGGCCGCCCCCCGGCCGTCGGCAGCACGCTGAAGAACCCGGACCTCGCGCGGACGTACGAGCAGCTGGGCCGCCAGGGCATCGGGGCGCTCTACCGCGGCGACCTGGGCCGTGACCTCGTACGGACCGTACGCAAACCCCCCGTCGACCCGAAGTCCCGACGGGTCGCGCGCCCCGGCGGCCTGACGGAAGCGGACCTGCGCGCGTACGCGACGAAGGAGCAGGCCCCGACCCGTACGACCTACCGCGGCCTGGACGTCTACGGCATCGCCCCCTCCTCCTCCGGCGGCACCACGGTCGCGGAGGCCCTCAACATCCTTGAGCACGGCGACCTCTCCAGGCTCAGCGAGAAGACCTATCTGCACCGCTACATCGAGGCCAGCCGGATCGCCTTCGCCGACCGCAACCGCTGGGTCGGCGACCCCTCCCAGGAGAGTGTGCCCACGAAGGCGCTCACCTCGAAGGCGTTCGCCGGCGCCCGGGCCTGCCTCATGTCGGACAAGCGCGCAATGACCAGCCCGCTCGCGCCCGGCGACCCCCGCCACCCGGTGCCCTGCGGCACGCGCGGCAAGGCGGCGGCCACCCCGTACGAGGGCGACAACACCACCCATCTGACTGTCGCCGACAAGTGGGGCAACGTCGTCGCGTACACCCTCACCATCGAGCAGACCGGCGGCAGCGGCATCACCGTCCCCGGCCGCGGGTTCCTGCTCAACAACGAGCTGACCGACTTCTCCTTCGTGCCCGTCACCCCGGGCGTCCACGACCCGAACCTGCCGGGCCCCGGCAAGCGGCCGCGCTCCTCCATCTCGCCGACGATCGTCCTCGACCACGGCCGGCCCGCCTTCGCGCTCGGCTCGCCCGGCGGCGCGACGATCATCACGACCGCGCTCCAGACCCTGCTCAACCACGTCGACCGCGGCATGCCGCTCGTCGACGCGATCGCCGCGCCCCGCGCCAGCCAGCGCAACGCCGCGACGACCGAACTCGAACCGGCCCTCTGGGACAGCCCGTTGCGCAGCCGCCTCGAAGCCCTCGGGCACGCCTTCAAGGAGAACCCGGAGATCGGCGCGGCCACCGGTGTCCAACGGCTGCCCGACGGGCGGTGGGTGGCCGCCGCCGAGCGGGTCCGCCGCGGTGGCGGCTCCGCCCTGGTCGTCCACCCGGACGGCCCGCTGCCCAAGCACTGACCGCGACCCCCGTTCGGGACGGGGCGGGGCGGGGGAGAGAAGAGCCATGGACTTCCTCCGGCACTTCCACCACGAGGCGGCGGCCTTCGAGACCGCGCTGCGCGGGGCGGCCGACGCGCCGGCGCCCGTGGTGCCCACCTGTCCCGAGTGGTCGCTCGCCGACCTCGCCCTGCACCTCGGCGTCGTCCACCGCTTCGTCACCGCCGTCATCGCCCACGGCGCCGGCGCGCCCCCGGCCGACGTGGCCCTCTCCCTGGACCACCCGGGCCTCGGGATCCCGGCGGAGCACCGGGACTGGCCCGACCCGCAGCGCACGCCGAACACCGGGCCGGTGCCCGCAGATCTGGCCGACTGGTTCGCGGCCGGGGCCGCCGCCCTGGAGGAGACCCTGCGGACGACCGACCCGGCGAAGACGGTCTGGTCCTGGGGAGCGGACGGAACCGCCGCGTTCTGGACGCGGATGCAGACCATCGAGACAGCCGTGCACCGCTGGGACGCCGAGAACGCGCTCGGCGCCGCCCGGCCGCTCCCGGCCGAGCTCGCGGCGGACGCCGTCGTCCAGAACTTCGAGGTGATGGCACCCGCCCGGCGGGCCCGGCGGCATCTGCCCCCGGCCGCGGGCGAGCGGTTGAGGTTCCGGCGGACGGACGGTGGCGGTGACTGGACCGCCCACTTCGACGGCACCGAGGTCCGGCTCGCCGAGGGCGAAGGGGCGGGCGCCGACGTCGAGTTGGCGGGTACGGCGTCGGACCTGGCACTGTTCCTGTGGCAGCGGGTCCCGGCGGACCGGCTCGACGTGACGGGCGACCGGGGCGTCCTCGACCGCTACTTCGACCTCGCCCCTCCCCTGTGACCACCGGGACCGGCGCCCTGCCCGTCACGGTAGGTTGACGGGCGGGTCCGCGCCGTCGGGCCGGGCCCACGGTGAGCACCCCAGGAGATAGGCAAGGCATGTTCGAGCGGATGACGATGGACGCGCGGATGGCGGTCATACGCGCCCAGGAGGTCGCCCGGGAGCTGGAACACCCGTGGATCGGCAGCGAACACCTGCTGCTCGGACTCTTCCGCGAGGACCGCACGCCGTCCGCGCTGACCGGCTCCGGCATCACCGCCGACGCCTGCCGGGAGGCGCTCGTGGCCGCGGTGCGCGACGGTGCGGGCCTGTCCGCGAAGGACGCGGCGGCCCTGCGCGAGTTCGGCATCCTGCTGCCCGGGGACGCCGCCCCCGAGCCCAAGCAGCGGCGGTCGTTCTTCGGCCGCCGCAAGGCGGAGCCGCAGGAGGACCCGGCAGTGGTGCGGGCCCGGCAGATGCAGGAGCACCTGCCGTTCACGCTCAACGGCAAGAGGGCGCTGGAGGACGCGGGCGAGGTGCCCGTGCAGCAGAGGGACAGCCGCATCGCGCCCGAGCACGTGCTGTACGGCATCCTCGACCCCGAGGACGAGGTGATCGTCCGGATCTTCCGCCACCTGGGCACGGAGGCGGAGCCCCTGCGGGCGGAGGTCCTGGCCGACCTCGCGCGCTTCTACGCCGCGTAACCCATGGTGGCGGCCCGGGCCCAAGGGGGCTCGTGGAAGTCCGGTGCGGTACCGCGACCAGTAAGGGGCGCGGGGAGGCGTCGTTATGCGGCTCCGCCGCGGGGCGCAATCAGCCGTGGGCGGCCCGCAGCCGACTGACCGCACATCCAGCGGAGCGTTCAGCGCTCCCGGAGCCGCCGCCAGACCGCCCGCGCCGCGTGGTGCCCGCACATGCCGTGCACCCCGGGCCCCGGCGGCGTGGCCGACGAGCAGATGAAGACGTTCGGCCGCGCCGTCGCGTAGGGGACCCGTGCGAGCTTGGGGCGGATCAGCAGCCGCAGCCCCGCGACCGAGCCGGTGGCGATGTCGCCTCCCACGTAGTTCGTGTTGCGGGCGGCCAGCTCGGGCGGTCCGGCCGTCGCACGGGCCAGCACCAGATCGCGGAAACCCGGTGCGAACCGCTCGATCTGGCGCTCGATCACCTCCGTGGCGTCCCCCCGCCAGCCGTTGGGCACATGCCCGTACACCCAGAACGTGTGCTTGCCCTCCGGCGCCCGCGTGGGGTCGATGATGCTGGGCTGCGAGGTGATGAGGAAGGGCACCGAGGGGTCGTCGCCGTGGAGCGCGGCGCCGAGGGCGGAGTCGATCTCGCCGTACGTCGGGCCGACATGGACCGTGCCCGCCCGGCGGGCGGCCTCCGACGTCCACGGCACGGGACCGCTCAGCGCGTAGTCGATCTTGAAGACGGACGGGCCGTAGCGGAAGTGCTCGTACGCGTTGCCGAGCCCCGCGATCCGGGCGAGGGCGGTCGGCGAGGTGTCGAAGACATACGCGCGGGCCGGCGGGAGGTCGTCGAGGCGCTTGACCTCGAAGTCCGTGTGGAGGACGCCGCCCTGCTCCCGTACGTAGGAGCCGAGGGCGTCGGCGATCGACTGCGAGCCGCCGCGCGGCACCGGCCAGCCGCCCGCGTGCGCGGCGAGCGCGAAGATCAGTGCCATGCCGCCGGTGCCGAAGCCGGTGAGCGGCGCGATGCCGTGCGCCGCGAGCCCGGCGAAGAGCGCGCGGGCCTTCGCGTCGTGGAAGCGGCGCGTCAGCAGGGCCGCGGGCTGCGCGGCGAGCAGGCCGAAGCGCGCGTACAGCAGGGGGTCGCGCGGCAGGCCGTCCCACGCGGTGCGCAGGAAGTCGGCGGCCACCGTGTCCCACCGGCCGCGGAAGGGCGCGACCAGCCGCCGGTACGTGCCGGCGTCGCGCGGGCCCAGCGAGAGCGCCGTCTCCCCGACGCTGTGGGACAGGACGGCGGCGCTGCCGTCGGGGAAGGGGTGCGCCATGGGCAGCTCGGGGTGGATCCACTCCAGGCCGTGCCGGTGCAGCGGCATCCTGGTGAAGGCGGGCGAGCCCGCGGCCAGCGGGTGCACGGCGGAGCACGGGTCGTGGCGGAAGCCGGGGAGCGTGAGCTCCTCCGTGCGGGTGCCGCCGCCGATCGCCCCCGCGGCCTCGAACACCTCCACGGCCAGGCCCCGGCGGGCCAGTTCGGCCGCGGCCGTGAGCCCATTGGGCCCGGCACCTACGACGACCGCGTCGAGCATGGTGGGCACCGGACGCAACTCCCCTCGTCCCCGTGGATCAGCCGGCGGACGCCAGCAGGCCCAGGATATGCCGGAGCGTCACCTCGTCCCGCGCGGCGGCGAACGGCAGGGCGTTGCCGCCCGCTATCCGGAACGGCTCGCCCGCGACCGTGCCGCTCGCGCCGCCCGCCTCGGCGACCAGCAGCAGCCCGGCGGCGTGGTCCCAGGCGTTCTCCCAGGAGAAGGCGACGCCGTCGATGTGGCCGCGCGCCACGTTGAGGTATTCCAGCCCGGCCGAGCCGCACGGGCGCGGCGCGACGCCCTCCGTGCGCAGGGTCGCCAGCACGCGCTTCTGCTCGTCGTCGGTGAAGTCGTAGTGCGAGGTCGCCACTTCGAGGACCTTGCCGGGCCCGGGCGAGCCGGAGCGCAGCGGGGTGCCGTTGAGCACCGCGCCGCCGCCGCGGCGGGCGATCGCCATCAGCTCCAGGGCGGGCGCGTACGTCCAGGAGGCGAGCAGCTCGCCGCGGTGGGCCAGGCAGACGAGGGTGGTGAACCCGGGGTCGCCGTGGACGAACTGCCGGGTGCCGTCGACCGGGTCCACGATCCATACGGGGTCCTCGCCGCGCAGGGCGTCGAGGATGCCCGGGTCGGCGTGCACGGCCTCCTCCCCGACGACGACGGAGCCGGGCAGCAGGGCCGTGAGCGAGGCGGTCAGGTGCTCCTCGGCGAGCCGGTCGGCGACCGTCACCAGGTCGTGCGGCCCGTTCTTCTCGACGATCTCGTGCGCGGCGAGCTGCCGGAAACGCGGCACGATCTCGGCGGCGGCCGCCTTGCGGACCGCCTCCTCGACGTCGTTCAGATCACCTGCGAGAAATTCATCGATCATGCGTCCATCGAATCACGCCCCACTGACATCCGGGGGCGTGGTCATGGCCGCACGGTGTCTTCGAGGTGAACGGCCTCCGGTGATCAGCGGCCCACCGCGTAGCCCTGCATCCCCCGTGGATTGGCGGCCGCCGACAGCAGACCCGTCTCCGGGTCACGCGCCACCGCGCACAGCCGCCCCTGCGACCAGGACGCGGCGACGGTCACGTCGTGGCCGCGGCGGCGCAGCTCCTTGACGACCGGTTCCCCGATCCGGGACTCCACCGTGACCGAGCCGGGCCGCATCGTGCGCGGGTGGAAGGAGCTGGGGAAGGACTCCTGGTGCCAGTTGGGCGCGTCGATCGCGCCCTGGAGGTCGAGCCCGCCGCGCACCGGCGGGCGCAGCGCGGTCGCGAGGAAGAAGTGCAGCTGCCACTGGTCCTGCTGGTCGCCGCCGGGCGTGCCGAAGGCCAGCACCGGCTCGCCGCCGCGCAGCGCGAGGGACGGGGTCAGCGTCGTCCGCGGACGCCGCCCGGGGGTGAGGGAGTTGGGCAGCCCGGGTTCGAGCCAGGCCATCTGGAGCCGGGTGCCGAGGGGGAACCCCAGCTCGGGGACGACGGGGTTGGACTGGAGCCAGCCACCGCTGGGCGTCGCGGAGATCATGTTGCCCCAGCGGTCGACGACGTCGAGGTGGCAGGTGTCCCCACGCGTCACCCCGTCGGGCGCGACGTCCGGATCGGTGCCGTATGTGAGCGTCGGTTCGCCCACGCCCGACATCAGCGGCACCTCCGGCACGTCGGCGGCCGTGAGCGCGTGCCGGGGGAGGCGCGGGGTGCGGCCCCCGGGGCTGCCGGGGCGCAGGGCGTACGAGGCACGGTCGCCGATCAGGGACCGGCGGGCGGCGTTGTAGCCGTCCGAGAGGAGCTCGCGCAGCGGGACGTCGCCGGTGGCGTCGCCGTACCACGCCTCGCGGTCCGCCATGGCGAGCTTGCCGCCCTCGACGAGCGTGTGGACGTACGCGCCGGTCCCGTACTCCGGGAGGTCGCCCAGCAGCGCGAGCTGCTGGAGGAGGACCGGGCCCTGGGACCAGGGGCCGGCCTTGCAGACGGTCCAGCCGTTCCAGTCGTAGGTGACCGGGTCCTCGTACCCGGCGCGGTAGCCGGCCAGGTCGTCGCCGGTGAGCGGGGCGGCGTGCCGGGCGCCGGAGGAGTCCAGGGTGGGGCGGGCCGCGGCCCGGACGAGGGCCTCGGCGACGAAGCCCTCGCGCCAGACCCGGCGGGCGGCGTCGATGCGCCGCTCCCGGTCGCCGCCCGCCGCGTCGGCCTCGGCGAGGAGGCGGCGCCAGGTGGCGGCGAGTGCGGGGTTCCGCAGGAGCCGGCCGGGGGCGGGCGGTCGGCCGCCGGGCAGGTACAGCGCGGCGGAGTCCGGCCACTCGGCGGTGAACAGCTCGCGCACCGCCTCCACGGTCCGGCCGACCGCCTCGACCGGGGCGTGCCCGGTCTCCGCGTACCCGATCGCGTACGCCAGGACGTCGGCGAGCGGCTTGGTGCCGTGGTCGCGCAGCAGCAGCATCCAGGCGTCGAACGCGCCCGGCACCGCGGCCGCGAGGGGCCCGGTGCCGGGGACGAGGGTCAGCCCCAGCGAGGTGTAGTGCGCGATGCTCGCCCCCGCGGGGGCCGGCCCCTGGCCGCAGAGCACCCGCACGGTGCCGCCTGCGGGGGCGATGACGGCGGGCACCTCCCCGGCGGGCCCGTTCATGTGCGGCTCGACGACCTGGAGCACGAAACCCGCGGCCACGGCCGCGTCGAAGGCGTTGCCCCCGTTCTCCAGCACGGCCATCGCGGACTGCGAGGCGAGCCAGTGCGTGGAGGAGACCATGCCGAAGGTGCCTTGAAGGGTGGGCCGCGTGGTGAACATGGCCTCTAGGAAGGCAGATCCTTCAACCACTGCGCAACACCGCCGTGGTGGGAGCAGGTGCCCCTGCGGTGCGCGGAGTAGGAGGACGAACCGTCGTTGCAGACCGCGGAGGCGCCGGAGTGCGATCCTCCCGATCCTCCGGTCGACCCTGAACCGCCTGTTGTCGTCGAACCGCCTGACGTCGAGCCGCCGGAGCCGCTGGTTCCTCCGCTGACGGAGGCGGGTGCCTCCTCCTTCGGCGTGGGGGTGGGCGCGGGTGCGGGCGGTGTCGGGGACGCGCTGCTCGGCTCGGGCGACGGCGAGGACCGCGTCGGCTCGGGCTCGGGCGCCTTGGACGGAGTGGCCGGGCCCGACACGGATGCCGTCGGCTCGGTACCGGCGGGCTTGGCGGAGTCGTCGCAGGCGACCGCGCCGAAGCCCAGGGCCAGCGTGGCGGCGAGGGCCGCACCGGCCCGTATCGCCCGGCGCGCCATGGATGTGCTCACGTTCGGGTTTCCCCCTCGAACGGCTGCTGCGCGGAACGATTCCGCGCATGGCCCCGCCCCCGGTCACGAGCCGACGCCCGGCAGACCGGGGGAGTGGGGTGGAGGGAAGAGCAATGAATGCGTGTGGGGTACACAGAGTGTAGGTGGTTACCCACGGGAGTGACAGTGGTTGATGGAGTTACGGTTGATTCCGCTGTCGGTCGGGTGGCCGACCGGGGAGAACGAGCGGAAGGACACAGCCGTGCACGGCGAATACAAGGTTCCGGGCGGAAAGCTCGTCGTCGTGGACCTGGAGGTCGAGGACGGGGCGCTGCGTCACGTCCGGGTGGCCGGTGACTTCTTCCTCGAACCGGACGAGGCCCTCCTCGACATCAACCGGGCCCTGGAGGGCGCCCCCGCCGACACCCCCGCCCCGCAGCTCGCCGCGCGCATCGACGCGGCCCTGCCCGAGGGCACGGTGATGTTCGGCTTCTCCGCCGAGGCCGTGGGCATCGCCGTCCGCCGCGCGCTGGCGCAGGCCACCGACTGGCACCACTACGACTGGCAGCTCATCCACGACGGCCCACAGGCCCCGGCCCTGCACATGGCCCTGGACGAGGTGCTGACGGCCGAGGTCGCGGCCGGGCGCCGCCCGCCGACGCTGCGCGTGTGGGAGTGGGGCGCCCCCGCCGTGGTCATCGGCAGCTTCCAGTCCCTGCGCAACGAGGTCGACCCCGAGGGCGCCGAGCGGCACGGGATGACCGTCGTCCGCCGGATCTCCGGCGGCGGGGCCATGTTCATCGAGCCCGGCAACACCATCACCTACTCGCTGTGCGTGCCGGACGCCCTGGTGCAGGGCCTGTCCTTCGCCGACAGCTACGCCTACCTCGACGACTGGGTCCTCGGCGCGCTGGAGGGCATGGGCGTCAAGGCGTGGTACCAGCCCCTCAACGACATCGCCACCGAGGCCGGCAAGATCGCGGGCGCCGCGCAGAAGCGGGTGGTCTCCGGCGACGGCGCGGTGCTGCACCACGTGACCATGGCGTACGACATCGACGCCGACAAGATGCTCGACGTGCTGCGGATCGGCAAGGAGAAGCTCTCCGACAAGGGCACCAAGAGCGCCAAGAAGCGGGTGGACCCGCTGCGCCGCCAGACGGGCCTGCCGCGGGACGCCGTCATCGAGCGCATGATCGCGTCCTTCCGCGGCCGCTACGGCCTGACGGAGGGCTCCGTCACCCCCGAGGAGATGGCCCGCGCCGAGGAGCTGGCCGCGACGAAGTTCAGCTCGCAGGAGTGGACGGCCCGCGTCCCGTAGTGGTGCGCGGCTACGCCGACAGCAGCGGACGTATCCGCTCCGTCGTGGGCCCCGCCGCGACCCGCTGTTCGAGCCGGTCCCGTACGTGGGGCCACTCCTCGTCGAGGATCGAATAGAACGCCGTGCCCCGGACCATGCCGTCCAGGCCCCGGGTGTGGGCCCGGCGCACCCCTTCGAGGGTCGCGCCGAGCCGCTCGATCGCGGCGCGCGAGCGCAGATTGCGGGCGTCGGCGCGCAGGGACACGCGCCGCACGCCCCACGTCTCGAAGGCGTGGCGCAGCATGAGCAGCTTGGCCTCGGTGTTGATCCCGGTGCCCTGGGCGCGCGCGGAGAGCCAGGTGCCGCCGATCTCCGTCGCGTCGGGCACCGCGGTGAGCGGGTCGCCCAGCGGCTCGCGCGGAGCCGGGGGCCAGGGCACCGGGCCCTGCCAGTAGTCCAGCTCGCAGAACCGCGTCGAGCCCACCACCAGGCCGTCCGCCGCGCGCACCACGGCGAACGGCAGCGCCTGCCCCGCCGCCCGGGCGGCCAGCGCGTCGGCGACATAGCGCTCCGCCGCCGCCACCCCATGCGGCACCGGCGTGAAGGCATAGCTCGCGCGGTCCTCGGCCGCCGCCATGGCCAGGGCCTCGACGTGCCGCTCGCCGAGCGGCTCCAGCCGCGCGCTGCGGCCGTGGAGGAAGACGGGGACGGGCATGGGCCTTGCCTCCTTCGACGGGGGAACGGGGAGCACCCCGGTGCGTGCGTCGCGTGCGCCGGGTGTGGCCAGTGTGCGTCCGGAAAGTCCCCGGTCGGGGGACGGGAAGGCGAAAGGCAGGAGACGGCCGGGTGAAGGCACGGTGCGGGGCCCCGGCGGCTTTTGCACTTCTCGATCACCGGACGGGCCCGTCCGGTGATCGAGCAACGCCCTATGAGCCGGTCAGCGCGGGAATGATGTGCCGGCCGTACGCGTCGATGGTCGACTCCTTCGCGTCGTGCATCGCGTAGATCGCGAACTGGTCCACCCCCAACTCCCGCAGCTCCTCAAGCCTTTCGCGGTGCGCCTCCACGGGGCCGAGCAGGCAGAAGCGGTCCACGATCGTGTCGGGCACGAAGTCCGTGGAGGGGTTCCCCGCGCGGCCGTGGTGACTGTAGTCGTAGCCCCGGCGCTGCTTGATGTATTCGGTGAGGGCCTCCGGCACCAGGCCGGAGTGCTCGCCGTACCGCTCGACGAGGTCGGCGACGTGGTTGCCCACCATGCCGCCGAACCAGCGGCACTGCTCGCGCGCGTGGGCCAGGTCGTCGCCCACATAGGCGGGCGCGGCGACGCAGACGGTGACGGAGTCCGGGTCGCGCCCGGCGTCGGAGGCCGCGGTCCGCACGGCCTTGACCATCCACTCGGTGAGGAAGGGGTCGGCGAGCTGGAGGATGAAGCCGTCGGCCTCCCGCCCGGCGAGGGCGAGCGCCTTGGGGCCGTACGCCCCCATCCAGACCGGCAGCCTGCCGTCCCGCACCCAGGGCAGCCGCATCGCCGTGCCACCCACGTCCGCCTCGCGCCCCTCGGCGAGGTCGCGGATGACTCGCATCGCCTCGCTCAGGGTGGCGAGGGTGTTCGGCTTGCGGCCGGCCACCCGCATCGCGGAGTCGCCGCGGCCGATGCCGCACACGGTGCGGTTGCCGTACATGTCGTTGAGCGTGGCGAAGGTGGAGGCCGTGACCTCGGGGGTGCGGGTGGAGGGGTTGGTGACCATGGGCCCGACGATCAGCCGCTCGGTGTGGTCGAGGATGCGGCTGTGGATGACGAACGGCTCCTGCCACAGCACGGCGGAGTCGAAGGTCCAGCCGTAGCGGAAGCCGGCGCCCTCGGCGCGGCGCATCAGGTCCACCACGGCGGAGGCGGGCGGGTCGGTCTGCAGGACGATTCCGAAGTCCACGGCGGTGCTCCTTACGCGAGGTACTGACAGGTGGTGCGCGGTACATAGCGGCCGTGCCCGGCCCGCCCCGTGAACCGCCGTTGCTCGATGACGGTCTCGCCGCGCGACAGGACGGTCTCGACGCGCCCGGTGACCCGCTTCCCCTCGTACGCGGAATAGTCGACGTTCATGTGGTGGGTCGCGGCGGAGAGTGTCTGTTCCGCGTGCGGGTCGTAGATGACGATGTCGGCGTCGCCGCCGGGTGTGACGCCGCCCTTGTGCGGGGCGAGGCCGAACATCCGGGCGGGGGCGGCGCAGGCGATCTCGATCCAGCGGCGGCGGGTGATCCGGCCCTCCACGACCGCCTGGTGGAGGAGGTCCATGCGGTTCTCCACGCCGGGCAGGCCGTTGGGGATCTTCGAGAAGTCCCCGCGGCCGAGCTCCTTCTGGCCGGAGAAGCAGAACGGGCAGTGGTCGGTGGAGACCACCTGGAGGTCGTCCGTGCGCAGCCCGCGCCAGAGCGCGTCCTGGTGCTCGCGCGGCCGAAGGGGCGTCGAGCAGACGTATTTGGCGCCCTCGAAGCCCGGCTCGGCGAGATTGTCGGTGGACAGGAAGAGATACTGCGGGCAGGTCTCGCCGAAGACCGGCAGGCCCTTGTCCCTCGCCTGCGCCAGCTCGGCGAGCGCCTCCTCGGCGGAGACGTGCACGACGTAGAGCGGGCTGCCCGCCACCCGGGCGAGCTGGATGGCCCGGTGGGTGGCCTCGGCCTCCAGCAGGGCCCTGCGGACCTCGCCGTGATAGCGCGGATCCGTGTGGCCCGCGGCGAGGGCCTGCTCCACCAGGACGTCGATGGCGATGCCGTTCTCGGCGTGCATCATGATCAGCCCGCCGTTGCCCGCGGCACGCTGCATGGCCCGCAGGATCTGCCCGTCGTCGCTGTAGAACACCCCGGGGTAGGCCATGAAGAGCTTGTACGACGTGACGCCCTCGCCGACCAGGAGGTCCATCTCCTTGAGCGAGCCCTCGTTCACATCGGAGAGGATCATGTGGAAGGCGTAGTCGATCGCGCAGGTGCCCTCGGCCTTGGCGTGCCAGGTGTCGAGCCCTTCGCGCAGCGCCCCGCCGCGCGGCTGGACGGCGAAGTCGACGACGGTCGTGGTGCCGCCCCACGCCGCCGCGCGGGTGCCCGTCTCGAAGGTGTCGGAGGAGGCGGTGCCGCCGAAGGGGAGCTCGAAGTGCGTATGGGCGTCGACCCCGCCGGGGATGACGTACTTCCCGGTGGCGTCCAGCGTGCGGTCCGCGGTCCAGCCCTGGGCGAAGGCGCTGTCGGGCGTGGCCAGGGCGGCGACCTTGCCGTCCTCGATCAGGACGTCCGCCCGCGTCTCCTCGGCGGCGGTGATGACGAGCCCGCCGCGAATGGCCGTTCTGCTCATGGGCGTTCCTTCCCTTCGGCGTGCTGCACCTGGCGCAGGGTCTCCTCGATGATCGCCGCGCCCTCCTCGGCCTCGGCGACGGTGAGGCTCAGCGGCGGGGCGATGCGCAGCACGTTCGCCTCGCGGCCGCCCTTGCCGATCAGCAGGCCGCGCTCGCGGGCGTGCTCCAGGGCGAGGGAGGCGGCCTCCGGCGCGGGCGATCCGTCGGGCCGTACGAGCTCGACGCCGGCCATCAGGCCCCGGCCGCGCACCTCGCGGACGACGGGGAGCCCCGCGGCGATGGCGCGGAGCCGCTCGGTGAGGAGGCCGCCGACGCGGCGGGCGTTGCCCTGGAGGTCGTGCTCCAGCAGATACGTGAGGTTGGCCAGGCCCGCGGCCATGGTGACGGGGCTGCCGCCGAAGGTCGAGATGGAGTTGGCGGACAGGCAGTTCATGACCTCGGCGCGGGCGACGACCCCGCCGATGGACATGCCGTTGCCGATGCCCTTGGCGAAGGTGAGGATGTCGGGCGGGCCGCTCGCCGCGTGCGCCTGCCAGCCCCAGAAGTGGTCGCCGGTGCGGCCCCAGCCGGTCTGCACCTCGTCGGAGATCCACAGGATGCCGCGGCGCGCGAGGACTTCGCGGAACGCGGCGTACAGCCCGTCGGGCGGTGCGGTGAACCCGCCGACGCCCTGCACCGGTTCGGCGATCAGGGCGGCGACATTGCCGTGCGCCTGGCCGAGCATGTCCTCCAGGTCGGCGACGCACGCCGCGATGAACTCCCCGTCGGACAGCGCCGCGTACGGCCCGCGGCTGCGCACGCCGCCGTGCAGATAGAGCGTCTGCAGGGGGGAGAGGCTGGTCGGTGACCAGGAGGCGTTGCCGGTGACGGCGACCGAGGAGAAGGAACGGCCGTGGTAGCTGTTCCGCATCGCCAGGATCTGATTGGAGCGGCGGTGGGTGGTGGCCAGCAGCAGGGCCGCGTCGTTGGCCTCGGTGCCGGAGGTGGTGAAGAAGACCCGGGCGTCGGGGATTCCGGAGAGGGAGGCGATCCGCTCGGCCAGCTCCACCATGTGCCGGTCGAGATAGAGCGTGGAGGTGTGCAGGATCCGGCCGGCCTGCTCGGCGACCGCCTTGGTGACCTCGGGGAGGGCGTGGGCGGTCATGGTGGTGAGGATGCCGCCGAAGAAGTCGAGATAGCGGCGGCCTTGGACGTCCCACACATGGCGGCCCTCGCCGTGGGTGAGCTCCAGCGGCTCGCGGTAGTAGAGCGCGAGCCACTCGGGCATCACGGCCCGGTGCCGGACGTGCAGCGAGGCGGCGGCGGACGGCGCGGGAGCGGGGGGAGTGGCCTCCGGGGGCGCGGCGCTCACGGCTGGACCAGCCCGTCGTAGGCGTCGGGCCTGCGGTCGCGGTAGAAGGCCCACTGCTGCCGCACCTCGTCGATGAGGCCGAAGTCCAGGTCGCGGACGACCAGTTCCTCCTTGGTGTCGCTGGCGACCTCGCCGACGAACTGACCCCGCGGGTCCACGAAATACGAGGTGCCGTAGAAGTCGTTGTCGCCGTACTCCTCGCGGCCCACGCGGTTGATCGCGGCGATGAAGTACTCATTGGCGACGGCGGCCGCGGGCTGCTCCAACTGCCAGAGGTAGCCGGAGAGTCCGCGCGAGGTCGCCGAGGGGTTGTAGACCAGTTGGGCGCCGGCCAGGCCGAGCGAGCGCCAGCCCTCGGGGAAGTGGCGGTCGTAGCAGATATAGACGCCGACCTTGCCGACGGCCGTGTCGAAGACCGGCCAGCCGAGGTTGCCCGGTTTGAAGTAGTACTTTTCCCAGAAGCCCTTGACCTGGGGGATGTGGTGCTTGCGGTACTTCCCCAGATAGCGGCCGTCGGCGTCGATGACGGCCGCCGTGTTGTAGTAGAAACCGGACTGCTCGATCTCGAAGACGGGCACGACGATCACCATGCCGGTCTCGCGCGCGAGCTCCTGCATCCGCCGCACGGTGGGCCCGTCGGGCACCTGCTCGGCCCAGCGGTAGTGCTCGCTCTCCTGCACTTGACAGAAATACGGGGCGTTGAAGACCTCTTGGAAGCCGATCACCTGCGCACCCTGCGCGGCGGCGGCGCGGGCGTGCTCCTCGTGCTTGGCGATCATCGACTCGGTGTCGCCGGTCCAGGTCGCCTGAACCAGAGCGGCGCGCACAACATTGGCCATGAGCTGCTCCTTTGCCGGGGCGTCAGCCAGGCTGACACGCGTAGATCCGCGTGTGCCTGCGACCGTATGACCCGCCATGCCCGGTGGCAAGACCAGCACGCCGCCTGTGGATAACCCAACAGGGAAACTTGCAAGTTTATCTGTCGTTCTTTACGGTGGCACCATGAGTGACAAGGAACAGGAACGCGTCGCGGCCGACCTGGCCGCCGCCGTCTCCCAGCTCATGAGACGCCTGCGCACGGCCTCGCCGCAGGGCGCCCTCACCCCGTCCCAGCGCACCGTGATCGGCCGGCTCGGCACCGACGGCCCTGCCACGACCGCCGCCCTGGCCCGCGCGGAGCTCGTCCGCCCCCAGTCCATGCGCGTCATCCTCGGCGTCCTGGAGGACATGGAGATCGTCGCCCGCTCCCCGCACCCCACGGACGGCCGGCAGGTCGTCTTCTCCCTCACACCCGAGGGCGAGGAGGCCCTCGCGTCCGTACGGGACTCCAAGAACAGCTGGCTCGCCTCCGCCATCGACCGCCGCCTCGGCCCCGACGAACAGCGCACCCTGATCGAGGCCACCCGGCTGCTCAAACGTCTGGTCGAGGAGTGAACCTCGAAGGCGCGCCCCGGACCCCCGCCACCGGGGCGGCGCGTGACAACGGCGGACGGCGCGGGGGTACGGCGCGCCCGCCGCGCCCCGCGCGCCCGGCTCCGGGGGCCTGAGCCCGGCCCTCAACCCCGTCGGCACCACCGCGACCGCGCCCTGCGCACCCGCCCCCGCACCTGAGGAGACCCCATGCCCGCCACCACGCTCGACCCCAACACCGCCCTCGTCCTCATCGACCTCCAGAAGGGCATCCTCGCCCTCCCCACCGCCCACCCCTCCGCCGATATCCTGGGCCGCGGCGCCCTGTTGGCCGCCGCCTTCCGCGAGCGCGGCCTGCCGGTCGTCCTGGTCCGGGTCGTGGGCGCCGCGCCCGGCCGCTCCGACGCGCCCCTGCGCGGCGGCCGGTTCCCGGCCGACTTCGCCGATCTGGCCCCCGAACTCGGCTGCCAGGACAGCGACATCGTGGTCACCAAGCACACCTGGGGCGCCTTCCACGGCACCGACCTCGACCTCCAGCTGCGCCGCCGCGGCGTCACCCAGATCGTCCTCGCGGGCATCGCGACGGGAGCGGGCGTCGAGTCCACCGCCCGCGCGGCCCACGAGCACGGCTACCACGTGACGATCGCGACCGACGCCGTCACCGACCCCGACCCGGAGATCCACCGCGTCGCCGTCGAGAAGGTCTTCCCGCGCCTGGCCGAGACGGACACGACGGAGAACATTCTGAAGCTGCTCGCCTGACGGGAGCCGCGGAGTGCCCCGCCCCGGCCAGGGGCCCGGTCCCTCCACGTCCATGTCGGATTTCCGCGAGCCAACGCGGCCCGCGCGGACGATCCTGGAGGCATGTACACCGACTTCGACCGCTGTGTCAGGGCCGTCCGCTCCAAGGACGCCCGCTTCGACGGGTGGTTCTACACCGCCGTGCTCACCACACGCATCTACTGCCGTCCGAGCTGCCCGGCCGTGCCGCCGAAGGACCGGAACATGACCTTCTACCCCAGCGCGGCCGCCGCCCAGCAGGCCGGGTTCCGCGCCTGCAAGCGCTGCCGGCCCGACGCCAGCCCCGGCTCGCCGCAGTGGAACGAGCGCGCCGACCTCGTCGCCCGGGCCATGCGGCTCATCGGTGACGGCACGGTCGACCGCGAGGGCGTCCCCGGCCTCGCCGCCCGCCTCGGCTACAGCACCCGCCAGATCGAGCGCCAACTGCTCGCCGAGCTCGGCGCCGGGCCGCTCGCCCTGGCCCGCGCCCAGCGCGCCCAGACCGCCCGCATCCTCATCGAGACCAGCGAACTGTCCATGGCGGACGCCGCGTTCGCCGCCGGTTTCTCCTCCATCCGCGCCTTCAACGAGACCGTCCGCGAGGTCTTCGCGCTCTCGCCCAGTGAACTCCGCACCCGCGCGGCGCACGGCCGGAATCCCACCACCCCCGGCGTGCTGACACTCCGGCTGCCCTTCCGGGCGCCCCTGTGCCCCGACAACCTCTTCGGCCACCTCGTGGCCACCGCCGTGCCGGGCGTGGAGGAGTGGCGCGACGGCGCGTACCGCCGCACCCTGCGCCTCCCGTACGGCCACGGGACCGTCGCCCTCAGTCCGCGCCCCGACCACATCGACTGCCGCCTCGCCCTCTCCGACCTGCGCGACCTGGCCGGAGCCATCAGCCGCTGCCGCGGCCTCCTCGACCTCGACGCGGACCCGGAGGCGGTGGACGAACTGCTGGGCGCCGACGAGCGGTTGGCTCCCCTGGTCGCCAAGGCCCCCGGGCGGCGGGTGCCGCGCACCGTGGACCCCGAGGAGTTCGCCGTGCGGGCCGTGCTCGGCCAGCAGGTGTCGACCGCCGCGGCCCGTACGCTCGCAGCCCGCCTCGTCACCGCGCACGGCGAGCGCGTCGACGACCCGACGGGCGGCGGCCTGACCCATCTGTTCCCCTCGGCCGAGGCGCTGTCCGGGCTCGACCCCACGGCGCTCGCCATGCCCGGGGGACGCCGCACCACCGTCGTGACACTCGTCCGGGCCCTCGCGTCCGGCGAGCTCTCCCTCGGCGTCGGCAGCGACCGGTCGCAGGCGTACGCACGGCTCGCCGAGCTCCCCGGCATGGGCCCGTGGACCACCGGGATCATCGGGATGCGGGCGCTCGGCGACCCCGACGCCTTCGTGCCGACGGACCTAGGCGTCCGCCGCGGCGCCGCGGCCTGCGGCCTCCCCGCGACGCCCGGGGCGCTGACCCGGCACGCCGCCGCGTGGCGGCCGTGGCGGGCGTACGCCGTCCAGCACCTGTGGGCGGCCCACGACCACCCCATCAACGACATGCCCGAGGACTGAGCACCATGCAACGCGTACACACCGTCGCCGACAGCCCCATGGGTCCCCTGACCCTCGTCGCCACCGACGGCACCCTGTCCGGCCTCTACATGGCCGACCAGCGGCACCGGCCGCCCGAGGAGACCTTCGGCGAGCGGGACGAGCGGCCGTTCACGGAGGCCCTGCGCCAGCTGACGGCGTACTTCGCGGGCGAGTCGACCCGCTTCGAGCTCCCGCTGCGGCTGGACGGCACGCCGTTCCAGCAGCGCGTCTGGGCGGGGCTCCAGGAGATCCCGTACGGCGAGACGCTCTCGTACGGCGAACTCGCCGAGCGGATCGGCGCGCCGGGCGCCTCCCGCGCGGTCGGCCTCGCGAACGGCAAGAACCCCATCGGGATCATCGTCCCGTGCCACCGGGTCGTCGGCTCGACGGGCGGACTCACGGGCTACGGCGGTGGCCTGGACCGCAAGCGCGCGCTCCTGGCACTGGAGCGCGGTGCGGACGCGGCCGACGGACAGCCCCGGCTGTTCTAGACCTCGGGTGTCAGCGGGCGCTTGTAGTACGCCCAGGGGAAGGAGCCCGCCCCCACCGACACCCAGCCCTCCGCCTCCATCCGGCGGCGCCGGTTGCCCACGGCGAACGGCACGCGGCGGTGCTCCCACGGCCGGTCCGATGCCTCCACCACGTGGAAGTACGGGCCGTAGTCGACGACGTGCCAGCCCTCCAGGCCCGCTTCCGCGAGCGCGGCCATCTCGTCGAAGGCGGTCAGCGGAGTCAGCACCCGCCGCTCCGGCGCCCCCGGCCCCCCGGCCGTGGCTCCCTTCGCGGCCGCCGCCCCCTTCGCGGCGAACCGCTGCTGCGCGGCCTGCCGGCTCACCCCCAGGATGCGGCCGATGGTGTCCCAGCTGTGGCCCGCGGCCCGCGCGCCCTGTACCGCTTCTCGCAGCAGGCGGCTGGTCTCCTCGGCGCCGACGCGGGTGGCGGCCACCAGGCGGAGGTAGCCCGCCGGGTCGTGCTCCAGCGATTCGGCCAGTCCGTCCGGCGTGCCGAGCACGGCGGCCGCGATCCCCTCACGGATGCTCACGGCCTCTTCCGGGCCGATCAACTGCTCGTCGCTCATCGGCCGTCGGCCGTACGCAGGGGCTCCAGCGCGTCCAGCGCCGCACGGTCGCGCTCGCGCCGAGCGGCGTCCCGGTCGCCCCGCGCCGATGCGGTGAGCATGCCGATGGCGCAGAGGACGATGAAGGCGGCGGAGCCCCGGACGATGTACGAGGTGACGCCGGAGCCGTCCGACAGCTGTGTGCTCATGACGATCAGTGCGATCGCCATGGGGAACATGCCGAAGGCGGCGGCCCGGAGGGCTGTGCTGCGGTCGGCGGTCGACCGCGTCTCGGTGATCATGGCGTCAAGATTTCCTTGACGCCGATCATTTGTCAATCTTCCCTTGACGGCAGGCTCAGGGCGCCGCGAGCCGGTCCAGCAGCGCGGGCAGCGCGGTCCCGATCGGCTCGCGCACCAGCTCGTCCGCCCGGTCGTCGTACGGTGTCGGCTCCGCGTTGACGATGATCAGCCGGGCGCCGTGGTCGGCGGCCAGGCCCGCGAGCGCGGCGGCCGGGTGCACCTTCAGGCTCGTCCCCACCGCGATGAACACCTCGCACGCCTTGGTCAGCGCCACCGCCTCGCCCAGCACCACCGGGTCCAGCCCCTCGCCGAACATCACCGTCGCCGACTTCAGGATGCCGCCGCACACCTCGCACGCCGGATCCGGATCACCCCCGTCGACCCGCTCCAGCGCGGCCGCCATGCTCGACCGCGCCTTGCAGCGCGTGCACTGCGCCGACCGCGCGGAACCGTGCAGTTCGAGCACCTTGCGGTCGGGCATCCCCGCCAACTGGTGCAGCCCGTCCACGTTCTGCGTGATCACACGCACCGGCGTGCCGGACCGCTCCAGCCGCACCACGGCCTCGTGCGCCGCGTTCGGCCGCGCCCGCAGCGCGGGGCCGTCGCGCCGCATCCGCCAGGCACGCCTGCGGATCTCGGGGTCGGACATGTAGTACTCGTACGTGACGAGCTTCTCCGCCTCCGGATCGCGCCGCCACAGCCCGTTGGGCCCGCGGTAGTCGGGGATCCCGGAGTCCGTGGAGATCCCGGCCCCGCTCATGACCACCACCAGGGGCCGCCGCCCGGACGTCACCTCGCCGCTGCTCATGGCGCGAGCGTACGCAGCGGCGCCCTGCCCGGGCGACGGCTTTTATCCGTGCTGCGTGTCGTGCGGCTTCATCTGTCGACGCGTCAGAAGTCGTACGTCATGCCGATGCCCAGCGTGCTGGTCATCGGCAACATTCCTGTGCCGACGACGTCCATGACCGCGGGCAGGACGAGCTCCGCCAGGCGTGTCGCACCGTCCTCGCCGAGCGCCCGCCAGGGGGCCGCGGCCAGTTCGTCGGTGAGCCGTTCCACTGCCGTCCGGCCCTCTATCCCGCGGGGTGTGGCGGCGCCGTCGGCGTCCAGCCAGCCTCGCGCGGCCAGCCGCTCCCGCGCCGCCTCCCACTCCGCGCCGGTCCACCCGCGGCTCGCGAACACCTCGGCCGGCGCGGCACCCACGGCGGCGTGCGAGATCAGGGCCTCGGTGCCGTCCAGCCCGTGGGCCAGCAGCGCCGCGAGGTGGCCGTCGCCCCGGTGCTCGCGCAGCACGGTGGCCGCCTGCCAGAGAGTGAGGTGCGGCTCGTCCGCCCACGGCAGCGCCGCGTTGGCGGCGGCCAGCGGGCGGCCCGCGGTGTCCGCCGCCTCCGCCGCGCGCCTGGCGAGCGCGGCCGCTTCTGCGAGCTCGGGAGATCCGACGCGCTCGCCGAGGACGGCCCGCAGGGTACGGTCCACGGCGCGCGTACGGGCCCGGAGCACCCGCTCCGGGTCGGCGACGCGCCAGGCGCCGGGGACGTACCGGGCGACCGTGTCCGGGCTGAAGCTGTAGAAGACGGCCGTCACGAGCGCCGACGACGCGGCGCCGAGCGGCGCCGCGCGCCACGCGAAGTAGCTGGGCCAGCGCTCGTCGACCGCGTGGCCGAGCACCGCGGCCTCCTCGAACGCCTCCGGCGCGTAGTACAGCGTGGCGTGCAGCGGCTCCAGCAGCTGCCACATCCGCCGCGAGAGGGGTATTTCTCCGGTCATGACGCTTCCCGTCCTTGTTCGTCGCACCATCTAGACACTGACTAGATTCCTTGTCCGAAGGGAACTTGTCAACGACAAGATGTGGGCTAGGGTGGCGCCATGACCGGTTCGCGCTCGTACCACCACGGCGATCTGCGCCGCGCCGTCATGGCCGCCGCGCTCGAAGTGATCGCGGCCGACGGCCCGGCGGCGATCAGCCTCCGGGACCTGGCCCGCCGGGCGGGTGTCTCCCACGCCGCGCCCGCGCACCACTTCAAGGACCGCGCCGGACTGCTGACCGCGATCGCCGCCGATGGGTACGGCCTGCTCGCCGACGCCCTGGCGGACGTGCCCTGTGAATCCCCGGACGCCTTGCGGGAGTTGGGGGTCCGGTATGTGCGGTTCGCCGTGGACCACCCGGCGCACTTCGAGGTGATGCACCGGCCGCACCTCCACCACCCGGACGACCCCGAACTCGTGGCGGCCCGCGACCGCGCCTGGCGACTGCTGAGCGGAGGCGTCGACGCCCTGCCCGCAGCCGGTCGCGGGCCCGACGCGCGGACGGCCGCTCTGGCGGCGTGGTCCCTGGCCCATGGCTTCGCGACGCTCCATCTGAACGGCGGGATCGGCGGGTCGGAGGGCGTCGAGCCCACGGAGCTCTTCCGGCGGATGGCGGAGCTGATCTTCGTGGAGCCGACGACGGGGGAGTGACGCGGGTGAGTCGCCTTTCGGGGGCGACATCCTGTGGATGTGTCGACATTTGCGCCGCGGTTTCCGGTGTCGGCGAAAAGTCGCCCAGCTATTGACGATTTGTCGACATTCGGGCGCATCACCCTTCCGGGGTCGTTTTGTATGCCCGCCCTTCCCTCCCGCGAGTGGCGCGCTACCCGCATCCGGGCCAAGGCGCGGGCCCGTCTCAGTGGTGCGTTCCCGCGGCTGTGGTCCTGTGCGACTCCAGGTTTCTGAGGGTGATGGGAGCGATATGTCGCTAATGAGGAGGCGGGTCGGCACCTTTGTGGCGGGGAGCGGCGCCGTCACATTGGGGGTGATGTTCGCGCTCTGCGCGTCGGCGGGCGGGGTGTTGTCCGCGGTCGCGCGGAGCCGGTACGCCGAGGTCCCCGGCGAGGTGGTCTCCGGGGTGGGGCAGCACGTACGCAAAGGGCCGTCGACCTCCACGCCGGTCGTCGGCGACTACGGCCCCGGGGAACGCGTGCGCATCGACTGCAGGGCCGTCGGCGAGGACGTCCGGGGGGACAAGTACTGGTACAGGCTCGCCGGGGGTGGCTGGATGAGCGCGCGCTACATCCACGCGTTCGGCTCGGTGCCGATGTGCGGCGGCGGGGGGCATCACGACCGTCACGATCACCACGGCGATCAGGGCCCCAAGGGGCCCAGGGGGCCGAAAGGCGACAAGGGTGCCAAGGGGGATCGCGGCCCCGTCGGGCCTGTGGGTCCGAAGGGCCCCAAGGGGTCGGCGGGCCCGGCCGGGCCCAAGGGTCCCAAGGGGGATCCAGGGCGCGTGGGTCCGGCCGGGCCCGTGGGGCCTCCGGGCAGACCCGGCGTGACGGGACCGGGTCCCGCCGGCCCGAAGGGCGACCCGGGGGACGTGGGTCCCGCGGGGCCGCAGGGCGACCCGGGAGTCGCCGGTCCGGCGGGGGATGTGGGGCCGGTGGGTCCGGCCGGGCCCAAGGGTGACAAGGGCAGTGCGGGCCCGGCCGGCCCCAAGGGAGCCCCCGGCGTCGTGGGTCCCAAGGGTGACCCCGGTGCGGTGGGCCCGGCGGGTGCGGACGGTGCCGCCGGGCCCGCGGGTCCTCCCGGCCCGAAGGGTGACACCGGCCGGGTGGGCCCCGCAGGGGCGGGTGGTCCGGCCGGCCCTGCCGGGCCGGTGGGGCCGCAGGGTCCCCAGGGCGGCCCCGGCCGGGTAGGTCCGGCGGGCCCGGCCGGTCCCGCAGGCCCCACGGGCTCGATCGGTCCCGCGGGCCCGGCCGGTTCCACGGGTCCGGCCGGACCCGCCGGGCCGAGGGGTGACGAGGGTGCCGTCGGCCCGGCCGGGCCCAAGGGCGACCGGGGTGATCCCGGAGGGCCCGTAGGTCCCGCCGGGCCCAGGGGCGACCGGGGCGAGCCCGGTGACACCGGTCCCGCCGGGCCCGCAGGGCCGGTAGGGCCCGTCGGACCCGCCGGGCCGTCCGGCTCGACCGGCAGGCCCGGGCCCGCGGGTCCGGCCGGCCCTGCCGGATCCGCAGGCCCCGCGGGGCCCGGGGGCCCTCCCGGACCCAAGGGGGAACGAGGAGAGACGGGGGACACAGGTGACACGGGCGCTACGGGCGCCAACGGTCCCACGGGCCCCGCGGGCCCGGCGGGGCCCACCGGCCCGGCCGGACCCTCCGGCATCCAAGGCCCCGTCGGTCCGGTCGGCGCGGCGGGTCCGGCAGGCCCCACCGGCCCCGCGGGCCCGAAGGGCAACAAGGGAGACGTCGGAGCCACGGGCCCCGCCGGGCCGCAGGGTCCCGCCGGGCCCAAGGGTGATCCCGGGACCGCCGCGAGCCCGCAGATCGTCCAGCAGGAGTTCGCCGTCGCCTCCATGGCCCGCGAGCAGGTGCTGAAGAGCCCGGTGTGCCCCTCGGGCACGCGGATCATCGGCGGCGGATACGCCCAGGTCGGCAACTGGTCGGGCGCCATGGAGAGGATCGCCGAACATCCGGTGGCCGAGGAGAACCGCTATCTGGTCGGCGTGAACAGCGTCAGCCCCACCGCGGTCACTCTCAAGGTCTTCGGCGTGTGCCAGCCGTCCTGACCGACGGCGCCGTGGGTCTGCCCGTCGACGGACGGGCAGACCCACGGTGCCCAAAAGTCTGTACCTACGAGTATGTACACTCGCCCCATGAGCACCTCGGAACGCCTGATCGAGAGCACCCGTGAACTCCTGTGGGAGCGCGGATACGTCGGCACCAGCCCCAAGGCCATCCAGCAGCGGGCGGGCGCGGGGCAGGGGAGCATGTACCACCACTTCGCGGGCAAGCCCGACCTGGCGCTCGCCGCGATCCGCCGCACCGCGGAGGAGATGCGGGCCAGGGCGGAGGAGCAGTTCTCCGCACCGGGCACGGCGCTGGAGCGGATCAGCGCGTATCTGCAGCGCGAACGCGACGTCCTCAAGGGCTGCCCGGTCGGCCGGCTGACCCAGGACCCGGAGGTGATGGCCGACGAGGCGCTGCGCGCGCCGGTCGACGACACCTTTATCCGGCTGCGCGGCCGCATCGCCGAAGTCCTCGCGGAGGGCCGCGACCGCGGCGAACTGGCCGCGGGCCTGGACCCCGTCGCCACCGCCTCGACCGTGGTCGCGGTGCTCCAGGGCGGCTACGTCCTGGCCCGCGCGGCGCAGTCGACGGAGCCGTTCCAGCAGGCCGTCACCGGTGTGCTCGGCCTGCTGGCCGGGCACGCCACCGCCCGGTGAGACACCCGACCACCATCAGGAAGACAGCAATCCGCATGCACGCCCAGCAGTACGAGATCACCCTGCCCGCCGACTACGACATGCGCGTCATCCGCAAGCGGGTGGCCGACTTCGGCCACACCCTCGACGACCGCGCCGGGCTCGGCCTGAAGGCGTACGTCATCCGCGAGCGCGGAGTGAACGGCTCTCCCGTCAACCAGTACGCTCCCTTCTACCTCTGGAACGACACCGGCGCGATGAGCGCCTTCCTCGTCGGCGGGGGCGGATTCCAGGGAATCATCCGCGACTTCGGCCGGCCGGTCGTCCAGCACTGGGCGGGCGTCGCCACCGAGGCGGGCCCGGCCCGTGGCGCGGCGCCGAAGGCCGCCTCCCGTCGCCTGACCCCGATGCCCGTCGACGTCGACCCCATGGGCCTCACCGAACTCGTCCGGCGCGAGACCGACGAACTGCGCGCGCTGGCCCGGCGCGACGGCGTCCACACCGCCGCTCTGGCGGTCGACCCCCGGCACTGGCAGCTGATGCGCTTCGTCCTGTGGGAGCACGCCGTCCCCGAGGCCGAGGACGCCACCGAGCGGTACGAGGTGCTGCACCTGTCGGCTCCGCATCTGTCCGAACTCCCCGAAGGCCGCCACTGGTAGCCCCGGAATTCCCCGCGACCGATAGTTGAGTGCGCGTGAACACGGTCTCTCCCGGCCCGGTCCGCACCCCTCTGTGGGAGGCCGAGAACGGCTTCGGCGACCACCTCGCCAAGGCGATGGGCGCGGCGGACCTGCGGACCTTCCTGGAGCAGGTCCCGCAGATGATCGGCATGACGACGAACCGCATGACGGAACCCGAGGAGGTGGCGTCCCTGGTCGCCGTCCTGCTCTCCGACCACGCCCGCAGCATCGTGGGCGCGGAGCTGCGGATCGACGGGGGAGCGGTCAAGACGGTCTAGGCGTCGGGCACCCACGCGGGGCTCATGCGGGGAGCAGCCGCTCCAGGTGGTAGTCCACCACCTCGCTCACCGACGCCGGCGTGCGGCGGGTGTGGACGACGTCCATGCCCAGGCCCGTGATGCCCGAGACCAGGAGGTCCGCCTCCCGGGAGGGGTCGATGTCCGGGGCGGCCCTGCCGGCCTCCCGCGCCCCGCGCAGGACCGCAGCGACGAGCTCCTCCAGGGGCTGCTCGTCGTGCAGGAAGACCGCGGCGAGCTCCGGGTCGGTGAGGCTGCGCGCGTAGTAGGCGGCGAACACCCGCAGGGCCGTGCGGCGTTGCTCGTCCAGCGGCAGGAACTCCTCCAGGACCGCCCGCAGCAGCGCACGGGGGTCGTCCGGGCTCCGCAGCGCCTCGACGCGGGCCCGGGCGCGGCGGTCGTTCTCCTCGTGCAGCATCCGGAGCGCGGAGACGAGCAGGTCGTGCTTGCTGTCGAAGTGGTACTGCACGACCCGCAGCGACACCCCCGCCTCGACGGCGATCTCCCGCATGCTCGCCTCGTGCAGCCCCCGCTCGGCGGCGATCCGCCAGACGGCCCCGGCGATCTCCCGGCGTCTGCGGGCCCGCGTGCCCGGTTCGGCGGCGGGCGCGGGCGCCGCCGGGACCGGCGGCCTCTTCCGCTGCCGGTACGCCTTGGCCTGGCAGCCGCGCGAGCAGTACACGGGCGGGCGCCCCCGGGTCGTCCCGGGCAGCGCCGCGCCGCACACCCGGCAGACCGCGGACTTCTTTTCGTCACGCATGCCTGTAGCGTACGCCAGTCAAAAAGTGTGACGAAAATGGACATTGTCCTGGAAAGTAGCGCGATTACGGCTCAGGTGACTGATACGGTCGTAACGTAAGTCCATCTGAAAGTGCGACACGATCCGGAGGCTGCCATGGACGAGGCCTGGTACCGGCTGGGAATGCTCCTGACGTTCATAGCGGGGTTCTGGGAAGGGGCGGCCGCCCTCTTCTTCCGCCTGTTCACCGGCAAGGAGCCGTCGGTGATGATCGCGGTCGACTACCTTCCCTCCCCCTGGTGCTACATCGGCGCCGTGGCGGTCATGGCCGTCACCTTCGGCGTGGTCGCCGTCCTCGACGCCGGTCACAAGAAGGCGCTGGCGCGCCAGGGGGCGAAGTCGCGGGGCGTGGCCTAACCGGCCCCGGACCCGCCGCCCTTGCCGCCGTCCTCGCGGTCGCGGGCGCTCTCCGCGACGCGGCGCAGCCGGGCGTGGCGGACCGGGCCCGCCTCCGTGATCGCCTCGCCGATCATCGTGCTCATCGCCTCGCGCAGCCCGTGCAGCGCGTGGTGCCGGGCCGGGCCCGCGCCCGGGTCCTCGCGCAACTCCCGTACGAGTGACCAGCACAGCGCCAGCATCACCAGCACGAACGGCAGGGCGACCAGGATTGTCGCCGACTGGAGCGACTTCAGGCCGCCCGCCACCAGCAGGACCGCCGCGACCGCGGCCATCAGCACGCCCCAGGTCACCACCAGCCAGGTGCGCGGGTGCAGCGAACCCCGGCTGGAGAGCGAACCCATCACCAGGGACGCGGAATCCGCGCTCGTGATGAAGTACGTCATCACCAGGGCCATCGCGATCCACGAGGTGAGCGACTCCAGCGGCAGGGTGTCCAGCAGTGCGAACAGCGAGGCCTCCGCGCCCTCCTTGACCGTCCCGGCCATGTCCGCCGCGCCCGTCATGTCCAGGCGCAGCGCGCTCCCGCCCATCACGCAGAACCACACCACCGTCGCCCCGCTGGGCACCAGCAGGACCCCGATCAGGAACTCCCGGATGGTCCGGCCGTGCGAGATCCGGGCGATGAACGTCCCCACGAAGGGCGCCCAGGACAGCCACCACGCCCAGTAGAAGATCGTCCACGCCCCCAGCCAGGCCGAGTCCGTGAACGCCCCGGTGCGCGTCGCGAGGTTGACCAGGTCGTGCAGATAGCCACCGGTGGCCGCCGGGATGGTGTTGAGGACGAAGACAGTCGGGCCGAGGACGAACACGAAGAGCATCAGGCACGCGGCGAGCGCGATGTTGAGGGTGCTCAGCCACTTGACGCCGTTGTGCAGGCCGGAGAAGGCCGACAGCACGAAGGCCGCGGACAGCGAGCCGATGATGATCAGTTCGAGGGTGGTGGTGTCCTTGACGCCGGTGGTGATGTTGAGGCCCTTCGACACCTGGAGGGCGCCCAGCCCGAGGCTGGTCGCGGTGCCGAACACGGTCGCGAAGAGCGCGAGCAGATCGATGGCCCGCCCCGGCCAGCCCGCCGCCCGCTTCTCGCCGAGCAACGGGACGAAGGCGGAACTCAGGCGGTTGCCACGGCCCTTGCGGAAGCCCGCGTAGGCGAGGGCGAGACCGGCCATGCCGTAGATAGCCCAGGGGTGCAGGGTCCAGTGGAAGAAGGAGTACTCCAGCGCCGTGCGGGCCGCGGCGGGCGAGTTCGCGGTGACACCGCTGCCGGGGGGCGGCGACACGAAGTGCAGCAGCGGCTCCCCGACGCCGTAGAACATCAATCCGATGCCCATGCCGGCGCTGAACATCATGGCGATCCACGCGAGGTTGCCGAACTCCGGCCGGTCGTCGTCCCGGCCCAGCCGGATCCGCCCGAAGCGGCTGAACGCGATCACCACGCACAGGGCGAGGAACACATCGGCCGCGATGACGAACAGCCAGGCGAAGTTGGACAGCACCCAGTTCAGCGCGGCCGACGACACCCGGTCGAAGGAGTGCTTGGCCAGCGCGGCCCACGCCACCACCGCGAGGACGGCGGCGACGCCGGTCGCGACGAGGGTCAGGTCCGGGGAGTCGTCCAGCGGCGGACCGGAGGCGGCCGAGGAAGGGGGAGCCGGGTCGGGCGACTCGTACGCGTCGGTGCTCATGTCGCCCCACTATGGCCGGGATGCACGGAATTGGGCGTCCTGGCACGCCGTCCACAGGCATGGGCAACGCGCATTCCCCCGGGTAGGGTCGCTGCGGCGCGGCGGCCCGCGCTCTGTGTGCGGCGCGGGCCCGGACGGCGAGGGGACGGCGGGATGACAGACGCGACGGCACCGGGGACGGCGACGGGGGGCTCCGGTGCGTCCGGCCGCCGGGTGCTGATCGCCGCGGACAAGTTCAAGGGCTCGCTCACGGCGGTCGAGGTCGCCGGACACCTGGCCGCCGGGCTGCGGGGCGCGGTGCCCGGCGTGGACGTAGCGGCGCTGCCCGTCGCGGACGGCGGCGACGGCACGGTGGACGCGGCCGTCGCCGCGGGCTTCGAGCGCCGCACGCAGCGGGTGACCGGGCCCCTGGGGGAGCCCGTCACGGCCGCGTACGCGCTGCGCGGCGACACCGCCGTGGTCGAGATGGCCGAGGCCTCCGGCCTGCGGCACCTGCCGCGCGGGACGTACGCCCCGCTCACGGCCGGGACGCACGGCACCGGCGAGCTGCTGCGGGCCGCGCTCGACGCGGGCGCCCGCACGGTCGTACTCGGCGTCGGCGGCAGCGCCACGACGGACGGCGGCGCGGGCATGCTGACCGCCCTGGGCGCGCGCTTCACGGACGCCCACGGCGCGCCGCTCGCCCCCGGCGGAGCAGCGCTGGCGCGGCTCGCGGCGGCGGACCTGACCGGGCTGGACCCCCGGCTCGCACGGACCCGGGTCGTGCTCGCCTGCGACGTCGACAACCCGCTGACGGGGCCGAAGGGCGCTGCGGCGGTCTACGGCCCGCAGAAGGGCGCCTCACCGGACGACGTGACCGCGCTGGACGCCGCTCTCGACCACTACGCCCGCGTGCTGGAAGCGGCCGCCGGGCCGCGGGCCGCCGAGTACGCGCGGGCGCCGGGCGCCGGTGCGGCGGGCGGTATGGGGTACGGGGCGCTCGTCGGCCTGGACGCGGTGTTCCGGCCGGGCATCGACGTCATGCTCGACGTGCTGGGCTTCGCCGCGGCACTGGACCGGGCGGACCTGGTGATCACGGGGGAGGGGTCCCTCGACGCCCAGACGCTCCACGGCAAGGCGCCGGTGGGAGTGGCGACGGCCGCACGCCGCCGGGGCGTGCCCGTGGTCGCGGTCTGCGGCGTGCTCTCGCTGGACGAGGCGGCGCTGCGGGGGGTGGGGATCTCCCGGGCGTACGCGCTCGCTTCGCTGGAACGGGACCGCGAGCGGTGCATGGCCGAGGCGGGGCCGCTGCTGGAGCGGCTCGCGGAGCGGGTGGCGGCGGACTTCCTGAGGTGACGCGTACGGTCCCGCCGTAGGCGGAAATGAGGAAGGGGCGGGTCAGGGGAGAAAAACCCCGACCCGCCCCGAAGAGCAAGCGCAAGCGCTACGGCAGCTGCGCTGCCGAACGCGCCTCGCGCCGGTTGTCGCGGAACGTGTTCACGCGGCGCGCCGTCGCGAAGAGCGGGATGACCGCGCCCAGGACGACCTGGAGGGCGCACCCGGTCTGGAGGAGCAGCTCACCGCCGGGCGCGTCGAACGCCCAGGCCGCCAGCAGGCCCATGCTCAGCACGATCCAGCTCAGCATCGCCACCGCGAGCCGGCCCCGCGGCTTCGGGTACTCGACGCGGCTCACCATCAGCCACGCCACGCCCACGATCGCCAGCAGGGTCGGGACGAACGGCAGCTCCAGCAGCACGATCGACACGACGGTCAGCGCCCCGAAGGGACTCGGCATCCCCTGGAAGATGCCGTCCCGCAGCTGGACGCACGAGAAGCGCGCGAGCCGCAGCACCACGGCGAGCAGCACCACGATCGCCGCCACCGCCGACACCCGCTGATGCGCGTCCTGGGCGACGACGCCCCAGACGACCACGAAATACGCGGGCGCCAGGCCGAAGCTGATCAGGTCGGACAGGTTGTCCAGCTCCGCACCCATCGCCGAGCTGCGCAGCTTCCGCGCGACGAGCCCGTCGAAGAGGTCGAAGACCGACGCGAGCAGCATCAGTATCACGGCGGTCGCCGCGCTGTGGCGGGCCATGCCGCCGTCCTCGTTGCCCGTGAGGTGCGGCATGAGGACGCCGGTGGTGGTGAAGTACACCGCCATGAAGCCGCAGATCGCATTGCCGAGGGTCAGCGTGTCCGCTATCGACAGCCGCGTGGACAGCGGCATGTCGACCTCGTCCTCCGGCTCCGCTTCCGGCACCCAGGCGGCCTGTGTGTCCGGATCAATCACGGTCAAGGCGTGTCACCCCTGCCGTGGTGGGCTGGCCGACCTCGACCGCGACCTCGATCCCCTCCGGGAGATAGACGTCGACGCGAGAGCCGAAGCGGATCAGACCGATCCGCTCACCCTGCTCCACCTTTGTGTCCTGCGGTACATAAGGAACGATACGCCGGGCGACGGCGCCTGCGATCTGCACCATCTCGATGTCACCGAGCTCGGTGTCGAAGTGCCAGACGACGCGCTCGTTGTTCTCGCTCTCCTTGTTGAAAGCGGGAACGAATCCGCCCGGGATGTGCTCGACCGACGTCACCGTGCCGGCCAGCGGCGCCCGGTTGACGTGGACGTTCAGCGGGCTCATGAAGATCGCGACGCGGGTGCGTCCGTCCTTCCAGGGCATGATGCTCTGGACCACGCCGTCGGCCGGGGAGATGACCCGGCCCTGGGCGATCTCGCGATCGGGGTCGCGGAAGAACCACAGCATGCCCGCCGCGAGCGCGGTGGTGGGCACGGCCAGCGCCGCCCAGCGGCCGGAGCGCCGGGCGCGGGAGAGACTGACCGCCGCCGTGGCGACGGTCGGGAGGAGCCACGGCGATGCTCCGCGCGCAAGGCGGACGCGGCCGCGTGGTGCAGAGGAAGAGCTGTGGGGCATGGGTGACCTTCGTAGCGGAGGGTGCCGCGTAACGATTGGGGGACGGCGGCTTTCCGGGGATGCTATCGGTTGCGAGCGGCAACTGGCTAAGCGCCAGGGCCAGTCGATGGCCGGACACCGATGACTCGGTGTGATCTTCTTCTCGGTGAAACCACTCCCAATCGGGACAATTATCCCTGGAGCCGGTACTCCTCGAGTAGCCGACGACCAATGATCATTTTCTGGATCTCGGCCGTACCCTCTCCGATGAGCAGCATCGGGGCCTCCCGGTAGAGGCGCTCGATCTCGTACTCCTTGGAGAAACCGTAGCCGCCATGGATGCGGAACGCGTCCTCGACCACTTCCTTGCAGTACTCGGAAGCCAGGTACTTGGCCATTCCGGCCTCGAGGTCGTTGCGCTGCCCCGAGTCCTTCTTGCGTGCCGCATTGACCATCATCGCATGTGCCGCTTCGACCTTTGTCCCCATTTCGGCCAGTTTGAATTGAATGGCCTGATGTTGAGCGATGGGTTTTCCGAAGGTGTGCCGCTGCTGCGCGTAGGAGACGCCCAGTTCGAAGGCGCGCTGAGCGACGCCGCAACCACGCGCGGCGACATTGACCCGGCCGACCTCCACGCCGTCCATCATTTGGTAAAAACCCCGGCCGGTGACGCCGCCGAGCACCCGGTTGCCCGGGACGCGCAGCCCATCCATGATCAATTCGGTGGTGTCGACGCCCTTGTAGCCCATTTTGTCGATCTTGCCGGGGATGGTCAGTCCCGGCTTGACCTGCCCGAAGCCGGGCTCCTTCTCGATGAGGAAGGTGGTCATCGACTTGTGCGGCGCGGTGCCCTCGGGATGCCCCTCGTCGGTCCGGCAGAGCACCGCGACCAGCGTGGACGAGCCGCCGTTGGTCAGCCACATCTTCTGGCCGTTGAGGACGTAGTCCTCGCCGTCCCGGACGCCCTTGGACGTGATGGCCGACACATCGGAGCCGAGCCCCGGCTCGGACATCGAGAACGCGCCCCGGACCTCGCCGGTCGCCATCCGCGGCAGGAAGTGGTCCTTCTGCTCCTGCGTGCCGTGCTGCTTCAGCATGTAGGCGACGATGAAATGCGTATTGACGATGCCCGACACGCTCATCCAGCCGCGGGCGATCTCCTCGACGCACAGCGCGTATGTGAGAAGCGACTCACCGAGCCCGCCGTACTCCTCCGGGATCATCAGGCCGAACAGCCCGAGTTCCTTGAGGCCCTCGACTATGCGCGTCGGGTACTCGTCGCGGTGCTCCAGCTCCGTCGCGACCGGGAGGATCTCTTTGTCGACGAATTCACGGACGGTGGAGAGGATTTCCCGCTGGATGTCCGTCAGCCCGTCGGTCTGCGCCAGGCGTCCCATCTCACTTCTCCCGGGTGATCGGCTCGGGGCGGCCGGGCTGCTCTCCGCCGCGCTCCTCGATGTATGTGGCGGTCGGGACCATCACCTTGCGCCGGAAGACGCAGACGACGGTGCCGTCCTGCTTGTAGCCCCTGGTCTCGACGTACACGATCCCGCGGTCGCTCTTCGACCTCGACGGCGTCTTGTCGAGCACGGTCGTCTCGCCGTAGATCGTGTCGCCGTGGAAGGTCGGCGCGATGTGCTTGAGCGACTCGACCTCCAGATTGGCGATCGCCTTGCCCGAGACATCCGGCACGGACATGCCCAGCAGCAATGAGTAGATGTAATTGCCGACCACGACGTTCTTGCCGAAATCGGTCGTCTTCCCCGCGTAGTTGCTGTCCATGTGCAGCGGGTGGTGATTCATGGTGAGCAGGCAGAAGAGGTGGTCGTCGTATTCGGTGACGGTCTTCCCGGGCCAGTGCTTGTAGACATCGCCGACGGTGAACTCTTCAAAAGTGCGGCCGAACTGCATCGTGCTCAGGCCTCCGGGATCTCGAACTTGGAGGTACGGGTCATGCCCGCCGCACGGCCCTTGCCCGAGATGACCAGCGCCATCTTCCGGCTGGCCTCGTCGATCATCTCGTCGCCGAGCATCGCCGAGCCCTTCTTGCCGCCCGCCTCGGAGGTGCAGTAGTCGTACGCGTCCAGGATCAGCTCGGCGTGGTCGTAGTCCTCCTGCGAGGGCGAGAAGATCTCGTTGGCGAGCCCGACCTGGTCCGGGTGCAGCACCCACTTGCCGTCGAAGCCCAGCGCCGCCGCCCGCCCCGCCACCTCGCGGTAGCCGTCGGAGTTGCGGATCTGGAGGTAGGGGCCGTCGATGGCCTGGAGGTCGTTGGCGCGGGCCGCCATCAGGATGCGCATCAGGATGTAGTGGTAGGCGTCCGCGCCGTAACCGGGCGGCTGGTGGCCGACGACGAGCGACTTCATGTTGATCGAGGCCATGAAGTCCGCCGGGCCGAAGATGATCGTCTCCACGCGCGGCGACGCGGCGGCGATCGCGTCCACGTTGACCAGACCCTTGGCGTTCTCGATCTGCGCCTCGATGCCGATGCGCCCGACCTCGAAGCCCATCGTCTTCTCGATCTGCGTCAGCAGCAGGTCCAGCGCCACGATCTGCTCGGCGTCCTGCACCTTCGGCAGCATGATGCAGTCGAGGTTGGGGCCGGCGCCCTCCACGACCGTGATGACGTCCCGGTACGTCCAGTGCGTCGTCCAGTCGTTGACCCGTACGACCCTGGTCTTGCCCGTCCAGTCGCCGTTGTTGAGCGCGTCGACGACGGTGTGCCGGGCGCCCTCCTTGGCGAGCGGCGCGCACGCGTCCTCCAGGTCGAGGAAGACCTGGTCGGCCGGGAGGCCCTGGGCCTTCTCCAGGAAGCGGGGGTTGCTGCCGGGGACGGCGAGGCAGGAGCGGCGCGGCCGCAGACGGTTGACGGGGGTTGTCATGCGGGGACCTCCAGAGGGTCGAGGTGGTTCGCTTTCCGGATCTCGTCGACGATACGACCGATGATCTCCGTGATACCGAAGTCCTTGGGGGTGAAGACGGCCGCCACACCCGCCGCCCGCAGGGCGACGGCGTCCGCGGACGGGATGATGCCACCGACGATCACGGGGACGTCGTCCGCCCCCGTGCTCCGCAGCCGGGTCAGCACGTCGGGCACCAGCTCGGCGTGCGACCCGGAGAGGATCGACAGCCCCACGCAGTGCACGTCCTCGGCGACGGCCGCCGAGACGATCTGCTCAGGGGTCAGCCGGATGCCCTGGTAGACCACCTCGAAGCCCGCGTCACGGGCCCGTACGGCGATCTGCTCGGCACCGTTGGAGTGGCCGTCCAGGCCCGGCTTGCCGACCAGCAGGCGCAGCCTGCCGCTGCGCAGGTCCTCGGCGGTCCTGGCGACCTTCGCGCGCACCGCCGCGAGCGGGGTGCCCGCCTCCGCGGTGACCGCCACCGGGGCGCTGCTCACGCCCGTGGGGGCGCGGTACTCGCCGAACACGTCGCGCAGCGCCCAGGCCCACTCGCCGGTCGTCACGCCCGCGCGCACGCACTCCAGCGTGGCCGGCATCAGGTTGTCCGTGCCCGCGGCCGTCTTCTTCAGCACCGACAGGGACTCCTGGGCGCGGGTCTCGTCGCGGTTGTCGCGCCAGGAGTGCAGGGCCGCCACCACGCGGGCCTCGTTGGCCGGGTCGACCGTCATGATCGCGGTGTCGAGGTCGGCCGTCAGCGGGTTGGGCTCGGTGGACTCGAAGCAGTTGACGCCGACGATCTTCTCCTCGCCGGCCTCGATCCGGGCCCGCCGCTCGGCGTGCGAGGACACCAGCTGGGACTTGAGATAGCCGGACTCGACGGCCGCCATCGCGCCGCCCATCTCCTGGATCCGGTCGATCTCGGTGAGGCACTCGGTGACCAGGGACGCCACCTTGGCCTCGATGACGTGCGACCCGGCGAAGATGTCCTCGTACTCCAGCAGGTCGCTCTCGTGGGCCAGGACCTGCTGGATGCGCAGCGACCACTGCTGGTCCCAGGGCCGGGGCAGGCCCAGGGCCTCGTTCCAGGCGGGCAGCTGGACGGCGCGGGCGCGGGCGTCCTTGGAGAGGGTGACGGCCAGCATCTCCAGCACGATGCGCTGGACGTTGTTCTCCGGCTGCGCCTCGGTCAGGCCCAGCGAGTTGACCTGGACGCCGTAGCGGAAGCGGCGCTGCTTGGGGTCCTCGATGCCGTAGCGCTCGCGGGTGATCTTCTCCCACAGGCGCGAGAACGCCCGCATCTTGCACATCTCTTCGACGAACCGGACACCGGCGTTGACGAAGAACGAGATGCGGCCGACGACTTCGCCCTTGCGGTCCTCGGGGACCTGACCGGAGGCGAACACCGCGTCGAGCACGGCGATCGCGGTGGACATCGCGTACGAGATCTCCTGGACCGGAGTGGCCCCCGCCTCCTGCAGGTGGTAGCTGCAGATGTTGATCGGGTTCCACTTCGGGATGTTGTTGACCGCGTACGTGATCATGTCCGTGGTCAGCCGCAGGCTGGGCCCCGGCGGGAAGACGTGCGTCCCGCGCGAGAGGTACTCCTTGACGATGTCGTTCTGCGTCGTCCCGGCCAGCCTCGTGATGTCGGCGCCCTGCTCCTCCGCGACCACCTGATACATCGCCAGCAGCCACATGGCGGTGGCGTTGATGGTCATGGAGGTGTTCATCCGGTCCAGCGGGATGTCATTGAACAGCCGCCGCATGTCGCCGAGATGGGCCACCGGGACCCCGACCCGGCCGACCTCGCCGCGGGCGAGGATGTGGTCAGAGTCGTAGCCGGTCTGCGTCGGGAGGTCGAACGCGACCGACAGGCCGGTCTGGCCCTTGGCGAGGTTGCGCCGGTAGAGCTCGTTGGACGCCTCGGCGGTGGAGTGCCCGGCGTACGTCCGCATCAGCCACGGACGGTCCTTCTGGCGTTCGGTCATTACACGTTCCTGAACCGGTTGATCGCGTCGATGTGCTGTTCGCGCAGTTCGTGGTCGCGCACGCCCATGCCCGCCTCGGGGGCGAGGGCCAGGACGCCGACCTTGCCCTGGTGGAGGTTGCGGTGGACGTCGTACGCCGCCTGCCCGGTCTCGGCGAGGGTGTAGGTCTTCGACAGGGTGGGGTGGATCTTCCCCTTGGCGACGAGGCGGTTGGCCTCCCACGCCTCGCGGTAGTTCGCGAAGTGCGAGCCCACGATGGACTTCAGCGACATCCACAGGTACCGGTTGTCGTACTCGTGGCGGTAGCCGGAGGTCGAGGCGCAGGTGACGATCGTGCCGCCCTTGCGGGTGACGTAGACGCTGGCGCCGAAGGTCTCGCGGCCCGGGTGCTCGAAGACGATGTCGACGTCCTCGCCGCCGGTCAGCTCGCGGATGCGCTTGCCCAGCCGCTTCCACTCGCGCGGGTCCTGGGTGTGCTCGTCCTTCCAGAACCGGTAGTCCTCCGCGCTGCGGTTGATGACCGCCTGCGCGCCCATCCGCCGGCAGATCTCCGCCTTCTCCTCGCTGGAGACCACACAGATCGGGGTGGCCCCGCCGGCGAGGGCGAACTGGGTGGCGTAGGAGCCGAGCCCGCCGCTGGCGCCCCAGATCAGGACGTTGTCGCCCTGCTTCATCCCCGCGCCGTTGCGGGAGACCAGCTGCCGGTAGGCGGTGGAGTTCACCAGCCCCGGCGCCGCCGCCTCCTCCCACGTCAGGTGCTTCGCCTTGGGCATCAGCTGGTTGGACTTCACCAGCGCGATCTCCGCAAGCCCGCCGAAGTTGGTCTCGAAGCCCCAGATCCGCTGCTCGGGGTCGAGCATCGTGTCGTTGTGCCCGTCGGCGGACTCCAGCTCCACCGACAGACAGTGCGCGACGACCTCGTCGCCCGGCTTCCAGGCGTTGACCCCCGGCCCGGTGCGCAGCACCACACCCGCGAGGTCGGAGCCGATCACGTGGTACGGCAGGTCGTGCCGCTTGGCCAGCGGCGAGAGCTTCCCGTACCGCTCGAGGAACGCGAACGTCGACACCGGCTCGAAGATCGAGGTCCACACCGAGTTGTAGTTCACCGAGCTGGCCATCACGGCCACCAGGGCCTCGCCGGGCCCCAGTTCGGGCACCGCGACGTCCTCGACGTGCAACGACTTGCGGGGGTCCTTCTCCCGGCTGCTGAGGCCGGCGAACATCTCGGCCTCGTCCTTGTGCACGGTCACCGCGCGGTAGGACTCGGGGAGGGGCAGTGCGGCGAAGTCCTCGGCCGAGCTGTCCGGCGCGAGTATCGCGTCCAATATCTGGTTCATCTGTAGTGCCTCCGGCGAAGCGCGTCGTGGAACGGGCTCGAGGGAACGTCGGGGGTGGTGCAGAGGCGGTGCCGTCGGTCCGGCGGGTGGTGCTGGGGCGGCGCGGGTGGCGCGGGGGCCTGTGACGCAGGCGTCCGGGCGCACAGGGTTAGTTGTGGGGACAGCCGGCGCACGACGGTTGAGTCTGCGCGCCGGCCGCCCGGACACCCACAAGGTAGTGGCACCGCGTGCCATGGGACAAGACACCGAGTGCCAACAATTTCTCTCAGATGTCATCCGGACGGCACGTATGAGCAAGGAAAGGCGGCCACCCTGTTCAGGGTGGCCGCCGTGAATGTCCCGATGTGGTCGGCTATTTCAGGATCCGCTGTGTGGGTTTTTTATTCAGCTCTTCTTGAGCGCCTTCTCGATGGCGCGCATGACCTCGCCCAGCGGCGCGTCCGTACGGGCCACCGTCACCAGCACCTCGCCCTCGGTCCGCGCCGTGGCGGCGGGCGTGCTCCGGTCGGAGCGGCCGGCTCCGATGCCGGTGCCGAAGGTCTCCCGCACGATGGCGAACGCGTGGTCGAGCTGGGTCTCGACATCGCCCTCGCCGCCGCCGCGCAGCCAGCGCCGCAGCACGTGGTTGTGCGCCGTGACCACCGCCGACGCGGCGACCTCGGCGAGCAACGGGTCGTCGTCGCCCACGTGATGGGCGCCCTCGTCGAAATGACCCAGGAGATAGCGGGTGAACAGCCGCTCGTAGCGCGCCACCGAGGCGATCTCGCGCTCCCGCAGCGCGGGCACCTCACGGGTCAGGCGGTAGCGCTCGACGGAGACCGCGGGGGAGGCCGCGTACATCCGCATGACCTCCTTGATCCCCCGGCAGACGGTGTCGAGCGGGTTCTCGTGCGGCGGGGCGGCGTCGAGCACGCCCTCCGCGCGGACGAGGGTGTCGTCGTGGTCGGGGAAGATCGCCTCTTCCTTGGAGCGGAAGTGGCGGAAGAAGGTCCGCCGGGCCACGCCGGCCGTGGCCGCGATCTCGTCGACGGTCGTCGCCTCGTAGCCCTTGGTCGCGAACAACTCCATCGCGGCGGCGGCCAGTTTGCGGCGCATGGTGAGCCGTTGGGCGGCGGCGCGGCGGCTGCCGGCGCTCTCGGTGGTGCCGTGCGGCTCTCGGGATGCTTCGACGGACGGGCGCGGGGTGCGGGCGGCCTTGGCGGGCTGGGGCATGTGGGGAACGTAACACGCGTCCGTGTGGGCGTGCCGGGGCGGACTTCCCGCAGGTTCGAGCAGCCCGCCCCACCCCACGCCGTCGGCGAGCACGCAGCGGTCAGCGCCGGGCGTACTCACGGAAGCCGCGCCCCGTCTTGCGGCCCAGGCACCCCGCCGCGACGAGGTGCTCCAGCAGCGGTGCCGGCGCGAGCCCCGGATCGCGGAACTCGCGGTGCAGGACCTTCTCGATGGCCAGCGACACATCGAGGCCGACCACGTCCAGGAGCTCGAAGGGCCCCATCGGATAGCCGCCGCCCAGCTTCATCGCGGCGTCGATGTCGTCGAGCGTCGCGTAGTGCTCCTGCACCATCTTGATCGCGTTGTTGAGGTACGGGAAGAGCAGGGCGTTGACGATGAAGCCCGCCCGGTCCCCGCAGTCCACCGGGTGCTTGCGGACGCGGGCGCACACCGCCCGGACCGTGGCGTGCGCGTCGTCACCGGTGAGGACCGTGCGCACCACCTCGACCAGCTTCATCGCGGGCGCCGGGTTGAAGAAGTGCATCCCGATCACGTCCTGCGGGCGCGAGGTGGCGCGGGCGCAGGCGACCACCGGCAGCGACGAGGTGGTGGTGGCCAGCACCGCGCCCGGCTTGCAGACCTTGTCCAGCGCGGCGAAGAGCTGCTGCTTGACGGCCAGGTCCTCGGCCACCGCCTCGACGGCCAGATCCACCTCCGCGAAGGCGTCGAGCGAGCCCGCCGGGGTGATCGCGGCCAGCGCGGTCTCCCGCTCGGCCGCCGTCAGCCTGCCCTTCTCCACCGAGCGGGCCAGGGACGCGGCGATCCTGATCTTCGCCGCCTCCGCCTTCTCCGCCGACCGGGCCGCGAGGACGACCGCGTAGCCCGCCTTCGCGAAGACCTCCGCGATGCCGCTCGCCATCGTCCCCGAGCCCGCGACGCCCACGGCGCGCACCTCGCGCGCCGCGCCGCCGTTCGCGCCGGCCTCCGGCGCCCGCTCGTCCGGCACGACGACCGCCGAGTCCGGCGCCTCGTACGCGTAGAACCCGCGGCCGGACTTGCGGCCGGTCAGCCCCGCCTCGGCGAGCTGGCCGAGGATCGGCGCGGGTGCGTGCAGCCGGTCGCGGGAGGCGGTGTACATCGCCTCAAGGACCGTACGGGCGGTGTCGATGCCGATCAGGTCGAGCAGGGCCAGCGGGCCCATGGGCAGGCCGCAGCCCAGCCGCATCGCCGCGTCGATGTCCTCGCGGGTGGCGTAGCGCGACTCGTACATCGCGGCCGCCTGGTTGAGATAGCCGAACAGCAGCCCGTCGGCCACGAATCCGGGCCGGTCGCCGACCGCGACCGGCTCCTTGCCCAGCTCGCGGGCGAGCTCGGTGACGGCCGTGACGGCGGCGGGCGCGGTGAGCACCGAGGAGACGACCTCGACCAGCCTCATCGCCGGGGCCGGGTTGAAGAAGTGCAGGCCGAGTACCCGCTCGGGGCGCGCCGAGTCGGCGGCCAGCCGGGTCACGGACAGGGCGTTGGTGCCCGTCGCCAGGATGGCGGCGGGCCGCACGATCGCGTCGAGGGCGGTGAAGACCTCGTGCTTGAGCGCGTAGTTCTCCGGCACCACCTCGATCACCAGATCGGCGTCCGCGGCGGCTTCGAGCTCGTGGGAGGTGCGGAAGCGGGCCAGCGCGGCCCGCCGCTCCTCCTCGGTGATCCGCTCGCGCCGCACCGCGCGGGCGGTCGCGGCCTCCAGGGCGCGGAGCGCGTGCGCCGCCGCGGCCTCGGAGACGTCGATGCCGATGACCTCGCGGCCGGCCTGGGCCAGCACTTCGGCGATGCCGGTGCCCATGGTGCCGAGGCCGACGACGGCGACGGTGCGAAGGGCCGGGGCGGCTGGACCCGGCTGGGAGGGGACAGGCTCAGGGGTGGACGTACGGTCCATCGCGAGACTCCAGAAAGTGTTCCCCATGCGCGGGGGATACGTCGGTTGGGTGCCGGTCGGGTGCGCGGACCGTGTCGGCCCGCGACGGCCGTGGGATTTCCGGGTACGGGTAAGGAGCGCCCACGGAAAGGGAGTTGAGCTCACCGGCCGGCCCTGTCCCGGGGCCGGGCCGTACTGAAACGTGCCGAACCGACGAACCGACATCACATGCGCGGCGGCTGCGTCACCAGGCCGCCCGAGCAGGGGTGCTGCTCTTGCCGGGAGATTAACTCACGGGTAACCAAGAGCACCAGGGGAAGGGTGCGCGACTTACGATGTGGTTCAGGCCACTCGGGGAGGAGAGCGGGCAATGGAAGAGGAATTTCGCGCCCTGCTGAAGCGGGTACGCGCCGAACTGGTCACCCCCGCCGAGTTCGCGGCCTACGAGCGGCTGCTCGCGCTCGTGCGCACCTCCCGCGACGGGCGCCGCGACGAGCTCGCGGCCATCCTGGTGGCCCCCGAACGCCCGCTGTGGGCCCGGGAGATAGCCGCCTTCGCGCTGGGCGCCGAGGGCGACCGGCGGGCCTTCGAGACCCTGGTGCTCCTCCTCAACTACCGCGAGCCCGTGCGGTGCGCCACCGCCGCGTTCGTCCTCGCCCGGCTGCGCGACCCCCGGACGGCCCGCGCGGCCGCCGCCCTCGCCACCAACCCCTTGCGCACCGCCTACGCCCTGCACCCCGTCCGGCTGCTCACCGAGCTCCGCGCGCCGGAGTCCGTGCCCGCCCTGCTCGCCACCCTGGAGCGGCTGCTCGCCGCCCGGGACCACTGCTGGCCCGTCGCCCGCGCCTGTGTGGAGGGCCTCGGCGTCCTGGGCGACCGCCGCGCGGAGGACGCCCTGGTGGCGGCCCGTGGCCACGACCGCCTCAGCGCGGCGGCCCACGAGGCCCTCGCCCGCCTGGCGTGACGGCGCGCCGGGCCCGCCCGGGGGCCGGGGCGGAGCGTGCCCGCATCCGGGCCGCCACCGCGCCGCCCCGGATTTGGGCACCCGTCACGTTGGTGGTTGGCTGAGCCCCGCAGGGACAACGCACGACGTCCGGGAGGACAGCCATGGGCCAGGTCGAGGCCACCACGGAGCGGATCATCGCGGCGGACCCGGAGGAGGTGTTCGACGCGCTCGCCGACTACAGCGGCACCCGCGCCAAGCTGCTGCCCGAGCACTTCAGCGAGTACGAGGTGCGCAAGGGCGGCGACGGCGAGGGCACCCAGGTGCACTGGAAGCTCCAGGCCACCAGCAAGCGCGTCCGCGACTGCCTGCTGGACGTCACCGAGCCGACCACCGGGCAGCTGGTCGAGAAGGACCTCAACTCCTCGATGGTCACCACCTGGACCGTCACCCCGGCGGGCGAGGGCAGGGCCAAGGTCGTCGTCTCCACCGTATGGAACGGCGCGGGCGGCATCGGCGGCTTCTTCGAGCGCACCTTCGCCCCCAAGGGCCTCGGCCGCATCTATGACGCCGTGCTCACCAAGCTGGCCGCCGAGGTCGAGAAGTAGGACGCGAAGCCGCCGCCGCACGGCGGCGGGCCACCGGGCCGGCCGCGAACCCGCCCTGGAACAACGCGAGAACAGATCGGTGGAAGCCCGGACCGCAGGCGGTCCGGGCTTCACCGTTTCGGGTGGTTTCCCCAACCCTCCCACCATGCCCCGTATGCCTCCGACCGGCGCGAAAGCCGCACAGGGTGCACTCTCCGTCCAATCACCGCGCTTGCTAGCCGTTATTGCCAAATGCGAGAAAAGGGCGGCGATGCAGGCGCGATGAGGGGAGTCGTACGTGGGCGGGACCACATTCGGGACCACCTTGGTGCAGAGCGAGGGACCACCGTCCCCGGCCCTGCGGGACCAGGGCGCGGCCCTCGCGCACGGCGACGGTCCACCGCCCGTCCTCCCCGGGCCCGGGCCGTCCCAGCGCCCGGTGCCCCGCCACGGCCCGGCCCGCGTCCGCGTCGTCTTCGTCGGCCTGATGCTCGCGCTGCTCCTCGCCGCGCTCGACCAGACCATCGTCGCCACCGCCCTGCCCAAGATCGTGGGGGAGCTGCACGGCCTCGACCGGATGTCCTGGGCCGTCACCGCCTATCTGCTGAGCTCCACGGCGGTCCTCCCGGTCTACGGCAAGCTCGGCGACCTCTGCGGGCGCAAGGGGGTCTTCCTCTTCTCGATCGTCGTCTTCGTCGCGGGCTCCGCGCTCGCCGGGCACGCCGCCACCATGAACGAGCTCATCGCCTTCCGCGCCCTCCAGGGCGTCGGCGGCGGCGGGCTGCTGATCGGCGTCCAGGCGATCATCGCCGACATCGTCCCGCCGCGGGAGCGCGGCCGCTTCATGGGCGTCATCGGCGCCGCCTTCGGGCTCGCCTCCGTCGCCGGCCCCCTGCTCGGCGGCTACTTCACCGACCACGCCTCCTGGCGCTGGTGCTTCTACGTCAACATCCCCTTCGGCCTCCTCACCTTCCTCGTCGTCGCGCTGGGCCTCAGGCTCCCGGCACGCTTCCGCAGGGGGCGCTTCGACGTACTCGGCGCGCTGCTGCTCATGGCCTTCTCGACCTGCCTGGTGCTGCTGACCACCTGGGGCGGCACCGAGTACGAGTGGCGGTCGCGCGTCATCCTCGGGCTCGCCGCGGGCGCGCTCGGCACCGCCCTGCTCTTCGTCGTGGTCGAGCACGTCGCGGCGGACCCGATCATCCCGCCGCACCTCTTCCACGACCGGGTCTTCAACGTCTGCGGTCTCGTCGGCGCGGCCATGGGCGTCGGCCTCTTCGGCGCCGCCAGCTACCTGCCGACGTTCCTCCAGATGGTCGACGGGGCGGACGCCACGGAGTCCGGGCTGCTGATGCTCCCCATGATGGGCGGGGTCGTGCTGGCCTCCCTCGTCACCGGCCAGCTCATCAGCCGCACGGGCCGCTGCAAGCCCTTCCCCATCGTCGGCGGCGCCTTCTCCGCCGTCGGCATGTACTTCCTCTCCCACCTCGATACCCACACCCCGCGGACCGTCTACAGCCTCTGGATGGGCATCCTCGGCGTCGGCATCGGGCTCGCCCTGCCCGTCCTCGTCCTCGCCGTGCAGAACTCCGTCCACCCCGCCGACCTCGGCACCGCCACCAGCGCCAACAACTACTTCCGGCAGATCGGCGGTTCGGTCGGCGCCGCCGTCTTCGGCACGCTCTTCGCCCGCCGCCTCGCCGACCGGCTGCACGCCGAACTGCCCCACCGCGCCGGACTGCCCTCGCCCGACTCGATCACCCCGCAGCTGGTGCACGCCCTGCCGGCCGCCGTCCGCGACGGCTACGTACGGGCCTACGCCGACGCCATGCCGCGGATCTTCCTCTATCTCGTACCGGTGCTCATCCTCGGTTTTCTGCTCGCCTTCCTGCTGAAAGAGAAACCCCTGGTGTCCCACAACGCCCCCGAAGCCCCCGTCATCCCGCACGCGCGCGCCGAACCCCAGGACGGCCCGGCGCCCTTCGTCGCGGGCATCCCCGTCACCGGCACCGTCCAGCACCCCGACGGAACCACCGTGCCGCGCGCCGCCCTCACCCTCATCGACGTCCGCGGCCAGCAGATCGGGCGCGGCGCGAGCGGGGAGGACGGGCGGTACGCGCTCAGCACACCCGGCACGGGCTCGTACGTCCTCATCGCCGCGGCGGGCGGGCACCAGCCGCAGGCGGTCACCGTCACCATCGGCGAGCGGCCCATCGAGCTCGACGTGGTCCTCGGCGGCGCCGGACGCCTCGCGGGCACCGTGCTCACCCCCGACGGCAACCCCGTGCGCGACGCGCTCGTCACCCTGACCAATGTGCACGGCGAGGTCGTCTCCACCACCCGCACCGGGCGCGAAGGCGGCTATGTGATCTCGGAGTTGGTCGCCGGCGAGTACACCCTCGCCTCCAGCGCCCCCGCCTTCCGGCCCGCGGCGCTGCCCGTGACCGTGCAGTCCTGCCGCGAGACCCGCCAGGACATCGAGCTGGCGGGCGGCGCGGTGCTGCGCGGCGTCGTCAGGGCGGGCGGGGGCCGGGCCGTCGAGGACGCGCGCGTGACCCTGCTGGACGCGGCGGGCAATGTGGTCGACTCGGCGGCCACGGGGGCGGACGGGGCGTTCCGCTTCGTGGACCTGTCGGCGGGCGAATACACGGTCATCGCCGCGGGATACCCCCCGGTGGCCACGGTCCTCCAGGTCGCGGGCGGCGGCCGCACGGAGCGCGACCTCCAGCTGGGCCACGCGGACTGACGGCCGGAGGCGGGCCCGGGGCCGGCCGGCCCCGGGCCCGCCAGGCGATTGCGGACGCCGGTTCCGGGGATTTCCGCCCGCACGCCCTTCCCGGCCCCCTACGGTAGTAACGGTGGCGCAAACCATAAGGAGCATCCGCCCATGCACCATGGCACGCCCGTCCCCGGACGGATCCCGCTCGCGGTGGTCGTCGTGGGGTCCGCCGGCCTGGTGACCCACTGGAGCACGGGTGCCCGCAGACTCTTCGGGTACGGGCGCGACGAGGCCGTCGGCGCCCCCGCCGCCGACCTGATGCCCATCGGCGGCGCCCTGTCCCACGACAGCGACGACGGCCACCGCGGCACCAGTCTCGACGTCCGGCTCGGCCGCCCCTCCGCCGACGGCGCCGCCGGCTACCCCAGCGCCGGACGGGCCCGCTCGGGCGCCCCCGGTCGCGGGCCCGTCGACGTGCTGTGGTGGGCCTATCCGCTCGCCGGGCCGGGCGAGGAGCGGCTGCTGGTCCTCGCCGCCGACGCCGCGCAGTGCGGGCCCCTCGAAGAGGCCCCGCAGGACCAGCTCTTCCCCGGCTTCGCCCCGCACACCGCGCTGCCCGACGGCGACGCCCTCGCCGGACGGCTGCCCGACATCCTGCCCAGCATGGGCCCCGCCCTCAGCGGCCGGATCGTCTCCCAGGTCCTCGAACTGGGCTACCCCGTCCTGGAGATCAGCCACCGGCAGCGGATCCCGGTCACCCCCGACTGGGGCACCCCGAAGTACACGGAGCGCGCGGCGCGGCGCGCCCGTACCGCCACCGCCCCGCCGCGGCAGCGGACGTCCCCCGACGCCCTCGCGGACCCCGCCGACGCGCCGGACCTCGAATACGCGGCCGTACGGGAGCGGCTGGAGTTCCTCAACGAGGTCAGCGGCGGCATCGGCACCTCCCTCGACCTGGCCCGCACCATCCGCGAGGTCACCAGCGCCGCCGTGCCCCGCTTCACGGACTTCGCGGGCACGCACCTGCGCGCCGCCGTCCTCGCGGGCGAGGGTTTCCCCGACGGCCCGCCCGACGTCACCACCGTCTGGCACCGCGTCTGGGTCGAGCACAACGACGAACCGGGCCGCTGGGACGACACCGTGCCGGTCGGCGAGGCCATCGCCTTCCCCGAGCACACCCCGTTCTTCCAGTGCATGGTCACCGGCGAGCCGGTGCTCATCCCGCGCATCGGCGAGGAGCTGGCCAACCGCATCTCCGGCCAGTTCGAGAAGCGTGACCTGCGCCCGCTCATCAACGGCAGGTCGATGCTGGTCGTGCCCCTCAAGGCGCGCAACGTGGTGCTCGGCTTCATGGTCCTGATGCGCCGCGACGGGCGCACGCCCTTCGACGACATGGACCGCACGACCGGCGCCGAACTCGCCGCGCGCGCCGGGCTCGTGCTCGACAACGCCCGCATGTACACCTACCAGGAGAACGTCGCCGACACCCTCCAGGACAGCATGCTCCCGCAGCTCGCCCCGCGCATGGCCGGGTGCGACACCGCCACCCGCTACCTGCCGGGCACCCGCCTCGGCAGGGTGGGCGGCGACTGGTTCGACAGCATCAAGCTGCCCGGCTCGCGCACCGCCCTCGTCGTCGGCGACGTGATGGGCCACGGCCTGAACTCCGCGGCCATGATGGGCCAACTGCGCACCGCCGTGCAGACGATGGCCGCCCTCGACCTGCCGCCCGAGCAGCTGCTGCGCAACCTCGACGACCTCGCCCAGCGGCTCGGCGAGCACTACCTCGCCACCTGCCTCTACGCCGTCTACGACCCGATCCGCTCCGAGCTGCGTATCGCCAACGCCGGACACATCCCGCCCGTGCTCGTCCGGGCGGCGGACGGCCGCAGCGCGCTGCTCGACCTGCCCACGGGCGCCCCCATAGGCGTGGGCGGGGTGGCCTTCGAGGCGGCGACCGTCCCCGTCGCGCCCGGCGACCGGCTGGTGCTGTGCACGGACGGGCTGGTGGAGGTCCGCGGTCAGGACATCGGCGCGGGGCTCGCCGCGCTGTGCGAGTCCGCCGCCCACCCCGCGGCGTCCATGGACGACGCCTGCGACACCATCATCCGCGCGCTCAACACCGGCGACGGCCGCAAGGACGACGTCGCCCTGCTGATGGCCCGGCTCAACGGCATCCCTGCCGAGCACACGGCCGCGTGGCAGCTGGAGCGCACCCCGGCCGAGGTCGGCCGGGCCCGCCGGCTCGTACGGGACCAACTGGCCGAGTGGGGGCTCGGCTCGGCGGCCGCCACCGCCGAGGTCCTGGTCAGCGAGATCGTCACCAACGCCGTACGGCACACGGAGTCACGGCGGCTGGGACTCCGCCTGGTCCGCACGGACGTCCTGCTGTGCGAGGTCACCGACGAGGACCACGCGCTTCCCGCGCTGATGGGCTCCGGCCCCGGCGACGAATCCGGGCGCGGGCTCAGGGTGGTGAGCGGCCTCGCGCGCGAGTGGGGTGCGAGCCACACGGGCCGGGGCAAGACGGTGTGGTTCGAGCAGTCGCTGGTCAGCGCCGCGCGCCCCGGGTCGAACACCCGGTGAAGGTACGGGCACGGTAGCCGCGCAGATCTTGCCGCGGGGCGCCGGACGACGGTAGTCAAGATCATGACGATCAGTCATACCGGCTACCCGGGAGCGTGTATGAGCACATCGCAGCAGTACGCCCAGGCGTGGGAAGGCTTCTGGCGGGAGGCCTCCGGCACCCCGGGCGACGCGATCTGGGACGCGGACCCCTCGCTGACGGCGGCCCCCCATCTGGAACTGTTCGCCCCGCACGCGGACCCCGCCCTGCCGGTGGTCGACCTCGGCTGCGGCAACGGCACCCAGACCCGCTATCTCGCCACCCGCTTCCCGCGCGCCGTCGGCGTGGACATCTCGGCGGCGGCCGTCGAGCACGCGCGCCGCGCCGACACCGGCGGCGTGGCGGAGTTCGAGCGGCTCGACCTGACGGACACCGAGGCGGTGCGCGCGCTCCACGCGCGGATCGGCGACGCCAACGTCTATATGCGGGCCGTGATCCACCAGAGCCGCCCCGAGGACCGCCCGGCCGTCGCGCAGGCGGTCGCGGAGCTGACCGGTGCGCGGGGCCGCGCGTTCGTGGCCGAGCTCACCGGGGCGGCGAAGGACGTGCTGGCGGAGGCGATCCTCCGGCCCGACGGCCCGTCACCCAAGGGCAGCCTCGTCATGAAGCACGGCCTGCGCCCCGCGGAGGTGGCCGAGGACGAGGTCCCGTCACTGCTCCGGAACGCGGGCCTCACGATCCTCTCCGAGGGCGCCATCACGCTCGCGATGACGGAGTTCCGGCCGGACGGTGAGCGGATCGTGCTGCCGGCGCGGTGGTTCGTGACGGGCCGCGCGGACTGATCCGGCGGCCGCTACGCCGGATCCGGGCTGTCGCCGTCCAGCAGCAGCTGCGGCACCTGCGTGAACGTCCACCCACCACCCGACCGCACCAGCACCCACACCAGATCGAAGCGTGAATCCGGCCAGGCCGACGGCGGGGAGGGGCGCACCTCCCCGCCCAGCCCCTTGACGATGTCCGTGATCGCGTGGTGCTCCCACGACACCAGCGTGCAACCGTGCCGCCCGGCAAGCTCCTTCGCCAGCGCGGCCTCGTCACCGGTGCGGTAGGTGAGGTTCGTCCGTACCCCCAGCTTCGCGGACACCGGCGCCACCGTCTCGCTCGGGCGCAGCCCCTTCGCCCCGGGGTGCGGGCCCGCGGCGTAGACGGCGGCCGGGCGCCGCAGCCCCTTGCGCGGGGTTCCGCCCTCGGGGGCGAACAACGTCACCAGCGCGCCCGCCCGCTGCCAGCCGCGCACGAGCAGGGAGTAGTCGCTGCGTTCGCCGTCCTCGGTGATGCCGAAGGGCGGCTTCTTGCCGTTCTCCTTCGGCTTCTCGCCGTGCCGGATGATCATGATCATGTCGGCCCCCGAACCGGAGCCGCCGGCACCGGCGGGGGAGTCGGACGTCGCCGCCGAAGCCTTGCCCTCGCCCTTGCCGCAGGCGGACGTCACGGCTCCGGTCGCGGTCACCAGCCCGCCGAGCGTGATCATCCGCAACAGCGTACGGCGGGGCGCCACCGGGGCGTTGTCCATGTTCGACTCCTTAGGGGTGAGGGCGCGTCGGCTCCGTGCGCGCCTCCGAGGTCATCTGTGCCCCGGGTTCCCCCGGACAGGTGATGGCCCGGGGCGGTGCGTCAACCGATTCTGGACGAGGCGGGACGGAAGTCCGGCAACGGGTCCGCAATGAGATCGCAAAACGGTAGAGGGAGAAGAGCTGGTGTTCCCGAGGAGCAGTTCGCGGCGTGGCCGCCGCCGCGCCGTGGCCGCGGCCGTCACGGCCCTGGTGCTCACCGGCGCGATGCGCGCGCCCGCGGGCGCCGAGGGCGCGGAGGCGGCCGGCTGCCGGGCGCGGACCTCGCTGGGCGCGGTGCAGGGCGCGCCGGAGAGCGGTGTGTGCGCCTATCTCGGCGTGCCGTACGCCGCGCCGCCCACCGGCGCCCGGCGGTTCCGGCCGCCCGAGCCGCCCGCCGCCTGGAAGGACACCCTCCCGGCCGACAAGGCGAAACCGCCGTGCCCCCAGGACCTCTCCGACGGCGACGGCAGCGGCGTCGAGGACTGCCTGCACGTCAACGTGTGGTCCTCCCGCGCCCCCGGTGCCCGCAAGCCCGTCATGGTCTTCCTGCACGGCGGGGAGGACATCTACGAATCCGCGAGCGACGCCCTGGACGACGGCGCCGCGCTGGCCGCGCGCGGCGACGCGGTCGTCGTCTCGGCCGACTACCGCCTGGGCATCCTCGGCTGGACGGAACTCGGCGGCCTGGACCGCTCGTACGCCGGATCGGGCAACAACGGCCTCCGGGACGAGGTCGCCGCGCTCTCCTGGGTGCACGACCACGTCCGCGACTTCGGCGGCGACCCGGGCAACGTCACCGTCTTCGGCCAGTCGGCGGGCGCCGTGTCCATCGACGCGCTGCTCGCGGGGGACCGCCCGGAGCGGCTCTTCCACCGGGCCATCGTGGAGAGCGGCCCCGGGAACGCCGTGCACACCGCGCACTCGGCGCAGACGGCCGCCGCCCGCGTCTTCCAGCTCGGCGGCATCCGTGGCGTCGGCGACCTCAACGCCCTCTCCACGCAGCAGATCCTGGAGCTCCAGAAGAAGGCCCGCACCGGTCTTCCGGGGCTCTCCGGCGCCGTGTTCTTCGGGCCGTACATCGACGGTTCGCTCGTCCCCGGCCCGGTCGTCGACCGGATCACGGCGGGCAGCGCCCGCAACGTCGACGTCATGACCGGCACCAACACCAACGAGACCGATTTCTGGGCGCTGTTCACCCCCGACCTGCTGAAGCTCCCGCTCAGCGCCTACCCTTCCTTCCCGCCCGTGCTCGCGGCCCGCAAGCAGCAGATGTACGACGTCTACGCCGCGGACCGCCCCGGGCTGAGCGAGGGCCGGGTGGTGAACGCCATGCTCACCGACCAGGTCGAGCGGATGCCCATGCTCCGCCTCGCCCAGGCGCAGTCGCGCTGGCGCCCCTCGTACGTGTACCAATTCGACTGGCACGTCCCGTACGCGGAGGGGGTGCCCGACGCCCAGAACCTCGGCGCCATGCACCAGTTGGAGATGCCCTTCGTCTTCGGCAACCTCGACCTCGGATGGGTGCCGCGCGGCACGGAGACCGTGCGCGCCCAGCGGCCCGCCCTGACGCGCCTGTCGCGCGCGATGGAGGACGCCTGGACGGCGTTCGCCCGCCTCGGCACCCCCGGCTGGCGCCCGTACCGGATCACGGACCGTGCCACGCGGATCTGGAATCTCACACCCCGCGTCGAGAGCGCCCCGCTGGAGCGGGAGCGCGCCCTGTGGGACGACTACTCCTTCCCCTCCCGGGACTCCTGACCGGATCGTTCCGCATCGGGCCCCGATCATGCCTTGGGCGAGGGGCCGCGCGGCGGTGAGGATGAGGTCATGAACAGCGCACTCGTCGTCATCGACGTCCAGGAGTCCTTCCGCCAGCGGCCCAACTGGGCGGCCGTGTCCAACCCCGGGATCGTCGGCCAGGTCGACCGTCTGGTCGCCGCCGCCCGGGACAGGGGGGACCTCGTCGTCTGGGTGCTCCACCACGAGCCGGGCACCGGCAACGTCTTCGACCCCGCCCTCGGCTTCACCCGCCTCATCGACGGCCTGACCCCGCTGGCGGGGGAGCCCGTCCTCACCAAGACCTCGCACAACGCCTTCACGACGACCAACCTCCAGCAGATCCTCACCGAACGCGGCATCCGCGACGTGGTCGTCAGCGGCATCCGCACCGAGCAGTGCTGCGAGACCACCGCGCGCGTCGCCTCCGACCTCGGCTACGGCGTCACCTTCGTCACCGACGCGACCGCGACCCACCCCATCGAGCACTGGGACGCCCCGGCGGGCCGCAGCCTGGACGAGATCCTGGCCGACCCCCGTACCCTGACCACGGACGCGATCGTCGCCCGTACCGAGTACGCGCTCGCGGGCCGCTTCGCCAGGATCGCCACCGTCGAGGAGCTGACCGGATCGTGACACGGGTCGTCTTCCTGCTCGTCCCGCAGCTGCATCTGCTGGATCTCGCCGGGCCCGCCCAGGTCTTCTCCACGGCGGCCGACCTCGGCCACGGCTACACCATCGGATACGTGGCCGAGCAGGAGGACGTCCCCACCGCCCAGGGCGTGATGCTGCGGGCCGCCGTCGACTGGCCGGAGCTGACCGCCGACGATCTCGTCGTCGTCCCGGGCTGGCGCTCCCTCGCCTTCCGCGAGAACGGCGACATGTCGGCCGCGACGCTGGAGCGGCTGGCCGCGCACCACGCCGCGGGCGGCACCGTCGCCAGCGTCTGCGCCGGGGCGGACGCCCTCGGCCGGGCGGGCCTGCTCGACGGCCGCCGCTGCACCACCCACCACGACCTCCAGGACGAGCTCGCCCGGCGCCACCCACGGGCGCGGGTCGTCCGCGACGTGCTCTACGTACTCGACGGCCGCGTCGTCACCTCCGCGGGCATCGCGAGCGGCATCGACCTCGCGCTGCACCTCGTGGCCGCCCGGCACGGCCCGGCCGTGGCCGCCCGCGTGGCGCGCTCCATGGTCGTCTTCGCCCGCCGCAACGGCGACGAGCGGCAGGCGAGCGTGATGCTGCGGCACCGCGACCACCTGATCGACGCCGTCCACCAGGCGCAGGACCTGATCGACGCCCGCTTCGCCGAACGGCTGGGCCTCGCGGACCTGTCGGCGGCCTGCGGCCTGAGCGAGCGCACCCTGACCCGCCGCTTCACCGCCGCCACCGGCCTGACCCCGCTGCGGTACCAGCAGGATCTGCGCGTCGAGCGCGCCGAGCACCTCATCGCCCAGGGCTCGACCGTGGAGGCGGCGGCCCGCGTGGTCGGCTTCCAGGACGCGCGGATGCTGCGCCGCCTCCGGGGGCGGACGCCGGTGCCGGAGGCGGCGCGCGGGCCGGTCAGCGCGTGAACTTCACGCTGCGCGCCGCGACGTTCCCGACCGCGGCGCGCGGTGCCAGCGACCCCAGCCGCCGGGTGCAGCGGTTGTCGGAGTAGTAGACGGCGCGGCTGTTCGTCCCGTTGGTGATCTGCTGGACCGTGGTGTGCCCGCCGGAGAGCAGCTCGACGCACTTGTCGGCCGGCGGGTTCTCGGTGCGCCGCCGCACGGTCTCGTGCAGACAGACCGTGCCCGCCGCGCCGGTGCCCGGTGAGCACCGGTCGTACTCCACGGTCAGCGCGCCGTTCGCGGCGCTCGCGTCCGGGCAGAGCGCGGCGACGAGCAGCAGGACGGGCGCAACGGCGCCCAGGGCACGGCGGATACGCATCGGGAATCCCCTCGAAAGGTGACGGACTGGTGCCCACCAGCTACCCACGGCACCCGGCCCGCGCGCGGGGATTCACTCGTCGGTGGGCGCTGCGCGCCGGAGCGCCGAACAGCCGCTCCGTAAAGGGCCCTTGGCCTCCGCGAGGGACGGCCCCGACCGTCCACGAGCGGCCGCTTCCGCTCGCGCCCGCGCGAGGGCCCTTCGGCGGGGCGGGGAGAGAAACCCCGCCGATACCCGTGCGCACCGCCACCCCCTGCGATAAGACTGTCGCATGGTGAAGATCCTGATCTCCGCGGACATGGAAGGCGCCACCGGCGTCACCTGGCCGGGCGACGTGCTGCCCGGCGCCTCGCAGTGGGAGCGCTGCCGCCATCTGTTCACCTCCGACGTCAGCGCAGCGATCGCCGGGTTCTTCGACGGCGGCGCCGACGAGGTCCTCGTCAACGAGGCGCACTGGAGCATGCGCAACCTCCTGCTGGAGAAGCTGGACGAGCGCGCCGAGATGCTCACCGGCAAGCACAAGACGCTGAGCATGGTCGAGGGCGTGCAGCACGGCGACGTGGACGGCATCGCCTTCGTCGGCTATCACGCGGCCGCGGGCGCCGAGGGCGTCCTCGCGCACACCTATCTGGCCAATTCGCTCACCGGCGTATGGGTGGACGGCACGCGAGCCAGCGAGGGGTTGCTCAACTCTCTGGTCGTCGCGGAATACGGTGTGCCCGTGGTGCTGGTGACGGGTGACGACCGGACCTGCGAGGACGCCAAGGGCTATGCCCCCGCGGCCCGTTCGGTCGCCGTCAAGGACTATGTGTCGCGCTACGCGGCGGTGTGCCGCACCCCGGCACGCACGGCGGAGCAGATCCGGGCCGCGGCGCGGGAGGCGGTGCCGCTCGCGGTCCGCCACGAGCCGGTCCGCAGGGGGCCGCTCACCATGGAGCTGGAGTTCGACGCCGAGCACCTCGCCGGGGCCGCCACGTGCGTGCCGGGCGTCGAGCGGAGCGGTGAGCGCCGGGTCGCCTACACCACGCCGACCATGTACGAGGGCATTCGCTGCTTCAAAGCGGTCACGACCGTCGTGTCGGCCGCCGTGGAGGAAGAATATGGCTGACACCCAGGCGGAGCGGGTCGACGGGCACGCGCTGGACGAGGCGGTGCGCTTCACCTCGGAGCTGATCCGCATCGACACCACCAACCGCGGCGGCGGCGACTGCGAGGAGCGCCCGGCGGCCGAGTACGTCGCCGAGCGGCTGGGCGAGGCGGGCCTCGACCCCGTGCTGCTGGAGAAGGCACCGGGCCGCACGAACGTCGTCGCCCGGATCGCCGGCACCGACCCGGGCGCGGACGCCCTGCTCGTCCACGGCCACCTGGACGTGGTGCCCGCCGAGCCCGCCGAGTGGTCCGTCGACCCCTTCTCGGGTGAAGTGCGCGACGGCGTGGTGTGGGGCCGCGGCGCGATCGACATGAAGAACACGGACGCGATGATCCTGGCGGCCGTCCGGGCGTGGGCGCGGGCCGGGGTCCGGCCGCGCCGGGACATCGTGCTGGCCTTCACCGCCGACGAGGAGGACACCGGCGTCTTCGGGTCCGCCTTCCTCGCCGCCGAGCACCCCGGGCTGTTCGAGGGCTGCACCGAGGGCATCGGGGAGTCCGGCGCGTACACCTTCCACGCCGGGCCGCGGCTGAGGCTCTATCCGGTGGCGGCGGGGGAGCGGGGCACGGCCTGGATCGGGCTGACCGCGCGGGGCCGGGCGGGCCACGGCTCGAAGGTGAACACGGAGAACGCGGTCAGCGCGCTCGCCGCCGCCGTCGCCCGCATCGGCGACCACCAGTGGCCGCTGCGGCTCACCCCGACCGTACGGGCGGCGCTGGTGGAGATCGCCGCGCTGCACGGCATCGACGCCGACCCGGACGCCCCCGACTTCGACGTGGAGGACCTGCTCGGCAAGCTCGGCCCGGCCGCCGCGCTGCTCGCCCCGACGCTCCGCAACAGCGCCAACCCGACGATGCTGCAGGCGGGGTACAAGGTCAACGTCATCCCCGGCACGGCCGTCGGGCACGTGGACGGGCGGACGGTGCCGGGCGGTGAGGAGGAGTTCGCGGAGACCGTGGACCGGCTCACCGGGCCGCAGGTGAGCTGGGATTACTACCACCGCTTCGACGCCCTGCAAGCCCCCGTCGACGCGCCGCTGTTCGCGCTGATGCGGGCGGCCGTCGAGCGCTTCGACCCGGGCGGGCACGTGGTGCCCTTCTGCATGTCGGGCGGTACGGACGCCAAGCAGTTCGCCACCCTGGGCATCGTCGGCTACGGCTTCGCCCCGGTCCGGCTGCCGCCCGGCTTCGACTACCAGTCGCTCTTCCACGGTGTCGACGAGCGCGTACCGGTCGACGGGCTGCACTTCGGCGTCCGGGTGCTCGACCACTTCCTGATGAACCTCTGACATTCGACTTCAACGGACAGGAGATGTGACGGACATGGTGTCCACGGCGCCCTACGGAGCCTGGCAGTCCCCGATCGAGGCAGGGCACGCGGCGCACTCCGGCGGCAGGCCGGACGCCGTGGGGGTGGTCGGCGACGAGGTGTGGTGGGTGGAGCCACGCCCGGCCGAGGGCGGCCGCCACACCCTGGTGCGGCGGCGGGCCGACGGCTCCGAGTCGTCGCTGCCGGCCGCGCCGTGGAACGTACGCAGCAGGGTCATCGAGTACGGCGGCGGCCCCTGGGCGGCGGTGCCCCGGGACGAGGGCGGCCCGCTCGCGGTGTTCACGCACTTCGCCGACCAGCGGCTGTACGCGGCCGAGCCCGACGCGCCCGGCGGCGGGGAGCCCCGGCCGCTGACCCCGCTGTCCCCGGTCGGCGGCGGGCTGCGCTGGGCGGACCCCGTGCTCCTGCCCGTGCGCGGTGAAGTGTGGTGCGTGCTGGAGGAGTTCACCGGCGAGGGCCCCACCGACGTGCGCAGGGTGATCGCCGCGGTGCCGCTGGACGGTTCGGCGGCCGGGGACCGCTCCGCGGTCCGCGAGCTCACGGACGACACCCACCGCTTCGTCACCGGACCGCGGCTGTCCCCGGACGGCCGGCGGGCGGCCTGGATCGCCTGGGACCACCCGCGGATGCCCTGGGACGGCAGCGAGCTGAAGACCGCCCGGGTCACCGAGGACGGCCGCTTCACGGAGGTCCGTACGGTCCTGGGCGGGCCGCGGGAGTCCGTCGCCCAGGTGGAGTGGGCCCCGGACGGCTCCCTGATCGCGGCGACCGACCGCAGCGGCTGGTGGAACCTGCACCGCGTGGACGCGGACACCGGACGGAGCGTCAACCTCTGCGCCCGCGAGGAGGAGTTCGCGGGCCCGCTGTGGCGCACGCACCAGCGCTGGTTCGCGCCGCTGGCCAGTGGTCTCGTCGCGGTGCTGCACGGCAGGGGCGCCGCGGTCCTCGGCATACTCGACCCCGCCACCGGCGAGATCGCCGACGCGGCCGGGCCCTGGACGGAGTGGGCCCCGACCCTGGCGGTGAGCGGCACCCGCGTCGTGGGGGTGGCCGCGAGCGACCGCACCTCGTACGAAGTGGTGGAGCTCGACACCCGCACCGGCCGGGCCCGCGCCATCGGCGCCCGCCACACCGACGCGGTGGACCCCGCCTACTACCCCCGGCCGCGGATCCGCACCTTCACCGGCCCGGACGGCCGGGAGATCCACGCCCATGTCTTCCCGCCGCACAGCCCCGACCACACGGCGCCCGACGGGGAGCTGCCGCCCTTCGTGGTGTGGGCGCACGGCGGGCCCACCAGCCGCGCCCCGCTCGTCCTCGACCTGGAGATCGCCTATTTCACCTCGCGCGGCATCGGTGTCGCCGAGGTGAACTACGGCGGTTCGACGGGCTACGGCCGGGCCTACCGCGAGCGGCTGCGCGAGGCGTGGGGCACGGTCGACGTGGAGGACTGCGCGGCGGTCGCCGAGGCGCTGGCCGCCGAGGGCACCGCCGACCGCGCCCGGCTGGCGATCCGCGGCGGCAGCGCGGGTGGCTGGACGGCGGCGGCGTCGCTCGTCTCCACCGGCCTCTACGCCTGCGCGACCATCGCGTATCCGGTGCTGGACCTGCTGAGCTGGGCTCAGGGCGGCACGCACGACCTGGAGTCCCGCTATCTGGAGACGCTGGTGGGCCCGCTCTCCGAGGAGCGCTACCGCGAGCGCTCTCCGCTGTACGGGGTGGACCGGATCTCGGCGGCCTTCGTGCTGCTCCAGGGGCTGGAGGACCCGGTCTGCCCGGCGGCGGAGAGCGAGCGCTTCGCCGCGGCGATGGCCGGGCGGGGGGTGCCGCACGCGTACATCGCCTTCGAGGGGGAGGGGCACGGCTTCCGCCGCGCCGAGACCATGGTCCGCGCGCTGCAGGCGGAACTGTCCCTCTACGCGCAGACCTTCGGCGTCGAGGTGCCGGGCACGCCCGTCCTGGAGCTCAGGTGGTGAGCGGGGTGACGAACCGTCACCTCAGGGGGGCTCCCCTATAGGCAAGAGCCTGAGGTTAGCCTAACCTAAGCCCTTGGGTGCGTCGCTGCCGCGGAGGTGCCGACCGGTGCACTTCGACCGAATCCGTCATGTAAGGTAAGCCTTACCTTACTTCGTATGGGAATCGTTCGTATGGGAATCGGGGGAACCGCCGTGCAGCAGTCAGAACTCTCCGGCCGCGTCGCGCTGGTGACCGGCGCGGGCCAGGGCATAGGCGAGGCCGTGACCCGCGCCCTCGTCGCACAGGGAGCGCGGGTCGCGGCCCTCGACCGGACCCCGGACGGCATCGGGCGCCTCGAAGCCGAATTCGGCACCGACACCGTCACCGCCCACACCGCCGACGTCGCCGACAGCACCGCGGTCGAAGCCGTCGTCGACCGGGTCGAGCGCACCATGGGCCCGCTCGCCATCCTCGTCAACGTCGCCGGGGTGCTCCGCGCCTCCCCCGTCGTCGAGATCACCGACGAGATCTGGGAGCAGACCTTCGCCGTCAACTCCACCGGCGTCTTCGTCGCCTCACGGGCCGTCGCCCGCCGGATGACCGAACGCCGCGGCGGATGCATCGTCACGGTCGGCTCCAACGCCGCCGGGGTGCCCCGCACCAGCATGGCCGCGTACGCCGCCTCCAAGGCCGCCGCCACCATGTTCACCAAGTGCCTCGGCCTGGAGCTGGCCCGCAGCGGCGTCCGCTGCAACGTCGTCTCGCCCGGCTCCACCGACACCGCCATGCAGCGCGACCTGTGGACCGACGACGAGGCGCCCCGGCGCGTCATCGACGGCGACCCCGCGACCTACCGCGTCGGCATCCCCCTCGGCCGGATCGCCGAGCCCGCCGACATCGCCGAGGCCGTCACCTTCCTGGTCTCCGACCGCGCCCGGCACATCACGATGCACGACCTCTACGTCGACGGCGGCGCCACGCTGCGCGCCTGACGGCACGCCACACCCGGCAGCACCCGGGGCCGACGCGCCCACCGGCCCGCCGCACCCCCTTTCACACCACGCCGGTGAGACCCACCGGAGGAAACGGAGCAACAGGTGACCACGGTCCACCATGTCGCCGACCGGACGAGCGGACCCGCCGCCCGCCTCGCCGCGATACCCGGCGGCCCCGGGCGCGGTACCGGCGGGGCCGTCGACACCGTCGGCGCCGCGACCTCGCTCCTCGACGCCTACGAACCCGGCCGCGCCCGCTTCTTCGCCTCCCCGACCCGCACCCTGCTGGCCCACGGCGTACGGGCCGAGGTGCCGCACGGCGACACCCCCCTCGCCAGGCGCGTCACCGAGACCCTCGACGCCCAGCTGCTCGCGGGCCACGAGGCACCCATCGTCGTCGGCACCGTGCCCTTCGACCCCGCCGCGCGCGCCGAGCTCGCCGTGCCCCTGGCCGCCCGCTGGGCGCCGCCGCTCGCCGACGACCCGCTGATCGCCCTGCCCGCCGCCGCGCCCGCCGCGGCCCGCTGGGACATCAGACCCGTGCCCGAGCCCGCCGCCTACGGCGCCTCCGTCGCCGAGGCCGTACGCCGCATGAAGCGCGGCGACTTCGCCAAGGTCGTCCTCGCCCGCACCCTGGAGCTGTCCTCCGACCGCGAACTCGACCTCCCCGCGCTCCTCCAGCGACTCGCCCGCCGCGACCCCGCCGGATACACCTTCGCCGTGCCCTCCGGCCCCGGCCGCACCCTGCTCGGCGCCAGCCCCGAACTCCTCGTCTCCCGGCGCGGCACCACCCTGACCGCCAACCCGCTCGCCGGCTCCACCCCCCGCAGCGCCGACCTCGCCGAGGACGTCCGGCGGGCCGCGGCCCTCCTGCAGTCGGAGAAGGACCTCCACGAGCACGCCGTCGTCGTCGACGCCGTCCGCGAGGCGCTCACCCCCTACTGCCGCAGCCTCGACGTGCCCGAGCGCCCCACGCTCGTGCGCACCGCCGCCATGTGGCACCTCTCCACGACCATCGGCGGCGAGCTCGCCGAACCCGCCGTCTCCGCGCTGGAGCTGGCCTCGGCCCTGCACCCCACCCCGGCCGTGTGCGGCACCCCCACCCGCACCGCCCGCGACGTCATCGGCGAGCTGGAGCCCTTCGACCGCGGCCACTTCACCGGCATGGTCGGCTGGGGCGACGCGAGCGGCGACGGCGAATGGGTCGTCACCATCCGCTGCGCGGAGGCCGAGGAGCGCACCCTGCGGCTCTACGCCGGCGCGGGCATCGTCGACCGGTCGTCACCGGAGGCCGAGACCGCCGAGACCGGCGCCAAGTTCCGTACGTTCCTCGACGCCGTCGGCGCCGACCACCAGGAGGCCGGCCGATGAGCGCCCAGCCGATCACCCACGACGCCCCCGCCTACCCGGCCGAGTACGCCGAGCGCTACCGCGCCGCCGGCCACTGGCGCGGCGAGACCTTCGGCGGGATGCTGCGCGAGCGCGCGCTCGCCCACCCCGACCGGGTCGCGATCGTCGACCCCGCGGACGAGGCGCGCGGCAAGGAGCGCCGGGCCTGGACCTACGGCGAACTGGACGAGCGCGCCGACCGGCTCGCCGCCGGGTTCCTCGCCAAGGGCATCGGCAAGGGCGACCGCGTCGTCCTCCAGCTGCCCAACGTCGCCGAGTTCTTCGAGGTCGTCTTCGCCCTCTTCCGCATCGGCGCCCTGCCCGTCTTCGCGCTGCCCGCGCACCGCGAGAGCGAGATCCGGCACTTCTGCGCCTTCACCGAGGCCGTCGCCTACGTCATCCCCGACACCGAGGCCGGGTTCGACCACCGCGAACTGGCCTCGAAGGTACGGGCCGAGGTGACCACCCTGCGCCACGTCTTCGTCGTCGGCGACCCCGGGGAGCACACCGCGCTCACCGACGTGCCCCGCGAACCCGTGCCGGCCGAGGACGGCCCGCGCCCCGAGGACCTCGCCTTCCTCCAGCTCTCCGGCGGCTCCACCGGCGTGCCCAAGCTCATCCCGCGCACCCACGACGACTACATCTACTCGCTGCGCGGCTCCAACGAGATCTGCGCGGTGGACGAGCACAGCGTCTACCTCTGCGCGCTGCCCGCCGCCCACAACTTCCCCCTCAGCTCGCCCGGCACCCTCGGCGCCCTGTACGCCGGGGCCCGCGTCGTCCTCACCCGCAGCCCCAGCCCCGACGTGGCCTTCCCCGTCATCGAGCGCGAGGGCGTCACCCTGACCGGGCTCGTACCGCCCCTGGCCCTGGTGTGGACCGAGGCCGCCGCGACGACCCGGTACGACCTGAGCAGCCTCCAGGTGCTGCTCGTCGGCGGCGCGAAGTTCAGCGAGGAGGCCGCCCGGCGCGTGACGCCCGCGCTCGGCTGCACGCTCCAGCAGGTCTTCGGCATGGCCGAGGGCCTCGTCAACTACACCCGGCTCGACGACCCCTTCGAGACGATCGTCACCACCCAGGGCCGCCCGATCTCCCCGGACGACGAGATCCGCGTCGTCGACGACCAGGACAACGACCTGCCCGTGGGGGAGACCGGCCACCTCCTCACCCGCGGCCCCTACACCATCCGCGGCTACTGGCGGGCCCCCGAGCACAACGCCACCGCCTTCACCGAAGACGGCTTCTACCGCACCGGCGACATCGTCCGGCGCACGGAGACCGGCCACCTCGTCGTCGAGGGACGGGCCAAGGACCAGATCAACCGCGGCGGCGAGAAGGTCGCCGCCGAGGAGATCGAGAACCACATCCTCGCCCACCCCGCCGTCCACGACGCCGCCGTCGTCTCCATGCCCGACGCCTACCTCGGCGAGCGCACCTGCGCCTACGTCGTCCTGCGGGCGGGCGCCGCGCCGGTGAAGTCCCTCGCCATCAAGAAGTTCGTGCGCGAGCGCGGCCTCGCGGCCTACAAGGTCCCCGACCGGGTCGAGTTCGTCGAGGAGTTCCCGCAGACCGGCATCGGCAAGGTCAGCAAGAAGGACCTCCGCGCCGCGATCACCGCGTCGCTCGCCGCCGCGGGCTGAGACGCGCGCCGCCCGCCCCACAGATCTCCCGTACCCGAAAGGCCCCTTCATGGCACTGCCAGCCATCGCCCCCTACCCCATGCCGGCCGCCGACGCGCTGCCCGCGAACAAGGTCGGCTGGACCGTGGACCCGGACCGCGCCGTCCTGCTCGTGCACGACCTCCAGAACTACTTCCTCGGCGCCTTCACCGAGGGCGCCTCGCCCGTCACCGAGCTCCTCGCCAACGTCGCCACGCTCAAGAAGCACTGCGAGCGGCTCGGCGTCCCGGTCGTCTACTCCGCCCAGCCCGGCGGCCAGAGCCCCGCCGAGCGCGGCCTCCAGCAGGACTTCTGGGGACCGGGCCTGCCCGACGACGAGCAGGCCAAGGCGATCCCCGCCGCCGTCGCGCCCACCGAGGGCGACACCGTCCTGACGAAGTGGAAGTACAGCGCCTTCGTCCGCACCGACCTCGCCGAGCGGATGGCCGCGCAGGGCCGCGACCAGCTGGTCATCGTCGGCGTGTACGCGCACATCGGCGTGCTGATGACCGCCGGTGACGCCTGGATGCGCGACATCCAGCCCTTCGTCGTCGCCGACGCCGTCGCGGACTTCTCCCCGGAGGACCACGCGATGGCCCTGCGCTGGGCGGCCGCCAAGTGCGCCGTCGTCACCACCACCGACCGGCTCTTCGAAGGAGCGTGACACCCATGGCACTCACCCTCGAACAGATCCGGGCCGACGTCGCCGACGTACTCGGCGAGGACCCCGCCGACATCCCCGACGACGAGAACCTCGTCGACTACGGCCTCGACTCCGTCCGCATCATGACTCTCGCCGAGCGCTGGCGCCGCGCGCACGGCACCGAGGTGACCTTCGTCGAACTGGCCGAGCAGCCGGCGATCGAGCAGTGGGTTCCCCTGCTGGGGGCCCGGGGATGAACCTCCGCACCCTGGACCGGGTGTCACCCGCCGACGCGCGGCCGCGACCGCCCGCGTCGGCGGGCCCGCCGCTGCCGCTGACCGCGGCACAGGCGGCCATGTGGTCCGCCCGGCCGGCGGACACCGCCGGCTTCCTGGAGATCCACGGCCCGGTCGACCCGGGCCTGTTCGCCCGGGCACTGCACCGCACCGTCACCGAGGCCGAGGCACTGCGCGTCCGCATCGTGACGACGGCCGGCGGCCTCCGCCAGGTGCCGACGGCACTCGAACCACTGGACGGGACCGCGGCCGTTCCCCGTACGGTCCCGTACGCCGCCTCCCACAAGGCGGCCGGCTCACCGGTGGCGCCTCCACGCGCCCTTGCGCCCTCCGGCGTCCACCGGCCGCTGCGCCTCCCCTTCCGCGTCGCCGACCTCCGCGACCGGCGCGCCCCCGACGCCGCCGCGCTGGCCTGGATGCGGGGCGACCTCGAAGAGCCACTCGACCTCGTCGACGGACCGCTGTTCCGGCACGCGCTCCTGCGCGTCGGGGACCGGCGGTGGCTGTGGTACCAGCGCGCGCACCACGCCGTCCTCGACGGCTACGGCCACCTGCTCGTCGCCCGCCGCGTCGCCGAGGCGTACTCCGCGCTCGCCACCGGCGCCGACCCCGGCCCCAGCCCCTTCGGGCCGCTGGCCGCGCTGGTCGAGGAGGACGCCGCGTACCGCGCCTCCGGCCTCCGGGAGCGCGACCGCGCCCACTGGCTCGGCGAGTTCGCCGACCGCCCCGAGGTCCCGACCCTCGCCGGACGCACGGCCCCGCCCGCCCGCACCCCGCTGCGCCGCACCGCCCGCCTCGCGCCCGGCACCGCCGACCGGCTGCGCCACCTCGCCGAGTCCGTGCGCGCCACCTGGAAGGACGCCGCCTTCGCCGCCCAGGCGCTCTACCTCGCGCGCGCCACCCGCAGCGACGTCGTCGTGCTGGGCCTGCCGGTGATGGGCCGTACGGGCTCCGTCGCCCTGCGCGTCCCCGGCATGGCCGTCAACGTGCTCCCGCTGCGGCTGACCGTCACCCACGACACCACGTTCGCCGAGCTCACCCACCAGGTCGTCACCGGTATCCGCGCCGCACGCCGCCACCAGCGGCTGCGCCACGAGGACATCCGCCGCGACCTCGGCCTGACCGGCCCGGACCGGGCCCTCGCCGGGCCGCGCGTCAACATCGTGCCCCTCAGCGACGGACCGGCCTTCGCCGGAGCCCGCTCCGACCTGCACACCCTCGCCGCCGGGCCCGTCGAGGACCTCACCGTCCACCTCCACGACCGCGCCGACGGCACCGGCCTGCGCATCGACTACGAGGCCAACCCCGCCCTCTACGGCCAGGACGCGCTCGACGCCCACCACACCCGCTTCCTCGACCTGCTGACCCGCCTCGCCGACAGCGACCCGCACCGCCCCCTCGCCGACCTCGACCTCGCCACGGACGCCGAACGCGAGCGGATCCGCGCCGAGTTCAACGACACCGCCGTCGCCGTGCCGCCCACCACGCTCATCGGCCCCGTCGAGGCCCGTGCCGCCCGCACCCCCGGCGCGCCCGCGCTGATCTCCGCCGCCGGGACCCTCACCTACGCCGAACTGGGCACCCGCGCCAACCGCCTCGCCCGCCACCTCCGCACACTGGGCGTACGGCCCGGTGCGCTCGTCGCCGTCGCGCTGCCGCACTCCCCGGAGCTCGTCGTGGCACTGCTCGCCGTGCTCAAGGCCGGGGGCGCGTATGTGCCGCTCGACCGGCCGGAGCCGGACGGGGACCTTGTGTGCGTCCTCACCGACCGCGCGGGGCGTGCGACCCTGCCGGACACCCGCATCCCCGTGCTCGCCCTCGACGGCCCGGGCCTCGTCGCCGGGCTCGCCGCGTACCTCCCCACCGACCCGGGCCGCGCGCTCACCCCGCAGCACCCCGCGTACGCGCTCCCCGGGGCCGCGCCCGTACCGCACGCCACCGTCGACAACCGGCTGCGCTGGACGCAGTCGCGCTACCGCCTCGCCCCCGGCGACCGGGTCCTGTGCACCGGCTCCTCCGCACCGGAGCTGTTCTGGCCGCTGCGCGAGGGCGCGACGCTGGTCCTCGCGGAACCCGGCGCCGACGGCGTCGCCCGTACGATCCGCCAACACCGCGTCACCGTCGCACACTTCACGCCCACCACGCTCGCCGAGTTCCTCGCGGAGCCCGGCGCGGCAGCGTGCACGGATCTGCGAGACGTGCTCAGCGGCGGCGACGAGCTGCCGCGCGCCACGGCCGACGCGTTCCACCGGACGCTGCCCGGCGCGCGGCTGCACCAGCTGTACGGGCAGGCCGTGGCCCTCCACACGTCCGAACCGGGCGCGACCGGCCCCCTCCCGATCGGCCGCCCCACCTGGAACACCAGGCTCTACGTCCTCGACCCCGCCGGCCGGCTCTGCCCACCCGGCGTGGCGGGAGAGCTGTACGTGGCGGGTGAGCGCCTCGCGACGGCGGACACGGAGCCCGATCCGTACGGGCCGCCGGGCGCCCGGATGTACCGCACGGGCGTGCCGGCGCGGTGGCGCGACGACGGCAGCATCGACCGCGCAGGCCCACTGCGGTAACGACCCCGGCCCCAGCGGATGCCGCTGCTGGGGCCGGCTTTTTGTTTTGCACGGGGTGCGAATTTCAGCCCGTCCGGCGTTTGAGGACAGCGCGCGAAGCGTGCTTCGGGGTCTGGGGCGGAGCCCCCCACGCGGCGGAGCCGCAAATTGACACAGCCGGGAAGGGGCGGGGTAGGGGAACAAAGCCCCGCCGGGCCGCACCCGGGTACGGGTCCGGGGCGGAGCCCCGGCCTCGGCGGAGCCGTGCAACAGACGCTGCGGGAAGGGGCGAGGTAGGGGAAGATCCACCGGGTGACCATCACGCCCCGCATCCTCGGCAACGACCCGCTCCCCACCGTCTGGACCCCCGCCCCACCCCACGTATGGCTGCTGCGCATCGACCCCACCGCAGAAGCGGACGAGCGGACCCTGGACGCCCAGGAGCGAACCAGAGCAGCCGCCTTCGCACGCGAACCACTCCGGCAGCGCTATGTCGCGAGCCACGCAGCGCTGCGCCAACTGCTCGGCGCCTACCTCGGTACCGACCCGGCCGCCGTCGCGCTGACGCGCGAGCCGTGCCCCGGCTGCGGCGGCCCGCACGGCCGCCCCGCCGCGGTCGGCGCCCCCTTCCACTTCAACCTCTCGCACGCCGGTGACCTGGCTCTCTTCGCCTTCGCCGACACCCCGGTCGGGGCGGATGTGGAGCAGGAGCAACCCGCCGATGTCGCCACCGAGGTGGCGCGCATGCTCCACCCCGCCGAGACCGCCGAGCTCGCCGCGCTCCAGGCGGCGCAAATCCCGGCCGCGTTCGCGCGCTGTTGGACGCGCAAGGAGGCGTACCTCAAGGGCATCGGAACCGGCCTCTCCGAGAGCCCCGCCAAGCAGTACGTCGGCACGGGCCGCACCCCGGCGTCACCGCACGGCTGGACGCTGACGGACGTCGAGACCGACCGGGGCTACGCGGCGGCGATCGCGGTGGCGACGGCCGGGGGGACGGCGACAAGCCCATAACCGGCCCGCAGGCCCCTCACGGCTCCCGCCGCGTCGCCAGGTCGAACGTCGCCGCCACCTCGTCCGCGAAGGCCGCCAGATCCAGCTCCGGCCGGGATTCCAGCAGCATCGGCAGGCCCTCCAGCGCGCTCTGGGCCAGGGAAGCCATCATCTCGGGGTCGAAGTCGCGGAATTCCCCGCGGGCCTGGCCGTCGCGCAGGATCGCCTCGATCGGGGCCCGGGCGCGGTCGCGTTCGGCCGCGGCGAAGGGGAAGCCGCTGTTGGTGAAGATCGCCAGGAGCGCGCTCATCCGGACGCGATGGCTTCCGGTGAACTCGACATTGGCCCGCAGAAAGGCGAGGAGTGCGCCCCGCGCCGTCGTCTCCTGCCGCAGCCGCGCCGTGACCGACTGCCCGAGATCGGCGAGGACGCCCGAGGCCACCTCGTCGATCAACTCCTGCTTGTTCTTGAAGTGGCGGCAGACCGCCCCGGTGCTGGGCACCTCGGCCCGCTCGGCGATCCGGGCGAAGGACGCCCCCACGAGCCCGTAGTCGGCGATGGTCTCGGTGGCCGCCCGCACGATCCGCGCCCGCCGCGCGGCGGACGTGGCAGCCGCGGCTGCTCCGTCCGCCCCGGTAACCCTCATGAGCAGATCCTTCCCCGGTGCGGGCGGACAAGGCAATGGCACGCAGGCACACAGTCCGTGCGGCTGTCTCAGGGGGTTAGCCCTACCCGGAGCCGGGCGGGTAGCAGGATCGTCCCGGGTGGCTCCATCCGGACATGCTGGGCCCGGCGGGCATACCGCTGGTTTCCCGATGATTCCGTAGGAGTTGACTCGTGTGCGAGCAGGCATGGCAGAAGCCCCGTTCCTTCAGGCGGAGTGGCGGCCGGTTCAGAGCCGTGCCGGCCGCGGCCGTGGTGGCGGGCGTCATGGCTATGGGTGCCCTGGCGCCGCCCGCGGCGTTCGCCGCCGCCAGGCCGGACGCCGTGCAGCAGGGGCTGAGCTCGCTGGCGCGCTCCGATGGCGTGCCCGCCGCGCTGGCGAGTGTGAAGGACCGTGAGGGGCACACCCGTACCTACACTGCGGGGGTCGGCGATCTGGCCACCGGCGCGAAGGTGCCGGTCGACGGGCAGGTGCGGATCGGCAGCAACACCAAGACGTTCACCGCGGTGGTCGTGCTGCAACTGGTCGGCGAGGGGAAGATCGGCCTCGACGCCACGGTCGACACCTACCTGCCGGGACTCGTCCGCGGGGAAAGGATCGACGGCCGCCACATCACCGTACGCCAACTCCTCCAGCACACCAGCGGACTGCCCAACTACGTCAAGTACCTCGCCGACGAACCCCGGTACTACACCCCCCACGAGCTCCTCGGCCTCGCCCTCCAGCACAAGGCGGACTTCGACCCGGGGGAGAAATGGGAGTACAGCAACACGAACTACGTGCTGGCCGGCCTGATCGTCGAGAAGGTCACCCGCCACCCCGTCGCCGAGGAGATCGACCGGCGCGTCATCAAGCGCATCGGGCTGCGCCACACGTACTTCCCCGCCCCCGGTGACGTGACCATCCGGGAGCCCCACCCCAAGGGCTACGACCGGGATTCGGCGGGCGCCCCGCTCGACGTCACGGAATTCGACCCTTCCTGGGGCTGGTCGGCAGGCCAGATGATCTCGACCAACTCCGACCTCAACCGGTTCTTCACCGCGCTCCTGTCCGGCCGCCTCCTCCCGCCGGCCCAGCTCGCCCAGATGCGCACCACCGTCCCCGCCGGAGCCCCCTTCGCCGACGGCGCCCGCTACGGACTGGGGCTCGTGAGCACGCCGCTGTCGTGCGGCGGCGTCTACTGGGGCCACGGCGGCAGCACCACCGGATACGAGACCCGGGGCGGCGTCACCGCCAAGGGCCGCGCCGTCAACATTGCGGTGACCACCCAGCCGAGCGACGTGGGAACGATGAAGCGCGTGGAGCGTGTCGTGGACACGGCCTTGTGCCGCTGATGCCGACCTGCGGTGGGCGCAGGATCCTGGTTACGCGAGGGAGTTGAGCGGCGCCGAGCTCGTTCGTGCGCCGGGCGGTCCATCCGTACGCTGCCCGGGCCCGGTGGTGGGGGCCGTCGCCCTTGTGAAGACTGTGCAGGGCAAGCGACACCGAGGTCCCGTCCCGAAAGGATCACCGCGGTATGCGTAAGCGCGCCTTCCTCCCGGTCGCCGCCGGTGCCCTCCCCCTCCTTCTGATGCTCGGCCTGCCGCCCGCCTCCGCCGACGCCGGGGCGGCGAGCCCGGCGACCGGGACCTGCGTCGGGCGGATCCACTACACCTTCAGCCCGCCCCTCAGAGCCACCCCCCGCCCAACGACCACCAGTTGGTCGGGCGACTACTCCTGTTCCTCACTCCCCGTGCTCAAGGCCCGGACCTGGCACGGCACCTTCGGCGGCTCCGTCACATCCGTCACCGGATGCCTGCAGGCGAGCCCCGGCCAGGTCATCGCACCTTCGATCACCGAGACCGATCACTGGTCCGCCCCGGACAGCGGACACCGGACCGGTGAGAGCACCCTGACCGGCACCGTCTCCACGCTGCCGCGCGAGGACGGCACGCGCGTGTACGAGTGGACCGGCACGGTCACCGGCGGGACGTGGTTCGTGGGCCACCACTTCAACGGTAATGGTGTCTATACCTCGTTGACCGACGGAAAGCTCTGCCTGGCCGGCGGCGAGATCGAGCACAACGACGGCACGGCCGTGATCACCTTCCTCCCTCTGTAGAGCCGCCAGACACGCGGGCGGGCTGGAGCAGGTCCCAGCGGTTGCCGTACAGGTCCCGGAAGACCGCCACCGTGCCGTACGGCTCCTCGCGCGGCGGTTCCTCGAAGGCGACCCCGGCGGCGCGCATCCGGTCGTGGTCCCTCGCGAAGTCGTCCGTGTGGAGGAACAACCCCACGCGCCCGCCCGTCTGATCGCCGATCCGGGCCTCCTGCTCCGGGGTGACGGCCCGCGCAAGGAGCACACCCGCCTCCCTCGCACCGCGAGGGGCCACCACCACCCACCGCTTGTGCTCGTCTATGCGCGTGTCCTCGACGAGTTCGAAGCCGACGGAGTTGACGTAGAAGTCGACGGCCTCGTCGTAGTCGCGCACGACGAGGGCCACCAGGCCGAGGTGATTCATCGGGCCATCATCACTCAAGGGCGCGCGCGGGGTAGAGGGGGGACGTCCACCAGTCGCCCCTGCGGCGGCTGTCCGCGGGAGGCGGTGGTTCCGGCCCCATTCCCGCAGGGGGTACGAGCGCCTCGTACCCCGTGAAGCGCTCCGTCCCACAACCGGCCGCACACCGCGCGACCCCACCGCTGCTGCGCCATCCCGCCGCGTGCGCGCAGTGCCGGACGAGGCGGCCCAGCCAGGTCATGGTCACGCGTGAGCCGCCCATACGTGGCGCCCCATCTCTTCCGTCCACGCCCTGGCCTTCTGGAGGTCGCCGCTCCGACTGGCCTCGTAGTGCCCGGCCTTGATCCGTCGGCATTCCGCGCAGCGGGCCGGTGGCGCGGGCGCTTGCGCGGCGGCGTTCGGGGTGGTCACTCGCGCCCCTTCCGGCTCTCCGCGTTCGCGGCAGCCACACGGGCGCGCAGTGCTTCCACGCGGGTGGCGGGGCGGATCGTGCAGCGCTCCGCGTGCCATTCGGCTCCGCCGCCGGGCGAACGGAGCCGGTAGCGGTCGTCCGTGACCTCGCCTACGCGGTCGAGTGCGCTGTCCCATACGAGTTCGCCCTTGCGGGCGGCGTAGGGGGCGGGCTGAGGGGTATGGGCCATAGGGCAACCTCACGTAACCGGTTCGCCCACATGGGGCGTTGTTCACTGTGTGTGCGTCCAGAGTCGCCCTCCGCTCGTACGGTGAACAGATCTCAAGCCACCCCAACGGGACTGGGGTGAAAGGGGTTTGCCATGGCAGACGACTGGAGCGATGGGGCGCATCTGACCGGCGCGGCGTACTTCGGCACCGAAGTGCGCGCGTGGCGCACGGACCGTGGGCTGAGCCAGCGGGAGTTGGGCGAGAAGGCGACGTACGGGCAGCAGTACGTGGCCAAGGTGGAGGCGGGGGAGCGGCTCGCGAGCCCGGAATTCGCCGAGGCGTGTGACAGGGTGTTCGGTACGCCGGGCATGTTCGCGCGCCTGCGGGAGCGGGTGGCGAGGCGCGGGTATCCCGACTGGTTCGAGCCGTACGTTCGGCTGGAGCAGCGGGCGACGGTGATCCTGAGCTACAACCCGACCCTCGTCATGGGGATGTTGCAGACGGAGGCGTACGCACACGCGGTCTTCCGCAAGGCACACCCTCGGGACGACCTGGACGTGACTGCGGAGAAGGTCGCGCGACGACTCAAGAGGCGACAGGTCATGGAAGTCGAGAATCCGCCACTGCTCTGGGTCGTCTTGGACGAGTCGTGCCTCCGACACACGATCGGCAGCCCGGAGGTCATGCATGAGCAGCTGGCCCACCTTCTGCGAATGGCCGATACGCCTCATGTCACGCTTCAGATCTTCCCGTTCAAGTCGGGGGCCCCGGCGACACACCTGCCTTTCGTCGTGCTCAAATTCGCTGACGGCGAATCGGACGTGCTCTACGTAGAGGACCCGGTCTCCGGTCAGGTGATCGACTCGCCGCAGACCGTGGCGGACGCGAACGTGACCTACGATCGGCTGCGCGCCGATGCGCTGTCCCCAGAGGAATCGCTCGCCCTGATTCGTGACGTGATGAAGGAATGGACCAGATGAAGATGCTCGACATCTCCGGTGCGGAGTGGATCAAATCCAGCTACAGCGGAGGCAATGAAGGCGAGTGCGTGGAGGTCGCCCGAAACTTCGCTTCGCGCGCCAGCTGGCGTAAATCCTCGTACAGCGGCGGCAACGAAGGCCAGTGTGTCGAAGTCGCCGACAACATAACCGGCTTCGTCCCCGTCAGGGACAGTAAGAACCCTGGCCGTACCCCGCTGATCTTCCCCGCCTCGTCCTGGACGGATTTCCTGCGCACCCTCCGGAACGGGTGACGGTTCTTTCCCCAGCCCCGCCCCAGACCCCGAAGTACGCTCCGCGCGCTGTCCCCATCGGATTCGCTTGACCTGATTCGCAAGGTGAAGGAGGAATGGACCAGATGAAGACGCTCGATCTTTCCGGGGCAGAGTGGATCAAGTCCAGCTACAGCGGTGGCAACGAAGGCAACTGCGTAGAGCTCGCCCGCAACTTTGCTTGGCACGCGGGCGGGAAGAAGTCCAGCTATAGCGGCAACAATGGCGGTGGGTGCGTCGAAGTCGCCGACAACATAACCGGCTTCGTCCCCGTCAGGGACAGCAAGAACCCCGGCCGTACCCCGCTGATCTTCCCCGCCTCGTCCTGGACGGATTTCCTACGCACCCTCCGGAACGGGTGAGTTCAGGCTCTGACTTCGGCGTTCGCCGGGGCAGGCGGCTGGACGCCGCTGAGGGCCTCGGCGCGGGCACGGAGATGCGGTGCGAGGTCGGGGTGCCAGCCGCGAGCCACAGCCTGGAGCACACGCTCCAAGGGAACTGACTCAGTGAAGGCCGGGGGGGCTGAGTAGACTTGCCCAGGCCCCGCTGCCGTGCCATGAAGGGCGAAGGTATGGCAAAAAGTAAGTCCTCCCGCTTCGTGAAGGGGGCCGTCGTGTCGGCTGCTGCTGCGCACACCACCTACTGGATCTGGGCGTCCGCAAGGCATTGGGCGTCGGATGTCGGAGAAGCCCGTTCTGACTCGTTCTTCGGTGGGTTCCTCGAGTCGGCACTGGCCACGGCCGCCGGGGTGACGGTGATGCCGGTGCTGTTATGGGCAGGGATGCGCGCTTTACGGGAGAGAGGAAACCATCTGCTCGTGGCGATGGGTTCGTTGATGTGGCTCTTCGCCGGGGCTTACGTGGTCGAGAAGGATGTCGGCATGATGGGCACTGAAGTGCTCCTTGTTCTATTCATCCTTTTCTGCGGCCTGCTGGCGCTTGTTACCGAAGGCCGTGAGCGGGCGCGGCCACCCGGCTGAAGCTCAGCACCGTGATTCTGGCCCAATAGAGAGTGTCGGAATCACGGTGTTGCTGTAGAGCTCGTAGCGCGGTCTCTTGAACTCCTAGGGGGTGTGACGGTCTAGTGGTCGGGCCGCTCTGGATGGCGTGAGCATTCAGCCATTGATTCCGGAGGATGACTTGTGGTGCTGATCGCACCGTTGCTGCCGCCCTGGCGCGAGCGGTCGCCGGGGTCGCAGCCGGTGGCAGACCGGCTTTTCTGCAAGGCATCCTGCCGAACTCCGTGTGGTTCGATTCGCCCTACGACACGGATGCGCACTGCTGCGTCAAGCGGGGCACCGGCTGGAGCGGGTACCGGGTTCACTTCACCGAAACGTGCGAGGTCGAACGGCCCAAGGTGGTGGTGCACGTGGCCACCACGACCGCCCTGTCCAGGACGGCGAGCTCACTGGTCAGATCCTCGACGATCTCGCGGTCGGCGCGCTGGCCTCGGGTGAGCATATGGCCGATGCCGCCTACATCACCCTTGCCCGCGTCGAACGCGTCCACGGCATCACCCTGCTGGGGCCCATCGTTCCCGACCACAGTCACCAGGCCAGAGAGCGAAGCGGGCTACGGCAAGTCCGCGTTCACCATCAACTGGAAGACGGCCAGGGCCACGTGCCCGAAGGGCTCGGTCGGCAGGGAATGGAGACCACTGCGGATCAACGGAAACAACTACATCCAGGCCAAGTTCGCCAAGGCGGACTGCCTGGCCTGCCCGGCCCGCAGTCGGTGCATCGACTCCTTCGACTCCTTCGACTCCCCCGGGCCCTCGCGCTGCTGCCCACCCGCGAACTCCACGAGATCCAGAGGCGCAACCGGCTCGGCCAGCGGAGCGAGGAATGGCAGCGACGCTACGCGATCCGCGCCAGCATCGAGGCCACTCTCGAGACCAGCTCTCCACCCTCAACGAAGCCCTGGCAGCGGACACCCGGGGCAACTCCCGCCCACTCCTGATCGCGGCGGCCGACCTCTTCCAGCTGGCGGGCGAGGTCTCCTTCGACGCCAACCGGTACGCCGACGCAGCCGCCGCCTACTCGCTGGCGGCGTCCGTCAGTAAAGAAGCCGGAGCCCATGACCTGTGGGCCTGCGCTCTCGTTCGGCACGCCTACGTGGACATGTCCGAGGGTCGCCACCGAAAGGCGGCCCAAATCCTCGCGGCGGCCGAACGCGTCGCAGACCGGGGAGACAGCAGCCTCGCCACTCGGTATTGGGTCGCATCGGTCCAAGCCGAGGCGCACGCCGGCCTCGGCGACCTGGCGGCCTGTGAACACGCACTGGCCCGGGCCGAGAAAGTCCAGGACCTCACCACAGGCAGTACGAACGGCGGTTGGCTCCGCTTCGACGGGGACCGTCTGGCAGATGAACGCGGCGCCCGGTATGTGCAGCTGGGCCACCTCGACCCGGCGGAGGAGACGCTCAAGCGAGCGCTGGGGCAGGCCGTCCTCGCGGCAGGTCACTCGTACCGTCGAAGGGGTGCGGTGCTGACCGATCTGGCGGCCATCGGCGCCAAGCGACGCGATCCCGAACAGCTCATCGCCTACGGCCGGGATGCCCTCGGCCTGGCCCGAGCCTCAGCCTCCGGATACGTCGCCCGTAGACTCCAAGCCCTGTGCGACGAGTTCGGCCCCCTCAGCCGTGACCGCCGTGTAGCAGAGCTGGGGGCAGAGATCGCCGCGCTGGGCACGCCGTGACGAGAGGAGTTGGCATGCCGAAGACCGAAGGTGCACGACTGTTCCGGGAAGCGTGGATCGCGGGAGTGCACCAGCACTTCCCTGGAGAGCCGAAAGCCGGGTACATCACTCCTTGGGGTGACACGCCGCAGTGGGAGCGTGAGGCCGCAGGCGCCGTGTACGACCAGGTCCGCCAATTCATCGCGATCAGCGGGGGCCACGCGGCCAGACTGTCCCGGGAGCAGAAGGGGCGTTTCGTGGCAACGTGTTGGACCGCGCAAATGTTCAAGCACTTCGAGAACCCCAAGCCCGGCTACGTCGCAGACTGGCCCGACCTCCCGACTTGGCAGCAGGAGACCGACGCCGACATCTTCGAAGCCATCGAGAAGGCCTGATCGGCTCCCGCCGCAGGCGGCAACGAACCTACCGCTTCGGCTCCGCCCAAGCGCTCAGCCCCAGCTTCCCGGTCGTCCCCAAGTCGATCGTCTCCGGTACGAGCTGCCGAGCAGAGCCCGGTACAGGGGCGACGGACACATACGTCCCGTTCACAGGCGACCCGGTCATATCCACCGTGTTCCGCCACGCCAGCGCCGCCACCGCCTTCTGGCCCGGCAGCAATGTCACCGGGATGGGCCCGGCGTCGAAGTTTTCCTGGGCGAGGATGGACTTCGCCCCGCGCTCGAGTTCGACCTCCACCGGCTTTCGGTCGCGGTCGAGGATCCGTATGTCCGGATAGCCGTTCACGACTCGGCGTTCCTTGCCGCAGTTGGACAGTTCGAGGGTCAACACCCGTAGCCCCATCGCCGCGTCGGCCGGTCCGGCCTGCGCGATCAGTCCCGACTTGGGGCAGTCGAGCGGGGGAGGCGTGCCGGAGGGAGCGTCGGGGGAGGGGGCGTCGCCCGGGCGGAGCTTCGAGAGCTCGGGTGGCGGGTCCATCGGCTTGGGCTTCGGCGTCGGGAGGCCGCAGGCCGAGAGCAGGCCCACCGTGGCGAGCAGCGCGCCGAGCCGGACGAGGGGTATGCGCGTTCGTTCGGATGATGCCGGTCTCATCCGGACATCGTGTCATCCGTCTCCAGCCACGACGCATCCGGCGCCGGGCCCGGCAGGGCGAGCGGGTTGAGCAGGGCGTGCTGCGCGTAGCGGACCGCGTCGGCGGGTGCGGCGAAGGCGTGGTGCTCGTGGGAGCGCAGCCTGCGCAGGACGCCCAGGGAATCCAGGTGGGGGCGGTGGTTCGGGCGGATGCCGCTGAGGAGGATGTGGGCGCGGCGCCGGTAGTGGATGTCGATGGCCTCGCCGAGGGCGAGCACGCCGGTGGCGTCGATGATGGTGACGCGGGCCATGTGCAGGACGGTCACGGTGGCCTGGGAGCCGCTGACGGGTTTGAGGAGCCGTTCGGCGGTGGTGAAGAGGAGCGGGCCGTCGATGCGGTAGACGGCGACGGACGCGTCGTCGGGTACGGGCAGTGGCGCGTCGCCCTCGCGGGCCGGGTTCTGCCGGGGCAGCATGCGGTGGACCGCGGCGGTCCTCGTCACCGCGTGCAGGGCCAGTGCCGCGGTGAGCGCGGCACCGACGGTGACACCGGTGACGAGACCGAACAGCAGGGTGGCCGTCGCGGTGACCGCGGCCACGGCCAACTGCCCGTGGCCGGAGCCGCGCAGGGCCCGCAGCGCGGTGAGGTCGACCATGCGGACGGCAATGGCGATGAGGAAGCCGGCCAGCGCGGCCAGGGGGACGGCGGACACCAGCGGACCCGCGGTGAAGGCGACGAGCGCGATGGCGGCCACGTTGACGATGGCGGCCAGCCGGGAGACGGCTCCGGAGCGGATGTTGATGCCGGTGCGGCAGACGGTGCCCGTCGCGGCCATCCCGCCGAACAGGGGGGTGACCACGTTGGCGATGCCCAGCCCGAGGAGCACGCGGTCGCCGTCGTGGCGCTCGCCGTGGCTGAGCGCGTCCGCCGCCGCTGCCGTCATCAGGGCTTCGAGCGCGCCCAGGGCCGCGACGGCGAGCACCGAGGGCAGCAGGTGCGGCACGAGCATCGGTGAGACGAAGTCGAGGGAGGGGGCCGGGAGTCCCGCGGGCAGCCGCCCGATGGTGGCGAGCGGCAGGTGCAGGAAGTGGGTGAGGGCGGTCGCGATGCCCACGGCGAGGAGCGGTACGGGCAGTACGGCGGGCAGGCGCCGGGCCGCCAGGCACAGCGCGAGCACGCCGATCGTCATGGCTGCCGCCGCCCCGTTCCGGTCGGGAGAGAAGTCGCCGAGGGCCCGGACCGCCGAGGCGGCTACGCCCTCGCCGTCCGTGCCGTGGGTGCCGATGGCCGCGGGCAGCTGCTGGCAGACGATCACCGCGGCGCCGCCGGTGACGAAGCCCGTGACGACGGGCGCGGGCACCAGGCGCACGTACCGGCCGATCCCGAAGCGGGCCGCGGCCATGAGTGCGAGACCGGCCAGCAGACCGGTCGTCAGCACGCCCGCGGCCCCGTAGGCCCGGGCCACCGGCAGCAGGGCCACGGCCAGGATCCCGGTCGGCCCGGTGATCTGCAGCTTCGAGCCGCCGAGCACCGCCGCCAGCCCTCCGGCGACCACCGCGCTGACCAGCCCGGCCTGCGCACCCAGCCCGGAGGCCACGCCGAAACCGAGGGACAGGGGCAGCGCGGCCACGGCCACGGTCAGCCCGGCCACGGCGTCCTCGCGCGGCGACGCGCACATCACGGCGAGGTCGTCCCGCGTGGGCAGATACGTGGGTAGACGCGTGGGCAGATATCCGCGAACCCGGGCCGTTGCACGCGACAGATACCGGGCGGCGGTCTGCGTGTGCGACATGACGTCTCCTGTGTTTATCATCTGGAATTTTTTCGCGTTGCCGAAAACCGGTGCGGGGAGAATTAGGAGGGCGTCGAGCGGGCGTGGCTCCTGGGGAATCACAGCAGGTGGGCAGAGGTGAGCGCGGCACCCGGGGTTCCGTGTGCGTGGCACGTCGTTTGTTGCACGCTGGCATTTCCGACGGCGTCGACGCAAGAGGGAAACCGCGTTCGGGGAACTCCCTGGAAGGTGCATCGAAAACGAGACAGAGGGGAATTCCCCGGCATTTCCCTGCCCCGCCTGCGGAGATTTTCCGGGGGCGCCCGCCCGGCCGTGCGCCCCCGGGCGCCGCCCGCACCCCTCCGCGCCCCTGACTCGTCGGTTGCCGAATAGTTCGGTGACCGATGTAATCTCGGTCGCGGGAGGTGGCATGGCAGGCGACCTGAGACTGAGACGTCCGCGCATATCCGGGCCGCGCATACCCGGACCAGGCACACCCGGACTCCGCGTGCCCGGCGTCCTGACGCGCGAGCGCGCGCGGCCGGAACGCATACGCAACCGTCCGGGCGCCTGGCGGCCGGCCGTCGCGACCGTGTGCGCCGGGGCCTTCATGGGCCAGCTCGACGCCAGCATCGTCACCCTCGCCTACGGCAGCATCCGCGCGGAGTTCCACGCCTCGCTCGCCGCCGTCACCTGGGTCTCCCTCGCCTACCTCCTCACCCTCGTCGCCCTGCTGCTGCCCGTGGGGCGGCTCTCCGACGCCCACGGCCGCAAGCTGCTCTACCTCCACGGCTTCGTCGTCTTCACCGCCGGCTCCGCGGCCTGCGCGCTGGCACCGTCCCTCTCCGCCCTGATCGCCCTGCGCGTCGTGCAGGCCGCGGGCGCGGCGATGATGCAGGCCAACAGCGTCGCCCTGGTCACCACCAGTGCGCCCCCGGACCGGCTGCGCCTCGCCCTGGGCGTGCAGGCGGCGGCCCAGGCGCTCGGGCTCGCGCTGGGGCCCCTGACGGGCGGCCTGCTGGTCTCCACCCTCGGCTGGCGGTCGATCTTCGCCCTCAACGTGCCCGTGGGGCTGGCCGCCCTGGCCGCCGGGCACTATCTGCTGCCGCGCACGCGCACCCGCCACCGCGCCCAGGGCTTCGACTGGCCCGGGCTCGCGCTCCTGGCCGTCGCCACCACCGGACTCCTGCTCGCCCTCTCCCTCCTGCCCCGCCCGGCCGTCCCCGCAGGGTGGACCGCCGGGCTGTTCTTCCTCACGGCGGGCGCGGCGGGCGGTTTCGCCGTACGCCAGCGCCGGGCCGCGTCACCCCTGCTCAGCCCCGCACTGCTGCGCGTGCGCGCCGTCCCCCTCGGCCTGGCCGGAGCCCTGTGCGGTTACCTGGTGCTCTTCGGCCCGCTCGTGCTCGTGCCCCTCGCGCTCACCGCCCGTGGTTCCTCGGCGCTGAGCGCCGGACTGGTGCTCAGCGCGCTCCCGGCGGGCTTCGCGCTCGCCGCCGCCACCGCCGACAGGGTCCTGCCGTACGCGTGGGACGAGCGGTCCCGCTGCACCCTCGGCGCCGCCCTGTCCGCGGGCGCGCTCGCCCTCATGCTCGTCCTGCCCTGGCACGCCACGTCGCTCGCACCGCTCCTCGCCCTCCTCGGCCTCGGGCTCGGCGTCCATGTGCCCGCCAACAACACCCTCGTCATGACCGCGATCCCCGCGCGCTCCTCGGGCACCGGCGGCGGTCTGGTCAACATGGCCCGCGGCCTGGGCACGGCCCTGGGCGTCGCCCTCGTCTCCCTCGCCCTGCAACTCCCCGGCGGCACACACTGGCCGGACGGCCCGCAGCGCGCCGTACTCACCCTGCTGGCCGCGGCCTTGGCAGCGCTCGCCGTCGCGCGGCGGAACGCGGCCCCGGGCACCCTTCCGGGGACGGGGCGGGGCCCCGCGCCGATTACAGTGATGCCATGTCCCCGCAGTCCAGGCACCACCCGCCGACGCCCCGGCCCACCGCCGCGGACGCACCGGACGCCCGGCTCCTGACGGAGGCCGTCACCCACCTCCGCCGGGCCCTGCGCGCCTCGATCCGCACCGAATACCCGTGGGAGACGCTGCCCATGGCCCAGGTCGAACTGCTCCAGGTGCTGGCCGAGCACTCACCCGCCAGGGTCGGCGACATCGCGGCGCGGCAACGCCTGGCCGTCAGCACCGTCAGCGGCCTCATCAGCCAGATGATCAGCGCCGGTCTCGTGGCCCGCGCCGTCGACCCCCGGGACCGCCGCGCCTCCGCGGTCACCCTCACCGACGCCGGCCGCGGACAACTCGCGGCGTGGGCACAGGCCCACGAGCGCCGCTTGAGCGAGGCCCTCGAATCGCTGGACGCGGACGACCGGTCGGCCGTCCGCGCGGCACTCCCGGCCCTGCTCCGCATCGCCGACCTCCTCGATCCGGGCAGCCCCTCCTGACACACTTTCCGGCCGGCCCTCACCGGCCGGAAGGGCCCACCTCGGCCGCGGAGCAGCGAGATTGAGGCTGGCGGGCCGGGGGCCACCAGTGCCAGACTGCGTTGATGATCAAGCGATCCACGGACGCCACCGACCGGGCCTGGGCCCTGCTCGGCGGGGATCCGGCGCTCACCGCCGCCGTCGAGTACGGCGGGCCCGACGCCCGGACGCTGCCGTCCCCGCTGCCCGTACGGGAATTCGCCCGGGCGACCGTCGCGGTGTGCGCGCTCGCCGCGGCCGAGTTGAGCACCGTACGGCACGGCGGCGGCGCGCTGCCGAGGGTGACGGTGGACGACGGGGCCGTGGCCACCGCGTTCGTCAGCGAGCGCCATCTGCGGGTCGACGGGCGCGCGGGCGCCACCTTCGCGCCGCTGTCCCGGTTCTGGCGGAGCGCGGACGGCTGGGTGCGCACACACGCCAACTACCCCCACCACCGCGCCCGTCTCCTCACCGCGCTCGGCATCACCGATGCCGCCGATGACGAAGCCCTCGTCGCCCGCGTCGCCGCCACGCTCGCGGAACGGCGCGCCGAGGACGTGGAGGAGGCGGCGTACGCGGCCGGTGCGCTCGCCGTCGCCGTCCGCACCCCCGGCGACTGGGCCCGCCACCCCCAGGGCGCGGCCGCCGCGCGCCGCCCCCTGCTCTCCCTGGACCGGATCGCGGGCGGACCCGTACGCAGGCCGGAGAGGGGCCCGGCCGCGCACGGGCTGCGCGTGCTCGACCTCACCCGGGTCATCGCGGGACCCGTGGCCACCCGCACGCTCGCGCTGCTCGGCGCGGACGTGCTGCGCGTCGATCCGCCGGATCCGGCCGAGAGCCAGGACGCCCACGACGACACGGGATTCGGCAAGCGCTCCGCCCTGCTCGACCTCGGACGGGCCGCCGACCGGGCCACGTTCGAAGAGCTGCTCGCGGCCGCGGACGTCGTCGTGACCGGCTACCGCCCCGGCGCGCTGGACCGCCACGGGCTGTCGGCCGAGGCACTCGCCGAGCGCCGCCCGGGCCTGGTCATCGGCCAGTTGAGCGCGTGGGGGACGTACGGGCCGTGGGGCGGCCGGCGGGGCTTCGACAGCCTGGTCCAGGCGGCCTGCGGCATCGCGGTCACCGAGGCGGCACCGGACGGCACACCGGGCGCCCTGCCCACGCAGGCGCTTGACCACGGCACGGGATACCTGCTGGCGGCGGCCGTGCTGCGGGCGCTCACCGACCAGTGCGCGGGCGGCGGCACCCACCTCGCCCGGCTCGCCCTCGCGCAGACGGCGGCATGGCTGACCGGCGGCGGAACGGGCGCACGGGACACGGGAGAACCCGGCGGTACGTACGAGCCGGGGGAGTGGCTGCGGGAGGCGGACGGCCCCCGGGGGCGCGTGCGGTACGCGGGGTCACCGGTGCGGTTCGCCGGCGGACCGGCCGACTGGTCGCGCACGCCGGGGCGATGGGGGACGGACGAGCCGAAGTGGAACTGACAGTTCAGGCAGCGGCGGGACACGGCGCGGCGGAGCCGTCGCGTCAAGACCCCTGCCGGGGACGGGGCGATGTCGGTACCGGCCTCTACGATGAAAACGTGTCCGATCCCGATCACCAGCAAGGCTCCTACCTCGCACGGGGCCCGCACGTGGCCATCCGACCCCTCACCCACGACGACGCGGCCGAGTTCACCGCCCTCGCCCGCGCCAGCACGCAACTGCACCACCCGTGGCTGGCGATGCCCACGGCGTACGCCGCGTTCACGGCGTACGTCGACCGCATCGCCGAGCGGCAGTCGGTGTCCCTGCTGGTCTGCCTGCCCGGCTCCGGAGGGGCGATAGCGGGATTCATCAACATCAACAACATCGTGCGTGGCGGCTTCCAGAGCGGGGCACTCGGCTACGGCGCCTTCGCGCCCAGCGCCGGGCGCGGCCACCTCGGCGAGGGCCTCGGGCTCGTACTCCGCCACGCCTTCGGCCCGTTGGGCCTGCACCGGCTGGAGGCGAACATCCAGCCGGGCAACGCCGCGTCCCTGGCGCTGGTCAAGCGGCACGGCTTCCGGCTGGAGGGGTTCTCGCCGGGGTTCCTCTTCATCGACGGGGCGTGGCGCGACCACGAGCGCTGGGCGATCACCGCCGACATGATCCCGGACCACCAGGGCTGAGAGAACGAGGTTGCCGTGCCCACGACCATCAGACGAGCCGTGCTGTCGCTTCCCGCCGCCCCGCCGGGCCCGGAGAACCCGCTGCCCGCGCTGCTGTCCCCCCTCAAGCAGCACCACCTCGACGCCGCGCAGCGCGCGCAGCTCCCCCCGGCCATGGCCCGGCAGGTGGGCTACGGCCCGCTCCGCTCCGTCCTGCCCGTCCGCCGCCGCGACGGCTACTCCCGCGAGCGCACCCCCACCGACGTCGAGGCCGTCGTCATCGAGAACGACCGGCTGCGCGCGACGGTCCTGCCCGGCCTCGGCGGCCGCGTCCACTCCCTGGAGCACAAGCCGACGGGCACCCAGCTGCTCTACCGCAACCCCGTCGTCCAGCCCGCCGAGTTCGCGCTGAACGGCGCCTGGTTCTCCGGCGGCATCGAGTGGAACATCGGCGCCACCGGCCACACCCCGCTCTCCATGGCCCCCCTGCACGCCGCCCGGGTCCCCGCCCCCGACGGCGGCGAGATGCTGCGCCTGTGGGAGTGGGAGCGGATGCGCGACCTGCCGTTCCAGGTCGACCTGTGGCTGCCCGACGACTCCGACTTCCTCTACGTGGGCGTACGCATCCGCAACCCCCACGACCGGCCCGCCCCCGTCTACTGGTGGTCCAACATCGCCGTGCCGGAGAGCGCGACGAGCCGCGTCCTCGCCCCCGCCGACGAGGCCTGGCGCTTCGGCTACGAACGCAGCCTGCGCCGCGTCCCCGTGCCGCACTGGGAGGGCGCCGACCGCACGTACCCCCTCAACAGCGAGCACGCCGCCGACTTCTTCTACGAGGTGCCCGACGGGGAGCGCCGCTGGATCGCCTCCCTGGACGCGGACGGCCGGGGCCTGGTGCAGACCTCGACCGACCTGCTGCGCGGCCGCAAGCTCTTCGTCTGGGGCGCCGGGCGCGGCGGCCGCCGCTGGCAGCAGTGGCTCACCGAGCCCGGCACGCCCGGCTACGCCGAGATCCAGGCCGGCCTCGCCCGCACCCAGCTGGAGCACGTCCGGCTCGAAGCGGAAGAGGAGTTCGCCTGGCTGGAGGCGTACGGCCCGCTGGCCGCCGACCCCGCCACCGTGCACGGCGCCGACTGGGACGCCGCGCGCGACGAGGTCGAAACCCGGCTGGAAGCGGCGCTGCCGCGCGCCGACGTCGAGCAGGCGTACGCCGCGTGGCGGCCGTACGCCGATCTCGGCCCCAAGGAGAGCCTCGCGACGGGATCCGGCTGGGGCGCCCTCGAAGTCGAGCGAGGCCGCTTCACCCTGCCCGGCACGCCCTTCGACCCCTCGACCCTGGGCGAGGAGCAGGCGCCCTGGCTGGAGCTGCTGCGCTCCGGCTCCCTGACCCCGCCGCGGCAGGTGCTGCCACCGGCACCGACCCTGGTGTCGCCCTACTGGCGCGACCAGTTGGAGACCGCCGAGACCGGCAACCCCCACTACGACCGCTACCTCGCCTACCACCTCGGCGTCGCCCGCTGGCACGCCGGGGACCGCTCGCAGGCCGTCCGCAGCTGGGAACAGATCGCCGACGGCGACTGGCCCGCGATGCGCTGCCTCGCCGTCGCCGACCAGGAGGACGGCCACCCGGAGCGGGCCGCCGACCGCTTCCTGTCGGCCTTCGACAGCGCCCGCGAGCAGGCCCGCGAAGGCGCCTCGTGGACCGCCGCGATGGCCGCGCTCGGCCGCGAGACGATCGAGGCCCTGCTCGCCGTGGACCGCGCCGACGACGCCGCGACGGTTCTGGAGGGCCTGCGCCCCGGCATCCGCGAACGCGGTCGCTTCCGGCTTCTGCGGGCTCGCGTGCTTCTTGCTCTGGGCGATGCGGTGGGGGCTCGGGAGATCTTCGACCGGGGGTTCGAGGTCGATGATCTGCGGGAGGGGGACGAGGTGTTGACGTCCACGTGGCACGAGATCGCGGAGCGGTTGGGGTCGGGGGCGCGGTTGCCTGAGCGCTATGAGTTCCGCATGCGGCCGGAGTAGGGCGGCGGTGGGTGCGGGTTTCGTTGCCGCCTGCGGCGGGAGTGCCTCCAGCTGGCCTCCCCCAGAATCCGTCCGGGGGTGCCGCCAGAGGTGTACCCACGGGCTGGATTGCACACCCGGTGGTCTGGGGGCTTGCCCCAGTTCGGAAGGCCGCTGCCGGTACCGCCGGTGGTGGACGGTGCTGCTGGTCGGGCATGAGGGGCGCCTTGCCCGGTTCGGAAACCGGGGGTCATACGGGATGTGATGCTGCCGTCCTTCGGTGTCGGGCTGGAAATCACCGGTATGGATGAAGACCTGGAGGTTTCACAGGTGTCGGAGCTGGTGCGGGAGACGCTGGCGGTGGTCAGCTGTTCTCCGGCGGGTTGTACGGGCAGCGTTCAGCGAAGGCCGGGGCGTTGGCGAAGGCGGTCAAGTCCGCTGTCTGCCATCCGGGCTTGCAGGACATGTTTGGCCGCAACTCATGGAGTGATCTTGTCGAGGGAGGAGGCGGGCCAGTGGCGCGGAAGAGGCGAGGTAAGCGACTTCGCGTACTGGCCGGTCCGTTCACCGTCGCTGCCCCGTCCGGTGCCCGTATACGCGACCGTGTGCACGCCACCGGCCAGGACGGTCAGGTGTTGACGCTGGTTGGCCGGCACCTCGGACACCATCAGCGTGCTGACCTGGCCTGCCGGGTGGGGATCGGCAAGGTGCCGGTCAAGGACAACCGGCGCACCGAACGGAAGCGCGGCCTGACGAGGGTGTCGTCCTCGCGTATGGCCGGGGCGATGACCAGGGCGAGCGAGGACCAGTATCAGCTCTCTCTGCGGTGCCTGTACGACGAGGCATCGTCTCTGCGGCGTGCGATCCGCACCATTACCCGGCGCCTGGCCGCACCGTGCGGCGGCAAGGAGGGCAAGGCCCGCGGCTATAAGGACCAGGCCGAGCGGTTCGGCAAGCAGCGCCGTCTCCAGGTTCTCAACGCGCGACTCGCCCGCGTTGAGCGGCGGATCGTCTCGGGCCGTCCGTCGATTGTGGCCGGCGGACGCCGCTTGGCGAAGGCCCGGCACAACCTGGAGAAAGCGCAGATCACCGAGCACGAGTGGCGTGAGCAGTGGGATGCCGCCCGGCTGTTCCTGACCGCGGATGGCGAGTCGGGCGCGCCGTTCGGGAACTACACGATCTGTGTGGACCCGAATGACGGCAGCGTGACGGTCGTGCTCCCGGAGCCGCTGCGGCATCTGGCGAACGCGCCTCGGGGCCGGTACCGGCTGGGCTGCACCGTGCAGTTCTCCCACCGCCGGGAGGAGTGGCTCGACCGCGTGACCGCGAACCGGGCCGTCCGGTACGACTTCGTGTACGACCCGGTGCGCGGGCGCTGGTACCTCGATGCGTCCTGGTGCGCCGACAAGGCCGTGCTGCCCACCCCGGAAGAGATCCGGGACTTCGGTGAACGGACCATCGGCATCGACCTCAACGCCGACCACCTTGCCACCTGCGTCCTCGACCCGCACGGCAACCCCATCGGCCGACCGCACACCATTCCCCTCGACCTGACCGGCCCCGCATCACAGCGCGACGGCCGCCTCCGGGACGCGATCAGCCAGCTCATCACCCTCGCCCGGCAGCATGACTGCGCCGCGATCGTGGTGGAGAACCTCAACTTCGACGACGCCCGCACCGTAGGCCGGGAGCGGATGGGACGCGGCGGCCGGGGCAAGAAGTTCCGGAAAACAGTGGCCGGCATCCCCACCGCACGGTTCAGGGAACGGCTGCGCGGCATGGCGTTCCACGCCGGGCTTGTCGTCATCGCGGTCGATCCGGCGTACACCAGCATCTGGGGCGAGCGATACTGGAAGACCCCGCTCCAGCAGACCAGCAAGAGGACCACGGTCACACGCCACCACTCGGCGGCTGTGGCTATCGGCAGGCGTGGCCTGGGACACAGAATCCGGCGTCGGCCAGGTGTGACCGCCAGCGACCAGAGGATCGCTGCGCGGAGAGCTACCGGCCAGACCGCATTCGTCCCCAGGCCACGCGGGACCGCGAGCCCACCCAGGACAGCGAGCCCGCCCGCACGAGGCGGTAAGACCCGACTGGACCAAGGTGACCAACTCGCGCCGCTCCCCGACCCCGAAGACCGTTCGCGGGGCCACCGGATCACACATCCGGCTTGCCGTGATCCGGCCAACACCGGCCAATCACGATAGGAACGGTTTGCGGTCGACGTATTCGAAGACCAGGCCGTCCGGGTGCCGGGCCACCAGATTGCGGCCGATCGGCGTCGGCACCGGCCCCGCGATGATCTCCGCGCCGACCGCCCGGAGATCGGCCAGCGACTCGTCGACGTCCGAGACGGCGATGGTGGCCGTGATCTTCCGCAGGATCGTCAGCTCCCGCTCCGGCCCGCTCATCAGGAAGAAGCAGCCGACGGCGGCGACGGAGACGCCACCGCGCTGAAAGCGGAGAGCTTCCGCGCCGGTGAGGCGTTCGTAGACGGCGACGGCTGCTTCCAGATCGTTGACACACACCCTCAGCGAAGTCCCCAGAATGTTCATGGGAACAAGGCTAGTTGGAGGCGACGCCCCCGCGGGCGAGGCAAACGGAACAAGCACCCTCGGCTCAGGAAGCAGACCCGGACGCCGGACGGCCGTGCAGGCCGTCCGGCGCCCGGGGACACCTCGGGCTACGACGTCACCGGGACCTTCGGGACGCCGTTGTGGGCGTGGTGGCGGCTGATGTTCTTCTCCAGCCGGGCCAGGCATTCCGCCACGCCCACGCTGCTGGCCGTGAATTCCGGCAGCCGGCCGTCCGCCGCCTTCAGGCCGGTCAGCGCGTCGTCCATCGCGGTCTGCGCGGCGAAGAGGCACGGCGTGCTGTAGATCGCCACGTCGACGCCGAGTTCCCCGAGCTCGGGAAGGGAGAGCCGGGGTGATTTGCCGCCCGCTATCTGGTTGAAGAGCAGCGGTTTGTCGCCGATGACCTCGCGGACCTTGCGTATCCAGTCGACGCTGCGGACGCCGTCGACCAGGACCACGTCCGCGTCCGTCGCCGCCAGGGCCTTCGCGCGGCGCAGGATCTCCGCCTCCTCCGTGGCGTCCGTGCGGGCGACGACGACGAGGTCGCGGCGGGATTCGAGGACCATGGTGAGCTTGTCCAGGTACTCCTCCAGCGGCAGCACCTGTTTGCCTTCCACGTGCCCGCAGCGCCGCGGCCGTTTCTGGTCCTCCAGGATCACCCCGGAGGCGCCGATGGCCTCCAGGTGCTGGACGACGTGGCAGGCGGTCTCCGGGTCGACGTAGCCGTCGTCGATGTCCACGAGCAGGTGCTGCGCGGGGAAGGCCAGCCGCAGCCGCTGGACGAAGGACACGAGGTCGGGCCAGGCGATGAAGCCGATGTCGGGCAGGCCGTAGTGGGACGCGGCGAAGCCGAAGCCGGAGACGAACATGCCGTCGTAGTGCTGGGCCGCGGCGGAGGCGGAGAACATGTCGAAGACACCGATGAGAGGTGTCGTTCCGTTCTCGGCGATGGCCGCACGTAGCCGATCGGGGTGGTTCACGGTACCCTCCGAAACATTGGGTTGCGTCGATGCGACGCTCCGGCCAACTGCCTGCGAAGCTCCGGCCGGTGCGTGCGCGTCACGGGACACATCTGGGAAACACATCACGGACAGGGCCGAGACCCACGCCGGCGGGCGGGGGGTCCCGGCCTTCGTTCATGTGGTTCGTGTTCGGGGTCTGCCGTCCGGACATTAGTCAAGGAATGGTCATGCGGCAATGTTGGGCGAGTAAAGAAGAGTTTGCCGCGATGCTTTTGAGCCGAGCGCCCCAACAGCCTTGATTCATCCGGGCGTCCGCCTCCGGACGGCCCGCGAGCCCGCTGGCTCGCCGCATTCCGGTTGGCGGGGAAGGCACGTGCCCCCGCCCGTCCCGCCCACAATGGCGCGTTCACCCCGCCCGGCCGCGCGGGGCCGACCGCTCGCCTCGCCGCCGCCCGGATTCCCGCCGACAATGGGTGCCATGAGTTCCGACACGCTGCTCAAGCGGCACGGCGAGGCCCTCGGCCTCTTCACGGACCGCGTGCACGCCGTCGGCCCCGGCCGGTGGGGCGATCCGACGCCCTGCACCGAGTGGACCGTACGCGACCTGGTCAACCACCTCACCGCCGAACAGCTGTGGGTGCCGCCCCTGTTGGACGGCGCGGCCATCGAGGACCTCGGCGACTCCCTGGACGGCGACGTGCTCGGCGACGACCCGGCCGCCGCCTGGGACGCCGCCGCCACCGCGGCACGCGAGGCGTTCGCCGCGCCGGGCGCCCTGAAGCGGACGGTGCGGCTCTCCTACGGGCCCACGTCCGCCGACGCGTACGCCGCGCAGATGACGTCGGACGCCGTCGTGCACGCCTGGGACCTCGCCCGCGCGATCGGCGCCGACGAGCACCTCCCCAGGGCGCTCGTGGACTTCACACGGCGCGAGGTCGAGCCGTACGCCGGATCCCTCTCCGGCACGGGCCTGTTCGCCGCGGCGGTCGAACCGCCCGCGGGAGCCGACGCCCAGACCCGGCTGCTCGCCCAACTGGGCAGGAAAGCCTGATCATCCGGCGGCCGCCGCGTGCGGCGGGACCGGCGGCACCGTCGGATCCGTCACGAACTCCACGACCGCGGGACCCTCCGCCGCCAGCGCCTGCCGCCACGCCCCCTCGACGTGCTCGGGCCGCTCCACCCGGATCCCGGTCATCCCGATCGAGCGCGCGAACGCCGAGTACGACACGTCCGGCAGCTCGTGCGACGGCAGGAACTGCGGGGATCCGCTCATCGCCCGCATCTCCCACGTCACCTGATTGAGGTCGTGGTTGTTCCACACCCCGATGACCAGCCGCGGATCGTCCCACCGCGTGTGGTACTTCGCGGCGGTGATCAGCTCGGCCATGCCGTTCATCTGCATCGCGCCGTCCCCGACCAGCCCCACCACCGGCCGGTCGGGGTGCGCGAACTTGGCGCCGATCGCGTACGGCACGCCGCACCCCATCGTGGCGAGCGTCCCCGACAGCGAGCCCCGCATCGTGCCGCGCATCCTGATGTGCCGCGCGTACCACCCGGCGACCGAACCGGAGTCGGAGGTCAGGATCGCGTTGTCCGGCAGCAGCGGCGACAGCGCCCGCGCCACGTACTCCGGGTTCACCGGCTGCGCCGTCGCGTCCGCGCGCTGCGCCATCACCTCCTCCCACTGCCGCATCCCGGCGGCGACCCCCTCCTGCCAGTCGCGCTCCTCCTTCCGGTGCAGCAGCGGCAGCAGTCGCTGGAGGGTGGTCCGGGCGTCGCCGATCAGATTGACCTCGTACGGGTAGCGCAGGCCGATCATGTGCGGGTCGATGTCGATCTGCACGGCACGCGCCCGGCCGTACTCCGGCAGGAACTGCGCGTAGGGGAAGTTGGAACCGACCGTCAGCAGCGTGTCGCAGTCACGCATCAACTCGAACGAGGGGTCCGTGCCGAGCAGCCCCACCGCGCCCGTCACATAAGGGAGTTCGTCGCTCAGCGCGTCCTTGCCCAGGAGGGCCTTCGCCACCCCGGCGCCCAGCACGTCCGCGACCTCCTCGGTCTCGGCGCGGGCGCCCGCCGCGCCCTGCCCGATCAGGATCGCCACCCTCGTACCGGAGTTGAGCACATCCGCCGCCCGGTGCAGCGCCTCCTCCGAAGGCACCGCCTGCCAGCCGCTGCGGTCCAGGCTGGAGGGCACCATCTTCAGGTCGTGCGTGGGCGGCGAGTAGTCGAGGTCCTGGACGTCGCCGGGGATGATGACAGCCGTGGGCGCGCGCCGCGCGTACGCGATGCGGACGGCCCGGTCCAGGACGTTCGGCAGCTGCTCGGGGACGTTCACCGTCTCCAGGAAGTCGGAGGCGACGTCCTTGAAGAGCGAGTGCAGGTCCACCTCCTGCTGGTACGCGCCGCCCATCGCCGACCGGTGCGTCTGCCCGACGATGGCCACCACCGGCACGTGGTCGAGCTTCGCGTCGTAGAGACCGTTGAGCAGATGGATCGCGCCCGGCCCGGACGTGGCCGCGCACACCCCCAGCCGGCCGCTGAACTTGGCGTAGCCCACCGCCTCCAGCGCCGACATCTCCTCGTGGCGGGACTGGATGAACCGGGGCCGGTTGTCCGCCCGTTCCCAGGCAGCCAGCAGCCCGTTGATCCCGTCGCCGGGGTAGCCGAAGACCTGTTCCACGTCCCACGCGCGCAGCCTCGCCAGAAGGAAGTCGGACACTTTCTGACCGGACACTTTCCGACTCATGGGCTCTCACCTGTTCTCGGCGTCCGTTACGCCGTCCGGGTGGCCGGCCGTACGGGAAAGGGCGGGGGCGGCCGGTCGACGGGCTGCTGCCTCCTCGCGGGTGCGGCGGTGCGTGGCCGGACGGGTAACCGGTCACCCCCCATCGAAACCCCGCGGGCCGCCCCGCGCCCGTCCGGCGCCCGGCCCGGGTTTCCGGCTCACCCGCGCAGCCGTGTCAGGCCGCCACGGGGCCCGCGATCTGCCAAGGTGGTCGCAGAGGCACGGCGGGCGGAGGTACGGATGCAGGCGAGCCTTCCCGCGCTCCCGGCCGTCACCGCACCCGAACGCGGACTCCCCGTACTGCCCGAGCTCGCCGACCGCCTCGCCGCGGCCGCCGCCCACAGCGCGCCCCAACCCCTCGGCGGGGGCCCCGAACTGCGCGCCGCCGCCTGCGGCTACTGGTCACGGCGCGGCCTGCCCACCGAACCCGACCAGGTCGTCGCCGCCCCCGGCGCGCCCCCGCTGCTCCTCGCCCTGCTCGCCGCCGCGGGCGGCGACGTCCTCCTCACCCGCCCCTGCGCCGCCTGGTACCTGCCGCTCGCCCGGATCGCCGGGCGCCCCGCCTTCCACGTGCCCGTACCGGCCGAGTGCGGCGGCGTCCCCGACCCGTTCGCGCTGCTGGAGACCGTCCGCCGGATCCGGGACGAGGGCGGCAGGCCGCGGCTGCTGGTCCTGTCCGCCGCCGACGACCCGACCGGCACCGTCGCACCGCCCGAGATCCTGCACGAGGTCTGCGAGGCGGCCGTCGCCGAGCGGATGACCGTCATCAGCGACGAGACCTGGCGCGACACGCGCCACCACTCCGGCGGGACCGTCTTCCTCGGCCCCGCCGAGATGTGGCCCGAGCACGTCGTCGTCCTCACCGACCTCGCGGGCGCGCTCACCCCCACCGCCTGGCCAGCCGCCGTGGCCCGCTTCCCCGCCGCCGGCCGCGGCCCGGTCCTGCGGACCCGGGTCACCTCGGCGCTCGCCGCCGTGCGCGCCGAGCTGGCACCCCCCATCGCCGCGGCCGCGGCCTACGCCCTGGCGGAACCCGGGCCCGTACGCGCCCGTACGGCCGCCGCCGCCCGGCTCTACGGCACCCTGGGCGCCGCCGCCCGCGAACGGCTCGCCACCGCAGGGGTGCTCAGCCGGCCGCCGCAGACCGGCCCGTACCTCTACGCCGACCTCGGCGAGCTCCGCACCGCCCTCGCCGCCCGTGCCATCACCGACTCCGTCGAACTGGAGGCCCACCTCAGCGCCGCGCTCGGCCGGCCCGTCCCCGGCGGCCACCGCTTCGGGGACGCCCCCGACGACCTCCGCGTCCGGCTGTCGACCCCGCCGCTGCTGGGCGCCACCGACGCCGAGCGGCAGCGCGCCCTGGACGCGCCGGACCCGCTGGCCCTGCCCGGGGTCCGCGATGCGCTGACCGAATTCGGCTCGGTCTTCAGCGAACTCGCCGACAGCTGACCTACCGTCGATGCCGACCGTGCGTACCGAGCCCCACGCGCCCACCGGGCCCCCGCCCCCGAGGCCCGCCGCCGCCCGGGCGGGCGCGCGCCGCACCACCTTGGTTCCCCATGGAATGGAGCCCACTCGATGACCGAACAGACCGAGCGCTCCCTCACCGAGCCCCCCGACTCCCTCACCCGGCCCCGGCCCCGCCCCCTCGGCGAGAACCGCCTCTGGCCGCGGTCGTTCGCCGACCGCCTCACCACCCCGCTGCCCGGCGTCCGCGCCCTCGCCCGGCTCGCCCGCGAGCGCAGACTGCGCCCGGACCCCGTCGCGCTCCGCCAGATCCCCGCGCTGCCCGTCGCGCCCGGCCCGCTGCCCGCCGTCGACGCCACCACCACCGCCGTCACCTGGGCCGGGCACGCCAGCTGGGTCCTGCGGCTCGGCGGCCTCACGGTCCTCACCGACCCCGTCTGGTCCCGGAAGATCCTCGGCACGCCCGCCCGGCTCACCCCCGTGGGCATCCCCTGGGAGGACCTCCCGGCCGTCGACGCCGTCCTCATCAGCCACAACCACTACGATCACCTCGACGCCCCCACCCTCAAGCGGCTGCCCCGTGCCACCCCGCTGCTGCTGCCCGCGGGCCTCGGCCGCTGGGCGCGCCGCCGCCGCTTCACCCAGGTCACCGAGCTCGACTGGTGGGAGTCCGTCGAGCTGCCCGGCCCTGGCGGCCCGGTCCGCTGCGACTTCGTCCCCGCCCACCACTGGAGCAAGCGCACCCTCACCGACACGTGCCGCTCCCTGTGGGGCGGCTGGGTGCTCACCGCCCCCGGCGGGCGGCGCGTCTACTTCGCGGGCGACACCGGCTACGGCCACTGGTTCGAGGCCATCGGCCGCCGCTACGACGGCATCGACCTGGCTCTGCTGCCCATCGGCGCGTACGACCCGCGCTGGATGCTCGGCCCCGTCCACACCGACCCGGAGGAGGCCGTACGCGCCTGCGGCGACCTGGGCGCGCGGGCCATGGCCCCCATGCACTGGTCGACGTTCGTCCTCTCCGCGGAACCCCCGCTCGAACCCCTGCACCGCGTCCGCGCGGCGTGGGAGGCGACCGGCCGCCCCCGCGAGGACCTGTGGGACCTGCCGATCGGGGGGAGCCGGGTGCTCTAGCCGTCCGGCGGGGGCCTGTTTGTCTGCGGGCTCGTCTGCCGCCTGCGGCGGGGGCTCCCTGCGGGAGCGTCCTGGGCTGGATGTGCGCACCCATGTCAGCCATGTCGAGCCTGCCCGGCGGGCCGTCCGCTGCCTGCGGGCGCGCTCCTCGAATGCCGGACGGGCCGGACCTGCGCACCCCACGCCGGCCTTATGGAGGCCGCCCCGCGGGGCCCGCGTCAGGCCTCCAGCACGTGGACGCAGACCGGCCGCCCGTTCGCCGGGTCCACCGTCCGGCGCTCGCGCCGCATCCCCAGCTTCCGCATGACCGCCTCCGAGGCGTCGTTGCCGACCTTGTGCACGCTCACCACCCGGGCGAGCCCCCGGTCACGCAGCGCGAAGTGCAGCACGGCCCGCGCCGCCTCGGTCGCGATGCCCCGGCCCCAGAACGGCTGCCCCAGCCGCCAGCCGATCTCCACGGCGGGCAGGATCTCGGGGAGGTACCCCGGGACGGACAGCCCGGCGAACCCGGCCAGCCGCCCCGTCTCCCGCACCTCCACCGCGAACAGCCCCACGCCCAGCTCGTCCCACTCCCGCTCCCACCCCGCGATCTTCGCCGCGGTCTGCTCCCGGTCCCGCACGGCACCGTCCGCGATCCACCGCATCACCTCCGGATCGGCGTTGATCGCCGCCATCGGCTCCAGGTCGTCCTCGCGCCAGCGGCGCAGCGTCAGTCGGGGCGTTCGAAGCGAGGTCATGCCGGCATCCTGCCCAGGGGCCCCGCACCGGAAGCCGGACGACCGTCCCCGGTTCAGTCCTGGAGCCGTGCCTGTACGAGCGCCTGCGAGCCGTCGGTGCGCCACGTCGGCCGCGTCGCGTCCAGCCGTTCCACGGTCTTTGCCCGCATTCCCACGACCGCCTCCGACTTCAGCGTGCGCAGTGCGACGAGCGCGCCCGGCACCCCGGCCACGGCGGTGGCGAAGGGCAGCGTCGCGGGCCAGGCCCGATCGCCCACCAGGCGGCGGTAGTTCAGGTCGCCCTTGACGACGCACAGGGCGCTCGGGGCGAGTGCCGCCCGCAGGTCGCCGGGCATGCTGTCGAAGCCGAGCGGTGAGCAGAAGAAGCCGTGGCCGAGCAGGCGGAGCCGGCCCGCGGCCGCGGCGTCCAGCAGGCGTCCGCCCGCCTTGCCCGCCTCCCCGGGGAAGGCGGCGAGCCGCACCAGGCAGTCCCGCACGTCGGAGGTGACGGCGTCGGAGACGAAATAGGGGCGTGGCTTGACGTGCAGCACCACACCGGTCGCCCGCCCCGTCGCCAGCAGGTGATCGGCCAGCAGCAGATCGGCGAGGAGCTCGCGCCCCGCGTTGTCCAGGATCACGTGGATCTCGCCCGGCGGCCGCCCGTCGACGTGGCGCCACACCGCGGCGCTGTCGTCGGCGAGCAGCGGGGGGCCGTCGGTGCCGTCCGTGGCCGCGGCGGCCTGGACCAGCCGGAAACCGAGGTCGGCCCGGTTGCCGTACAGGGACGCCAGCAGCAGGGCGTGGAAGGTCTCCGCCGGTGACGCGTCCTCCAGCCCGTCCAGCCACGCCGTGTCGGACTCCAGCCCGGGATCGGCCAGTTCGGCCGACTTCATCGGGGTGAAGGGGTCCACTCCCTGCCAGGGGCCGGGGGCGAAGTAGCCGACGCACTCCAGCAGACGCAGATAGAAGTAGTTCTCGGCCCACAGGAACGGCACCTCGCTCCACGGCCGCCCGAAGTAGCCGCCGCCCCCGGCCAGCCACGGCGCGTGCCCGGCGGTCGCGGCCTCCGGCGGCCGGACGGCGCCGGAGCGCGACTCCTCCACCAGGTCCTCGAGCCGGGACCGCTGCGCCGGGCCGTAGGGATTGCTGTCGCACAGCTTCCGGATCAGGGCGGGATGGCGTTCGTGGAAGACCCCCCAGCCGAACCCGCCGGGGTCGGCGATGCCAAGGACGGGGGCGGTTTCGTTCATCGTCTGCCTCGCTTCGTGGGACGGCGCTCCCGCCATGGTGTCGCAGGTCACCGAGCGGGCGCGGGTGGACGAATGACGGCGGGCGGGGTGACTCGCAGCACCTTTTGCGGTCCGCGGGGCCGCTCCGCGGGACAAAAATCAAGGATTTTGCGGAGGTCACCCGTCCGGTCACCATGTCCTGTCGCACAGATCCGCGACCTGCCCGCAGGACGAGAGGCGCACCACCTCATGCACGACACCGACGGCACGAACAGCCGCCGTTTCGGCCTACCAACTGCTGTCGCCCTGGTGATGGGAAACATCATCGGCGGCGGCATCTTCCTGCTGCCCGCGTCGGTCGCGCCGTTCGGCACGGTCAGCCTGCTCGCGTTCGGCGTTCTCACCATCGGCGCGATCGCGCTGGCGCTGGTATTCGGGCGGCTCGCCGAGCGCCATCCGCGGACCGGGGGACCGTACGTCTACGCCCGTGAGGCGTTCGGCGACTTCGCCGGGTTCCTGTCGGCGTGGTCGTACTGGACGATGACCTGGGTCAGCAACGCCGCCCTCGCCGTCGCCGGCGTCGGCTACTTCCACGTGGTCACCGGGGGCACCTCCTCCAAGGGCGCGGACCTGGCCGTGGCGCTGGCCGCGCTCTGGCTCCCGGCGCTGGCGAACCTCGCCGGTACGCGCTGGGTCGGCGCGATCCAGCTGATATCGACCGTGCTGAAGTTCCTGCCCCTGCTGTTCGTCGCGATCGTCGGCCTCTTCTACTTCGACCCGGCCAACCTCGGCGCCTTCACCGAGGGCGGCGGCAACTGGACCGGCGGCCTGACCGCGTCGGCCGCGATCCTGCTCTACAGCTACGTGGGCGTGGAGTCCGCGGCCATGAGCGCCGGCGAGGTCCGCGACCCGGAGCGCAACGTCGGGCGCGCGAGCGTGCTCGGCACCATCGGCGCGGCCGTGGTCTACCTCCTCGGCACGCTCTCCGTCTTCGGCGCCGTCCCGCACGACAAGCTCGTGAAGTCCACCGCGCCGTTCTCGGACGCGGTCGACACGATGTTCGGCGGCCACTGGGGCGGCACGCTGATCGCGGCCGCCGCGGTGATCTCCATCATGGGCGCGCTCAACGGCTGGACCCTGATGAGCGCGCAGGCGCCGTACGCGGCGGCCAAGGACGGCCTCTTCCCGGCGTCCTTCGGCAAGAAGCGGCGCGGGGTGCCCACCGTGGGCGTGCTGGCGGCCGCCGTGCTGGCCTCGCTGCTGACCCTCGTGAACTACACCCTCGGCGAGGGCGGCGTCTTCGAGATCCTGGTCCTGATCACCACCTTCTCCGCGACCGTGCCGTATCTGCTGGCCGCGGCCGCCCAGGTGTACTTCCTGCTGACGGACCGGCGCGACAAGGTCCGCATGGACCGGCTGGTGCGGGACATGGTGCTGGCGCTCGGCGCGTTCGCCTTCTCCTTCTGGCTGGTGGCGGGCGCCGGGTACGCCGCGATCTACCAGGGCGTGCTCTTCCTCTTCGTCGGCATCCTCGTCTACGCGTGGATGGCGGCCCGCCGCCCGGTCCCCGGCGCGACCCAGGAGGACGCGCCGGAGGCCGCCGAGCCGGTCGCCGAGGCCGTCAGGCAGTGACACCACCGTCGAGGACGAGGTCGGCACCCACGGTGAATCCGGCCTCGTCCGAGGCGAGGTGGAGGACCGCGGCCGCGATCTCCTCCGGGGCGCCCGTGCGGCCCGCCGGGACGTCGCGCCGCAGGTCGTCGCGGGTGGCCTCGTCCGCGAAGCGGTGCACGACGGCCCGCACGACGGGCAGCGCGGGGCCGGGCCGGGACAGCTCCTCCACGATGCGCGGTCGCACTGCTCCCCGTAGCGCTCCAGGGCCTTATCTCGACAGGGGCTTCGCCCCGGGCCCCGGTGCGGAAAAGGCAAGCCCTGGCAAAGGTGTGGCCACCGAGTTGTCAGTGCAATGTCACATTACTAATGTACGGGCGCACTCTCTCAGCTGATGCAGTGTCAACTTCCAGCAGGAGAAACCATGCACGCCTTGCGCCACGTCCGAAGAGGGCTGCTCGCCACCGCCCTCACCGCCTGCCTGGCCCTCCCCGCGGTCCAGGCCGCACAAGCCGCCCCCGCCCCGGCCGCCGCCCCCTCCACGGCCCCGGCCCGCACCGGCCCGGCCGACGACGTCGACCGGCTCGCCGTACCGCCCGCGAAGGATCAGGGGACCGCACCCGGCGGCGGCCTGATATCCGCCGGCCGCATACCCGGCGACACCGCCCCGGGCGCCGCGCCCCACCACCGCTCCACCGCCAGGGCCCTGCGCGGCACCACCCCCTGCACCCTCGACGGCATCACCGCCCTCGGCCCCGAACAGCTCGCGGACTTCCTCACCGACCCCGCCGTCACGGCGGACACCTGCCTGCGCGGACTGATATGGACCTGGGACCCCCGCCTCGCGCCGGTGATGTCCCGGGCCCACATCCAGGCCGTCGCCCGGCGCGCCACCGCTCTCGCCCCCGGCCACGACGGCACCGACACGGCCCATCTGTACGAGCTGTTCACCTACCTGCACGCCGTGGCCTACCACGCCTTCTCGCACCACGAGATCGACATCGCCGACGCCCCCACCGCCGAGGCCATGCGCCGCGCGGTCGACGCCTACGGCGGCAGCGCCCACACCTTCGACCCCACCCGGCCCAACGCCGACACCCTGCGCGAGACCCTCGACGCCGCGAGCGCGCCCGGCCTGCGCCAGCACCAACTGCCCCTGGTCGAGCGGGTGCTGGCCACCATGGGCCCCGGCGCACCCACCACAGGTGACGCCGCCTGGGGCGGTGCCACCCTCGCCGCCCTCACCGTCAACTACCTCGGCGTCTACCCCGGCAACAACGACACCGCGTTCCGGCAGGCGGCCGCCGCCGACCCCGGCTACCGCGCCGCCTTCCGCGCCTTCTCCGGCCACACCCACCTCAAGGGCACGGCCAACGCCTGGGCCGTACGCGACGCCCTCGGCGAATACGGCCGCTTCGGCCAGATCGACAGCCTCAAGACCGCCATCGTCACCGACCTCGGCACGCTGCTGCCCGTCACCGAGGCCAACTTCGGCAAATTCAGCGCCCCTTGGGCCAGCGTCGTCTCATGGCTGAACACCTTCGGGGACTGCGAGCGCCACCACGTCTGCAAGCAGCAGATCGAGAACGACCTCTTCCCGCAGACCTACACCTACGACAACGGCGCCATCCAGGTGCGCACCGCCCTCGACCGCGCCACCGTCGACCAGCTCTACTACGCGAGCAAGCAGGTCAAGACCCAGTTCTTCCGGGTGCTCGGCACCGACGCCCCGCTGCCCGACGACACCAACACCACCCTCCACATCCACCTCTACGCCTCGCGCGCCGACTACGAGGTCTTCCACCCCCTGCTCACCGGCATGGGCACCAACAACGGCGGCGTCTACATCGAGCAGGGCGCGACCTTCTACACCTACCAGCGCCGCGTCCCGCAGGACTCCTCGCTCACCCTCGAAGAGCTCTTCCGCCACGAGTACACCCACTACCTCAACGGCCGCTGGGCCGTGCCCGGCACCTTCGGCGACCCCCGCTGGTACTCCGGCGACCTGACCACCGCCATGGACGAGGGCACCGCCGAGTTCTTCGACGGCGCCACCCGCGACGAGGGCATCAAGGTCCGCAAGTCCCTCGTCCAGAGCGTGATCACGGACACCGCCGGCGGCGGCCCGCGGATGACCGTCCAGCAACTGCTGCACGCCACCTACGCCGGCGACGGCTTCCGCTTCTACGCCTACGCGGGCACGTACTTCGAGTTCCTCTGGCAGCACCACCCGTCACTGATCCGCGAGATGTACGGCTATCAACGCGCCGACGACCCCAAGGGCTTCGACGCCTGGCGCACCCGGATGGGCGCGGACGCCGCGCAGCAGCGGGAGTACGACGCCTTCCTCGACGAGCAGATCGCCCAGGTGGACAAGCTGTACGTCCCCGACACCCACTTCACCCCCAACGGCTCCCTCGCCTACGCCCGGGCCGAGGACGTGCGCTCGGCCTTCGCCGGCGCCACCTCGAACACACCGCAGTGCGCGTCCAATGGCGACACACACGGCCCGGCGCGCTTCGTCTGCACCGGCCGGATCACCGCGAACCTGTCCGCGTCCGGTGACCCCGACGCCGTCTTCAAGGACATGTCCGGCACCGTCGACTACTTCCTCCTCGACCGCGCCGGTCCCGCCGCCAACAACCTCGCCGACATGAACTGCTCCTTCGGCGCGGTCGACATCTGGACCGACGGCAGAGCGGGCACGGCCCCCTTCACCTGCGAAGGCCCGCTGCGCAGCTGACACCACGCGTCCCCTGCGGCCCCCGCTCTCCCATCGGTGGAGCGGGGGCCGCTCCCGCGTTGACAGACGATCGCCGGGTGGCTGTAATGGCCCCTGTGCAGCGTGGTGCCGACCGAAGAGCAGTGGGCGGGTCGGCGACCGGGCGAGCACCTTCACTCAGGGAACAAGCCATGAGTTCACTCCTCGCATCCTGCGGCTGACCTTCAGCGTTCCGTCCTCCGCGGTGCCCCGCACCGCCGTGTGACGCCGCGTCAGTACGCCATGCCTTCTTCGCGGCCCGCCGCGGACCACACACTCTTCCCGGAGAATTCGACACCGCATGCCCATGTCCTTCAACCAGTCCGTCATCGAACAGTTCCGGGCCGGAGGCGGAAAGGTCGGCGGCCCCTTCGAGGGCGGCGACCTGCTCCTGCTGACCACCACCGGCGCGAAATCGGGCACCGAACACACCACCCCGCTCGGCTACGTCCGCCACGACGGCCTGCTGCTGATCGTCGGCTCCAACCTCGGCGCGCCACGCCACCCCGACTGGTACCACAACCTCCTCGCCCACCCCCAGGTGCGGGTGGAGGCCGGCACCGAGACCTTCGCCGCGATCGCGGTCCCGGCCGAAGGAGCCCGCCGCGACCGGCTCTTCGCGCACGTCGTGAGCGCGGCACCCGGATACGGCGACTACCAGGCGGCCACCACCCGGACCCTGCCGGTCGTCGCCCTGGAACGCGTGGCGGAGGAGAACCCCCGCGAGATCACCAGCGTCGCCGACAAGCTGCTGGAGGTCCACACCTGGCTCCGCGCACAGCTGTGCCACGTGCGCGCCGAGGCCGAAGCCCACTTCGCCGCGCACCAGGGGCCCGGCGACCCGGCCCTCGCGGGGCTCGGTTTCCAGATCAGGCAGCACTGCCTGGCGTTCTGCCAGTCGCTGGAGTTCCACCACACCAGTGAGGACGCGCACATGTTCCCCGGCCTGGCCGCCCACCACCCGCACCTGCGCGGGACCCTCGACCGGCTCCGCGACGAACACCGCACGGTCTCCCGCATCAAGGGCGAACTCCTCGCCCACCTCGCGGACATCACCGCTGCCGACCCCGCCCGCTTCCTCGCCGAACTCGACCGCATGACCGAGGAGCTGACGGTCCATCTGGACCACGAGGAGAAGAGCCTGATCCCCACCCTCGCGGCGATCCCGTTCCCCCCGAGAGCCCCCGGAGCGGCCTGACCTACCTCACAGGTAATCGCCCCGTCCGCCCCGCCCCGGCAGAGTGGGCGCAGCGGAACCCGGGCCGGCGCACTCCGGCCCGGGGGCCGCGCACCTGGACCGCTTCCGCATCGAGGAGATTCACCATGTCGCAGTACGAGACCGCCGTCGCCCGCTACTTCGAGGCGTGGAACGCCACCGGCGCGGACGCGCTCGCCAAGGCCGTCGCCGCTGCCTGGGTCGAGGGCGGGTCCTACACCGATCCCCTCGTCGAGGTGAGCGGGCACGACCGGGTCGTCGCCGTCATAGCCGGGGCGCACGAGCAGTTCCCGGGGTTCGAGTTCCGGCTCCTCGGGCAGGTCGACGGGCACCACGGCGTCGCGCGATTCGGCTGGGAGCTGGTCTCGCTCGCCGACGGGTCCGCGCCCGTCGCAGGATCCGACGTGCTCACCCTGGCCGAGGACGGGCGGATCCGGTCCGTCCTCGGTTTCCTGGACCGGGTGCCTACGGCATGAGCGCGTGCAGCTCCTGAAGGCGGGCGGCCGTCTCCGGGTCGGCGGGGAGGAACGTCTCCACCGCCAGTTCGGAGACGGTCACGTCCATCGGGGTGTTGAACGTGGCGATGGACGAGACGAACGACAGGACGTGGCCCCCGTGCTCGATCACCATCGGCAGCGCGAACGGCACCACCTCACCACTCGCCACCCGCTCCTCGCCGCCCTCCGGCAGTGGATAGCCGCTGACCTCCTCGTACAGGGCGCGCAGGGGAGCGGACCGCATCAGGGCGAGCTGACGCTCCATCTGGTGCAGCAGATGCTCGCGCCACTCGCGGTAGTTGCGGATGCGCGGCGCCAGGCCACGGGGGTGCATGGTGACGCGCATCGCGTTCAGCGGGGCCGCGAGCAGCGGCTCGGCGACGCCCTCCAGCAGCAGGGCGATGCCGCGGTTGGCGGCGACCACGTCGTACGCGCCGTCGACGACCAGCGCCGGGTACGGCTCGTACGCCCGCAGCAGCCGCTCCAGAGCCTCCCGCACCCCGGCCAGCGCCGGGTCGCCCAGGGGGCGTTCGGGGAAGTGCGGGGCGTAGCCGGCCGCGACGAGGAGCGCGTTCCGCTCCCGCACGGGCACGTCGAGGTGGTCCGCGAGGCGCAGGACCATCTCGCGGCTCGGCCGGGAACGCCCCGTCTCGACAAAGCTGATGTGCCGGGCGGAGGAGTCGGCGCGCAGGGCCAGTTCCAGCTGGCTGATCCGGCGCCGCTCCCGCCACTCGCGCAGGAGCGCGCCCACCCCGGGGGCATCCACGACAGTCGTCATGGACCGACCGTAACCCGCCGTCGCCGTCCGGCGGGCGCGGGCTACCCCAGGTCGAGCGCGTTCGGCAGGCCCAGCCGATGGCGCAGCTCGTCCGTCGCGCGGAAGAGTTCGAGCTCCGGCGCGCGGTACAGCGGAATGACCGCACACCGCTCCGCCCCCGAACCCGCCTCGTCCAGCAGCGCGTTCACCGCCGCGCGGGCGGACGCGTTCGCCCCCTCCATCGTGGCCAGGTCGATGTCGGTCGCCACGTAGTCCCCGCAGAGGAAGAAGTTGGGGATCGCCGTGCGCGCCTGGGGGCGGTTGAACCAGGTGCCCACGGGGTGGATGAGGAGCTGCTCGTCGTTGGCCGGGCGCGGGCCGCCGATCTCCACGGCCGGGTCGAGGAACCACGAGTGCAGCGACGCGTCGCTCAGCACCGTGCGCCCGGTGTCGTTGAGCCCCGCTTTCATCTGCGCCCACACCTCGCGGGCGACCTCCTCGCGGGTGCACTGCTTGGCCGTCTTGCCGTAGAGGATGCCGGGCCTGTCCCACTCGGAGACGTCCGCCGACAGGCAGTCGACGGCCACACCGTCACCGTATTGCGCGGGGAAGTCGCGGCCGGACCAGAACTGGGCCTGGCCCACGGAGGTGATCGACCAGGGGGAGTCGATGTGGTTGATGTGGCCGTGGACGATGGGCGTCGGCTCCGTCAGATAGAACTGAATGCCCGTCATCCAGTCCGTCCGCAGCTCGTCGCAGCGCCCCAGCTGCGGGTCGGCTGCCCTGACTTGGGCGTTCCAGGTGGTCCGCGCGTGCTCGACCGGCATGGCCGAGACGAAGTGGTCGGCGGTCACCGACTGCCGGGCCCCGGCCGGGTCCTGGACGACGGCCTCGGCGATCCGGCCGCCCTCCAGGCGGAGGTCCCGTACGGTCCAGCCGACGCGGAAGGTGACGCCGAGCGAGCGCAGATACGTCACCCACGGGTCGATCCACGCCTCGTCGGTGGGCGCGTTGAGCACCCGGTCGGGCTCGCCGTCCGCGCCCCGCCCCAGCACATTGAGGAAGAACGCCTCCACACAGGTGCAGACGGTCCGGGTGCTGGCGACCTCCGCCTTCGTCGCCACGATGTTGCGGGTGATGCCGATCGCCAGCAGCCGCTGGTAGTTCGGCGACATCCGCGCGGCGCGGATGAACTCCCACCAGGGCATCCGCTCCCACGCATCGAGCCGGCGCCGCTCGCAGCTGGTGAACCAGACGAGCATGCGGCTCGCGAAGTACGCCATCTCGGTGGCGGGGATGTTCCCGAACGCGTCGAAGAAGCCGATGAGCGCGCGGCGCAGGGCGTCCGGGGTGAGCACGGCGGGCGGTTCGCCGATGGTGTGGAAGGGCAGCCGGATGTCCTCGTGGCCGACGCGGGCGAACAGCTCCTCGGAGGACGGCACGAGGTTGTCGTGGCAGCCGCCCGCGTTGCCGGGGAAGGGGATCCGGCGCATGGTGTCGGGGAGGTTGCGGTAGAAGCCGGGGAAGAAGCGGAAGCCGTGCTCGGCGGGCAGGGGCCTGCGGTTGCCCCGCGCGCTGCCCGGCACGTCCATGCTGCGGGCCTTGCCGCCGGGTGCCTTCTTCTCGTACACCGTCACCTGGAAGCCGCGCTCGGCGAGTTCGTGGGCCGCGGTCAGCCCGGCGACGCCGCCGCCGAGCACGGCGACGCTCCGTCCGCCGGATCTTCTGCGCGGGGCCGCTGCCGCCCTGCCGCCGCCGAGCGCGGTCGTCCCGGCCGCCGCGGCGACGGCCGCCGCGCCGCCGATGAAGCCCCTGCGGGTGCTGCCCGTACCGTCCATGTGTCCGTCCCCTGCCGCCGATGACCCGTCACGTCCGGCGCCGGAGCATAGGAGGGCCACCCTCACCCCGGAAGGGATCCGTGAACTCGCCGTGCGCCGCCCGGCACATTGACGCGAAACCGCCCCCGTCACGTGGGACGCTTGAGTCACCGGCACCCACGACGAAGGGGATTCCTCATGGCCGTCGAACCGCTCTCGCAGAAGGACGTCGAACAGCGCCTCCAGGAGCTGCCCGGCTGGACGACGGACGGCGATCGGATCAGCCGCACGTACTCCTTCGAAGGGCACTTCCCGGCTGCGGCGATGGTGATTCACATCGCCCAGATCCAGGAGGAGTTGGGGCATCACTCGGATCTGACGCTGGGTTACAACACGGTGGGTCTGAGCGTGAACACGCACAGCGTCGGGGGGAAGGTGACGGGGCTCGACGTGGAGCTGGCACGGCGGGTGGAGGCGATCGCGCCCCTGCACGGCGCGCGGCCCTAGCGCTCGGTCCTCGCGGGGCGCGACCGCCCGGCGCGCCCGCGCGTCAGTGGACGCGGACCTCCGACTCCACCGGGTCGTCGTCGTCCGGCAGGCGGACGTCCACCACCGCGATGTTGACCTCCACCACCTCCAGCCCCGTCATCCGCTCCACCGCGGCGATCACGTTCTCGCGGACCTCGCCCGCGACGGCCGTGATCGGGACGCCGTACTCGACCACGATGTCGAGGTCGACCGCCGTCTGGCGCTCGCCGACCTCGACCTTCACCCCGCGGGTGACGCTGGAGCGCGCGCCGGGCACCCGCTCGCGCACCGCGCCCAGCGTGCGGGCGAACCCGCCGCCGAGGGTGTGCACGCCCGGCACCTCGCGGGCGGCCAGTCCCGCGATCTTCTCCACGACGCCGTCGGCGATCGTGGTCCGGCCGCGGGTGGCCGCCGGCGCGTCGGCGCCGGGCGTGCTGGGCTGGACCGTCGTGCCCGGTTCGCCGTACGTGGCAATGGACGGGCTCGTCGTCATGACCGTCACTCCTCGACTCGGTGGTACGGCCGGTCTTCCTGACCGGAGTTCTGTCCGTTTCCGCCGAGCTCATCCATGCCCGCGTGTCAGAGGTCGAACTCGTCCGGATCCGGACCCAGTCGCTTGCCGCTGTCGAGCGCCGCGACGGCCCGGAGGTCGTCGGCGTCCAGCTCGAAGCCGAAGACGTCGAGGTTCTCGCGGATGCGGGACGGGGTCACGGACTTGGGGATGACCACGTTGCCGAGCTGGAGGTGCCAGCGCAGCACGATCTGGGCCGGGGTCCGGCCGTGCTTGTCCGCGAGCCGGACGATCGTCGGGTCGGAGAGCAGCCCCTTGCCCTGGCCGAGCGGCGACCACGCCTCGGTGGCGATGCCGTGCCGCGCGTGCAGGGCGCGCAGCTCGGCCTGTGCCAGGTTCGGGTGCAGCTCGATCTGGTTGACGGCCGGGACCACGGACGTCTCGGCGAGCAGCCGCTCCAGGTGGGCGGGCTGGAAGTTGCAGACGCCGATGGCCTTGGCGCGGCCGTCGGCCAGGAGCTTCTCCAGGGCCTTGTAGGTGTCGACGAAGGTGTCGCGCGACGGCACGGGCCAGTGGATGAGATAGAGGTCCGCGTAGTCCAGGCCGAGCCGGTCCATCGACGCGTCGAAGGCGCGCAGGGTGGCGTCGTGGCCGTGGTCGGAGTTCCACACCTTGGTGGTCACGAAGATCTCGCCGCGCGGGACGTCGGTCGCGGCGAGTGCCTTGCCGACGCCCTCCTCGTTGCCGTAGACGGCGGCGGTGTCGATGCTGCGGTACCCGGTCTCCAGGGCGGTGGTGACGGCGTCGAACGCCTGATCGTCCGGCACCTGCCAGACGCCGTAGCCCAGCTGGGGCATCTCGACGCCGTTGTTCAGGGTGAGGGAGGGCACCTTGCTCACGAGCATGGATCCTTACGTCGGTCGTGCAGTGACGTCCATCGTCAACCGGAATCCCCATCGCCGCATTCCCGGTTCGCCCACGCCGACGGAGGTCACGTCCGGTACAGCGCCTCGACCTCCCGGGCGTACGCCTGCTCGATCGCCCGCCGCCTGAGCTTCAGCGACGGCGTCAGCAGCCCGTGCTCCTCGGTGAACTGGGCGGCCAGTATCCGGAACGTACGGATCGACTCCGCCTGGGAGACCTGGGTGTTGGCCGCGACGACCGCCCGCCGCACCGCGGCCTCCAGACCCGGGTCGCGCACCAGCTCGCCCGGGTCCGGCCGCGGCTCGCCCCGCAGCCTCAGCCAGTGCGCCACCGCCTCCATGTCGAGGGTGACCAGCGCGGCCACGTACGGGCGGTCGTTGCCGACGACGAGGCAGTGCGCGACCAGCGGGTGGGAGCGCACCCGCTCCTCCAGCGGCAGCGGTGACACGCTCTTGCCGCCCGACGTCACCAGGATCTCCTTCTTCCGCCCGGTGATGGTCAGATAGCCGTCCGCGTCCAGCGCGCCCAGGTCCCCGGTGGCGAACCAGCCGTCGCGCAGCACCGCGTCCGTCCCCCTCGGGTCGCCCAGATAGCCGGAGAAGACCTGCCCGCCGCGCAGCCAGATCTCGCCGTCGTCGGCGATGCGCACGGTCGTGCCCGGCACGGGCTGCCCCACCGTCCCGAAGCGGGTCCGCTCGGGCGGGTTGGCGGTCGCGGCGCCGGTCGTCTCCGTCAGGCCGTACCCCTCCAGCACGGTGACGCCCGCGCCCGCGAGGAACAGCCCCAGCCGCCGGTCCATCGCCGAGCCGCCCGACATCGCGTACCGGACCCGGCCGCCCAGGGCCGCGCGCACCCGGGCGTAGACGAGCCGGTCGAAGACCTGGTGCCGCACGCGCAGCGCGGCGCCCGGCCCCGGCCCGGTGCCGAAGGCCCGCTGCTCCAGCGCCTCCGCGTACCGCACGGCGACCTCGACGGCCTTGTCGAAGGGGCCGCCGCGCCCCTCGGACTCCGCCGCGCGGCGGGCCGTCGCGAAGATCTTCTCGAAGACGTACGGCACGGCGAGCACGAACGTCGGCCGGAAGTCCCGCAGGTCGGGCAGCAGCGCGGCGGCTGTCAGCTGGGGCTGGTGGCCCAGCTTGACCCCGCCCCGCACCGCCGCGACCTGCACCATCCGCCCGAAGACATGCGCCAGCGGCAGGAAGAGCAGGGTGGCCGCCGCCTCGCCGGGCCGGGAGCGGAAGACGCTCGCGTAGCGTTCGAGGACGTTGTCGGCCTCCGCCATGAAATTGGCGTGGGTGAGCACACAGCCCTTGGGTCGGCCCGTGGTGCCGGAGGTGTAGATGACGGTCGCCGGGGTCGAGGGGGTGAGCGCCATCCGGTGCCGGTGCACGACCTCGTCCGCGATCCGCCCGCCCGCGGCGCTCAGCGTCTCGACGGCACCGTCGTCCAGCTGCCACAGCCGGGACAGCCGTGGCAGCCCGTCGACGACGGAACCCACCGTCATCGCGTGGTCCTCGTGCTCGACGACACAGGCGGTGACGCCCGCGTCGTGCAGGATCCAGCGGACCTGCTCGGCCGAGGAGGTGGGGTACAGCGGCACGGACTGCGCGCCGACCGTCCACAGGGCGAAGTCGAAGAGCGTCCACTCGTAGCGCGTACGGGACATGACGGCGACCCGGTCGCCGAACCGGATCCCCTCCGCGAGCAGGCCCTTCGCCAGCGCCAGCACCTCGTCCCTGAAGGCCGCGGCGGTCACGTCCCGCCACCGGCCGTCCGGGCCCTTGCGGCCGAACGCGACTTCCTCCGGGTGTGCGGCCGCGCGGTCGAAGACGACGTCCGCCAGCCCTCCGACGTGGGGCGACGTCACCAGGGGTGGGACGGTGAACTCGCGCAACTGGCCAGCTCCTGCTTGTTTCTCGTGACGCTCCGTGCAGCGCGGTGACCGTACCCGGTCCGGGCGGGTCCCGAACCCTTTTCCGTACGACCCTGTGCCAATCCCTCACCGGGTCTGCGCTTGATGTGTACCTCAGAGGCAAAAGCGCGGCGCGTCGGACCCGCGCGTTCAGGCCTGCCGGAGCCCCGGGGTCTGGAGGCGGTCGCCGGACGCCAGGATCGCCTCCGCCAGCGCCTCCGCGGGCCCCCGGGCGGCGGGCGCGGCCCCGTACAGCAGCACTACGTCGATGCCGCCCAGCTCCGGCAGCCCGGCCCGGGCCGGGATCCGCGACAGGCCCGGCGGGATCATGCCCTGCGTATGGGCCATCACCCCAAGACCCGCACGGGCCGCCGCCACCAGGCCGTTGAGGCTGCCGCTCGTACACGTCACCCGCCAGGCGCGCCCGTGCCGCTCCAGCACCTCCAGGGCGCGGGCCCGGGTCACCGCGGGCGGCGGGAAGACGACCAGGGGCAGCGGCCGGTGCGGGTCCAGGCGCAGCCGCTCGCTGCCGATCCACACCAGCCGGTCCCGCCAGACCAGCCGCCCGTGCGGCTCGTCGGGGTGCCGCTTGACCAGCACCAGGTCGAAGCGCCCCGCCGCCAGCTGCTGGTGCAGCGTCCCGGAGAGGTCGACGGTCAGCTCCAGGTCGACCTCCGGGTGGTCGCGCCGGAAGCCCTCCAGGATCTCGGGCAGCCGGGTCAGCACGAAGTCCTCCGACGCCCCGAACCGCAGTCGGCCGCGCAGCCGCGTCCCCGCGAACCAGCCCGTGGCGCGCTCGTTCGCCTCCAGGATCGTGCGGGCGAAGCCGAGCATCGCCTCGCCGTCCTCGGTCAGCTCCACCCCGTGGGTGTCCCGGGCGAACAGCTGCCGCCCGGCCGCCGCCTCCAGCCTGCGCACCTGCTGGCTCACCGTCGACTGCCGCAGCCCCAGCCGCCCGGCGGCCTGCGTGAAGCTCAGCGTCTGCGCGACGGTGAGGAACGTACGGAGCTGCACGGGATCGAACACCAGTCCATGCTATCTCCATCTGTGATAACAGTCAGTGCGGTGAGCGGGGTTCCCGATATCGCAGGTCAGAGGCAGGCTCAACGGCATGCGACGCCCTGCCTTCCTCTCCCGCGTCCCCCTGGACCCCTATATAGCCGCCCTGCTCGGCACGGTCCTCCTCGCCGCCCTGCTGCCCGCCCGCGGCGCCGCCGCGCCGGTCGCCGGCGGCACCGCCACGGCGGCGGTCGCGCTCCTGTTCTTCCTCTACGGCGCCCGGCTCTCCGCCCGCGAGGCGATGGACGGGCTGCGCCACTGGCGGCTGCACCTGACCGTCCTGGCCTGTACGTTCGTGCTCTTCCCGCTGCTCGGGCTGGCCGCCCGCGGCCTCGTCCCGTACGTCCTGACCCCACAGCTCCACTCGGGGCTGCTCTTCCTGTGCCTGGTGCCCTCGACCATCCAGTCGTCCATCGCCTTCACCTCCATCGCGCGCGGCAACGTGGCGGCGGCGGTCTGCGCGGGCTCCTTCTCCAGCATCGTCGGCATCATCCTCACCCCGCTCCTCGCCGCCCTTCTCCTGGGCAACAGCGGCGGCGGCTTCTCCGCGCACTCCCTGCTCTCGATCGTCACCCAGCTGCTCATCCCCTTCCTGGCCGGCCAGCTGCTGCGCCGCTGGGTGAGCGGCTTCCTCGTCCGGCACAAGAAGGTGCTGGGATACGTCGACCGGGGCTCGATCCTCCTCGTCGTCTACGCCGCGTTCAGCGAGGGCGTCATCCGCGGCATCTGGCACCAGGTCACCCCCGTACGCCTGCTGGCGCTGCTCGGCGTCGAGGCGGTGCTCCTCGCGCTCATGCTCACGATCACGACCTACGCTTCGCGCCGGCTCGGCTTCAGCCGCGAGGACCGCATCGCGATCATCTTCTGCGGCTCGAAGAAGAGCTTGGCCGGGGGGCTGCCCATGGCCGGCGTGCTCTTTGGGGCGCAGGCGAGTCTGGCGGTGTTGCCGTTGATGCTTTTCCATCAGATGCAGTTGATGGTGTGCGCGGTGTTGGCGAAGCGGTACGCGAGGACGCCTGCGGCGGGCTCTTCCCCAGCCCCGCCCCTTCCCGAAACCGGGGCTCCGCCCCGGACCCCGGACCGCGCGGTGTCCTCAAACGCCGGACAGGCTGATTTCCGGCTACGGCCCGCGAAATCCAGCCCGTCCGGCGATTGAGGACGCGCCCGCAGGGCGCCCCCGCCGCAGGCGGCAACGGACCTTCCCCTAGCTGTCCAGCGGCAGCCAGACGCGCAGCGCCCGCGGCGACACCCCGTCGTTCGACCCGCGCAATCGCGCCAGCTCCGCATCCGACAACCCCCGCCCATACACCCGAACTTCGTCCAGTTCACCGCGGAAGAACCCACGACCATCCGGCCGTTGCCCCACGTGCACGCCGAACGGAGACGTCCGGCTCACAGACCCCCGCACGCCCGCCACCGCCACGGACGCGCCGTCCACCGTGAGAGTGAGGCGCCCGCCCCCGCGCCGCAGGGCCACGAAGTGCCAGTTACCGTCCTCGTACGCGCCCGCCGCCCGTGCCGTGGCCGACCGGGCCGGGCCCGGGCCGGTCACGGCGGTGAGGGAGCCGGTGACGCCCCGGGCGTCGCTCCGCAGGGACACCTGGGGCGCGCCGCCGACCCCGCCCATCCACAGCAGCGGCTGCTCCCCGCGCACGGCGGCCGGCGCCCGGAACCACAGCGACGCCGTGAAGTCCCGTTCACCCAGCGGGAGTTCCCGCCGGTAGGGGAGCCGCACCGCGGCGTCCGTGCCGTCGAACGACAGCGCTCCGCCGAAGCGGCCCGCGACCGGGCGCGCCCCGCCGAGGACGGTGGCGCCCGGCGCGCCCGGCGCCAGGTCCGGTGTTGTGGGGTCGGGGCCGCGGCGCGGGCCCAGCCACCTCTCGGTGAAGCGGGCGAAGCGGATCTCGTCGTGCGCGTCGGCCTTGCCCGCCTCGTAGAGCAGCCCGGCCGTCCCGGGGGAGACGACGGCCATGTCGGAGTAGCCGGACCAGTCGGCGGTGACGCGCCTGCCGCGTTCCACGCTCTCCCAGGTGCGCCCCTGGTCGTAGGAGGAGCGGATGGTCATCGTGCGGCGGCGGTCGGGGTCCGCGGGCAGGGACAGCAGCCAGCGGCCGTCGCGCAGCGGCAGGACGGCCCCCTGGACCATGGGGGCGTAGAGGTCGGGAACCGCCTGGAAAGGGGCGTCGAAGGTGTTCCCCGCGTCGCGGCTGACCGCGACGTCGCGGTTGCCGAGGTCGGTGCCGCCCTGCTCGCGGCCGTTGACGTGGATCGCCCCGTCGCTCCGCTCGGCGAGGATGAGTTCGGAGGGCATCTGGCGGTACGTGCCGTCGCGCGCGATGCGGTGGGTGTCCACGGCGCCCAGCCGCCAATGTGCGCCCCCGTCGTCGCTGAGGGCGAGCGCGGCGTGGTCGGCGGTGACCCGGGTGCCGTCGTGGCTCTCGGCGTTGACCCCGACGACGAGGCGGCCGCGGTGCGGCCCGTGGACGAGCTGGATGCCGTGGCCGGGGCCGGTGGCGTACCAGGAGTTCCAGCCGCGCGGCCGGATCTCCCGGGTGATGTCGCGCGGCCGCGACCAGGTCGTGCCGTCGTCGTCGCTGTACTGCACGTGCGGGGTGCGGTCGCAGGGCACGTCGCAGTTGCCCGCGTCCGGGCGGCCCGCGTTGTAGGTCGTGGCGAGCACGATCCGGCCGGTGCGCCGGTCGACGACGGGCGCCGGGTTGCCGTGGGTGTCGCCCCGGCCCTCGTCGACGACCCGCAGCGGACCCCACGTACGGCCCCCGTCGGTGGAGCGCCTGAGGACGATGTCGATGTCGGTGGCGTCGCCGCAGTTGTGTCTTCGGCCCTCGGCGAAGGCGAGCAGGGCGCCGCGGGCCGTGGCCACGAGCGCGGGGATGCGGAAGCAGGCGTAGTCCCCTTCCGCCTCGCCCTCTGTCTGCCCCGCCTTGAACAGCACGCGCTCCTCGAACCCGCCCGGACCGGACGCCCCGGCCCGTACGGGCTGGAGCGCGAGCGCGAGCAGCGTGATCGACAGCGCGGCCGCCGCCGTGCGCCCCGCGGCGCGGCGGGCGCGGGAAGGAGCGTAAGTGACGGTGTGTCGGGGACCTGTGCGGGGGAGCGGCGCCATGGCCCGGCCCTTTCGCGTCGAGGCAGTGCGGGAGCTGTCGTGACACGCGGAAACCGGGCGGCGCGTACGCCTGCCCGGTGAGGCCGAACGTACGGGGCGGGCCGTGGTCCCACAAGGCCGGTTGCGCCAATGAGCTCACACGGGGCGCAGCACCACCTTGCCGAGGTTGACGCGCGACTCGATGATCCGGTGCGCCTCGGCGGCTTCCTCCAGCGGCAGTTCGGCGTGGATCCGGGGTCGCAGCCGCCCGGCGGCGAGGAGTTCCCACAGCTCAAGGCGCCACTGCTCCATCAGCGCGGGCCGGTGCCGGGCGATGAGCGCCATCTGGAAGCCGATGGCGGACTTCGCGCCGACCAGCAGGTCGTACGCCTCGATCGTGCCGCCGCCCGAGCTGTACGCCACCAGCCGCCCGCCGGGCGCGAGCGCCGCGAGCGCGGGGGTCAGGAGCGCGCCGCCGACGGCGTCCAGGACGATGTCGACCGGTGCGACGTCCGCGAGCGCGTCGTACGTCACGACCTCGTCCGCGCCCAGCGACCGCACGAAGTCGGCCTTCGCGGCCGAGCTCACCGCGCCCACCACCCGCTTCGCGCCGCGCGCCTTGGCGAGCTGTACGGCGAGGTGGCCCGCCCCGCTCGCCGCGGCCGTCACGAGCACCGACTCGCCCTCGGCCGGGCGGGCGGCCTCGTAGGCACCGAGGGCGACGAGGCCGCAGCGTACGAGCGCGACGGCGTCCACGGCGCTTGCCGAGGCGGGCACGGGGGAGGCCATGGAGGAGTGGAGGAGGGAGTGGTCGGCGTAGCCGTCGGCGAAGCACAGGCCCGTGACGCGGTCGCCGACGGCGAAGCCGGTCACCTCCGGGCCGACGGCGACGATCTCCCCGGCGACCTCGCCGCCCAGGCTCGCGGGCAGCGGGAGGCCGCCCTCGCGCACCTTCCGCACGACCGGGAGGGTGACGCCGACGGCCTCGGTGCGCAGCAGGAGTTCGCCGGGGCCGGGGCGGGGGACGTCCGTCGTCTCGACGCGCAGGACCTCGGGGCCGCCGTTCTCGTGATACCGGACGCGACGCATGGGCACCTCACCTCACAGGAGTCGTTGGTGAGCCCAACGGTATCCCTGTTTCGTTGGGAGGTCCAATGGTTTCTTCGGTAGGCTCGTGCCATGGCAGAGAACGAGCCCGCGCTCACCCGGATCCGCGCCCTCCCCAGCTGGCTGCTCAACCGCGCCTCCGCGCGCGGCCGCCGCCTCGTCGGCGAGGCCCTCGCCCGCGAGGGCATGCGCATGCCGCACCACGCCGTGCTGTCCGCCGTCGCCGACCGCGGCCCCGTCGCCCAGGCGGAGCTCGGCCGCACCACGGGCTTCGATCCCAAGGACATGGTCGGCATCCTCAACGACCTCCAGGCCGCCGAGCTCGTCACCCGCGCCCCCGACCCCACCGACCGCCGCAAGAACGCGATCTCCCTCACCCCCGAGGGCCGCCGGCTCCTGGCCCGCCTCGCGGCCCTGGGCGAGGAGGCCAACGAGACGCTGCTCGCCGTCCTCTCGCCCGCCGAGCGCGAACAGTTCCTGGCGCTCCTGACCCGGGTCGCGGAGGCGACCGACTGAGGGCGCCGCAGCCGTCAGTCCAGCACCACCCGCTGCTCACCCGCGTACACGTTCATCGACGACCCGCGCAGGAAGCCCACCAGCGTCAGCCCGGTCTCCGCGGCCAGGTCCACCGCCAGCGACGACGGCGCCGACACCGCCGCGAGCACCGGGATGCCCGCCATGACCGCCTTCTGCGCCAGCTCGAACGAGGCGCGCCCCGACACCAGCAGCACCGTGCCCGACAGCGGCAGCAGCCCCTGCTGGAGCGCCCGCCCGACGATCTTGTCGACCGCGTTGTGCCGGCCCACGTCCTCGCGCACATCGAGCAGTTCGCCCTCCGCGGAGAACAGCGCCGCACCGTGCAGGCCGCCCGTCCGCTCGAAGACCTGCTGTGCCGCCCGCAGCCGGTCGGGCAGGGCGGCCAGAAGTGCCGGTTCCAGCCGCATCGGTGACGGACCGTCGGAAATGGCGTGCCGTGCGGTCGTCCGTACGGCGTCCAGGCTCGCCTTGCCGCACAGGCCGCACGACGACGTGGTGTAGACGTTGCGCTCCAGCGCGATGTCGGGCAACGGCACCCCGGGCGCGAGCCGCACGTCCACGACGTTGTACGTGTTCGAGCCTCCCCCAGCTACCGCTGGGGGTGCCCCCACCGTCGCCCCCGCGCAGTAGACGATGTTGGCCAGCTCCTCCGCGCCGCCCAGCACGCCCTCGCTGACCAGGAACCCCGCCGCGAGCGCGAAGTCGTCGCCGGGGGTGCGCATGGTGATCGCGAGCGGCTTGCCGTTCAGCCGGATCTCCATCGGCTCCTCGGCCACCAAGGTGTCGGGGCGGGCGCCGACGGCCCCGTCCCGGATGCGGATGACTCGGCGTCGTGCGGTGACCCGTCCCATGGCGATCAGTCCCGGTGCTGGTGGTGGCGGTGAACGCCTCATTCTCCCCGGCGGCGCCGGACGCTCTGGCGGCGGGGCTTGGGGGAAGAAAAGCCCTGCCTAGCCGATCCCCTGGCGGTCCGGGAGGAGCGCGAACTCCCGGTCCGCCGGCTCCCGTACGTGGCGTTCCACCGCCTGCCGCAGCAACTCGCGGTGGCGCAGCAACGGTGGGCGCCGCCCCTCCGGGGCCAGGGCGGTCAGGTCCTCCAGCGCCGCCATCAGGCGCCGGGTCACCTGCGGCGCACCCGTCGCGCAGCCGCGGATCTCGGCGAAGCCCAGGTCGACGAGGTCCGTCCAGCCGGGCAGGTCCTGCACCAGCCGCACCGTTCCCCGGCGGTCGCAGTGGCGCAGCGCGCCCAGGGGGCGGCCGGCGACGGCGGCCAGGATCTGTACGATCCGGTCCAGGCACTGCACGGCGGTCGTGGGGTCGTTGACGGCGGGGGACAGGGCCCGCTGCGCGATGTCGGACAACTGCCGCAGCCCGAACCCCAGGTCCTGGTGGAAGGTGCGCTCCACGCCCACCGAGACGGTGTAGCGCAGCGCCCGCGGCGGCGGCCCCGTACCGCCGTGCACCGCGAGCACCGGCGTGCCCGGCACGACGAAGTCCCCGATCCGGGGGATGAGCCGCAGCACGACCCCGTACCGCCGGGCCACCCGCACCAGCCGCGCGATGTTCACGTCCCGCAGCACCCCGGCCCGGCCCCGGTGGGCGACCTCGGCCGAGGCGGGGCCGAGGGCCGGGGCCTCGGCGCCCGCCGCGCCGTGCTTGTCCAGCACCCGGAAGGACTCCCAGGCGATCCGGTCGATGACGTGGCTGACCCGCATCAGCCGGATCGTGGAGTTCACATAGGCGATGAACAGCACCAGGCTCACCATGACCATCACCACGCAGGCGATGCTGGAGAGGAACGGCACCGTCTGCACCGTGCGGGGATCGGTGTCCCCCTGGTACGAGGCCTGCACCAGCAGCGCGAACAGGAACGTCGCGAGGAAGACCGCGAACGTGCACTTGGTGATCCGGCTGCGGACGTAGAGCCGCACCACGCGCGGCGAGAACTGCCCGCTGGCCATCTGGAGCGCGACCAGGCTGATGGAGAACACCACGCCGATGAAGGTCAGCATCGCGGACCCCACGGTGGTGATGATCGACTTCGTGTCGTCGGCGAGGTCGATCAGGGAGGAGACGGTGTCGTAGTCGCCCTCCCGCTGGAGGGTCTCGATCAGCAGCCCGTCGAGCTCCAGGGCCACCACCGCCGTCACCGCGGCCCCCACCAGCCCCACGGCCGGGGCGAACCAGAAGGTGTCCCGCAGATGCTCCCGCAGCGGCGACAGCGGCCGGGGTCTGCGCCGTGCGACGCCGTTCGGCGTCACGGTTTGTCCAGCATTGCCCATAAATGGAGCTTATGGCCCGCATGGATACCCAGGTGAAAGGCACTCCGAAACCTTGGTATTGTTATCCATGTCGCCGCGGGGAACACCCCGCAGAGACAGACACCTTGTCCGGGTGGCGGAATGGCAGACGCGCTAGCTTGAGGTGCTAGTGCCCTTTATCGGGCGTGGGGGTTCAAGTCCCCCCTCGGACACCACGAAGAACCCCAGCATTTGCTGGGGTTTTTCTGTGTTTGGGAGGCGGTGCGCCAGGAGCGTGACCGGCTGCCCCAGAGATACAGCCCCTTTTGACCGGAGACGGTAACTTTGTCCACTCCGGTAGCAGCCGATCGCTGCGTTCCCAGAGATCCACGAGGCATGAACGTTTCCCGTACCGACCGCATCCACGGTGACCGGCCCGACGTGACCGGCCACCGCCCCGTCCGCGTGGGCGTGCTCGTCACCGCTCTCCTCACGGCCTGCATCGCCTTCCAGCTGAACGCGAGCATGCTCAGCCCCGCGCTGAAGAGCATCGAGGACAGCCTCGGCGCCAGCTCCGCCGAGATCGGTCTCACCCAGACCGCCTTCTTCACCTCGGCCGCCCTGTTCTCGCTCTTCCTGCCGCGCCTCGGCGACGTCATCGGCCGCCGCAAGGTCCTGGCCGGGATGCTGGCCCTGATGGCCGTCGGATGCGTCGTGGCCGCGCTGGCGACCAGCGTGCCCATGCTCTTCGTCGGCCGTGTCATCCAGGGCGCGTCCGGCCCGGTCGTCCCGCTGTGCCTGATCATGCTGCGGCAGGAGGTGACCGAGCCCAAGAAGTACGGCACCCTCCTGGGCGTGATCACCGCCGTCAACGGCGGCATCGCCGGTGTCGACTCCCTCGCCGGCGGCTACCTCGCCGACAACCACGGCTTCGGGTCCGTCTTCTGGGCGATGGCGGTCGTGGCGGTCGTCGCCACCGTCCTCGTCGCCACCCTGACCCCCGAGTCCAAGGTGCCCGCCGCCGACCGGATGGACTGGCCGGGCGTCGGCCTTCTGGTCGTCTCGGTCGGGGCGCTGCTCATCGCGCTCAACGAGGCGGGCAAGCTCGGCGCCGCGAACTGGACGCTCGTCGGCGTCCTCGTCGTCGTCTCCGCCGTAGCCTTCGCCCTGTTCTGGCGGACCGAGGACCGCAGCACCCACCCCCTGGTCGCCACCCGGCACCTGCGCCAGCGCTCGACCTGGGCGACCCTGCTGACCACCGTGCTCACCATGACCGGTGTGTTCGCCGTCATGAACGGGCTGATCCCCGCCTTCGCGCAGGATGCCAAGGCGGGTCTCGGCATGACCGCCGAGCAGTCCGCGTGGTGGACCCTCACGCCGTACGCGCTGGCCGGACTGGCCATGGGCCCGGTCGCGGGCCGGCTCGCCGCCACCTACGGCTACGGGCGGATCCTGCGCATCGGGCTCGTCGGGGCAGTGGCCTCCGTCGTCCTGATGATCCTGACGATGCCCGCCCACTCCCGCGTGCTGCTGCTGGTGGCCTCGGTCCTGGTGGGCATCACCTACGCGGGCGTGGCGAACATCGTCCTCAACGGGCTCGGCATCGTGCTGTCCCCGAGCGAGAACCCGGGCTTCCTGCCCGGGCTCAACGCGGGCGCCTTCAACCTCGGCGCCGGTCTCAGCTTCGCCCTCCTGTACGCGGTCAAGACCGCGGCCATGCCCTCGGACCCGGCGTCGTCCACCGGCTACACCTCCGGCATGATCGCCGGCGTGGTCATCCTGGCCGTGGCTATCGCGACGTCCTTCCTCATCCCGAAGCCGGTGGCGGCCGAAGCGCACGCCTGACGCCTACCTCCCGGACCCCCGTGCGGGGGCTGCCCCCGTGGCAGCCCCCGCACGGTCATGTCGCGGGCCATGTGGCGTACCTGCGCATGCCGTACAGCAACGGCGCCGGGCGGGGCTCCGGCGCCTCGTCCGTGCGGACGACCTCGCCCAGGACGATCGTGTGGTCGCCCGCCCGGGTGAGGCGTATCACGCGGCACTCCGCCCAGGTGTGCGCGTCCTCCGGGAGTACGGGGAGACCGAGGTCCGGGGACAGGTGCCAGGGGATCTTCGTGAAGCGGCCCGCGTCCCGGGTGGCGAACGCCTCCGCCGCGCGGCGGCCCGCCCCGTGCAGCAGGTTCAGGGCGAACCAGCCGTGCTCCGCGAGCACCGGGAGCGTGCTGCCGGAGTTGGAGGCGCAGAACAGCAGCAGCGGCGGCGCCAGCGAGACACCGCACCAGGCGGTGCACGCGAAGCCGTAGGGGTTGCCGAGCCCGTCCTGGGTGGTCACCACGGCCACCCCGCCGGGATGGGAGGCCATCAGGGCGCGGAAGCCGTCGGGATCGACGAGGGTGAGCATGGCGGTGCCGTCGTCGACGGCACCGCTCCTGCCGGATGCGGTGGTCATGGCGGGGTCCTCTCGTGGGTGGTGATCATGACGTCCTCACGTCGGGCGCGGCGGCCGGGAGCCGACCGCCGCCGTGACCGCGATGCTCGCCGCGCACAGCACCGTGACCACCCCGGCGAAAATGCCCGCGGCCGCCATGAGCGTGCCGTGCGACAGCAGCACGGCCACCCCGACGACCGGCAGGGTCAGGCCCAGATACGCGGCGACGAAATAGCCGGAGACCAGCTCCGAGACGCGGCCGGGCCGCGCCTGTGCCGCCACCAGCGCCAGACCGGACTTGAAGGAAGTGCCCGCGCCCGCGCCGCCGAGCACCGAGCCGCACAGGAAGAGCGGCAGCGAGGCGGCGGACAGCCCCGCCACGATCAGCCCGAGCCCCAGCGGCACACAGGCCATGCCCACCGCCAGACCGGTGCGTGGCGGCAGCCGCACCGCGAACAGCTGGGCCGTCCCGGCGGAGCCGAAGGCGCTGAACGCCACCAGCCCGACCGCGAGATGACTGTGGTCGTGCAGCCCCTCGACCAGGAAGTTCCCCGCAAGCGAGGCCAGCAGCCCCAGCAGCGCGAAGGACGCGAAGACCGCGACCGCCGCGGCGGCGAACGTACGGCGGGCCGCGGCGGGCACGCTCAGCCGCTGCGGCCGGATCCCCCCGCCGCGCGGCGCGACGGGCTCGGGCAGCCACGCCAGGGCGAGCCCCGGCAGCAGCAGCGCGGTCAGGACGACGTACGGCAGGACGGTGGGGGAGGGGGCGTACTCCACCAGCAGCCCCGACAGCAGGGAACCGCTGCCCAGACCGGCCATGTTGGTGACCGACGCGATCAGCGCCGCGCGGGGCCGGTCCGGGTGCAGCTCCCCCAGATAGGCGGTGGCGGCGCCCGTGGTCAGCCCCACGGAGACACCGGACAGCACGCGCCCGGCGAACAGCCCGGGCAGCGTGGGGAAGGCGATGAAGACGACGCCGCTGACCGCGGCCACCAGCAGCGCCGGGGCGAGCGTGGCCCGCCGCCCGATCTGGTCCGACAGCCCCCCGAACAGCAGCAGGGAGACCAGGATGCCGCCCGCGTACGCCGCGAAGACCAGGGCCACGACCGGCGGGGACAGGTGCAGCCGCTGCGCGTACACGGAATAGACGGGTGTGGGAACGGTGCCGCCCGCCATCACCACCAACAGCACGTAGGTGACGGTGGGCACGGCGGCGCGCGACGCCCTGGAGGGCGCCGGCGCGGCGGTGGCGGGCGCGCCCGCGGGGGCGGCCGGCCGGGGTCGGATGGCGCTCACCAGTCGAAGGCCGTCGCGTCGTGGAGGTTGACACCGAGGGCCGCCTTGCCGAGGTACTCCAGGCACTCCTCCGGCTTGGCGGGCATGACGGAGGCGAACGACGCCTCCCGCAGCAGCCGTTCCAGCGGCTGCGAGCGGTTGACGGCGGCCGACCCGCAGATGCGGACGGCGTCCTGGGCGAGCTCCGGGCCGACCTCGCCGACGATGTACTTCGCCGCGTGCACCGCGGCGTTGGCGCCGACCGTGCCCCGCCCGCTGTCGATCCGCGCGCCCGCCTCGTGGACCAGCGCGCGCGCCGCGCCGAGCCGCGCGGCCATCCGGCCGAGCTCCCGCTGCAGCACCGGGGAGGCGGCCCGGCGGGGCGAGGCGGCGACGTAGTCGGTGGTGAAGCGGAGCACCGCCTCGGCGATGCCCAGATACGCGCCGGTGTAGCCGGAGATCATCCAGTGCGGCTCGCGCACCAGCTTGTACATCGACATCCCCTCGACCCCGAGGAAGAGCCGGGAGCGCGGTACGGGCACGGCGTCGAGGACCATGCCCGCGGTGCTGGTGCCGTACATCGCGGACAGGCTGTGCACCTCGCCGAAGCGGACGCCCGGGTCGTCGGCGGCCACCACGAAGTGCGAGACCTCGCCGCTGCCCTCCGTCCCCTCGGCGCGGGCCGCGACCACGTAGTAGTCGGCCACGCCCGCCAGCGAGACGAACGACTTCTCCCCGGTGAGGACATAGCCCCGGCCGTCGGCATAGGGGCGGTACGTCGTGCGCACCCCCCGCAGCTTCGCCCCGCTCCCGGCCTCGGAGGTGGCGGACGCGAACATCTTCCGGCCGCGGACCACCTCGTCGTACAGCCAGGACCGGAAGGCGTCCGCCGCGGGCGGCAGCGGTGTGGCGGCCGACTCGCACAGCGAGCCGATGGCGACGTTGTGCATGTTGAAGCCGAGGGCGGCGGCGCCGTTGTGGGCGCCCAGCACGGCCAGCACGCGGGAGTACCCGGCGAAGCCGAGCCCGGCGCCGCCCGCCTCCCGCGGCACGAGCAGCCCCAGCAGGCCCGCGTCCCGCAGGATGCGGTACGTCTCGTGGCCGTCGGCACGGCCGGCGTCCACGTCGGCGGCCAGCGGCGCGAGGGCAGCGCCCGTCTTCTCGGCGAGTTTCAGGAGTTCTTCGATATCGGTGGGCAGGGACTCTTCGGTCAGGGACTCGGTGGGCACGGACAGGGCCATGAGGGGCCTTTCGGGAATCAGTTCTCTACGGGAAGGCCGAATTCCCGTGCGACGCCGACGCGCAGCAGGTCGTTCGGGCCGGCATAGGTGAGGGCCGCCATCGGGCTGTGCAGGTCGGCGGGGAGTTCCGAGTCGGCGATGAAGGCCCGTACGCCCGACAGCGCGGTGGCGTGCCCGGTCAGCCGTACGTAGTCCTCCGACACGGAGATCTTGGTGAGCGCCGCCTCGGCCGACAGCCGGCGCGTGGGCGTGCCCGCGTCGAGCCGCGCCGCCATGGCGTACAGCAGGCTGCGCGAGCGGTGCAGGGCCAGCGCCATGTCGCTGACCCGCGCGGCCACTTGGTGACTCGCGCCCATCCTGCGCCCGAAGTGGTCGCGCTCGGACGCCCAAGTGGTGATCCGCTGGAGCGTGATGCGCATCGGGCCGAGGGCGTAACCGAGCAGCAGGGCCCGCTCCCAGGTGGTGGTGGAGGAGAGGATGGCAAGTCCCGAGCCCTCCGCGCCGATCCGGTGGTCCGCGGTCAGGCGTACGCCCTCGAAGGCCAGCTCCCCCATGGGCACACCCGGCAGGGCGGTCTTGGCGAACGCGTCGGCGCGGGTCACCCCCGGTGTGTCGACGGGGAAGAGGAAGGCGGACAGGGCGAACGGCGAACGGTTCTCCTCGGTGCGGGCGAAGACCAGGGCCAGGTCGGCCACCGGCGCGGCCGTGATGAAGGTCTTGGCGCCGTCCAGCACATAGCCGTCGCCGTCGCGGCGGGCCCGGGTGTCCATCGACAGCGGGTCGCTGCCGCCCCGGCGCTCGGTCAGCGCGTGACACAACAGGACCCGGCCCTCCTGGAGGTGGGCGAGGGATCGCCACGCCTCCTCGGGGAGCACCGCGCGCAGGGGGTACTGCATGCCGAACACCTGGGACGCCAGGGCGTAGACGACACCGGGGTCGACGCCCGCCAGGCCGATGCCCTCCACCATGGCCAAGGAGCGGGTGACGGGCCCGGGGGCGTCACCCGCCCGGTCCGGCTCCGGCGGATCCAGCCGCAGCACCCCGAGCCCGGCCAGCGCCTCCCACTGGTCGCGGAAGCCCTTGCCGGCCAGCTGCTCGGCCAGCGGCCGGGCCCGGTCGCGGTATTCGCTCACCACGGCCTCGGTCGCGGTGGGACCGGTGCGCAGCAGACGGTCCGTGGCGGTCATCGCGCGGCCCCCGCCCCGATGTTCTCCAGAACGGCCCACAGGGCCCCCGGGCTGCGGAAGTTGGCCGCGACGATCTCGGTGTCCGGCAGGCTGAGACCGGCCTCGGTGTCGAGGGCGGTGACGATCTGCATGATGGTGAGCGAGTCCAGCAGGCCCAGTTCGAGCAGCGGGGTGTCGGGGAGGAGCCGCTGCGGCTCCTCCCCACGACCCCAGGTGATCTTGCTGCTGATGAGGGCGCAGAGGTCTTCCACGGAGTGCACGGTCGGGCTCCTTCGGTGGGAGGGTTCAGGCGGTGGCGGTGGAGGTGGCGAGCGCGCGGCGGTCGACCTTGCCGCGGGCGTTGACGGGCAGCGAGTCGGTGGTGACCACCCGGTCGGGCAGCATGCGCAGGGGCAGGACGCCGCGCAGCCCGGCCAGGACGTCCTCGGCGCTCGCGGCGGTCCGGACGTACGCCCAGATCTCGCCGCGGTGCGGGCCGTCCTTGGCGACGACCGCGGCGGCGGCGACCTGTGGCAGGCCGAGCACGGCGCTCTCGACGTCGAGCAGGTCGATGCGGTGGCCGCGCCGCTTGACCTGCGAGTCGCCGCGACCGCGCAGGAAGACGCGGCCGTCCCCGGTGATCCGGCCGATGTCGCCGGTGGCGTACGCGCGGCGCGGGACGCCGTCGCGGAAGACGACGGTACGGGTGGGGTCGACCAGCGCGCCGTCCTGGAGATAGCCCTGGAAGACGGTGGCCCCGGCGACGAGGATCTCGCCCTGGCCGTCCGTGGGCCGGCCGTCCTCGTCGAAGACGTCGACGGTGTCGCCGTCGACGGCCCGGCCGATGGTGATCTCCTGGTCGGCGGTCCAGTCGGCGGGCACCCGGCTGTAGGTGCACACATTGGTCTCGGTGGGCCCGTAGAGGTTGTAGAAGGGCACGTCGCCCAGGAGGCCCAGATACCGCTCCAGCGGGCGCGGCGCGAAGGGCTCGCCCGCGAAGGCCGCGACCCGCAGCGAGGCCGGGAAGTTCCCCTCGATGCCGCCCTGTTCGAGCATGCCCTGATAGAGCGAGGGCACCGCGTAGAACGCGGTGATCCGCTGCTCCGTGAGCCAGCCGACGACGTCGCGCGGGAAGGCCCGCAGCACGTCGGGCATCAGGACGGCGCAGGCGCCCGCCGCGGCCGTGCTGAACAGGTCGAAGGTCGTGAGGTCGAAGGTGAGCGCGGCCTGCGAGCCGACCCGGTCCGTCCCGGTCAGGCCGAGCTCCTCGGCGGCCCAGAGGGCGAAGTGGGCGACGTTGGCGTGGGAGAGCAGGACGCCTTTGGGGCGGCCGGTGCTTCCGGAAGTGAACAGGACGTAGCCGCCGCGGTCTGTTGGGGCGGGCAGTGGGTGCGGCTTCTCGGCCGTGGGGAGGGTGCGGATCCAATGCAGGCCGTGGTCCAGTGCGCCTTCCGTTGCCGCGGGGCTCTGCCCCGGACCCCGGTCCTCAAACGCCGGACGGGCTGGTTTTTCCGGACCGTTGTCGCTTGACTGCAGGTCCTTTTCACGTGTCATCGCCTCCTTCGCGGCCCTGCGGCTCGTCTCCAGCGCCCGGTCCGAGGTGAGCAGCACGGAGATTCCCGCGCCGCGCACCATGTGCGCGGTCCGTACCGGCGGGTCCGCCACGTCGAGCGGGGCCACGACCGCCCCGGCCCGCAGGCCCGCGTAGATGCCGAGGACCGCGGCCGTCCCCTTGGGCGCGTGGACGCCCACCCGGTCGCCGGGTGTCACCCCGGCGGCGGCCAGCCGGCCCGCCAACGCATCGACGGCGTCGTCCAGTTCGGCGTACGTCCAGGTGCGTCCCTCGGCGGTCAGGGCCGGCCGGCCGGGATGGCGGCGGGCGGCGGCGGTGAGCAGGGCGTCCAGGCGGATGTCGTCGGTGTCGCTCATGGTCGGGTCTCCTGGCGCAACGCGGGGTCGACAAGGAAGGTGTGGACGGCTTCGATCACGTCGTCGGTCCGTTCCAGGTGCGGGGTGTGGCCGCAGTCGGACAGCTCCAGCCGCCGTACGGGGCCGGGCAGGGCGTGCTGTGCCGCGTCGAGGTGGGCCGTGGTGCCGTACTGGTCGCGGTCGCCCTGGACGAGGAGGACGGGGGCGGTGACCCCGGCGAGGTCGGGCCCGATGTCCCAGTCGCGGAACTCCGGGGAGAGCCACACCTGGCTCCAGCCGTGGAAGACGGCCCCCGGGTCCTGGTGGTAGAAGGCCAGCTCCCGGGCCAGCGGCCCGGACGCGAAGGCGGCGCGGGCCACTTCGATGCCCCGCAGGGTGCGGTCCTCGACGAAGAGGTGCGGGGCCATCACCACGGCCGCCTCGACGGGGTGCGCGGCCGCGTGCAGCAGCGCGATCGAGGCGCCGTCGCTGTGCCCGACGAGCACGGGCCGGTGCAGGCCGAGCCGGTCGAGGAGCTCGGGCAGGACCTCGTGCGCCTCCTCGTGCATATAGCGGGGTGACCTCGGCAGCCGGGCCGGGCCCGAACTTCCGTAACCGTGCCGGGAGAAGACCAGGGCGCGCCGCCCGGTGGCCGCCGCCAGGCGTGCGGGAAAGCGCCGCCACATGGCGATGCAGCCGAGTCCTTCGTGAAGGAGAACCAGAGGCGCCGCTTCGGGATCGCCGCCGAGCACCGTGTATTCGACGGGCCCGCGCGATAACTCGATGGTGGACATCCGATGTCCTCGCTGTGAGTGCCGGTTGGGTGAACAGGGGAACGCCGACCATCGGCCGAACCGATACTTGCTCACGTCAATGTCGTCGTCAACTGCTTTCTGGATTCGGTGAGTTGAATCCAATGCGACGAGGACCGCGGTAAACTGCGCGAACCGCGGAATATGAAATTCCTGCCGCGCCGGGGTGTGCCGCGCCGGTCCTGCGGCGTTCTTCCCGGTGTACGAGCAGGGGGAGTCCGGACTTCCGTGATCAAGCGGCAAATCGCGGTGAACGTCCTCCAGTTGCGGTATCCCTCCCCATTCGGGCCGATCCTCCGGGGGCCGCTCGGGACGCTGGACGCCAGGGAGTGAAAGGCGTCACGGCCGCGGAAAAGTGCTGGCTCCGCGCCGTGTGCAGGGGTTATCATGAACTTTCCTTTGATTTCCCGGAGTTCGCGTCGCATCGCCCACCGGACGCATTTATTCGCAGGGCCGGCCACGAGACCCTCCGGGACCGTCCGGGGCGAAATCCCCCGGTCCGCCGAATCCACTCCTTCCGGTCCGGCCGCCGCCCGGCCCCTCCATCCGCCCCGGGCCGAGGCCGTACGGCCCCGTTGAGCGGCGCCTGACGCACCCCGACAATCACGACAAGGGGGGAGGGGGATGCCCATGAGCGACTTCCAGGATGTCGTGGTCGTCGGCGGCGGGCCCGCGGGCCTCGCGCTGGCCGTCGCGCTGCGGATGTACGGGGTGGGCGTGACCGTCGTCGAGAAGGAGTGCCGCCCCGGGCGGGAGCCCCGGGTCGGCGTGCTGCGGCAGCGGGCCCTGGAAGTGCTGCGCGACCTCGGCTGCGCGGAGGGACTCCTGGCCGACGGCCTGCTGCTGAGCCGGGCCGAGGTGTACGTCCGGGGGCGGCACATCGGATGCCGCCCGACGGACGTGCCCGGCACGGCCTTCCCCCGCCCGCTGTCCGTCGAACAGGGCGCCGTGCGGCCCCTGTTGGAACGCCGCCTCCGGGCGCTCGGCGGCGACGTCCGCCGGGGCACCGAGGCGCTGGCCGTGCGCCTGCGGGGCGACGGCGCCGAGGTGGACGTCCGCGGCCCCGACGGCCGGTCCCGGACGCTCGGCTGTCGCTGGGTCGTGGGCTGCGACGGCGCCCGCGGCCTCGTCCGCACCACGCTCGGCATCCCCTGCGAGGGCGAGCCCCGCCCCGGCCTCCAGGCCCTGCAGATCAACGCCGAGGTCGACTGGAAGTACGGCGACGCCCGCGACACCGTCCGCGTCTTCCTCGAACGCCGGCTGTGCGCCGTAGCCACCCCCAGGCCGGGCGGCGGCTACCGGCTCCTGTGCTTCCTGCGGGACCCCGACCCCCGGATCACCGCGGCGCCCTGCCCCGACGAGGTGCGCGACCTGCTGGCCCGCGGCACCCACGACCCCGGCCTGCACCTGATGCCGACCGACCCGCCATGGGCCTGCCGTGCCCGCTTCCACGACCGCGCCGCGGCCTCGCTGCGCGTGGGCCGCGCTCTGCTGGTGGGCGGCAGTGCCCACGTGTGGGCCCCGGTCGGCGGCCATGGCCTGGACGCCGGGCTGCGCGGCGCGCACAACCTCGGCTGGAAGCTGGCGGCCGTGCACCACGGCTGGGCGGCGCCCGCCCTCCTCGACACCTACGCCACCGAACAGCGCCGGACCGCGCGGCAGCTCGCACGGTGGCTGAGCCGCACCCTCCCCGAACTGCCCGCCGCCCCGCCCGTCCTCGCCGCGCTGGGGATCGTCGGCCCCGCCGTGCGGGCGGACGGCCGGATGGACCGACGGAGCCGGGCCGTCCTCAGCCACTTCGTCGTGGACCACCGCACCAGCGTCCTGTCGGCCGACGCCGGCGGCCCCGGCCCGCTCCGCGCGGGCGACCGCCTGCCGGACCTCCCCGTCGTCCAGGGCGGGCGGCGGTGCGGGCTGCACGACCTGCTCTCGTACACGCGGTGGACGCTGTTGGTCGTCCCGGGCCATCAGGGGAGCGACGTCGGCGACGCGATGGGGATGCGGCGGGTGCTGGCGGACTACGCGGTGCCGGCGGAGGTGTTCCACGTCCGGCCGGTGTCGGACGAAAGGGGCCGGCCCGGTGGCATGCTCCTCGTCCGGCCGGACGGGCATGTGGGCCTGCGGGCGCGGCTGGGGGACGGGCGGGCGCTGGCGGCCTACCTGGGCCGATGGTTCGCCCGGCGGGCACAGCCGGTCTGAACTGCCCGGCGGCCGACACTCATACGGACGCCGGCCGTACCGGATCTCACCGCCGCCCGCCCCGCACCGTGTCCGCCAGTGCCCCCGGATCCGGCGGCAGCCGCGTTCCGCGCCAAGCGACATGCCCGTCGGGACGTACCAGGACGTACGGCAGACGATGGCACGCGGCCACCTGTGGCGCGTAGCAGTGGGTCATCCGCAGGGGCACGCCCCGATCGGTGAACGCGCGCTCGAAGCCGTTCAACTGCGCGTAGTCGTGTCGGCGTTCGGAACCGGCGAGCAGCAGCAGACGGTAGGACAGGCCGTAGAGATCGAGGGTGGAGATCCCCGCGCCCAGCCACGCGTGCGGGGCCCGGGCCCCGGGCACGGCGTCCGTACGCCAGTCGAAGTCGCCGGGCCCGTCGGGGACGACGACAGGCGAGTCATATCGGACGCCGAAGACCGTATCCGGCGAAATGAACTCACCCTGGGCCCCGCCGCGTTCCAGCCGCCCCGCCAGCTCGGCCCTGGCACGCACACCCTCCGGGGAGTCCGCCAGGACCGCCTCGGGCACCTCGCGGCGCAGGCCCCGCCAGGGAGCGCCGTGTCCGGCCACCGGGCGCCGTTCGGTGTCGTACGTGTCGAGCAGGCCGGGGCCCGCCCAGCCCGCCAGCTCCGCGGTGAGCTTCCAGCCGAGGTCGGCGGCGTCGCAGAGGCCGGCCTCCAGACCCGCGCCACCGGGCGGCGGCAGACACCGGGCGGCGTCTCCCGCGAGCAGGACGCGGCCCTGCCGGAAGCGGTCGGCGACGCGGTGGGTCAGATGCCAGACCCTCTCGGAGACGAGTTCCAGCGGCGTGTCGAGCCCAACCGCCGTACGGACCAGGCTCATCGCGTCCTGTCCGAAGGCGCCGCGCTCCTGCTGCCCGCGCTCCGCCCCCACCGTCAGCCGGTACAGCTCCCGTCCGTCGACCGCCCGCACGGGGAAGCGCAGCGCCGGTGGCCGGACCAGGAGGTGCACCAGGGCGCCGCGCGGGCCGAGCCGGCCGCGCAGCCGGGGCGCGCGGAAGAGGATGTCGCGCAGGAGGCGCGTACCGTGCCGCGTCGGGGCGGCGATGCCCACCGCCGCGCGCACGGCCGATTCCGCGCCGTCGCAGCCGACCAGATAGCGCGCCCGGAACGTCAGGCGCGCCCCGTCGCGCAGGTCGGTCGCCGAGGCGGTGACGAGGCCGGCGTCCTGGGTGAAGCCGTCGAACCGGCAGCGGAGCCGCAGCGGCCCCTCGGGATCCGCCCCCACTTCCCGCGCGAGCAGGGGGGTGAGCCGGTGCTGCGGGCAGACCTGTTCGGGCTCGGGGGTGTGCGGCAGGGGCGGCCGGCTGTCGACGGTGCCGCGGCGCACGCGGTGGATCTCGTGTCCGCCGACGGACGTCACCCAGGCGACGTCCAGGGGGTGGTCGCCGGGCCAGCCGGACACCCGGATCGCGTCGGCGACGCCCCAGCGCCGGAACAGCTCCATCGACCGGGCCCCGACCGTGCTCGCCCCCTGGTGCGGTACGCCGCCGTCGGAGGCGTCGAGCACGAGGAACCGCACGCCTCGGTACCGCAGGTCGAGCGCCAGCGCCAGCCCGACCGGACCGCCGCCCACGATCAGCACGTCGGTCTCGTGGTGCAGCCGGGTCACCGTTCCCCCTCCAGGTGTCGTCGGCCCTCGAATACGGAATCGGGAATTGATTCCGCGATCGAGGATTTCAGTCGGCCGTACGAAAAGGCAATGGGATTCCTCAATCGTCAATTCCGCACGGAAAGAAATGTAAATAGCATTTCTCCGGGGCGGCGGCGTCTCGGGGTGGCCCCCTACGTACCGTTGTGGCCCCGTACTCCATCCGTAGTACCCGACAGTCCGTTCTCAGGTACGACGACGTACCCGGCGCACCGAGGCAAGGTGGAGGTATGAGGGGCTTCGGGACGGACCGGCGAGGGGCGACGTGAGTTCGCTGGCGATGTCGGTGCTGCTGTGTCTGGTGTCCGCCGTCTGCTACGCGGGCGCGGCCATCGTGCAGGAGCGTGTCGCCACCACAAGCGGCGGCGGCGCCTGCGGTCCGCTGCGGCACGCGAGCTGGTGGGGCGCGGTCGGGCTGACCGGAGTGGGTGCCGCGCTGCACGTGCTGGCCCTGGCCTACGGCCCGCTGAGCCTGGTGCAGCCGCTGGGCGCGCTCACCATCGTCTTCGCCCTGCCGATGGCGGCGGTGTTCGTCCGTAGACCTGTCGGCGCCGTCGGCTGGCGCGGCGCGCTGCTCGCCACCGGAGGGCTGGCGGCACTGCTGACGCTCACGGGGCCGCCGCGCACCGAGTCACTCGACCGCACCGCGAGACCGGTGCTCGCCGCGGCCGGGCTGGGCGCCGTCGTCGCCCTCACGCTCGCCGCGCGCTGGGTCTACCGCCCGGTGCTCCGGGGCGTGGTGCTGGCCTCGGCGGCCGGTGTCGCCTTCGGCCTGGCCTCCGTCTTCACCAAGGCCGCCGCCGAGGACTGGACCTCGCACGAGACCGGCTCCCTGCCGCTGGTGCTGGCCTGCGTGGTGTTCTTCGCCTCTGCCGGACTGCTGCTCTCCCAGTCCTCCTACCGCGGCGCGGGCCTCGCCGCCCCGCTCGCCATGCTCACCGTCGTCAATCCCGCGGTGGCCGCCGCCATCGGGATAACAGTGCTCGGCGAGGGCTTCCGCCATGGGCTGCTCGGAGGTGTGCTGGCCGCGGTGGCCGGCGCGGTGGCCGCGAGCGGCGTGATCACGCTGACGGCGCGCGACGCGGAGCGCGCGCCGCCCGAGCAGGCATCTCTTCCCGAGCCGCGGGGCTTCGCCCCGGACGATCTCGGACCGGCGGACCGCCACATCTCGGGCGCGAGCCCGCTGCGCCTGCGGCGGGCGGCCTCAAACGCCGGCCGGGCTGGATTTGCCACCTGCGACCGCCGAGCCGCGGCGCATTCGAGCTCGTCCGGAGACTGAGGAAGAGGAAGCAGCACGAGAAGCCCCCGCCCTCACGCATCCGCGGACGCCGCTCGCAGAGCGGCGCGGCACAGCGCGTCCGCTCTCCGCGTCGTCTCCGGCAGACGGAATTCGCGGGCCAGTCGCAGGGTGAACGCGCAGGCGCGGTCCAGGCTCACCCGGTGGCCGACCGATACGAAGACCGGTTTCACGCCGGACCGGGTGCGGACGGCCCGGCCGACCTCCTCGGCGCCGTCCAGCAGGGGCGAGGTGTCGCCGCGGAGCGGGCCCGGGTCGGCGTGGCGGAAGGTGAAGGGGTTCTTGGCGACGCCGATCGTCGGCAGGCCCGTCAGGACCCCGAGGTGGCTGGCCAGGCCGAAGCGGCGCGGGTGCGCGAGCCCGTAGCCGTCGCAGACCACCAGGCCGGGGGAGACCGGCAGCCGGTCCAGCGCGGCCAGGACGGTGGGTATCTCGCGGAAGGCGAGCAGCCCGGGCACGTAGGGGAAGGCGACCCGGCCGACCGCCGTCGCCTCCGCCACGACCTCCAGGGTGTCGCTGTCGAGGGCGACGGCCGCCGCCGCGACGAGGTCGTGCTCGTCGTCGTAGGCGACGTCCACGCCGACGGCGATCAGGGGTGCGTCGGGGGACGGCCCCGGCTCGTCCCGCACCACCCGGCCCCGCAACTCGTCCTGGACGGCGGTCGCTTCCGCCTCGGTCGTGGGCCAGCCCGCGGGCAGTTCGTCAGGTGTGTCGCTCATGGTGGGCCTCACGCTACCGGCCGGGCGCGCCGGGGAGGCCCGGGGTCCCGTGGGCGGGTCCGCGCGCGTAGCCTGTGGATCATGTTCGTACTTGAGCTGACCTACATCGCGCCGATCGAGCGCATCGACGCCGCCCTCGCCGAGCACGTCGCCTGGCTCGACGCGCACTACGCCTCGGGCGTCTTCATCGCCTCGGGCCGCAAGGTCCCGCGCGACGGCGGGATCATCCTCGCCATCGGCGACGACCGGGCGAAGATCGAGGAGATCACCAAGAGCGACCCGTTCAGCGTGGCGGGGGTGTGCGAGTACTCGATCACCGAGTTCGTCGCGACGAAGACGGCGCCGCCGCTGGAGCCGTACCGCCAGGAGCTGCCGTCCTGAACTGTCAAAGATTCATCCTTTCGGCCCATGGCGGGTGGCTGTAAGGGCGATCCCCCGGCCCCGGGGGCGCCCATAACGTGAATGCATGACCCCCATAACCCTGCCTTCGGCCCTCGACCGCCCCCCGACCGCCCGGCTGCGGCGCCGCTACGGGTGGCTGCTGGCCGGTCTCTGCGGGCTGTGGGTGGTCGAGGGGCGGCTGCTGAGCCGGGGTGCCGCGTATTCGGGCCACGGCGGCGGGCACCACGCGCACCTCGTGGTGTGGTGCGCGGGCCTGCTGGTCGCCGCGTGCGTGCTGCCGTGGGCCCAGCTCGCCGTCCGCGCGGTGGCGGCCGTCGTCGTCTCCTGGTCGGCGACCGGCTATCTGCTGGCCGTCGGCGCGCACGTGCCCGTCTGGGGCCTGACCGAGAGCGCGGCGCTGCTCGTCCTGCTGGCGCTCGTCGCCTGGCGCACGCCCGTACGGGCCGCCGTGCCGCTGGGGATCGCGCTGTCCGCGGGCGTGCTCGCCGCGCCGGTGCGGGACGCCGACGCGCTGAGCACCACCGTGGTCGCCTACTCCCTCGTCGTGGCCGGGGTCGCCGCGCTGGGGCTGTGCCTGCGCTACCGGGACGCCGAACGGGCCAGGGCCGTGGCCGCCGCGCGGGAGGCCGAACGGCTGGAGCTGGCGGGCGAGTTGCACGACTTCGTCTCGCACCACGTCGCCGCGATGACCCTGCTGGCGAAGGCCACCGGCTCGCTGGCCCGGGACGAGCGGATCGCGGCCTCGCTGCGGGACATCGAGGAGGCGGGCGACGAGGCGATGACCACGGCCCGGCGGCTGCTGCGCGTGCTCCAGCAGGACGAGGCCCACCGCGAGCCGCTGCCCGGCCTGGACCGGATCGCCGGGCTGGTCGACGACTTCTCCCGTACGAGCCCCGGCGCCCCGCGCGTCTCCCTGTACGTCGACCCCCGCTTCGACGCCGGGCTGGCCCCCGAACTGGCCGCCTCCGTCCACCGCATCGTCACCGAGGCCCTGGCCAACGTGGCCAAGCACAGCCCCGGAGCGTCGGCCGTGGAGGTGGCGCTCCGGGGCGCGGGCCCGCGCCTGTTCGTCTCCGTGCGCGACAACGGCCGCGGCCCGCAGCCCGCCCGCCGCACCCCCGAGGACAGCGGCGGGCTGGGGCTGGTGGGCCTCACCGAGCGGGCCGACGCGATCGGCGGCTCCCTGACCGCGGGGCCGGTGCCGGGCGGGGGCTGGGAAGTGCTCGCCGTGCTGCCGGTCCGGCACTGACGGCGGCGCGAGAGTGACGCAGGTCACATCGGATTCATGTGGCTGAGGGATTCGATCCGCCGTCTCTCCAGGAGAAGCAGAGAGAGGCAAGGACCCGCACCACCCCAAACCGACCGCAAGGGAGCACGCGTTGTCCACCGTCATCGACCAGGCTGTCCAGGCACGGCTGATCGCATCGGCCCCGAAGGACCGCGCCGTTCCCGCGCAGCTCCGCTATGTGCCCTCAGATCCCTTCGCGGTGCACATCGCTTTCCCCCCAATGGCGTCCCTCGACGGGGCGGACGTGGCGTGGGCGTTCGCGCGCGAGCTCCTGGCGTGCGGTTTGATCTCCCCGGCGGGCGGCGGCGACGTCCACGTCTGGCCGTGCGGCCCGGACCGCACCGTGCTGGAGTTCCACGCGCCCGAGGGCATCGCCATGGTCCAGATCGACACCGCCGAACTCCGCCGCTTCCTGGCCCGCTCCTACGCACTCGTCCCCGCCGGCATGGAGACCGCGCACCTCGACATGGACACCGACCTGACGGCACTGCTGGACTCCAGCCCCTGAGAGCGCCCCGTGGCGAGCGTCACGGGGCCACGTACGCCACCCAGTCCGTGCCGCGCAGCGGATGCGCCCGCCACCCGCGGGCGTACGGCGGCAGATACCCGTCACCCGGGTCGTACAGCACGGCCATCGGCTCCCGCGCCGCGGCGCGCACCAGGGCCGCCGTCGTCGTCGACCGGTTGTTCCCCATGGTCTGCGCGGACGCGCACCCCGCCTCATAGGCGATCGGCTGCGCCCGCGGGCCGCTGACCAGGCACGGCGCCCGCAGGCCCAGCCGCTCCAGGCCGTCCGCGGCGCGCCGGTAGCGCACCGTGGTGTCCCGCGCGTCCGCCGCGTTCACCCGCAGCTCCTCGACCTGTACGGCGAGATGCGCGGCCAGCACGGCGCACAGCAGCGCGGCCACGCCGGTACGCACCCGGGCGTCGCGCACGGCCCGGAGCGCGTGGGCCGCGAGCCCGGCCACCGGCAGGGCCGCCAGCGCGTACGCGGGAAGCAGGAAGCGCGGCGCGGAGTAGTCCAGCAGGAGCAGATAGGGCACCGCGACGGACAGCGCGCAGGCGACGGGCAGCAGGGTCACCGCCGCGCGGCGGCGCGCCCTCAGCGCGAGCGCGCAGGCCGCGGCGGCGAGCACGGGCAGCAGCAGCCACCACAGCGAGTGGGTGAGCGGCGGCGCGGCGATGCGGCAGGGGCGGCAGAGCAGCGGCCCGTCGAGCGCGCGGAACGTCGCCGACACCCCGCCGCCGAGGTGGGCGCCCATGCCGCCCTCGGTGTCGCTGGAGATGTCGAGCCGCCGGGTGATCCCGCCGAAGCGGACGTACGCCTCGACCGCCCACTGCACCCCGCCCAGCGCGAGCCCGCCGAGCACGGCGGCCACGGTGCCCGGGCGCCGCCAGGCGCGTACGGTCGCGCAGACCGCGAGCAGGGGCAGGGCGAGCCAGACGCCGTCCGGCGCGCGGAAGAGAGTGGCGGCGGCGAGCGAGAGGGCGAGGCCGGTGAGGGCGCGGCGCGGCCTATCGCTTTCCTCGCGGGCGCGCAGGAACCAGCCGACGGCGGCGACCGACGTCAGCGCGACCCAGAGGTTCGGCATGACCTGCGGCCCGCTGAGCACCGTGATCCACAGACTGCCGAAGAGCGCGGTCGCGAGCGCCGGCCGCAACCGCCCGAGCAGCGGCTCCCACACCTTGAACGCCGCGTACAGCGCCGCCGACGACAGCAGTACGAGCGCCACGCGCACGGCGAGCGCCGAGGAGGTCGCGGCCACGACGGGGGCTACGAGGAACGAGACGCCGCGGGAACGGGGCGCGCTGAAGAACGCGGCGGGGTGCCGGGGGTCGACCTGGGAGAGATAGACCGTCTCGTCCCAGCCGAGGTTCATATGGACGACGGCGTAGCAGAGTTGCGCGAGGGCGTAGAGGAGGGCGACGCCGGCGAGCGGCGGTATCCGCGGCCGCACCGGCGCCCGGCCCTCGGGCGCCGGCCGGACGGGAAGGAGCGCCCCGGCCCTCCGGTGGGGCGCCGTCGGCGTGAGGTCGGAGTGCCGTTCCGTGGGGGCCATGCCCCCTATCTACCGCACTTACGGCCGCTGTTGCCCCCGCTTCGCGGCCGCCGCCCGCTCGACCGACGCCGCGATCTCCGCCTCGGCCGCCGCGCGGTCGGCCCAGCGTGCGCCGCTGTCCACCGATTTGCCGGGTTCGAGCTCCTTGTAGACCTCGAAGAAGTGCTGGATCTCCAGCCGGTCGTACTCGGGCAAGTGCCGCAGATCTCTCATGTGTTCATGGCGGGGGTCGTTGGCGGGCACGCACAGGACCTTGTCGTCCTCGCCCTGCTCGTCCCTCATTCGGTACATCCCGATCGCGCGACACCGGATGACCACCCCGGGGAAGGTCGGCTCCCCGGCGAGCACGAGGGCGTCGAGGGGCTCGCCGTCCGCGCCGAGGGTCTCCTCGACGAAGCCGTAGTCCGCGGGATAGCGGGTGGAGGTGAACAGCAGCCGGTCCAGGCGGATCCGGCCGCGCTCGTGATCCATCTCGTATTTGTTGCGGCTGCCTTGCGGGATCTCCACGACGACGTCGAAGTCCACGGGTGCCCTTCCGTTGGCGGTCGGCTGCCTCCCATGGTGGCGCGGCGCGGGTGCGGCGGGAAGGTGTCGGCTCTGCCGGGGCACGAGCCCCCGGACCGCGCTGCCGCGCGGTGTCCTCAATCGCCGGACGGGCTTGGACGGGCTGCAGGTCGGCGATTGCGTGCTGCACATCCAGCCCCGTGAGGGCACCTCTGGGGCCCCGGACGGAGTCCGGGGGGCCAGGGGATTCCGGGGCCGCCCGCCGCAGGCGGGAAGGTGTCCGGCTTGCCGGGGGACGGGCAGGGCGGGGGCTTGATCCGGCCGAGGGTGGGTACGCAAACCCCAGCCTGCTGTGAAGACGGTGAAAGGGGATCCGCATGCCGCTGCCCGTGCCCCTTCGCGGGGTCGTGCCTCCGCTCTGCACGCCGCTCACGTCCGGCGGCGACGTGGACGTCCGCTCGCTCGGCGCGCTCGTGGAGCATGTGCTGTCGGCGGGCGCGGAGGCCGTGTTCGCGCTGGGATCCAGCGGGGAGGCCGCCTTCCTGACCGACGACCGGCGCGGCACCGCGCTGCGGGCCGTCGTCGAGGCGGTCGGCGGGCGGGTGCCCGTGCTGGCGGGCGCCATCGACATGACGACGGCCCGGGTGCGGGCGCACGCACGCGCCGCGGAGGCGCTCGGCGCGGACGCGCTCGTCGTCACCGCCCCCTTCTACGCGCTCGCGCACCCCGTCGAGACCGCCGGGCACTTCCGCCGCGTCCGGGCCGGCACGGGGCTGCCGCTGATCGCGTACGACATCCCGTCCGCCGTCCACAGCAAGCTCACCGCCGCCACCCTCCTGCCGCTCGTGGAGGACGGCACCCTCGCCGGGCTGAAGGACAGCAGCGGCGACCTCGACGCGCTGCGCGTGCTGCTCGCCGGGCTGCGCGAGCGCGGCCTCGACCGGACGTTCAGCGTGCTGACCGGCTCCGAACGGGCCGCCGACGCCGCCCTGCTGGCGGGCGCCCACGGCGTCGTGCCGGGGCTGGGCAACGTGGACCCCGCGGGATACGTACGGCTGTACGGGCACGCCCGCGCGGGCCGCGGCCGCGAGGCCGCCGCCGAACAGGACCGGCTGAGGGCGCTGTTCGCGCTCACCGAGACGGGCGACCCGGCCGTGATGAGCAGCGGCTCCTCCGCGCTCCGCGGCTTCAAGACCGCCCTGCACCTGCTCGGCGTCATCGACTGCCCGGCGACCGCCGCGCACCCGGACCCCCTGCCGGAGGCATCCGTACGGACCGTGCGCCGACTCCTCGAAGAGGCCGGCCTGCTCTGAGCGGGCCCGCGGGTTAGCGTGGGGCTCCCGTCCCACCCTTCCCGGAGGCACCCATGGCCACGACCTCAGCTCCCCTCAAGGCACGGGCGAAGATCCGCGCGTTCGCGCTCGGGCTCCCGGGGGCCGGCGAGGAGTTCCCCTGGGAGGAGGACGCCGTGATCAAGGTCAACAAGAAGATCTTCGTCTTCCTGGGCTCCGAGAGGAACACCGAGACGCCCGGCATCAGCGTCAAGCTCAAGGACGAGGAGGCGCACGGCCACGCCCTCGCCGTGCCCGGCGCCGCGCCCACGGGCTACGGACTGGGGCGCTCGGGCTGGGTGTCGATCCCGCTGACCGGCGGGGACACCCCGGTCGAGCTGCTCTGCGACTGGGTCGAGGAGAGCTACCGCACGATCGCCCCCAAGAAGCTCGTCGCCCAGCTCGACGCGGGCTGACCCGGGAGGGGGCGCCGAGTGCCGCCGGTACTGCGGATGCGGCCATCGCCGAGCGCTGCCTGGCAGCGGGCCCCTCACCCGGTGAGCGTTGCGTGCAGGGGGGCCAGCAGGGAGACGTCGTCGGTCGTGACGGTGAGGTGGGTGGCGCCGGCGGACCGCCAGGCGTCGGCGAAGGAGCGCCAGGTCGCCGACCGTTTTCCGGGTTCGGGGCGAAGGCGGGCCTCGATGCCGAAGGCGGCCGCGTCGCGGCCCGCTTCGGCGACCGCCGTACGCAGTTCGGTGATGAGACCGGCGGCGCGGTTGACCCGGTTGGCGAGCAGAGCGGACATGGTGAAGCCGTCGGCGAGGGCGGCGATCCGGTGCAGCGAACGGGGTCTGCCGCCGGTGCGCAGGGTGCCGCCGCCCATCCAGAGGGGGATGGGGCGCGGCCGCGGGGTGAGGGTGACGCCGGAGAACGCGACGTGTTCGCCGTCGTAGTGCGCTTCCGGTTCCGTCCACAGCAGGCGCAGCGCGCGGACCTGTTCCTCGAAGAGGGCTCCGCGGGTCTCCCGGGCGACGCCGAGGGCGGCGGACTCCGCGAGGTCGGACCCGATGGCGACGCCCAGCCGCAGCCGGTCCCCGCTGAGGAGGGCCAGTTGCGCGGCCTGCTTGGCGGCGAGCACCACCGGGCGGTGCGGCAGGATCGTCATCGCGGTGGCCAGCTCGATCCGGGTCGTCACCGCTGCCAGGAACGCCACCAGCGTCAGGCTCTCGTAGGCGGGTTCGGTGGACACCAGGTGTTCCGGGACGGACAGGTGGTCGTATCCCAGGCCTTCCGCGGTCACCGCGAACTCGCGGAGAGCGGTGGGGGAGAGGGACGTCGGGAGGGTGCAGCCGAGGCGGAGGGTCATTTGCGGAAGGTTTCGGGGTCGGCGGCGGAGATGAAGACCGCGCGCGGGCGTTCGGCGGGCAGGAGCCGGGAGTTGAGGATGTGCCGTACCGCCTTCTCCCCGCCGGGCACGGGGTCGGTGACCGACAGGTGCACGTCGAGCACTTGGGTGCCGCCCTCGTTCACCACCTTGGGCACGCAGTGCACGACTCCCGGGATGGCGTGCGCGGCCTGGCGGACCGTGTTCAGCGAGACCTTCTCACCGCGCAGCACCACGAAGTCCGACAGCCGTCCGTGGAAGGTCAGATAACCGTCGTCGATCGAGAAGGCGTCCCCGGTGGCGACGGTCCGCGGTCCCACCAGGACCCGCCTGCTGCGTTGCCCGACCCGCCGCAGCAGCACGGTGTCCGACTCGACCAGCAGCTCGCCCACCCCGTCGTGCGCCTCGCGCAGCGACGCGCGTACCCCCGGCAGCGGGCGGCCGACCGAGCCGTACCGGTGCGCGGGCTCGGCATGCGCGGCCAGTGTCGACACGCGGGGCCCGGCCTCGGTCAGCCCGTAGGTCACATACAGCTCGCCGGACGGCCGCGCGGCGAGCAGGCCCGCCACTTCCGCGGGATCGAGCCGGTCGCCGCCCACCGCCAGCGCTCGCAGGCCACCCGGGACGAGCCCGGGGTCGGCCAGCAGCTGGCGGGCGATCGTCGGTGTCACCGCCGAGTGCGTCACTCCCCGTGCGGTGATCGTGTCGCGGTACGCGGTGAGGGAGAACGGAGGCCCGTCGAGCACCAGCCGTGCTCCGGTCACATAGGCCGCCAGTGCCTGTGCCACCAGGGCGTAGGAGTAGTACAGCGGCAGGTTGACCAGCAGCGTGTCGGCCGCGGTGATGCCGGTGGCCCCGGCGTGCAGGCGGGCACCGTGCAGGAGCGAGGACACCCGGTGCACGCACGCGCTGAACATTCCCGAGGTGCCGGAGGTGGACAGCAGGATCTCGCCCGGCTCGTACCGGGTGGCGGGGTGCCCGGTACGTACGGCGAACGCGCCGCCCACCGGCACCCGCGACTCCGCGCCGGTCAGCCGGGTGGTGACCACCACGCCGGCCCCGACATGCCCGGCCAGCTCGAGGACCCGCCGCCACGGTGTGCTGGGCGGCACGGCCAGCGGCACCAGACCCAGCAGCAGTGACGACAGCTGCACCCGCAGCAGTTCGGCCCCGTTGGCCATGCAGAGCACGACGGCGTCGCCCGGTGCCAGGCCCAGCCCGGCCAGGTCCTCCAGCACGTCGTCCACACCGGCCGGCGCGCCGTCGATCCGCGTCAGGAAGTCGGCCACACCGGACCGGGTGATGCCGTTCACCGGTCCGCCCCGGCGCCGGTAAGGACCAGGCAGCGGCACAGCTGCCCCTCCGCGGTGGGCTCCAGACCGGCCAGGAGCACATGGCGGGCCTGCCCGTCCGCAAGCCATCCGTCGATCACCGTGAGCGCCACGGGGGTGGCCGCGTCCGGGTGCATCGCCAGCAGCAGCGACGGTCCGCGCAGCCCGTGGCGCAGGGCGGAAAGACCGGCCAGCACCCCCGGGTTCGCCCCGGCGAAGCGCAGCGGCGACACCCGGGATCGCGGTACCGACCGGGCGATGGCGCGCATCGTGTGCTCGCTCCCGGCCGCGCTCATGACCACGATCCCGGTGTCGTCGGCGGCGTCGAGCACGGGCTCGGCGCAGTCCGCCAGCGCCCGGTCCACCGTCTCGGCGACCAGCCAGGCCGCGGGGTCGGCGTAGAAGGACGGTTTGTTCACGGAGTGTTCCGCCGGGTCCTCGGCGACCACCGTCGCCGATCCCAGCACCCGCGTGCCCGGCAGCACGTGTGTCATGCCGTCATCCCTTCGAACAGTAGACACGTGTTGAACCCGCCGAAGCCCAGCGTCAGGCTCAGCCCCACCCCGGCGCCCACGGGGTGTGCCGATCCCGTCGCCAGCCGCAGCGGTGCCGCCGGCTCGCGCAGCCCGACGACGGGCGGGACCTGCCGGTGGCGCAGCGCCAGCACCGTCGCGACGGCCTCCAGGGCCCCGGTCGCGCCCAGGCTGTGCCCGAACGCGCCCTTGGTGGCGAACACCAGGGGCGCGTTCTCCCCGGACCCGAACAGTTCCAGCAGGCTGCGTGCTTCCACCTCGTCGTTGAGAGGAGTCCCGGTGCCGTGCGCGTTCACCACCGCGACGTCCGCGGGCGCGAGGCCCGCCGACGCCAGGCAGCGCCGGACCGCGCGCACCACCGCGTACCCGGACGGGTCAGGTGCGGTGAGCCCGGCGGCGTCGTTGGACGCGCCGGCCCCGCGCAGCCGGGCGTACACCCGGGCGCCGCGCTCCCGGGCGGAGTCGGGGTGTTCGACCACCACGAAACCCGCGCCCTCGCCGAGCAGCATCCCGTCGCGTGTCCGGTCGAACGCCCGGATGCCGGTGGGACTCATCGTGCCCAGTGCGGAGTGCCCGAGCCGCTTGGCCTCGGTCACCACGTCCACGCCGCCCGCCACGACGATGCGCCGCTGTCCCGAGCGCACCAGGGCGTGCGCGACGGCGATCGCGTCCGCCCCGGCCGAGCACGCGGTCATGACGCACACCGGTTCACCGGGGTGCCCGATGCCCGCCGCCGCGTCGTCGGCCCACGCGTGCAGCGCCGGCTCCTCCTCGTCCAGGGACGCGCCGAAGCTCGTGCCCAGCACCAGGCCGACCCCGGGGTCCGTCGTGGACAGGCCCGCGTCGGCGAACGCGGCGGCCAGCGCCCGCCCGGCGAGCACCCGTTGGCGCTTGCCCGAGTCGGTGCCGTACGGCACCGACTCGACCACGCCCGCGAGGGTGTTGCGCAACGGGTGTGGCGATTCGACGGGCGCCAGCCCCGATTCGCCCGCGCACAGCCGGGTCCAGACCGCTTCCCGGTCCCGGCCCAGCGGGGTGTCCCAGGCGAGTCCGGTGACGACCGGGGTCACCACGGCCGGGCCCCCGCCGGGTCGATCTTCGCCCGGCTCATCGCGGCACGGAACCGGGCGACCGGCCGGTCCTCCACCTTCGCCGTGGCGGAGAAGGTGAAGGTGTGGCCGGACAGCCGGTCCGCACGCACGTCGAGCACGACCTGGTCGCCGGGCACGACAGGGGCGAGGAACCGGCACTTGACCGTGCCGACCAGGGTCACCTCGTCGTCGGCGAGCGGGGCGCTGCTCAACTGGTAGAGCAGCACCCCGGACTGGGCGAAGGCCTGCATGGTGTGGCTGCCGGGCAGGATCACCCCCGGGGTCAGGCCGCGCTCGGGCAGGTGCCCGGACACCGCGCCCATCTCCGCCGAGACGGCGAACATGCTGCGCAGGAACACGCCGGGCTCATGGTCGAGCACCCGGTCGATGAACAGCCGGGGGTGGCGTCCGCGCACCAGGGCGGCGATCGCCGAGGTGCCCAGCGGACGGGGTGCGCGGTCCGCTGCGGGGGCGGGAGCGGAGGGTGCTGCTTTCGTCTGCTGCATCGGGGACGATTCCTCTCAAGGCGTGTCGCGGCGGTGCCGGCAGGGGCACCGGGCGACGGGTGTCGGGGTCGACGGCGGCGTAGACGAGGTGGCCGGACACCAGCGGGGTACGGGTGCCGTCCCCCTCCTCGCGCAGCAGGCTCACCGCGAGCGTGAACCAGGCCGCGCCGACGTGCTCGACCCGGGTGTCCCCCACGACCACGTCGCGGTGCACGGCGCTGTTGAGGTAGGTCACCTGGAGTTCGGCGGCGACCAGGTCGACGCCCGCCGCGGTGAAGGCGGTCAGGCCGGCGCCGTACGCCTCCAGGTACTCCGTGCCCGCGGTCTCGATCAGCGAGGTGTAGCGGGAGAAGTGCACGATCCCGGTCGCGTCGGTGTCGACGTGCTCGACCCGGGTACGGAACGCCGTGCTCACCGCCGGGGTGTTCACTGCAGGGCCCGGGCGCCCGCCGCCACCCGCTCCACGACCTCGTCGGCCAGCGCCTGTCCGGTGTTCAGCGGCAGCACGATCCGCAGGGTGGGGTGGACGTAGCGCCGTCCGCCGGACCGCTTTCCCGCGCCCGCCATGAACTCCGCGTACACCCCGGCTTCGATCAGTGCCCTGCGCAGCGCGCCCATCTTGGCCGCCGCGGCGGCGGTCAGCTCCACGCCGAGCATGAATCCGGTCCCGCGGACCTCCGTGAACACCTCCGGGTGGCGGCCCACCAGGACGGTGTCGAGCTGCTTGGCCAGGTGCGCGCCGACCTCGGCCGACCGGCGCAGCAGCCCTTCGGCCTCGATGTGCTCGATCCCGTCACGGATCACCGCGCAGGCCGAGGGCCGCAGGTCGGAGGTCGAGACGGCCCCGGACGCGCGGACGGTCAGCTCCCGCCGGGCGATCACCATCGACGTGGACACCGCGCCCATGCCCAGGTACTTGCCGATGACGGTGATGTCGGTGGGCACCGGCCCGTCCGCGTCCCGCATGGCGAAATACCTGCCGGTCTTGGCGAAGGTCAGCACTTCGTCGGCGACGAGCAGCACGCCGCCCTCCGCGCACAGCCGCGACAGCCCGCGCAGATAGCCGGGCGGCGGCTCGAGGATGCCCGCGTCGCCCTGGATCGGCTCGACCACCACGGCCAGGAGCCGGTCGCCGAGCGCGGTGAAGGCTTCCTCCAGGGCGGTGGGGTCGCCGAACGGGATGTGCTCGACCCGGACACCGTACGGGCCCGTGGTCTCCGGCGTGGGCAGCCCGGCCTGGTAGTGCCTGCGGTTGAGCAGCTGCACCAGTCCGTCGGTCCAGCCGTGCCAGGCGCCCTGGAAGGCCAGGATGGTGTCGCGCCGCTCCTTGCCCGGGCGGTGCTGCAGCCGCCGGGCGTCGAACCGGGACTCCAGCACGAGCCGCAGCGCCAACTCGTTGCCCTCCGAGCCCGAGTTGCGCCCGCTGACGTGGTACTGCCCGTTGGGGAAATGGTCGGTCCACAGTCCGCCGGGGCCGAAGAGCCGGTCGAGGAGCTCCGCCCGTTCCAGCGAACCGAGTTCGTCGGTGACGCTGCCGACCCCGGTGCCGCGCGCCACCGCCGCACGCACGACCGGGTGGTCACCGCCCAGCGTCGCACTGGCGTAGCCACCGCTGGCGTCCAGCAGCCGCAGCCGCCTGCCCCGGTGCTCCGGGCTCAGGTCGACCACGTCCAGCTCCAGGCCGCTCCCGCCCACGCAGGCGAACGGCAGTCGCCCCGCCCCGTAGTGGTTGAGGTGCAGGTCCGCGCCGCGCGACAGCACACCGGCCAGGTCCCCGGTGCGGTCGTCGCGTGCGGCCGGGGCCGTACTCATGCAGTGGCCGGGGAGGACTGGCCGGCCCCGGACAGCCGCTCGATCAGCGCGAGTACGTCGCCGAGGGTGGCCAGCTCCTCCACGGCGAAGGCCTCGTCGGGGATGTCGATGCCGAAGGACTCCTCGCATCGCACGCGCAACTCCACGAAGCCGAGCGAGTCGATGCCGTAGCCCTCGCGCAGGCTGTCGTCGAGCTGCATCTGGTCCGTCGGTACCTCCACCAGCACATCGGAGGACAGAATCTGTTTGATCGTCTGCAAAGGGTTCATCAGCGTTCTCACCTCTGGACTGGGTTTATCCTAAAGGGCACGACTGAGCATCCGGCGCCTGGAAAAGCCGGAGGGAATGCAGCAGCAAATCGGACGGTGGCGGGCCGATAGCCACCGTCAACGACCGTCGATAAAGCCGACGTCGGCTGTTGGTGGTTGCTGAAGCTAGTTTGCTGGATCATGGCCTGTCAACGCGACGTCGGATCACGCCAGTCGTGCGCCGCGGGCACCGGTGCGGGAGCCGTTTGCGCAGGAATCCGGCAGGGCTCACGTGATGATCCACTGACCAGCGGATTTACCGGCTCCGGTCACCGTCCGCACCCTGTGAGCGCGCCCCTGAAGTGGGCTGATGGCGCTTCAGGAAGGATGGCCGAAACCGCGTTCCCGCGGCTGGGCGCACGCCCTTCTGCGCCATTCCGACGCAGGGATCTGCGCCACGGTTCTCCCTTGCGGCAGCGAATGTCGCAGGGCTAAGGTCATGCTTCCTATTCGCTTTCCAGGGGCGAACTCGGAGTGCGGGACGAGCATGCACCCGGGGCCCCTGGTGATACTGGCGCGGCCCCGTACGCCGTATGCGGGCTCCGCCGCGACTCATTCAAACTCGGCGCAGCCGCACAGGACTTCGCGCTGCCCGTGCATTCCCTTCCGGTGACCGAACCCCGCCCGGTTCCACACTCGTCGAGCGCGGTCGTCGGCAGGCTCTATCGAAGGGGTATTGAAAAGGCCATGAGTGTCTCCCCGGACGCCCTCAGCGGCGTCACCGTGTTCGTCGGCGGCCCGATCCAGCACGCCTTGGTACCCGGCGGCATGGCGGCACCGATTCGCGACAGCGTGCGCCAGACCATCGACCGCGTGCGGCGGGCCGGCGGCACCGTGCTGTCCGCGCACGTGGCCGAGCGCTTCGGCGCCGACACCGCCTCGTTCACCCCCGAGCAGGTCTCCGTGCGCGACTACGGGTGGATGCGCGAGTGCGACGTGTTCGTGCCGGTGCTGCCGGTGTTCGACGGCACCCTGCTGCGCACGGACGGCACGCACATCGAGCTGGGCTGGGCCAGCGCGCTGGGCCGTCCCATCGTCGGCATCACCGACCAGCCCTTCGCCGATTCGGCCAGCCACCTGCTGAAGGGCCTCTCCCAGATCGCCGAAGCCACCTTCCTGTCCGCCGAGGAGGTCGCCCTGGACCCGGAGCGCCTGATCGACACCGTGCTCGGGGCACTGGCCCGGACCCGGACAACGGTCTGAGGTGGCGGCCATGACACACGTGCTCGGCCTGGACCTGGCCAATCCGGTAGTGGTCGGCTCCGGCCTGCTCACCGACCAGGAACGGAACATCCGCAGACTGCTGGAGACCGGCGCGGGCGCGGTGGTCACCAAGACCATCCATCCCAGCCCGCCGACCGGTCTGGACGAGCGCATCCTCCGGCTGCCCACCGGAATGATCAACAGCACCACCTACTCCAAGCGGTCCGTCGGCCACTGGCTGGGCATCCTGCGCAGCCTGGCACACGACGGGCTGCCGGTCATCGCGTCGCTGCACGCCGACACCCCGGCGGAACTGGCCGAACTGGCCGTCCAGGTGGAGGCGACGGGCTGCCGGGCGCTGGAGCTGGGCATCTCCTGCCTCAACGAGGAAGCCGGCCTCGACGACTCCGCCGAGCGCGTGCACTCCTACACCGCGGCCGTCCGCGCGGCGACCCCTCTGCCGTTCTCGGTCAAGCTGGCCAGCGGCGAGGGGCTGAACGCCCGGGCAACCGCCGCCGCCCGGGCGGGCGCGGACGCGGTCACCATCAGCGACACCCTGCCCGCCGCCGTGGTGCACCCGGAGACCGGCGAACTCGAACTCGGCGGAGTCTTCGGCTACTCCGGGCCCGGCATCAAGCCGCTCGTGCTGGCCTCGCTGTGGCAGCTGCGCCGGGCCGGGTTCCAGCTGCCCGTACTGGCCTCCGGCGGCGTGCAGTCGGGCCGGGACGTGCACGACTACCTCCGGCTCGGCGCGGTGGTGACACAGGTCTACAGCGCGCTGCACACCGACATGTACGACACGCTCGCCCGGATCGTGGCCGAGACCGCCGAGACCGCCGAGACCGCCGGAACCGCCGGGACCGCCGGTCCGTCGGACCCCGCCCTCGAAGCGCGCCGGCCCGAGCAGGTGCAGTCGTGACCCCCCGGTCGGCAGGGCCGCAGCTGAGCGACCTGAGCAGTGCCGACGTCCTGGCCGCGACGGACGGCCGGACCGTGGTGTGGCCGATCGGGGCCACCGAACAGCACGGCCCGCACCTGCCGCTCTCCGTGGACACCGTGCTGGCCGAGGCGTTCGCCCGGCAGATCGCCTACGAACTCACCGCGCTGACCCTGCCGGTGCAGCCCATCGCGGCACGGTCGCTGCCGCAGAGCGGCGGCGGACTGGCCTTCCCCGGCACCGTCCATGTGCGCGGCCAGTCGCTGCTGGACTTCCTGGTGGACACGCTGCAGTCGCTGTGCGCACTGCCCTGGAAGCGGCTGCTGGTCGTCAACGGGCACTTCGAGAACGAGCCTTTCCTCTTCGAGGCCCTCGACGAGGTGAGCGGCCGGCCGGCGGCCGCGGGCAAGGAATTCATCGCGCTGAGCTGGTGGAGCCTGGTCGACACCGACTGGCTGGCCGAGCGGGTGCCGCACTTCCCGGGGTGGCACGCCGAGCACGCGGGGCTCACCGAGACCAGCCTGATGCTCTACCTGCGCCCGGACCTGGTCTCGCCCGAGCGGCCCGACCACACGGAGCCGCCCCGCCCGGGGATCTACCTGCACCCCGTCGACGTGGACCGCACCACCAACCAGGGCGTCCTGTCCAGCACTTCGGGCGCCACCGCCGCCCTGGGCGAGGACCTGTTCTGGCACGTGGTCCGGGCCGCGGTCGACCTGGTGTCCAAGGGCGACGGACTGCTGCGAGAGGAGAGGCCATGACCGTACCCACCGTCTGTGTGAGCAACGCCGTCGACACCCTGCGGGACTTCGCCGTCCGCGCCGACGGCGTCGACGAGCTCCTGTCGGAGTGCTGGGCCCAGCAGGACCAGGCACTGTTCTGGGGCCCGCTGCCCAAGATGATCATCACCTACGAGCCGATCGCCGACCTGGACTGGCAGCGGAAGTTCCTGGAGCTCGACGACGTGGTGAACCTCAGCCCGGCCGGGAAGACCGGCTCGCTGTTCGCCGACGCACTCGCCGACCCGGAGCTGATGACCGCCGTGGCCGCCTACGCGGGACCGGGGCGCAGGATCCGGCTGATCCCGCACACCACCACCGCCGACCTGTGGCACTTCGCCGAGGCCCTACGGACCGGGCACGGCATCGCGGTCGAGCTGCCGGAGAGCACACCGCGACAGGACCTGCGCGATGCGTTCGACACCAAGACCGGCCTGCGCGACCTGGCCGCCGACCTCGGCATGACCGACGGACCCTGCCGCATCCCGCCCGGCATCCACTGCGCCGGACGCGAGGAGATACCGGCGGCGGTGCGGGACATGCTCGCGACGGGAAGGCCCTGCATCGTCAAGGCGGACCGGGGCGAGGCCAGCATCGGCCTGCTGATCTTCAGGCCCGGCGACGACGACATCGACCAACGCCTGGCCGCGAGCCCGTTCTACGGCGAGGACCAGGTGGTGGTCGAGGAGTTCGTCGAAGGGGACATCGCGTTCCCGTCGGTGGAGTACATGGTGCCCGAGCACGGTACGCCCCACCTGTGCTACACGACCGACATGCTCTTCGAGGGGGCCACCCACCTGCGCGGCAACGTCACCGCACGGGAACTGCGGGACGAGTGGTGGTACAAGCCGCTGACCGAGGGCGGGCAGCGGCTGGCCGAGGAGATGCAACGGCGCGGCTACCGCGGGCACTTCGGCATCGACGCGATCGCCCGCGACGGCGAGGTCCACATGCACGACCTCAACGCCCGCCGCACCGGCTCGACCCACGTGCACGAGTTCGGCGACCAGTTCATCGGTCCCGGCTACATCGGCACGCACGCGGTCGGCAACTACGATTTCTACGGGCTCCCGTCCGGGCTGGAGCTGGGAGAGGTGCTGCGACTGCTCGGGCAGCTCGTGGCCTCGCCCCGGCACGCCGACCGGGGAGTGGTCCCGACCGAACTGACCGACCTGCACACCGGAAGACTGAGCTGCATGTTCTTCGCACCGAGCCTGACAGAGCTCCACGATCTGATAGCCGAGGCCAGAGTGGCGCTGGGCCTCGACCTGTGACCGACACGCTGCCCGCCGTCGCGACGGCCCGGCGCTGGCTGGTGCTGGCCGTGGTGTTGCTGTGCTTCCTGCCCGCCGCCCTGGACGTCACCATCCTCACCATCGCCGTGCCCACCCTGGCCGACGAACTGCACGCCTCCCCGACCCAGTTGCTGTGGATCGTGGACGTGTACTCGCTCCTCATGGTCGGACTGGTGCTGGTCACCGGGCCGTTGGGCGACCGGATCGGACACAAGCGGCTGCTGATGGCCGGGCTGGTGGTGTTCGGCGCGGCCTCGGCCCTGTGCGCGACGGCATCGGGACCGCTGGCCCTGGTCGGGTCCCGGGCCGCGCTGGCGGTCGGCTCGGCCATGATCATCCCGGCCACGCTGGCGATCGTCCGGCAGACCTTCAGCAGCGGCCGCGACCACGCGGTGGCCATCGGGGCGTGGAGCGCGGTCGCGGCCGGCGCCTCGGCGCTGGGACCGGTGGCGGGCGGCTTCCTGCTCCACCACTTCTGGTGGGGCTCGACGTTCCTGGTCAACCTGCCGGTGGTGGCGGTGGCCCTGCCCGCCGTGGCCCTGCTGCTGAACAACGAGGTCGAGTCCGAGCGGCAGCCCTGGGAGGCCACGTCGCCCATCCTCTCGGTCGTGGGACTGCTGGGCAGCGCCTACGCCATCATCGCCGTCACCCACGACGGCGTCGGACCGGCGGAGGTACTGCTGCCGGGCGCGCTCGGACTGACCGCCCTGGTCCTGTTCGTACGGCGGCAGCAGCGGGCGAAGCATCCGATGCTGGACCTCTCCCTGTTCCGGCTGCCCCTGCTGCGCGCGGGGGTGGTCGCCTCGGTGCTGCCCGTACTGGTGATGGTCGGGTTCGAGCTGCAGCTGGTGCAGTACCTCCAGTTCGCCAAGGGGCTGTCGGCCGCGGACGCCGCCCTGTATCTGCTGCCGATGCCGGTGGCCGCGGTGGTGGCGGGGCTGGCGGGCGGCCCGATCGTCGACCGCACGGGACCGCGTACCGGCGTGCCCGCGGGCCTGCTGCTCGCGGTGGTGGGGTACGCCCTGGTCGCGTCCGGCACGGCGGTCCCGGCCGGCCTGGCGCTGATCGGCCTCGGCCAAGGGCTGGTCCAGACGGTCGCCTCAAACCTGATCATGGTGACCGCACCCTCCGAACAGGCGGGCGCGGCGGCCGGGATCGAATCCGTCTCCTACGAGGTCGGTGCCGGTCTGGGCATCGCCGTCTTCGGCACGGTCACCACGGTGACCTACCGCCTGCTCCTCCCCGAGGGCACGTCGTCGACGCCGCTGACGGCGGGCGACTCCCCGGAGACGGCCCAGGTGCTCACGGACGCGTTCCACACGATCACATGGCTCGCGGCCGCCCTCACCCTGGTCACGGTCTTCCTGGCCACCCCGAGGCGCGCAACGCGCGAGTGAGGGGCGGGGCGGTGCTCACCATGCCGCCTCCGCGAAAACCTGTTGGCGGACCACGACGGCCACTGCTACCTTTCCGGAGGCCGTGCGAGAGAACGAGGAGGTGGTACCCGTGAACGCAGTATCGACATGGGTGCTCCCCTCCGGGGTCACGGTCGGGCGATAGGTCGTCCGGGAGCGCCACTCCGAGCACTCCCGAAAGGCACGACCATGCACTTCACATCCGAACAGCGCCTCGACGACGGCGTCCTCGAGCGCGAATTCACCCTCGGCGAGATCCCCGGCACCCTGTGGACGCCTGAATCCGCCGCACCGGCGCCGCTGATCCTGATGGCCCACAACAACGGCCTGCCCAGGCGGGAACCGCGGCTGGTGGCCCGGGCCCGGCAGTCCGCGGCGTACGGCTACGCGGTGGCCACCATCGACGCCCCCGGCTGCGGTGACCGGCCCCGCTCCGCCGCCGCCGAGCAGGCCCGCGCCGACCTCCGCCGGGCGATGCAGGCCGGCGAGCCGGTCGACGAGATCCTCGAGTCCCTCGTCGGCCCGCTGGTCGACAACGCGGTACCGGAATGGCGGACCACCCTCGACGCCCTCCTCGCGCTGCCCGGGATCGGCGGCCCGGTCGGGTACTCGGGATGGACCGCCCTCGGCATCCGCCTCGCGGTGGCCGACCCGCGCATCGCGGCCGCCGGCTTCTTCGCCGGGGGCTACGTGCCCCGCGCCCAGCGCGAGGAGGCCCGGCAGGTCACCGTTCCGCTGCTGCTCCTGCTGCAGTGGGACGACGAAGGGAACCCCCGGCAGCGGGCTCTGGACCTGTTCGACGCCTTCGGCAGCAAGGAGAAGACGCTGCACGCCAACCTGGGCGGGCACCTCGGCACCCCGTGGTTCGAGAGGGAGGACGGGGACCGGTTCTTCGGCCGACACCTGAAGTGAGGCCGGCCGCCGGGCCGGCAGCGGACGACAGGCGCTGCCGGCCCGGCATCGGAGCGGGAACAGCATGAGAACCGTCAAGAGTGGCCGGGTGAACGGCGGTTCGTCCAAGGAACACGCGAAGCGCGAACCTGCAACGCGGGCCGCGGCCGGGGCTTGTGGAAACTGGAACCCGTTCTTAACATCACGAGTGTTACAGCACTTGTGTCATAGGACTGGGGTCTGAATGACGGAGACGGCGAACGGTCCGCTCACCGGTGTGCGCGTGGTCGAGCTCGCGGGGATCGGGCCCGCCCCGTTCGCCGCGATGCTCCTCGCCGACCTCGGCGCCGACGTCGTCCGCGTCGACCGCCCCGACGGGCCCGGGCTGCACATCGACCCCCGCCACGACCTCACCAACCGCAACAAGCGCTCGGTGATCGTCGATCTGAAGTCCGCGGACGGCCCACGGGCCGTCCTGGACCTCGCCGAGCGCGCCGACATCCTCCTGGAGGGCTTCCGGCCCGGTGTGACCGAGCGCCTGGGCATCGGCCCCGAGGCGTGCCTCGCCCGCAACCCCCGCCTCGTCTACGGCCGGATGACCGGCTGGGGCCAGGAGGGCCCGCTGGCCGACACCGCCGGGCACGACATCGCGTACATCGCCGTCACCGGCGCCCTCGGGCTGGCCGGGCCCGCCGACGGCCCGCCGTACGCCCCCGCCAACCTCCTCGGCGACTTCGCCGGCGGCTCCCTCTATCTCGTCGTCGGCGTCCTCGCCGCCCTCCAGCACGCCCGCGCCACCGGCACCGGCCAGGTCGTCGACGCCGCCATCGTCGACGGCACCGCCCACCTGACCGCGCTCATCCACGGCATGCTCGCCGCGGGCGCCTGGCAGGACCGGCGCGGCGCCAACCTCCTCGACGGGGGAGCGCCCTTCTACGGGACGTACGAGACGGCCGACGGCGGTCACATGGCGGTGGGCGCGCTGGAGAAGCGCTTCTACGCCGAGTTCCTGGACCGCCTCGGCCTCGCGGGCGAGGTGCCCGACCGCGACGACCCCGCCGAGTGGGACGCGCTGCGCACCGCCGTCGCCGTACGCTTCAAGCAGCGCACCCGCGCCGAGTGGACGGAAGTCTTCGCGCACTCGGACGCCTGTGTGGCACCGGTCCTGTCCCTGCGGGAGGCCCCCGGCCACCCGCACCTCGCCGCCCGCGGCACCTTCGTCGAGCACGGCGGCCTCACCCAGCCCGCCCCCGCCCCGCGCTTCTCCGCCACCCCCGGCTCCGTGCGCCGGCCGCCCGCCCGGCCGGGCGCGGACACCGCCGAGGTGGCACACGACTGGGACGTCCGCAGCCTCGCCCCCCACCGGAAGGGCCCGCACCGATGAAGCGTCAGATCTTCACCGCCGACCACGAGGCATTCCGCAAGACCGTGCGGACCTTCCTGGCCAAGGAGGTCGAGCCGCACCACGGACAGTGGGAGAAGGACGGCATCGTCCCGCGCGAGGCGTGGCTGGCGGCCGGGCGGCAGGGGCTGCTCGGCCTGGCGGTGCCCGAGGAGTACGGCGGCGGGGGCACCACCGACTTCCGCTACAGCGCCGTGCTCACCGAGGAGTTCACCCGCGCGGGCGCCGCCGGGCTCGCGGTCGGGCTGCACAACGACGTCATCGGGCCGTATCTCACCTCGCTGGCCACCGACGAGCAGAAGCGGCGCTGGCTGCCCGGCTTCTGCACCGGCGAGCTCATCACGGCCGTCGCCATGACCGAACCGGGCGCGGGCTCCGACCTCCAGGGCATCCGCACCACGGCCGAGGACCGCGGCGACCACTGGCTGCTCAACGGCTCCAAGACCTTCATCTCCAACGGGATCCTCGCCGACCTCGTCATCGTCGTCGCGAAGACGACCCCCGAGGGCGGGGCGAAGGGCCTCAGCCTGTTCGTGGCCGAGCGCGGCATGCCCGGCTTCGAACGCGGCCGCAACCTCGACAAGATCGGCCAGAAGGCCCAGGACACCGCGGAGCTCTTCTTCCAGGACGTGCGGATCCCCAAGGAGAACCTCCTGGGCGAGCTCCACGGCGCGTTCGGCCACCTGATGGCCAACCTCGCCCAGGAGCGCATGACCATCGCCGTCGCCGGGATCGCGGCCGCCGAGCACCTCCTGGAGATCACCACCCGCTACGTCAAGGAACGCGAGGCGTTCGGCCGTCCGCTCGCCAAGCTCCAGCACATCCGCTTCGAGATCGCCGAGATGGCCACCGAGTGCGCCGTCACCCGCGTGTTCCTGGACCGCTGCATCACCGACCACGCCGCGGGCGAGCTCGACGCCGTCCACGCCTCCATGGCCAAATGGTGGGCGACCGAGCTCCAGAAGCGCGTCGCCGACCGCTGCCTGCAACTGCACGGCGGATACGGCTATATGACCGAGTACCGCGTCGCCAAGGCGTTCACCGACGGCCGGATCCAGACGATCTACGGTGGGACCACCGAGATCATGAAGGAGATCATCGGCCGCTCCCTGCTCGCCTGACCCCGCCGCAACTTCGAGCCGCCAGTTCTGAGCCGCCACCTTTGAAAGGCATACGACCGTGACCACCGAAGCGTACGTGTACGACGCGATTCGCACCCCGCGCGGCCGCGGCAAGGCCAACGGGGCGCTGCACGGCACCAAGCCCGTCGACCTCGTCGTCGGCCTCATCCACGAGCTGCGACGGCGCTTCCCGGACCTCGACCCGGCCGCCGTCGACGACATCGTGCTCGGCGTCGTCAGCCCCCTCGGCGACCAGGGCTCCGACATCGCCCGGATCTCCGCCATCGCCGCCGGGCTGCCCGACACCGTCGCGGGCGTCCAGGAGAACCGCTTCTGCGCCTCGGGCCTGGAAGCCGTCAACCTCGCCGCCGCCAAGGTCCGCTCCGGCTGGGAGGACCTCGTGCTCGCCGGTGGCGTCGAATCGATGTCCCGGGTGCCCATGGGCTCCGACGGCGGCGCCTGGTTCGCCGACCCCATGACCAACTTCCAGGTGAACTTCGTGCCGCAGGGCATCGGCGCCGACCTCATCGCCACCATCGGCGGCTTCACCCGCCACGACGTCGACACCTTCGCCTCCCGCTCGCAGGAGCGCGCCGCCCGGGCGTGGAAGGAGGGCCGCTTCGACCGCTCCGTGGTGCCCGTGCGCGACCGCAACGGCCTCGTCGTCCTCGACCGCGACGAGCACATCCGCCCCGGCACCACCCCCGAGACCCTCGCGGGCCTCAAGCCCTCCTTCGCCGCGATCGGCGAGCAGGGCGGCTTCGACGCCGTGGCGCTCCAGAAGTACCACTGGGTGGAGAAGATCGACCACGTCCACCACGCGGGCAACTCCTCCGGGATCGTCGACGGCGCCGCGCTCGTCGCCATCGGCAACCGCGAGACCGGCGAGCGCCACGGGCTCACGCCCCGCGCCCGCATCGTCTCCGCGGCCGTCTCCGGCGACGACCCCACCATCATGCTCACCGGCCCCGCGCCCGCCTGCCGCAAGGCCCTCGCCAAGGCCGGGCTGACCGTGGACGACATCGACCTGGTGGAGATGAACGAGGCGTTCGCCGCGGTGGTGCTGCGCTTCGCCCGGGACATGGACATCAGCCTGGACAAGATCAACGTCAATGGCGGGGCGATCGCGCTCGGGCACCCGCTGGGGGCGACCGGGGCGATGCTGCTCGGGACGGTCATCGACGAGCTCGAACGCCAGGGCAAGCGGTACGGGCTGGTCACGCTCTGCGTCGGAGGCGGGATGGGGATCGCCACCGTCGTCGAGCGCCTGTAGCCCTCCGGGAATTCCCCGTCCCTGCCCGCCCCTTGACCTTCACTGGAGAGCATCCACATGAGCCTGCCCGACACCATTCGCTGGGAGCGGAGCGACGACGGGGTCGTCACCCTCGTCCTGGACGACCCCGGCCGGTCCGCCAACACCATGAACGCCGCCTTCAAGGCGTCCCTCACCGCGGTCGCCGACCGGCTGGAGGCCGAGAAGGAGTCCGTACGGGGCGTCGTCATCACCTCCGCGAAGAAGACGTTCTTCGCGGGCGGCGACCTCAAGGAAATGATCAAGGTCGGGCCCGGGGACGCGCAGCAGGTCTTCGAGACCGGCATGGCCATCAAGCGCGACCTGCGCCGCATCGAGACCCTCGGCGTGCCCGTCGTCGCCGCCGTCAACGGGGCGGCCCTCGGCGGCGGTTACGAGATCGCCCTCGCCTGCCACCACCGCGTCGCCCTCGACGCCCCGCACGTCAGGATCGGCCTGCCCGAGGTCACCCTCGGCCTCCTCCCGGCGGCCGGCGGCGTCACCCGCACCGTACGGCTCCTCGGCATCACCGACGCGCTCCTCAAGGTGCTGCTCCAGGGCACCCGTTACAGCGCCCGGCGCGCCCTCGAAGCGGGCCTCGTCCACGAGACCGCCGCCACCGGCGAGGAACTGCTCGCCAAGGCCCGTGCCTTCATCGACGCCCACCCCGAGTCCCGGCAGCCCTGGGACGAGAAGGGCTACCGGATCCCCGGCGGCACCCCGGCCGGCCCGCGCTTCGCCGCGAACCTCCCGGCCTTCCCCGCCACCCTCAGGAAGCAACTGGGCGGCGCCCCCTACCCCGCGCCGCGCAACATCCTGGCCGCGGCCGTAGAGGGCTCGCAGGTCGACTTCGAGAACGCGCAGGTCATCGAGGCCCGCTACTTCACGGAGCTGGTCACCGGCCAGACCGCCAAGAACATGATCCAGGCGTTCTTCTTCGACCTCCAGGCCGTCAACTCCGGCGCCAGCAGGCCCGCGGACGTCGCGCCCCGCACGGTCACGAAGGCCGCCGTCCTCGGCGCGGGCATGATGGGCGCGGGCATCGCCTACGCCTGCGCCAAGGCGGGCATCGAGGTCGTCCTCAAGGACGTCTCCCTCGAAGCGGCCGAGAAGGGCAAGTCCTACTCCGCGGGCCTGCTCGCGAAGGCGCTGGCCAAGGGCCGTACGACCGAGGCCGAGCGGGACGCGCTGCTCGCCCGGATCACGCCCACGGCCGACCCGAGGGACCTCGCGGGCTGCGACGCCGTCATCGAGGCGGTCTTCGAGGACCCGTCCCTCAAGCACAAGGTCTTCCAGGAGATCCAGCACGTCGTCGCCCCCGACGCGCTGCTGTGCTCCAACACCTCCACCCTGCCGATCACCTTGCTCGCCGAAGGCGTCGAGCGGCCCGACGGCTTCGTCGGCCTGCACTTCTTCTCGCCCGTCGACAAGATGCCGCTGGTGGAGATCATCAAGGGCGAGCGGACCGGGGACGAGGCGCTGGCCCGCGCGTTCGATCTGGTCCGGCAGATCCGCAAGACGCCGATCGTCGTCAACGACTCGCGCGGATTCTTCACCTCACGAGTGATCGGCCGGTTCATCAACGAGGGCGTGGCGATGGTCGGCGAGGGCATCGACCCCGCCTCCGTCGAACAGGCCGCGGCCCAGGCCGGCTACCCCGCCAAGGTGCTCTCCCTCATGGACGAGCTCACCTTCACGCTCCCGCGCAGGATCCGGGACGAGACCCGGCGCGCGGTCGAGGAGGCCGGCGGCGTCTGGACCCCGCACCCCGCGGACGCGGTGCTCGACCGCATGCTCGACGAGTTCGGCCGCACCGGCCGCAGCGGCGGCGCGGGCTTCTACGACTACGCCGACGGCAAGCGGGCCGGCCTGTGGCCGGGGCTGCGCGAGCACTTCACCCGGGCGGATGCGGCGATTCCGTTCGAGGACATGAAGGAGCGGATGCTCTTCTCCGAGGCGCTGGACACGGTGCGCTGCCTTGAGGAGGGCGTCCTGACGTCGGTGGCCGACGCGAACATCGGCTCGATCCTGGGGATCGGCTTCCCGGGGTGGACGGGGGGTGCGATTCAGTACATCAACGGGTATGAGGGCGGGCTCGCCGGGTTCGTGACACGGGCACGCGCTTTGCAGGTGGCGTACGGTGACCGTTTCGCGCCGCCGCGCCTGCTCCTGGAAAAGGCGGAGCGGGGCGAACGCTTCGAGTAGGGGGATTTTTCCCCAGCCCCGCCCCTTCCCGAAACTGGGGGCTCCGCCCCCAGACCCCCGGGGTG
>NZ_BAAABW010000026.1:600593-708776 GCF_039521185.1 Streptomyces blastmyceticus | reverse complement strand
GCCCGTCCGGCGTTTGAGGACAGCGCGCGAAGCGTGCTTCGGGGTCTGGGGCGAAGCCCCAGTTCGGGAAGGGGCGGGGTGGGGGAAGGCTCGCCGCAGGCGCGATGGGCCTAGCGGGGCGCCTGCTCGTACAGCGAACGCAGTTCACACCGCAACGACCGCTGAAACGCCGTCACCAACGCCTGCACCACCAGCGGCTGCATATGCGCCGAGAGCGATTTCATGGCCGCCACATCCGTCGCGTCGACCCCGTCGCGGAAGAGCCGCGTCAACTCCCCGGCCGTGGCGCGCGCATGCTCCAGCAGAACCGTGCGCGCCGCGAGCAGCGTCTCCGGGGTGAGGGGGACGTCCAGCAGCCGTATGCCGAGGGGGAGCAGGCCCGGGTCGACGCGGAGGGGGCCTTCGGGGGAGAGCCGCTCCACCGCGCCCATCGCGACGAGCCGGTCGACGTCCTCCTCCGTGAGCGCGCGCCCGGCCCGCCGCTCCAGTCGCGCGTGCGTCGTCTCCTCGGGCTCGTCCGGTGTCCAGGAGGCCACCAGGGCGCGGTGGATGGCGAGGTCGTGCGGGCCGATCCCGTCGGGGAGCCGGCGCAGATAGCGTTCGATGGCGGCGAGGGTGAGGCCCTGGTGCTGGAGCTCCTCGATCAGGGCCAGCCGCGAGAGGTGGCCGGGGCCGTAGCGCCCGACCCGGCGGGGGCCGATCTCGGGCGGTGGCAGCAGCCCGCGGCTGCTGTAGAAGCGCACGGTGCGCACGGTCACGCCGGCGCGGGCGGCCAACTCGTCGACGGTGAGGTCCGGTTCCTCGGTGTCCGTGTCCGTGGCCATCGGCAGCGCCTCGCTCTCTGTTCCGCACCCTGGGGTTCAACAGTAATGCTGTTTCACCGCCCATGACACAGGGGCAGGGCCCGTCCCGCACCACCGTGGGTGCGGGACGGGCCCTGCCGGACGTGCGGGATCAGTGGTGCGGGTGGGCTGCCTGCGCCTCCTGGATCTTCTTCCAGGACTTGGGCTGGGCAGGGGCCTTGAGCGACTTGGCCGCCTTCCCCGCCTTGCCCGCCGTGTCCGTGGCGTTCGGCGACACGGCCGGCTTCGACGTGGCGAACAGCCAGGTGTCGAAGAGCTGTGCCAGCGGCTTGCCGGAGACCTTCTCGGCGAACGTCGTGAAGTCCTGCACGGAGGCGTTGCCGTACTTGTTTGCGGCGGTCCACCCCTGGAGGATCTCGAAGAACGTCTTGTCCCCGACCTTGGTGCGCAGCGCCTGGAGCGCGAGGGCACCCCGGTCGTAGACGGCGCGGTCGAACTGCTTGTCCGCGCCCGGGTCGCCCGGCTTCACCGTCCAGAAGACGTTGTCGGCGGGCACCCCGTTGTAGATGTAGTCGGCGAGCTCCTGGGTGGTGCCCTCGCCCTCCTTCTCGGACCACAGCCACTGGGCGTAGGTGGCGAAGCCCTCGTTGATCCAGATGTTCTTCCAGTCCTTCACCGAGACGCTGTCGCCGAACCACTGGTGGGCGAGCTCGTGCACGATCAGCGAGGTGTTGGCGCCGTTGGCGAAGCTGGAGGGGCTGTAGTACGGCCGGGTCTGGGTCTCCAGCGCGTAGCCCGTCTTGACGTTGGGCACATAGCCGCCGACCGCGGTGAAGGGGTACGGCCCGAAGAGCGAGCTCTCCCAGTCGATGATCTCGCCGGTGCGCTCGACGCTCGCCCGCACGGCCGGGGCGTTGTCGCCGAGGTCCTTGCTGTAGGCGTTGAGGACGGGCAGCCCGTTGGCGGTGGTGTCCTGCGTGATGTCGAACTTGCCCACCGCGAGTGTGGTGAGGTACGTCGCCTGCGGCTTGGCGGAGCGCCAGTTGTAGCGTGTCCAGCCGAGCTTGGAGGTCTGTGAGCCGAGGATGCCGTTGCTGACCGTCTGGTATCCGTCCGGCACCGACACCGAGATGTCGAACGTGGCCTTGTCCGTCGGGTGGTCGTTGCTGGGGAACCACCAGGCGGCGGCCTCCGGCTCCTGCGCGACCACCGCGCCGTCCGGGGTGCGGTACCAGGCGGTGAAGTTGTTGACCTTCACCTGGGAGGGGGTGCCGCTGTAGCGGACGACCACGCTGATGTCCTTGCCCTTGGGGAGGGCGGCGGAGGGGGTGATCTCCAGTTCGTGGACACCCGACTTGGCGAACGTGGCCTTCTTGCCGTTGACCAGGACCTCGTTGACGTCGAGCAGGAAGTCCAGGTTGAAGCGGGACAGGTCCTGGGTGGTGGTGGCGAGCAGGGTCGCCGTGCCCTCCAGTTTGTCCGTCTTCGGCTGGTACTTCAGCCTCAGGTCGTAGTGGGAGACGTGGTACCCGCCGTTGCCGGAGTCGGGGTAGTAGGAGTCCCCGACGCCCGGGGCACCCGGCGTGGGCTCGGCGGCCGATGCGGGAATCGCCAGCAGCAGGCAGACGGCGGCCGCGCCCGGAACGATGAGTCTGTGACGCACGAGTCACTCCAACTCGTAGAGGAGAACGATCACTCGAAGCCTATGTACTCACTGTGGAGGAGGGTATGTCCATGGGGCGGTCGACATGCGAACGTCATGCGCCTGTCATGAGCTGTGTTTCCGGCCACCTCGTGAGACTGCTCGCATCCCCTTCTGCACGGCAGTCCGCCGCGCTACGGTCCGGCGATGCGCACACGTCCGCGGGACACCGCCCGCATACCTTGGACCGGAACCGTACTGGCGGCCGTCGCCGCCCTGTTGGCCGTGCTCGTCGCACCGTCGGGCGCGGCGACCGCCGCCCCCGGCGGAGCGGCGAAGCCGAAGGAGAGCAGACCCGTCTATTCGTACGACCGTGCCGTGCGCGAGTCGGTATGGGTGGACATCAAGGTCGACGGTGACGGCGACGGGCGGTCCGACCGGGTCGCCGTCGACATCATCCGCCCCCGCGAGCCCGCGGAACAGGGCCGCCGCGTGCCGGTGATCATGGATGCCAGCCCGTACTACTCCTGCTGCGGCCGGGGCAACGAGAGCCAGAAGAAGACCTATGACGCACAGGGCAACCCGGTGCAGTTCCCGCTGTATTACGACAACTACTTCGTCCCGCGAGGCTATGCCGTCGCCCTGGTCGACCTGGCCGGAACCAATCGCTCCGACGGCTGTGTCGACATCGGCGGCCGCTCCGACATCCGGTCCGCGAAGGCGGTCGTCGACTGGCTGAACGGCCGCGCCCGCGGCTACAGCAGCCGCACCGGGCGGACGGCCGTCACGGCCGACTGGACCACCGGCGCCGTCGGGATGATCGGCAAGAGCTACGACGGCACCGTCGCCAACGGCGTCGCCGCCACCGGCGTCGAGGGCCTGAAGACCATCGTCCCGATCGGGGGGATCAGTTCCTGGTACGACTACTACTTCGCCAAGGGCGCCGCCCTCTACGACGGCGGCCCCGACGGGCTCTCGGACGGCATCGAGAGCCCCGAGGCGCGCGCCCGCTGCCAGGCCGTCCAGCGCGAACTCGTCGAGGGCGCACCGCGCAACGGCGACTGGACCCCGCTGTGGAACGAGCGCGACTACGTCAAGGACGCCGACAAGGTGCGCGCCAGCGTCTTCGTCGTCCACGGCGCGCAGGACCTCAACGTCCGCACCAAGCACTTCGGCCAGTGGTGGGACGCGCTCGCGAAGCAGGGCGTGGAGCGCAAGATCTGGCTGTCCACGGCCGGGCACGTCGACCCCTTCGACTTCCGCCGCGAGGCCTGGGTGCCCACCCTGCACCGCTGGTTCGACCACTACCTCCTCGGCTACGCCAACGGCATCGAGCGCGAGCCCATGGCCGACATCGAGCGCGCCCCCGACCAGTGGTCCACCGACCGCGTCTGGCCGCCGAGCGGCACCCGGACCACCGCGCTCCGCCCCGCCGCGGGCCCCGTCGCCGGCGTCGGCACCCTGGGCCTCGCGCCCGCGCCGTCCGGCACCACCGCCTCCTTCACCGACGACCCGAAGCTGAACGAGGGCGACTGGTCCGCCCACATCGACGAACCCACCCCCGGCAAGGCCGGGTTCACCACCGGGCCGCTCGCCCGCGACCTGCGGCTGTCCGGCTCCTCCACCGTCCGCCTCACCGTCACCCCGTCCACCGCCTCCGCCCACCTCTCCGCCGTCCTGGTGGACCTCGGCCCGGCCACCATCCGCAACTACGCGGCCGACGGCGAGGGCATCCGCACCCTCGCCGACAGCAGCTGCTGGGGGAGCGGCACCCCCGGTGACACCGGCTGCTTCAAGAACACCGCGGCCGACACCGAGCAGGTCGGATACACCGTCTTCAGCCGCGGCTGGGCCGACCTCGGCCACTACGCGGGAGGCAAGGCGCGCCCGCTGACCCCCGGCAAGCCGTACACCCTCACCCTCGACCTGGCCGCCACCGACCACGTCGTCCCGGCGGGCCACCGCCTCGCCCTGATCGTCGCGGGCACCGACGCCGGGCTCATCGAGCCCGCCGCCACCAGCCCGCGGCTGACGGTGGACCTCAGCCGCACCTCCGCCGAGCTGCCGTTCGTCGGGGGACGCGCGGCCTTCGCCCGCGCGACGGCCGGCGGCCACCGCCCCGTGCCGCACCCGGGCACCCCGCCGTACGGCTTCCGCCCGTCGGCGCCGTCCCACGTCCCGGCCGCCTGACCGGCCGCGCGATCCCGCCCCCGGTGGCGGGATCGCGCGGGTGCCACAGGCCGCCCATAGAAAAAACTGTTATGGGACCGGGCCCTCAAGCGGTTAGAGTCGGCGCATCATGAGCGCCACCCTCGTCGCCAAGGACCTCGCAGCCGGACACGGCGACCGCACCCTCTTCGCCGGGCTCGACCTCGTCGTCGCCCCCGGTGACGTCATCGGACTGGTCGGCGCCAACGGCGCGGGCAAGTCGACGCTGCTGCGGCTGCTCGCGGGCCTGGCCACCCCCGAGGAGGGCGCCGTCCGGCTCAGCCCGCCCACCGCGACCGTCGGCCACCTGCCCCAGGAGCCCGAGCGCCGCCCCGGGGAGACGGTGCGGGCCTTCCTCGCCCGCCGCACCGGCGTCGCCGAGGCCCAGGCCGCCCTCGACGCCGCCACCCAGGCTCTGGTGGACGGCGCCCCGGGCGCCGACGACGCCTACGCCCACAGCCTCGACCGCTGGCTCGACCTCGGCGGCGCCGACCTGGAGGAGCGCGCCGAGGAGGTCACCGGCTCCCTCGGCCTCACCGTCGGCCTCGACCGGCCCATGACCGCGCTCTCCGGCGGCCAGGCCGCCCGCGCGGGCCTCGCCTCGCTGCTGCTCAGCCGCTACGACGTCTTCCTCCTCGACGAGCCCACCAACGACCTCGACCTGGACGGCCTGGCCCGCCTGGAGTCCTTCGTCACCGGGCTGCGCGCGGGCACCGTCCTCGTCAGCCACGACCGCGAGTTTCTCGCCCGCACGGTCGACAAGGTGCTCGAGCTCGACCTCGCCCAGCAGCAGATCACCCTCTACGGCGGTGGCTACGCCGCCTATCTGGAGGAGCGCGAGACCGCCCGCCGGCACGCCCGCGAGGCGTACGAGGAGTACGCCGACACCCGCGCCGGCCTGGAGGCCCGCGCCCGCACCCAGCGGAACTGGATGGAGAAGGGCGTCAAGAACGCCCGCCGCAAGGCCAGCGACAACGACAAGATCGGCCGCAAGTTCCGCACAGAGTCCACCGAGAAGCAGGCCGCCAAGGCCCGGCAGACCGAGCGGCTCATCGAGCGCCTCGACGTCGTCGACGAGCCCCGCAAGGAGTGGGAGCTGCGCATGGAGATCGCCGCCGCGCCCCGCTCCGGCGCGGTCGTGGCCACCCTGCGCGGCGCCGAGGTCCGCCGCGGCTCCTTCGCCTTCGGCCCCGCCGACCTCCAGATCGACTGGGCCGACCGGGTCGCGATCACGGGCGCCAACGGCTCCGGCAAGTCCACGCTCCTCGCCGCGCTCCTGGGCCGCCTGCCGCTGGACGCGGGAGCCGCCGCGCTCGGCCCCGGTGTCGTCGTCGGTGAGGTCGACCAGGCGCGCGCCCTCTTCTTCGGGACCGAAGCGCTGCTGGACGCCTTCGAGGCGGCCGTGCCCGAGCTGGAGCCCGCCGACGTCCGGACGCTGCTCGCGAAGTTCGGGCTGAAGGCCGCCCATGTGCTGCGCCCGGCCGCCACGCTCTCCCCGGGCGAGCGGACCCGCGCCGCCCTCGCGCTGCTCCAGGCCCGCGGCGTCAATCTGCTGGTCCTGGACGAGCCCACCAACCACCTCGACCTGCCGGCCATCGAGCAGCTGGAGTCCGCGCTCGCGTCGTACGAGGGGACGCTGCTGCTCGTCACCCACGATCGCCGGATGCTCGATGCCGTCCACACCACCCGCCGCATCCGGGTCGAGGACGGCCGTCTCACAGAGAACTGACAGGGTCGGAAACCGCAACAGCCCGTCCGGGTGAAGCGGTGTCCGAAAACAAACCCAGGTACAGGCCAATGTTTGGCCAAGCGATGACCATGGCGGACGGGGCGACGCGCCGTGGTCGGCCGTCCCCAGGCCCCGCCCGGTGGCGGATTTGAACTGCTGATGGGGATGCTCCAGCAGGTGTTCGATTTGCGGAATGTTGGCTTCGCCATGCGAACCCTGCGCCGGGGGGCGGCGTCTGTGGTGGCGGACGTCCCGAGGGCGTCCGTTCCACCCGCCGTCGAATTAAGGCGAATAGAGGCGTACCGATGTCCCCGTCCCTTTCCGGCCCACAACCCGGCACACAGGACCCCCCTGTGGGGCAGGCCCGCTACCGCAGTGCCCCGGCACCGCACCCGCGTACCCTGCTCGACGTACTCGACACCACGATCGCCGCACATCCCGAGGCCCTCGCCCTCGACACCGGCACCGAGGCCCTCACCTACCGAGCCCTGCGGGAGGAGATCACCGCCCGCGCCGACCGGCTGCGCCGCACCGGCATCGGCCCCGGCGACCGCGTCGGCATCCGCATCCCCTCGGGCACCGCGGAGCTGTATCTGGCCATCCTCTCCGTGCTGGCCTGCGGCGCCGCCTATGTGCCGGTCGACGCGGACGACCCCGAGGAGCGCGCCACCACCGTCTTCGGCGAGGCGGGCGTCTGCGCCGTCCTCGGCGCCGACGGCCTCCACACGGCCGGACCCGTCGATCCCTCGCGGACGCAGCGGCCGGAGCCGCTCCCGCAGGACGACGCCTGGATCATCTTCACCTCCGGCTCCACCGGCGCACCCAAGGGCGTCGCCGTCACCCACCGCAGCGCCGCCGCGTTCGTCGACGCCGAGGCCGCGCTCTTCCTCCAGGGCAGCCCGCTGGGCCCCGGCGACCGGGTGCTGGCCGGACTGTCCGTGGCCTTCGACGCCTCCTGCGAGGAGATGTGGCTGGCCTGGCGGTACGGCGCCTGCCTCGTCCCCGCTCCCCGCGCCCTGGTCCGCGCCGGTCACGAACTCGGCCCCTGGCTGGTCGAGCGGGGCATCACCGTGGTGTCCACCGTGCCCACCCTCGCGGCGCTGTGGCCCCCGGAGTGCCTGGACCGGGTGCGGCTGCTGATCGTCGGCGGCGAGGCCTGCCCGGCCGCGCTCGTCGACCGCTTCGCCGTGCCCGGCCGCGAGATGTGGAACACCTACGGCCCGACCGAGACCACCGTCGTCGCCTGCGCCGCCCGGATGCACCCCGGCGAGCCCGTCCGCATCGGACTGCCCCTCAACGGCTGGGAACTGGCCGTCGTGGACGAGACCGGGGCGCCCGTGCCCTTCGGCGCCGAGGGCGAGCTCGTCATCGCGGGCGCGGGCAACGCCCGCTACCTCGACCCGGTCAAGGACGCCGACCGCTACAGCCCCTCCGCCGCCCTGGACACCGACCGCGCCTACCGCACCGGCGACCTCGTCCGCGCCGACCCCGAGGGCCTGGTCTTCGCGGGCCGCGCCGACGACCAGATCAAGATCGGCGGACGCCGCCTCGAACTGGGCGAGATCGACGCCGCGCTCAGCGCCCTGCCCGGCGTCCAGGGCGCCGCCGCGGCCGTACGCACCACCCCGGCGGGCGGCAAACTCCTCGTCGGCTACGTGCTGCCGGACGGCGGTTACGAACGGCACAAGGCAAGAGCTCTGCTGGCCGAGCGGCTGCCCGCCGCCCTGGTCCCCGTCCTCGCCGAGGTCGAGGAACTGCCCACCCGCACCTCAGGCAAGGTCGACCGCGACGCCCTGCCGTGGCCGCTGCCGCAGAGCGCCGAGGAGGGCGAGGAGCTGCACGGCACCGCCGCCCGCCTGGCCCACCTGTGGGAACAGCTGCTCGGCACCCGGCCCACCGCCGAATCCGACTTCGTCTCCCTGGGCGGCACCAGCCTCACCGCCGCCCGCATGGCGTCCTCGCTGCGCGAGCACCACCCCGGCGTCTCCGTCGCGGGCCTCTACCGGCACCCCGTCCTGCGCGACATGGCCGACCACATCGACTCCCTCGCCCCCGCGCGCGGCACGGGCCCCGCGCCCGAGGTGCGCCCCGTGCGCCCCTTGCGGCGCCGCACCGGCGTGGCCCAGGTCCTCGTGCAGTGCGCGCTGTTCGGCGTCGCCGGGCTGCGCGGGCTGGTCGGCCTCGCCGCCGCCGACAACGTCCTCGGACTGCTGGCCCCCGAGGCCTGGGCACCGCACACCTCCTGGTGGCTGGTGCTGGCCGGCTGGGTCGTGCTCTTCAGCGCACCCGCCCGGTTCGCGATCGGCGCCTCGGCCGCCCGCACCCTGACCCGCGGCATCAAGCCGGGCGCGTACCCGCGCGGCGGCCGCGTCCACCTGCGGCTGTGGGCCGCCGAACGCACCGTGGCCTCCTTCGGCGTCCCCGCCCTCCTGGGCACCCCCTGGGCCGCCTGGTACGCCCGCGCCCTCGGCTGCAAGGCCGGCCGCGGCGTGGCCCTGCACGCGATGCCGCCGGTCACCGGCCTCGCCGAATTCGGCGACGGCTGCGGCATCGAACCCGAGGCCGACATCTCCGGCTGGTGGCTCGACGGCGGACTCCTGCACGTCGGCGCCGTGAAGGTCGGCGCGGGCGCCCGGGTGGCGCACCGCAGCATGATGATGCCGGGCGCCTCGATCGGCGCGAACGCCGAACTCACCTCCGGCGCCTGCCTGGACGGCCACATCCCGGCCGGCGAGACCTGGGAGGGCTCCCCGGCGCGCCCGCGTGCCCGCGCGGCAGCAGCACACACCGCGGCCGCACGGGCCGACGCGGGCACGCGTACCGCCGCACTCCGCAACGCCGCCGCCGGCCGCACCGCGACCGCGGGCTCCGAAGGCGCGATCCCGCGCCCCCTGGACGAGACCGCCGCGGACCTCTCGCCGACGGTCCCGCGCCCCACGGACGGCACCGCCGCCGTACGGCACGACGCCGTCGCGCACGGCACCGGCACCGGCCACGCCGACACCCTCGCCCACGACGCGGACGGCTCCGGACGCGGCGGCACGGCCGTCTCCTCCCGCCCGTTCACCCGCAACCGCCGCGCCACGCGCGGCGCCTCCTCCGTCCGGCCGCAGCCCACCGGGCGGCCCGAGCCGTACGCGGGCCGGGCCAAGGGCCCGCTCCGCTCCGGCGGCAGCCGCACCACGCGGCGCGCCCGCCCCACCCCGCCCACCACCCAGCGGATGTCACTGCGCTGGCGCCTCGCCTACGCGCTGTCCCTCGGGGCCCTGCCCCTGCTGCCGCTCCTCTCCGCGCTGCCCGCGCTGGTCGGCACGTACTACCTGGTCAAGGGCTGCTCCACGCTGATCTCCGTGTCGCTGCTGCTGCTCGCCGCCGCGCCCGTGCTCACCGTCGCCACCACCCTGTGCTGGGCGCTGGTCGTCGCCGGCGTCGTCCGGCTCCTCGGGCGCCGCATCACCCCCGGCGACCACCCCGCCACCGGCGGCGTCGCCTGGCGCGCCTGGCTGGTCACCCGGCTGCTCGACTCCACGCGCTCCAGCCTCTTCCCGCTCTACGCGGGCCTCGCCACCCCCGTCTGGATGCGCCTGCTGGGCGCCCGCGTCGGCAAGAACGCCGAGATCTCCACGGTGCTCCCGCTCCCGTCGCTGCTCACGGTCGACGACGGCGCCTTCCTCGCCGACGACACCCTGGTCGCCCCCTACGAACTGCACGGCGGCCGGATGCGGCTGGGCACCGCGCGCATCGGGCGGCGCGCCTTCGTCGGCAACTCCGGCATCGTGGGCCCCGGCCGGAGCGTGCCCGACCACGGTCTGATCGGCGTCCTCTCCGACACCCCCGAACACAGCGAGCCGGGCTCCTCCTGGCTGGGCCGTCCCGCGATGCCGCTGCCGCGCGTCGCGACCGTCGCCGAGACGGGCCGCACCTTCGAGCCGCCGCGCCGCCTCGTGTTCGCCCGCGCGGCCGTCGAGATGTGCCGCGTCCTGCCGCTGATCATCGGCTTCGCGTTCGCCGAACTGGTCCTGCTGGGCGAGCAGGACGCGCTCGACGCCGGAGGCCCCGGCCTCGCCGCGGCCGTCGGCGCCCCCCTGCTGCTGGCCGCCGCGGCCGCCGCGGGACTGACCGCCACCGCGGCGAAGTGGCTGCTCATGGGCCGCTTCAAGGTGGGGGAGAAGCCGCTGTGGAGCTCCTTCGTCTGGCGCAACGAGCTGTACGACACCTTCGTGGAGTCCCTCGCCGTGCCGTGGATGGCGGGCCCCTTCACCGGCACCCCGGTCCTCAACTGGTGGCTGCGCAGCCTCGGTGCCCGGATCGGCCGCGGCGTGTGGTGCGACACGCACTGGCTGCCCGAGACCGACCTGATCTCCATCGGCGACGGCGCCAGCGTCAACCGCGGGTGTGTCCTGCAGACCCACCTCTTCCACGACCGGATCATGCGGATGGACACCGTCCACCTCGCCGCGGGCGCCTCGCTGGGCCCGCACGGTATCGTCCTGCCCGGCACCAGCATCGGGGAGCACGCCGCTATCGCGCCCTCCTCGCTGGTCATGCGCGGCGAGTCCGTGCCCGCCGGGACCCGCTGGGCGGGCAACCCGATCGCAGGGGAGCGCGTGGCATGAGGGGCGACGAAGCATGACCCTCCGGGACCGATTCCCGTGCAGCCGCCGCGCCGTCCTGACGGCCGCGGCGGCCCTCCCGCTCGCCGCGACCGCGGCGAGCACCGGCGACCCCGCCGAGCGCGTGGGCGGCGGGACGGCGCGCTACTTCCCGCGCCACGGCTCGTACGGCCACCGCACCCTCGCCTACGACCTGCGGCTCTCCTACGATCCCGAGACCGCCTGGCTCGACGGCCACGCCCGCATCGACGCCGTCGCCAACCAGGGCACCCGCCGGGTCGAACTCGACCTGGCCCGGCTGACCGTGCACTCCGCGGAGATCGACGGCAGGCCGGCGACCGTGCAGCGGCGGGACGGCAAGGCCGTGCTCACCGCCGAGCGGCCGCTCGTCGCGGGCCGGCCCTTCACCGCGGACATCCGCTACAGCGGCAGTCCGGCGCCCGTGCGCACCCCGTTCGGCGCGATCGGCTGGGACCGTACCGGTGACGGCCACGACGGCACCCTCGTCGCCTCCCAGCCGCTCGGCGCGCCCTCGTGGTTCCCGTGCAACGACCGGCCGGACGACAAGGCCGCCTACACCGTCACCGTACGGGTGCCGGGCGGCCACCACGCGCTCGCCAACGGCACCCTCCGCGAGCGCCGGGACCTCGACGACGGGTCGGTGAGCTGGACCTACCACCACCCCGGCCCGATGGCGTCCTATCTCGCGGCCGTCTACACCGGCCGGTTCACGCACGAGACGCACGACACGGAAAGCAGCGGCTCACCGGTACCGCTGCGCAACGCCTACCCCGCCCACCTCGCCGACCGGGCCCGGCACGACCTGGCCCGCCAGCCGGAGATGCTGCGCGCCTTCACCAAGCTCTTCGGCCCCTACCCGTTCGAGACGTACGGCGCGGTCGTCGTCGACGCCGAGCTGGCGGCGCCCGTCGAGAACCAGACGCTCTCCGTCTTCGGCAGCAACCACATGGACGGCAAGCGCGGCTGGGAGACGCTCGTGGCCCACGAGATCGCCCACCAGTGGTACGGGAACAGCGTGAGCCTCGCCGACTGGCGGCACATCTGGCTCAACGAGGGGTTCGCCACCTACGCGGAATGGCTGTGGTCCGAACACCTCGAGGAGGACGACGCCCACACCCTCGCCGTCCAGGCGTGGCGGCAGCTCTCCGAGGGGCGGCAGAACCTGCGCATCGGCGACCCCGGGCGCAGCCGCCTCTTCGACGACCGGATCTATGTCCGGGGCGCGTGCACCCTGCACGCGCTCCGGCTGGCCCTGGGCGACGAGCGGTTCTTCACGGTGCTGCGCACCTGGCACGCCGCGCACCGCGGCGGCAGCGCGGACACCGACGCGTTCGTCGCCCACGCGGAACGGACGGCGGGGCGGCCGCTGGCGGACCTGATCCACCCGTGGCTGTTCGACAAGACACTGCCGGACTTCCCGGAGCGGTCCACCGCGGTGTGACCGTCGGGCCGACCGCCCGGCGCGCCTACCAGTGCGCCGGGCGGTTCAACGCCGGTGGCAGTACGGTGCTGCCGTCGCCCTTCGCGGCGTCGAGCTGGGACTGGATGAGGAAGATGCTGTCCGTCAGGTCGGCACCCCTGAGGTCCGCCCCGCGCAGATCGGCCCCGATGAGATCGGCCAGCCGCAGGTCGGCGCCCCTGAGGTCGGCCCCGATGAGATACGCACCCCGCAGATTGGCGCCCCGCAGGTCCGCGCCCTTGAGCTTCGCCCCGATGAGGTCGGCTCCCCGGCGCTCCTTCTTCCTGCCGCCGAACCCGGCGCGCGCGAGCTCGCTCGCCCGCAGCAGCAGGGGGTTGACCTGCTGCCGGACCGCCGTGATGTCGACGGCCGCGAGGGCCTCGGGGTCCTGAGCGGTGAGGCGCCCGGTCTCCTCCAGCGCGCGGGTGAGCTCACCGTGCACCGGCCGCGCCGCGGGCAGCGCCCGCGCCTCGGTCAGGTACCAGAGCAGCTCGTGAAGGTCCCGCATGACCGGGAACACGTCGAACATCCGCTGCCCGCCGTCCGGCGCCGACCGCCAGTCCCGCCCGCCGAACGTCACCTGCGACACCTTCTGCCCGGCCCCGAAACAGTCATAGACCGTGCACCCCCGAAAGCCGCGCGGCCGCAACTCGGTGTGTATGCCGCACCGGAAATCCGTCCGCAGATTGGCACAGGGCGTCCGGGCGGGCTTGTCGACGGCGAAGTCCGAAGAGGCCGAGAACGCGGGCACGGTGCAGCACAGGCCGAAGCAGTTGGCGCAGTCGGCTTTGAGGTCGGTGGGTATGTGGGGCACGGTTTTCCTGTCGGATTGCTGAACGGCGGGGAGGGCGCGGGTGCGTGGCGCCTGCGGCGGGCTTGTTCCCCTATCCCGCCCCTTCCCGAAACTGGGAGCTTCGCCCCCAGACCCCCAAGGGTGCGCGATTTCAGCCCGTCCGGCGTTTGAGGACAGCGCGCGAAGCGTGCTTCGGGGGTCTGGGGGCTTGCCCCCAGTTCGGGAAGGGGCGGGGCTGGGGAACAGAAACCCCGTCGGGCTAGCGCCGCTTCGGGTCCAAGAGCCCCGCTCGCCTCAGCGCGTCCGCCATCGCGTCATTCGTCGGCGCCGTCACACGAGAGCCGCCACCCCCACCGTCACCGCGCCGCGGCCTCGGCGTACCGCGACCGCCCCGCTCCCCCCGCTCGGGACCACGCGCCGCACCCCCGGAAGGAGCCGCGTCATCCAGCCGCAGCGTCAGCGACACCCGCTTGCGCGGGATGTCGACCTCCATGACCTTCACCCGCACGATGTCACCGGGCTTCACGACATCCCGCGGGTCCTTCACGAAGTTCTTCGACATCGCGGACACGTGCACCAGACCGTCCTGGTGCACGCCGATGTCCACGAAGGCGCCGAAGGCCGCCACATTGGTGACGACGCCTTCCAGCAGCATCCCCGGCACCAGGTCGCCGAGCTTCTCGACGCCGTCCTTGAACGTCGCCGTCCGGAACGCCGGGCGCGGGTCGCGCCCCGGCTTCTCCAGCTCCCGCAGGATGTCGGTGACCGTCGGCAGGCCGAAGGAGTCGTTGACGAAGCTCTCCGGGCGCAGCGAGCGCAGCACGCCCGTGTTGCCGATGAGCGCGGCGACCTCGCCGCCCGTGGACTTCACCATCGCCCGCACCACGGGGTAGGCCTCGGGGTGCACGCTGGAGGCGTCCAGCGGGTCGTCGCCGCCGCGGATCCGCAGGAAGCCCGCGCACTGCTCGTACGCCTTCGGGCCGAGCCGGGCCACGTCCTTGAGCCCCTTGCGGGAGCGGAAGGGGCCGTTGGCGTCGCGGTGGGCGACGATGTTCTCCGCGAGGCCCGAGCTGATGCCGGAGACCCGGGAGAGCAGTGGCGCGGACGCGGTGTTCACGTCGACGCCGACGCCGTTCACGCAGTCCTCCACGACCGCGTCGAGCGAGCGGGACAGCTTCACCTCGGACAGGTCGTGCTGGTACTGGCCGACGCCGATGGACTTGGGGTCGATCTTCACCAGCTCGGCGAGCGGGTCCTGGAGCCGCCGGGCGATGGAGACCGCGCCGCGCAGGGACACGTCGAGCCCGGGCAGCTCCTGCGAGGCGAACGCGGACGCGGAGTACACCGAGGCGCCCGCCTCCGAGACCATCACCTTGGTCAGCCCCAGCTCCGGGTGGCGGGCGATCAGGTCCGCCGCGAGCTTGTCGGTCTCGCGCGACGCCGTGCCGTTGCCGATCGCGACGAGCTCCACGCCGTGCTCGCGCGCGAGGCGGGCCAGCGTCGCCAGCGAGGCGTCCCACTTCTGCTGCGGAACGTGCGGGTAGATCGTCTCCGTCGCGGCGACCTTGCCGGTCGCGTCCACGACGGCGACCTTCACGCCCGTACGGAAACCGGGGTCGAGGCCCATCGTGGCGCGCGTGCCCGCCGGGGCGGCGAGCAGCAGGTCGCGGAGGTTCGCGGCGAAGACCCGGACCGCCTCGTCCTCGGCGGCCTGGCGCAGCCGCAGCCGCAGGTCGATGCCGAGGTGGACGAGGACGCGGGTGCGCCAGGCCCAGCGCACGGTGTCGGCCAGCCACTTGTCGCCCGGGCGGCCGCGCTGGGCGATGCCGAACCGCCGGGCGATGGCCTGCTCGTACGCGGTCGGGCCCTCCGCGGCCGACGGCTCCTCCGGCTCCAGGGCGAGGTCGAGGATCTCCTCCTTCTCGCCCCGGAGCATGGCCAGCACCCGGTGCGAGGGCAGTGCCGTGAAGGGCTCGGCGAAGTCGAAGTAGTCGGCGAACTTCGCGCCCGCCTCCTCCTTGCCCGCCCGCACCTTCGCCGCGACGCGCCCGCGCGTCCACATGCGCTCGCGCAGCTCGCCGATCAGGTCGGCATCCTCGCCGAACCGCTCGGTCAGAATCGCGCGGGCGCCCTCCAGCGCGGCCGCGGCGTCCGCGACACCGCGCTCGGCGGAGACGAAGGCCGCGGCCGCCGCGAGCGGATCGACGCCGGGGTCGCCCAGCAGCCCGTCCGCCAGCGGCTCGAGACCGGCCTCCCGGGCGATCTGCGCCTTGGTGCGCCGCTTGGGCTTGAAGGGCAGATAGATGTCCTCCAGCCGGGCCTTGGAGTCGGCCGCGAGGATCTGCGCCTCCAGCGCGGCGTCCAGCTTGCCCTGCGTGCGCACGGAGTCGAGGACCGCCGTGCGGCGGTCCTCCAGCTCCCGCAGATAGCGCAGCCGCTCCTCGAGGGCGCGCAGCTGCGCGTCGTCGAGCATCTCGGTCGCTTCCTTGCGGTAGCGGGCGATGAACGGCACGGTCGAGCCGCCGTCGAGCAAGTCGACGGCCGCCTTCACCTGCCGCTCCCGCACGCCGAGCTCCTCGGCGATCCTGCCTGCGATCCTGCCCTCGGTCGACGCACCCGCTGCCGTCACGATCACGCTCCGCTTTCTCTTCGAGCTGCGATCTGCATTGTGGCAGGTACCGCCGACAACGCCCGCGCGAGCCTCGCTGCCCCGGCGCTCAGCCCTTGCCGAGCAGGTCCGCCGGGAAGGCGCCCGCGGCGGCCGCCGCCGTGGTGAAGGCCGTCGCCAGCTCGGTGAGGCGCGCGACGCCCGCCGCGCCCAGGTGTTCGTACGGGGCCGCGTCCAGGCGGTCCGTCGCGTCCTCCAGCTCCTCGCGCAGCGCGATGCCGGCCTCCGTCAACTCGCCCTCCGCGTCGAGCAGTCCGCGCTCCCGCAGCCGGTCCCGGCCGGCCGCCAGCTCCTCCTCGCTCCAGCCGCGGGTGGCGAGCAGCCACTTCTGGGTCATGCCGCGGCCGGTCGCGCCGTGGCTGACGAGCGCCTCCACCGGGTCGAGCCCGGCCTGGACGAGCGCCATCACATGGCCGTCGCCGCGGTGTTCGCGCAGCAGCGTCGCGGCGTACCAGAGGGCGAGGTGCGGCTCCTCCGGCACGGCCAGGTCCGCGTGGGCGGAGTACAGCGGGCGGCCGCCGCGGGTGCAGCCCTCGGTGGCGCGCAGGGCGAGGCGGGCGGCCTCGGCCATCTCCGGGGAGGCGAGGACGTCGTCGCCGAGAAGGCGGCGCAGGGTCGCGTCGGCGGTGCGCAGCCGGGCCGCGATCGCGTCCTCGGGCGAGGCGATGTCCCAGACGGCGGGGATGTGCCGGGCCACCAGCTCGTACTTGTAGTTGTAGAACGCCGCGACCACCGGTCCGGCGCCCACCCGCCCGAACGCGGCGCTGCGCGAGGCCAGGTTGACGGCGGGGCGGTCCTCGATGCCCAGTTCCGCGAATTCCCGGTGGATGTCCGGGGAGAAATACACCACGGAGTGGAGGGGGTTCACGACGCTGTGACAGTGGCGCGCGGCGCGCTCGGGCAGACGCTGGGAAGTGGTCATGCCTGAACGTTACCGACTGGTCGGTACGTCGGGAAGGTGGCGGCCGATGGCAGAAAAGGTGGGATCTTCGTCATTGCGGACGCGCCCGGCCGCGACCAGCATGGTGTCCATGACGCCTCGCCGCACCGTGCTCATCCTCCTCTTCGAGGAGGTGCAGAGCCTCGATGTCACGGGCCCCCTCGAAGTGTTCGCCTACGGGGGCTTCGTCACCGGTGACCCGGACCTCTACGAGGTCCGCACCGCCACCGTCGACGGCGGGCCCGTCCGCACCACCAGCGGCCTGCGGCTGCTCCCCGACATGGCCCTCCACGAGGCGGAGGTCCCGCACACCCTGGTCGTCCCCGGCGGCGACGGCACCCGCGCCCCCGACCCCCGGCTCGTCGCCTGGCTGCGCGAGAACGCCCCGCGCGCCGAGCGCATCGTGTCGGTGTGCACAGGCGCGTTCCTGCTCGCCGCGGCCGGGCTGCTCGACGGCCGCCGCGCGACGACCCACTGGGCGCTCTGTCCCACCCTCGCCGAGCGGTACCCCGCGATCCGGGTGGAACCCGACCCCATCTACGTGCGCGACGGGAACATCGCCACCACGGCCGGCATCACCGCGGGCATCGACCTCGCGCTCGCCCTCGTGGAGGAGGACCTGGGCCGGGAGCCGGCGCTCGCCGTCGCCCGCGCGCTCGTCGTCTTCCTGCGCCGCCCGGGCAATCAGACGCAGTTCAGCGCCCAGTTGGCCGTCCAGTCCGCCACGCGGCCACCGCTGCGCGACATCCAGCACTGGGTCGTCGAGAACCTGCGGGCCGACCTCTCCGTCGACTCGCTCGCCGCCCGCGCGGGCCTGTCGCCCCGTCACTTCGCCCGCGCCTTCCACAGTGAGGTCGGGATGACACCGGGCCGCTATGTCGACAGGGTCCGGCTGGAGGCCGCGCGCAGGCTCCTGGAGGACACCGCCGACGGGGTCGAGACGGTCGCGCGGGCCTGCGGCTACGGCACGTCCGAGGCGATGCGCCGCGCCTTCGTCCGGTCCCTGGGAGCCTCCCCGGCCGAATACCGGCGCCGCTTCCGCCCACTGACACCGGCCGCCTGAGCCCGTACCGTACGAAAGGACGACCGTGCAGATCGCCATCCTGCTCTATCCCGGCTTCACCGCCCTCGACGCCATGGGCCCCTTCGAGGTCCTCGGCAACCTCCCCGGTGCCGACACCGTCTTCGTCGCCGAGCAGCCGGGGACGATACGCAACGACAGCGGCAAGCTCGCCGTGCTCGCCGACGCCTCGCTCGCCGAGGTCGGCAGCCCCGACATCGTCGTGGTGCCGGGCGCCCCCGACACCAGCGGGCCGGTGAAGTCCGAGGCCGTACGGGAGTGGCTGACGGCGGTCGACCGCACCACCACCTGGACGACATCCGTGTGCACCGGCTCCCTGATCCTCGCCGCCGCCGGGCTGCTGACGGGCCGTCGGGCCACCTCGCACTGGCTGTACCTGGACGAACTGGCCTCCTACGGCGTCGAGCCGACCGGCGAACGGGTCGTCACCGACGGCAAGTACGTGACCGCGGCGGGGGTCTCCTCGGGCATCGACATGGGCCTCACCCTCGCGGGCCGCATCGCGGGGGACCGCGTGGCCCAGGCGATCCAGCTGCTCATCGAGTACGACCCGCAGCCCCCGTACGACGCGGGCTCACCGGAAAAGGCCCCGGCGGACCTGGTCGCCGAGTGGCGGGCGCGGCGTATCTGACGGCGGCGCAGCCGCATTCGGGGGGCCGGGGGCTTGCCCCCGGTTACGGAGGGGCGGGCCAGGGGGAACCGCCCGCAGCCGACGGCCGTGGAGGACCGGGACGGGGGTCCGGCCCTCCACGGCCGTCAGGCCGTCACGCCGGACCCGGAACCCGCCAGGCGAACCGCGGAGCCCGCCGCTCCAGAAACGCCGCCGCCCCCTCCGCCGCCTCACCGCTCGCCCGGGCCTCCGCCGCCCAGTGCTCCCACCGCGCCGCCCCTTCCGCCGCCGCGAACTCCTTCGCCGCCACCTGGGTGAGCAGCGATCGCGACCCCAGCACGCGCGCGAACTCCGCCACCCGCTTGTCGAGCGCGTCCGCCGGCCACACCTCGTCCACCAGCCCCGTGCGCAGCGCCCGTTCCGTATCGATCAACTCGGCCGAGAACAGCAGGTATTTGGCCGTCGACGGGCCGACCAGGTCGACCAGCCGCCGGGTGGACGACGCCGCGTAGACGATCCCCAGCCGCGCCGGGGTCACCCCGAAGGACGCGCCCTCCGCCGCGAAGCGCAGGTCGCACGCGGCCGCGAGCTGGCAGCCGCCGCCCACGCAGAAGCCACGGACAGCCGCGACCGTCGGCTTGGGGAAGGCGGCGAGCGCCTCCTCGGCCGCGACGGCGAGGTCGCGCGAGCTCTCGCCGCCGTCGGTGAGCGAGGAGATGTCGGCGCCCGCGCAGAAGGTGTCGCCCTCGCCGGTGAGCACCAGGACGCGCACCGCCGGGTCGGCCGCGCAGCGCTCCAGCAGCCCGGGCAGGGCCCGCCACATGCCGGTCGTCATGGCGTTCCGCTTGGCGGGGTTGGCGATGCGGACGGTCGCGGTGCCGTCGTCGATGTCCAGATGCAGTGCGGGCTTCATGGTCCGGATGCTATCCGGGGCGCGTTTCCATGATCCGTCCTATGATCAAAACATGGGGGGCGCTACGAGGAGGCGCTCATGTCCAGGGGCACGAGGCGGGCGCGGTCGCCGGGCCACGAACTCAGCCGCAGTTTCGGCGTGCTGACACTGCTGGGCGGGATCCTGGTGCTCGCCGGGCTGGTCGGGCTGGTCTATGTGGGCTTCGCGACCCTCACCACGATGATCCTCTTCGGCTGGCTGCTGCTGATCGGCGGGGTCGTCGGCCTGGTGCACGCCGTCCAGTCGCGGGACAGCAACTTCTTCTGGCTCGGTGTGGTGGTCGCCGCGCTGAACATCGCCGCGGGCGCGGTGGTGATCCGGCGGCCCGACGTCGCCGCCGTGGGACTGACGATGTTCGCCGCGCTGCTCTTCCTGACCGGCGGTGTCTTCCGGCTGGTGGGCAGCCTGGTCGTGCGCGGTCCGCAGTTCGGCTGGACACTTGTGCAGGGTGCCTTCGGGCTGCTGCTGGGCATCCTGGTGCTGGGCGACTGGCCGCACAGCAGCCGCTATGTGATCGGCACCTTCTTCTCCCTCGCCCTGCTCTTCGACGGGCTCGGTCTGATCGCCCTCGGGGTCGGGGGCCGCCGCGTCGTCGGCCTGGTCTCGGAAGCGGCCTCGGAAGAAGGCGCTCCGGGTCGTTCAGCCGACAGCGGCCGGGGCGGCCAGGAACAGTCGCGTGAGTGACCCTGGCATACGCGCGCGATCAAATCCCGTCGATAGACGCTGACTTCTGCTCAGAATGCCGGTGCGGACCCTTACGTTCCCAACACTCGAGGTGCGGTCGACCACGGTGAGGGGTTGGTATCGGACATGGAAATCCTCGGGAGCGTCCCGCCCGATCCGGGACAGGCCCCGCCGCGCAGACCGATCGAGTTCGACGGCGCCTGGCGGTTCACCGCTCCCGCACTGGACTCCTCCGTGCCCCGCGCCAGACACGCCGTCCGCGACCTGCTGGGACGCCAGCGGGTGCCGCTGCGCGACGACCTCCTGCACGGCCTGCTGCTGATCGTCTCCGAGCTGGTCACCAATGCCGTGCAGCACGCCGCGCTGCTCTCGCCGGAGGTCGCCGTGGAGGTCTCCATCGGCCCCCACTGGGTACGGGTGGCCGTCGAGGACGACCACCCGTACCGGCCCAAGCCCCTGGAGGCGGACGACGACCGCATCGGCGGCCGGGGGCTGCTGCTGGTCAAGACCATCTCGGACGAGGCCGGCGGCCTGTGCGACGTGGAGCACACCGCGAACGGCGGCAAGGTGGTCTGGGCCGCCCTGCCGCTCGGCGCGCCCGCTACCAGCCCGCTGCGTCCCCGGTGATCTCGCGCACCACGGGCCGCGCGGTGTCCAGGACGTCCATGAACCACGCCGAGAACGTGAACTTCTCCCGCAGCTCGTCGAGCTCGGCCGGCGTCACGAAGGCCGTCTCCTCGACCTCCTCGGGGTCCGGGCGCAGCCCCGCGCGCACGGTGCCCACGAAGAGGTGGTTGAACTCCTGCTCGACCAGGCCCGACGCCGGGTCGGGGTGGTTGTAGCGCACGGTGCCCGCCTCGCGCAGCAGCGCGGGGGTCACCCCCAGCTCCTCACCCGTACGGCGGGCCGCCGCGACGAACGGCGGCTCGTCCGGATAGGGGTGGCCGCAGCAGGTGTTCGACCAGACGCCGGGGGAGTGGTACTTCCCCAGCGCCCGGCGCTGGAGCAGCAGCCGCCCCTGCTCGTCGAAGAGGAAGACCGAGAAGGCGCGGTGCAGCCGCCCGGGAGCGAGGTGCGCGGAGAGCTTCTCGGCCGTGCCGATGGTTCTGCCGGACTCGTCGACCAGTTCCAGCATGATCGGTTCAGCTGTGCCGTCGGAAGCGGGAACCGCCGAGTCGTCGGCGGACAGGCCCTTGGCAGGTGTGATCGGCATTGACCATCCTCGTAGTCGGTCTTCGACCCTCAAGTCTGCCGTAACCCGCCGCGGCGTCAATGACAGAGCCTCGCCTCGTGCTCCGCATGGCCGCCGGGCTCCAGCTGGAAGGTGCAGTGCTCGACGTCGAAGTGCTCGCCGAGGCAGCCCTGCAGGTCGTGGAGCATTTTCTCGTGCCCGACCGAGTCCAGCGCGGCGTGGTCGACGACCACGTGCGCGGAGAGTACCGGCATTCCGGATGTGATCGTCCACACATGCAGGTCGTGCAGGTCCTCCACACCCGGCAGCGCCATGATGTGCGACCGGATCTCGTCCATGTCGACGTCCTTGGGGGCCGCCTCCAGCAGGACGTCCAGCGCCTCCCGCATCAGCTTGACCGTGCGCGGCACGATCATCAGGCCGATCAGCAGGGACGCGATGGGGTCCGCCTGCGTCCAGCCCGTGGCCATGATGACCAGGGCGGAGATCACGACGGCCAGGGAGCCCAGGGCGTCCGAGAGGACCTCGAGGAACGCCCCGCGCACATTGAGGCTCTCCTTCTGGCCACGCATCAGCAGCGCCAGCGAGATCAGGTTGGCCACCACGCCGACCAGACCGAAAACCACCGTCGTGCCGCCGGGCACCTCCGTGGGGCTCGCCAGCCGCTTGATCGCCTCGAAGAGGATGAAGCCGCCGACGCCCAGCAGCAGCAGACAGTTCAGCAGCGCCGCCAGGATCTCCGCCCGGGCGTAGCCGTAGGTGCGGCGGCCGCCGGGCGGGCGGTTGGCGAAGTGGATCGCCACCAGCGCCATGCTCACCCCGACCGCGTCGGTCGCCATGTGCCCGGCGTCCGCGAGCAGCGCCAGCGAACCGGTCAGTGCGCTGCCGACGATCTCCGCGACGAGCACCGTCAAGGTGATGCCCAGCGCGATCCGCAGCCGGCCCCGGTAGGCCGCGGCGGCCGTGCCGCTCGTCCCCGGCGGGGGTCCGTGCGAATGGCCGTGGTCGTGCCCTGCGCCCATGAAAGCCGCCTCCGAAAGGTGCCCGCAACGGCCGGCGGACGCCGGCCGAGCACCCAGTGAACTACGGGTGGGGGGTATCGGGCAACGCGGCACTGAACACCGTTGTCATGTGCTCTGACCTGCGACGATGCTTAACGCGCCGACCTGGGGCGATCAGTCAGGCGCGGGCCTTCGGATGGTGGTGGCACCAGCCCTCCCAGGCCGAGGCGACCATGCTCCGCACCCCGTGCACCGGGCTCCAGCCGAGCTCCTTGGCGATCAGTTCGTTCGAGGCGACGACACGCGCCGGATCACCCGGACGGCGCGGCTCGACGAGGGGCGCGGGCTCGGAGCGTCCGGTGATCTCGGCGATCAGGTCCGCCATCTCCCGCACGGACACCCCCCGGCCCGTGCCGACGTTCAGCGTGAGGTCGCCCGTGCCCGGCCGGCCGGCGAGCCGCCGGGCCGCCGCCAGGTGGGCGGTGGCCAGGTCCTCGATGTGGATGTAGTCACGGACACAGGTGCCGTCGGGGGTGTCGTAGTCGTCGCCGAAGATGCGCGGGCTCTCGCCCCGCGTGAGCCGGTCGAACATCATCGGGATGATGTTGTAGACCCCGGTGTCGGCCAGCTCCGGCACGGCCGCGCCCGCCACGTTGAAATACCGCAGGCACGCGGTGGAGACGCCGTGCGCCGCCCCGGTGGCGCGCACCAGCCACTCACCGGCCAGCTTGGTCTCCCCGTACGGGTTCATCGGCAGGCACGGCGTCTCCTCCGTGACGAGGTCGACATCCGGCATCCCGTAGACGGCGGCGGAGGAGGAGAAGACGAAGCTCCCGACACCGGCCGCGACCACCGCCTCCAGCAGGACCGTCAGGCCGTGCAGATTCTCCCGGTAGTAGAGCAGCGGCTTCTCCACCGACTCCCCGACCTGCTTCTTCGCCGCCAGGTGCACCACACCGGTCACACCCAGCTCGGCGAACGTACGGTCCAGGAGCTCACGGTCCAGGACCGAACCCTGCACCAGCGCGCACTCCGCGGGCAGCCGCCCGGCCACGCCCGTGGACAGGTCGTCCAGCACGGCGACGCGCTCCCCGGCGTCCACCATCGCCCGCGCGACGTGCGCCCCGATGTACCCGGCTCCACCTGTGATCAGCCATGTCATGTCGGCACCCTAATCCAGCCGGCGTAAGGGCCCCGTTCCCTTCACCCCCGTCCGCCCCCGTCATGTCCTCTTCTTTGCGCCCCCCGGAACCTCACAGGCGGCCTGAGCGTCCAGTCAGTGTCGGGAAGCCCCGGTGCACGTGCGGTGAACGGCGTCTTCCGTTGATCCGATAGCCTCTGCCGACGTGCCCGCACGCCGCCCGCCCCGTAAGGCCGGCGCGTGCCACGCCCGCTGCCCGGACGCCCCGCGGACCGAGGCGGCCGCATCCGCTTCCAAGGAGTGAGTTCGTCTGTCGACCGCCATCGTCACCGGTTCGCCGCCCGTCGGCTCCTCCCTCGAGGACGACCTGCGGTCCCTGGGCTTCGGCGTACGCGTGGCCGCTGACGCCACCGCCGTCACCACCGAGCTCGCCGCCGTCCCCGCGGGCGAGCGCGTCGCGCTCGTCGACGCGCGCTTCGTGGGCCACGTCCACGCGCTCCGCCTGGCGCTCACCGACCCCCGCTTCCCCGCCGCCGCCGTGGAGGGTGCGCTGACCGCGCAGCCCGAGGCCCGCGGCGCCCTGACGCACGCGGTCGGGCGGGCCCTGCCGGAAGGCGGCCCCGAGGCCGGCCTGCCCGACGCCCTCGCCCACCGGCTGGAAGCCGACGGCGTCGCGCTCCACCGCCCCGACCTCGGCGTCCTCGTCGCCACCGTGCCCGCCGACGCCGACATCCGGGCCAAGGCCGAGGCCGACGTCCTGGCCGTCGACGACGAGGCCGTACGGCTGCGCTCCGCCGTGAAGTCCCGCGACGGCTTCTTCACCACCTTCTGCATCAGCCCGTACTCCCGCTACCTCGCGCGCTGGTGCGCCCGCCGCGGCCTCACCCCCAACCAGGTCACCACGGCCTCGCTGCTCACCGCCCTCGTCGCGGCCGGCTGTGCGGCCACCGGGACCCGGCCCGGCTTCGTCGCCGCGGGCGTGCTGCTCCTCTTCTCCTTCGTGCTGGACTGCACCGACGGCCAGCTCGCCCGCTACTCCCTGCAGTACTCCACGCTGGGCGCCTGGCTCGACGCGACCTTCGACCGCGCCAAGGAATACGCCTACTACGCGGGCCTCGCCGTCGGCGCGGCCCGCGGCGGCGGCACCGACGACGTCTGGGCGCTCGCGCTCGGCGCGATGGTCCTCCAGACCTGCCGGCACGTCGTCGACTTCTCGTTCAACGAGGCCAACCACGACGCCGCGGCCAACACCAGCCCCACCGCCGCCCTCTCCGACCGGCTCGACAGCGTCGGCTGGACCGTCTGGGCCCGCCGCATGATCGTGCTGCCCATCGGCGAGCGCTGGGCGATGATCGCGGTCCTCACCGCCCTCACCACGCCCCGCGTCGTCTTCTACGCCCTGCTCGTCGGCTGCGCGCTCGCCGCCTGCTACACCACCGCGGGCCGCGTCCTGCGCTCCCTCACCCGCAAGGCCAAGCGGACCGACCGCGCGGCCCGGGCGCTGGCGGACCTCGCCGACTCCGGGCCTCTCGCGGAGCTCGCCAGCCGGACGCTGGGCCGCACGATGGCCGCGGGCACCTACAGCGCCCCCTACTGGGCGCTGCTCGCGACCGCCGCGCTCTTCGTCTGGCCGCTGGTGGCCGACACCGTCGGCACCTGGCGGGCCGTGCCACAGGCCGTCGTCTACGCCATCCTCGCCGGGGTGGCCGTCGCCCACCCGCTCAAGGGCCCCCTCGACTGGCTCGTGCCGCCCGTCTTCCGGGCCGCCGAGTACGGCATGATCCTCGCCCTCGCCGCGACCTCCGGCGTCCCCGGCGCCCTGCCCGCGGCTTTCGGCCTGGTGGCCGCGGTCGCCTACCATCACTACGACACGGTGTACCGCATCCGCGGTGGCACCGGGGCGCCCCCGCACTGGCTGGTGCGGGCGATCGGCGGGCACGAGGGACGGATCCTGGCGGTCTCGATCGCCGCCGCCCTGTGGCACAACCAAGGTTTCACGATCGCGCTGACGGTCCTCGCGGCCGCCATCGCGCTCACGGTGCTCATCGAGAGCATCCGCTTCTGGGTGTCCTCCGGGGCGCCCGCAGTACACGACGAATCAGGAGAACCCGCATGATCGGCCTCGTGCTGGCCGCCGGCGCCGGACGGCGTCTGCGTCCCTACACCGACACTCTGCCCAAGGCCCTGGTGCCGGTGGACGGTGACACCACCATCCTCGACCTCACCCTGGCCAACTTCGCCGAGATCGGTCTGACCGAGGTCGCGATCATCGTGGGCTACCGCAAGGAAGCCGTGTACGCGCGCAAGGAGGCCCTGGAGCAGAAGTACGGCCTCAAGATCACCCTGATCGACAACGACAAGGCCGAGGAGTGGAACAACGCCTACTCCCTGTGGTGCGGCCGTGACGCCCTCAAGCACGACGTGATCCTCGCCAACGGCGACACCGTGCACCCGGTCTCCGTCGAGAAGACCCTGCTCGCCGCCCGCGGCAACGGCCGGAAGATCATCCTCGCCCTCGACACGGTGAAGCAGCTCGCCGACGAGGAGATGAAGGTCGTCGTGGACCCCGACAAGGGCGTCCAGCGCATCACCAAGCTGATGGACCCGGCCGAGGCCACCGGTGAGTACATCGGCGTCACCCTGATCGAGGGCGAGGCCGCCGCCGACCTGGCCGACGCCCTCAAGGTCACCTTCGAGCGCGACCCCGACCTCTACTACGAGGACGGCTACCAGGAGCTCGTCAACCGCGGCTTCAAGATCGACGTGGCGCCCATCGGCGACGTCAAGTGGGTCGAGATCGACAACCACGACGACCTCGCCAAGGGCCGGGGGATCGCGTGCCAGTACTGACGAGGCTCATCCCCTCGCCGGTCGTCGTCGACATCCGCGCCGGAGCGCTGGACGACCTGGCCGGCGTGCTCGCCGACCAGCGGATCTCCAGCTCCGGCAAGCTGGCCATCGCCATCAGCGGCGGCTCCGGGGCGGTGCTGCGCGAGCGGCTCGCCCCGGCGCTGCCCGGCGCCACCTGGTACGAGGTCGGCGGCGGCACGCTGGACGACGCGATCAAGCTCGGCGACGCCATGAAGAAGGGGCACTACGACGCGGTCGTGGGCCTCGGCGGCGGCAAGATCATCGACTGCGCGAAGTACGCCGCCGCACGGGTCGGCCTGCCGCTGGTGGCCGTCGCGACCAACCTGTCGCACGACGGCCTCTGCTCGCCGGTCGCCACCCTCGACAACGACGCGGGCCGCGGCTCCTACGGGGTGCCCAACCCCATCGCCGTGGTCATCGACCTCGACGTCATCCGCGAGGCACCGGCCCGGTTCGTCCGGTCCGGCATCGGCGACGCGATCTCCAACATCTCCTCCGTCGCGGACTGGGAGCTCTCCCACCGCGAGACGGGCGAGTCCATCGACGGCCTGGCCGCCGCCATGGCCCGGCAGGCCGGCGAGGCCGTGCTGCGCCACCCCGGCGGCGTCGGCGACGACGGCTTCCTCCAGGTGCTGGCCGAGGGCCTGGTCCTCACCGGCATCTCGATGTCGGTGGCCGGCGACAGCCGCCCCGCCTCGGGCGCCTGCCACGAGATCAACCACGCCTTCGACCTGCTCTACCCCAAGCGGGCCGCCAGCCACGGCGAGCAGTGCGGCCTCGGCGCCGCCTTCGCGATGTACCTGCGCGGTGCCCGCGCGGAGTCCGCGCTGATGGTCGAGGTGCTGCGCCGCCACGGGCTGCCGGTGCTGCCGCAGGAGATCGGCTTCAGCACCGAGGAGTTCGTCAAGGCCGTCGAGTACGCCCCGCGGACCCGCCCCGGGCGCTACACGATCCTGGAGCACCTCGACCTCTCCACCGACCAGATCAGGGACGCTTACGCCGACTATGCCAAAACCGTCACTAGCTGAACTCCGTCCGGTCGTCCACCCCGGCGGCCTCAAGGACCGGCGCAGCGGTGAGCACTGGGCCGGGCGCCTGTACATGCGCGAGGTCTCGCTGCGCTGCACCCGGGTGCTGCTGAACAGCAGGCCCACGCCCAACCAGTACACCGGCCTGATGATCCTCGCCGGGGTCGCGGCGGGCGCCGCCCTGCTGGTGCCCGGCCTCACCGGCGCGATCCTGGGCATGCTGCTCATCCAGCTGTACCTGCTGCTGGACTGCGTCGACGGCGAGCTCGCGCGCTGGCGCAAGGTCACCTCGACGACCGGCGTCTACCTCGACCGGGTGGGTCACTACCTCTCCGAGGCCGCTCTTCTGGTGGGATTCGGCATCCGCGCCGCGGACGTCTTCCACAAGGACGGCGCCGCCACCCAGTGGCAGTGGGCCTTCCTCGGCACGGTGGCCGCGCTCGGCGCGATCCTGATCAAGGCCGAGACGGACCTGGTCGACGTGGCCCGCGCCCGCAGCGGCATGGCGGCCGTGGAGGACTCCGCGGCGACGCCCCGCTCCTCGGGCATGGCGCTGGCCCGCAAGGCCGCGGCCGCGCTGAAGTTCCACCGGCTCGTCGGCGGCGTCGAGGCGTCGCTGGTGATCCTGGTGGCCGGGATCGCGGACTTCGTCCACCACGACCTGCTGTTCACCCGGATCGCGGTCGTCCTGCTCGCGGCCGTCGCCGTGCTGCAGACTGTGCTGCACCTCGTGTCCATCCTCGCTTCGAGCAGGCTCAAATGAGTGCCCCCTCACTGAAGGTCGGTGCGGTCGTCCTCACCATGGGCAACCGCCCCGCCGAGCTGCGCGCGCTGCTGGAGTCCGTGGCCAAGCAGGACGGTGACCCGATCGAGGTCGTCGTCGTCGGCAACGGCTCCCCGCTGCCCCCGCTCGCCGTCGCCGGGCTGACCGTACGGACGGTGGAGCTGTCCGAGAACGTCGGCATCCCGGCCGGCCGCAACGTCGGCATCGAGGCGTTCGGCCCCGCCGGGCGCGACGTCGACGTGCTGCTCTTCCTGGACGACGACGGGCTGCTCCCCGGCCAGGACACCGCCGAGCTGTGCCGGCAGGCGTTCACGGCCGACCCGCGGCTCGGCATCATCAGCTTCCGCATCGCCGACCCCGACACCGGGGTCACCCAGCGCCGCCACGTACCCCGGCTGCGCGCCTCGGACCCCTTGCGGTCCTCGCGGGTGACGACCTTCCTCGGGGGCGCCAACGCCGCCCGCACCCGGGTCTTCGCCGAGGTCGGCGGGCTCCCCGACGACTTCTTCTACGCGCACGAGGAGACCGACCTCGCGTGGCGGGCCCTCGACGCGGGCTGGATGATCGACTACCGCGCGGACATGGTGCTGCACCACCCGACGACGGCCCCCAGCCGGCACGCGGTCTACCACCGCATGGTCGCCCGCAACCGGGTGTGGCTGGCGCGCCGCAATCTGCCCGCGCCGCTCGTCCCCGTCTACGTCGGGGTCTGGCTGCTGCTGACCCTGGCCCGGCGGCCGTCGCCGCCCGCGCTGCGCGCCTGGTTCGGCGGCTTCCGGGAGGGCTGGTCGACGCCGTGCGGTCCACGGCGCCCCATGAAGTGGCGTACCGTGTGGCGCCTGACCCGACTGGGTCGCCCTCCCGTGATCTGACAAGCTCTTGTCGATGAGCATCAGGCGCGAACCGGGGCCCGGCCCCGGGAGCGCACCTTGAGGACGAAAGTGTCAACTGTGAGCGAGACAACGCACGACAGTGCGGTCGCCATGAGTGCCCCGCCATCACCCGACGACGGACTCTCCGCCGCCGAGCTGGCCCAGAAGTACGGCCTCTCGATGAGCGGCGCCCGGCCGGGCCTGGCGGAGTACGCGCGCCAGCTGTGGGACCGACGGCACTTCATCGTCGCCTTCTCCCGCGCCAAGCTGACCGCTCAGTACAGCCAGGCCAAGCTGGGTCAGGTGTGGCAGGTGGCGACGCCGCTGCTGAACGCCGCCGTCTACTTCCTGATCTTCGGCCTGCTGATGGGCCAGAGCAAGGGCATGGGCATCAAGACGTACATCCCGTTCCTGGTGACGGGTGTCTTCGTCTTCACGTTCACCCAGAGCTCGGCGATGTCGGGTGTGCGCTCGATCTCGGGCAACCTGGGGCTGGTGCGGGCCCTGCACTTCCCCCGGGCGGCCCTGCCGATCTCCTTCGCGCTCCAGCAGCTCCAGCAGCTGCTGTTCTCGATGAGCGTCCTCTTCGCCCTCCTCCTCGGCTTCGGGCACATGCCGCGGTTCTCGTGGCTGCTGATCGTCCCGATCCTGGTGCTGCAGTTCGTCTTCAACACCGGCCTGGCGATGGTCCTGGCCCGGCTGGGGAGCAAGACCCCCGACCTGGCGCAGCTGCTGCCGTTCATCCTGCGCACCTGGATGTACGCGTCCGGCGTGATGTACAGCCTCGTCGGGAATCTCAAGAAGCAGCACGCCCCCGGGTGGCTCATCGACGTGCTGAGCGCGAACCCGGCCGCCGTCTTCATCAACCTGATGCGCAACTCCCTGATCACCGGCCACGCCGCGCACAAGCACATCGACATGCCACCGCACGTATGGGCGCTGGCGGTCGGCTGGGCGGTGCTGATCGGCATCGGGGGCTTCGTGTTCTTCTGGAAGGCTGAGGAGCAGTACGGCCGTGGCTGAGCAGAACAGCGTCGCGAAGGCGCCCATGTCGACCTCCCAGGTCCCGACGGTGATCGCGGACGACGTGCACATCGTCTACCGCGTCTACGGCGGCAACACCGGCCGGGGCAGTGCCACCGCCGCCCTCAACCGGCTCGTGCGGCGCAAGCCCAACGCGGGTGTGCGCGAGGTGCACGCCGTCAAGGGTGTGAGCTTCACCGCTTACCGCGGCGAGGCGATCGGCCTGATCGGCTCCAACGGCTCCGGCAAGTCGACCCTCCTGAAGGCGATCGCCGGGCTGCTGCCCACCGAGCGCGGCAAGGTCTACACCGACGGCCAGCCCTCGCTGCTGGGTGTGAACGCGGCCATGATGAACGACCTCACCGGCGAGAAGAATGTGATGCTCGGCGGCCTGGCGATGGGCATGAGCCGGGAGCAGATCCGCGAGCGCTACCAGGAGATCGTCGACTTCTCGGGCATCAACGAGAAGGGCGACTTCATCACCCTGCCCATGCGCACCTACTCCTCCGGCATGGCGGCCCGCCTGCGGTTCTCCATCGCCGCGGCCAAGGACCACGACGTGCTGATGATCGACGAGGCGCTGGCCACCGGCGACCGGTCCTTCCAGAAGCGCTCCGAGGCCCGCGTCCGCGAGCTGCGCAAGGATGCCGGCACCGTCTTCCTCGTCAGCCACAACAACCGGTCCATCCGCGACACCTGCGACCGCGTGCTCTGGCTCGAACACGGCCAGCTGCTCATGGACGGGCCCACCGAGGAAGTCGTACGGGCCTATGAGAAGGAGACGGCCCGCTAGCCAGGCGAGCACGACAGCGCCTCCGGGGCCCCCGCTGTGACGCGTTCGGCGGGGGCCTTGACCTATCCGTAACGATCAACTCACTTATTGACAGGGTTGATTCGGCCCTCGCGTGGCATTGTATGGATCAAGCACCTACCCGGGCGCGCGTCGGACACCTGTACGGCGTACGCTGTACCGTGCTGATTTGCGGAGAAGCGGGACGATACCGGTGTATCTCCGTCGTGGAGAGCGGCTCCGCGGGTGGTCAGCAGGAGGTGTCGAGGGGGAGCAGGGGGAGGTCTGCCCTGCGGCGTGTCCGAAATAGGATGTTCTGGGTCAGCAGTGTAGAACGGGAGATGTGACGGCAATGGCTACGGGAACTCTCCAGCTCCGAGGCGCATCCGCCGTCCCCGGTCCGGGCAGCCCGCGGTGACGGCGGGGACGGACGCGCACGAGCGCGCCGTGCTCGACAAGGCCGCGCACGAGAACTTCCCCGTGGCGCCCTTCTTCGTGCCACGCGCATGGCGGGACGACCTCATGGCCGTCTACGGCTTCGCCAGACTCGTCGACGACATCGGCGACGGCGACCTCGCCCCCGGCGGCCGCGACGCCGAACTGCTCGGCCTCCAGCGCGAGCAGAGCGACGACCGCCTCACCATGCTCGACGCCTTCGAGGCCGACCTGCGCCGGGTCTTCGACCGCTCCGGCACGGGACCGCGGCACCCGCTGCTGCTCCGCCTCCGGCCGACCGTCCGGCGGTGCAGCCTGACCCCGGAGCCCTTCCTCGGCCTGATCGAGGCGAACCGCCAGGACCAGCGCGTCCGCCGCTACGCCACCTACCAGGACCTGCTCGCCTACTGCGAGCTGTCCGCCAATCCCGTCGGCCGCCTGGTCCTGGGCATCACCGGCACCGCGAGCCCCGAGCGGATCCGCCGCTCGGACGCGGTCTGCACAGCTCTGCAGATCGTCGAACACCTGCAGGATGTCGCCGAGGACCTCGGGCGCGACCGCATCTATCTCCCCGCCGAGGACATGAAACGCTTCCACGTCGGCGAGGCCGACCTCGCCCGTCCGACCAGCGGCGCGTCGTTGCGTGCCCTGGTCGCGTACGAGGCGGAACGCGCCGGGGAACTGCTGAATGAAGGCACCCCCCTGGTGGGTAGCGTCCACGGCAGGTTGAAGCTGTTGCTCGCGGGGTTCGTGGGCGGGGGGAGGGCCGCGCTCAGAGCGGTTTCCGCCGCGGGATACGACGTACTGCCCGGACCGCCCAAGCCCACCAAGCTCAGCCTGCTGCGCGAGGTGGGAGCGACACTGCGAAGAGAGGGGTGAGCGGGACCGTGAACGGATCGCCAGACGCGTCCGCGCCGGTACTCGCCGCGTACAGCTACTGCGAGGCAGTCACCGGACAGCAGGCCGGTAACTTCAGCTACGGCATCAGGCTTCTGCCGACCGCCAAGCGACGCGCCATGTCGGCGCTGTACGCCTTCTCGCGGCGGGTCGACGACATCGGCGACGGCACACTGGACGCGGAATCCAAGCGGCACCGGCTCGAGGAGACTCGCGCCCTGCTCGCCCGGATCAGGGAGGGCAAGGTCGAGGAGGACGACACCGACCCGGTGGCCGTCGCGCTCAGCCATGCCGCGCGCCGCTTCCCGATCCCGCTCGGCGGGCTCGACGAGCTCATCGACGGCGTCCAGATGGATGTGCGCGGGGAGACCTACGAGACCTGGGACGACCTCGCGGCGTACTGCCGCTGTGTCGCGGGCGCCATCGGACGGCTCTCGCTGGGCGTGTTCGGCACGGTGCCCGGCGCACGTGACGCGGCACGCGCCGCGGAGTACGCCGATACGCTCGGGCTCGCGCTCCAGCTGACCAATATCCTGCGCGACGTCCGCGAGGACGCGGCCAACGGCCGCACCTACCTGCCCTCCGACGACCTCGCCAAGTTCGGCTGCTCCGCGGGTTTCCACTCCGCCCGCCCGCCCGCCGGCTCCGACTTCGCCGGCCTGGTCCACTTCGAAGTACGGCGCGCCCGCGCGCTGTTCGCCGAGGGCACCAAGCTGCTGCCCATGCTCGACCGGCGCAGCGGCGCCTGCGTCGCCGCCATGTCCGGCATCTACCGCAGACTGCTGGACCGCATCGCCCAGGACCCCGAGGCGGTGCTGCGCGGCCGGGTCTCGCTCCCCGGGCGCGAGAAGGTCTACGTCGCCGTGCGCGGCCTGTCCGGATTCGACGCCCGTGGCGTCCACCGGCAGACCGCCGGGGGGCGCACTTGATGCGCCCTACTCCTACCGGTGGGCGGTGTGCAACCCTCCGGCGATCGCACACGTCACTGACAGCAGCCGAGGGGGTGGGCGCATGACGACACCAGGGACGACGACCCGGTCCGAGCGGCAGCGCGCGGACGGGGAGGGCCGCTCCGTCGGCGCGGCCGCGGTGGTCGTCGGCGGCGGCCTCGCCGGTGTCACCGCAGCCCTCGAGCTCGCCGACGCCGGGCTGCGGGTCACCCTCGTCGAGGGCCGCCCGCGGCTGGGCGGGCTCGCCTTCTCCTTCCGTCGCGGCGAACTGACGGTCGACAACGGACAGCACGTCTACCTGCGCTGCTGCACCGCCTACCGGTGGTTCCTCGACCGCGTCGACGCAGCCGAACTCGCCCCGTTGCAACAGCGGCTGGACGTCCCCGTGCTGGACGTCGGCCACCCTTCCGGGCGGCCGCGCCTCGGCCGGCTGCGCCGCGCGCAGCTGCCCGTGCCCCTGCACCTCGCGGCGAGCCTCGCCACCTACCCGCACCTCTCGCTCGCCGAGCGGGCCAAGGTCGGGCGCGCCGCGCTGGCGCTCGGCGGCCTCGACCTCGGCGACCCCGCCCTGGACGGCGAGGACTTCGCGAGCTGGCTGCACCGCCACGGCCAGTCGGACCGCGCGATCGAGGCCCTGTGGGACCTCGTCGGCGTCGCCACGCTCAACGCCCCCGCCGACCGCTCCTCGCTGGGACTTGCCGCCATGGTCTTCAAGACCGGGCTGCTGTCCGAGCCCGGCGCCGCCGACATCGGCTGGGCCCGCGTCCCGCTCGGCGAACTGCACGACGTCCGCGCCCGCACCGCCCTCGACAAGGCCGGGGTGCGCACCGAGCTGCGCACCCGCGCCACCGCGATCACCCGGGGCGAGGACGGCGGCTGGCACGTCGACATCGAGGCCGGATCCGGCGGCACCGAGCGGCTCGCCGCCGACACCGTCGTGCTCGCCGTGCCCCAGCGCGAGACCCACGCCCTGCTGCCCGAGGGCGCCCTCGACGACCCCGACCGGCTGCTGGACATCGGCACCTCGCCGATCCTCAACCTCCACGTCGTATACGACCGCAAAGTCCTGCGCCAGCCGTTCTTCGCGGCGCTCGGCTCGCCGGTGCAGTGGGTCTTCGACCGCACGGACTCCTCAGGACTCGGCGGCCGCGCCGACGGCGGCCAGTACCTGGCCGTGTCCCAGTCGGCCGCGGACGACGACATCGACCGGCCCGTCGCCGAGCTCCGCGAGCGCTATCTTCCCGAGCTGGAGCGCCTGCTGCCCGCGGCACGCGGCGCCGGCGTACGGGACTTCTTCGTGACCCGGGAGCGGACAGCGACGTTCGCCCCCACTCCGGGCGTCGGCCGGCTGCGGCCGCACGCCCCCACGAACACGCCCGGCCTGTACCTGGCCGGTGCGTGGACCGCCACCGGCTGGCCCGCGACCATGGAGGGCGCGGTGCGCAGCGGTGTCAACGCCGCCGGCGCGGCTCTCTCCGAGCTCGGCCTGTCCCGCCGGAACCCCTCGTGGGAGGCGGCATGAACGAGGCGAGCCACCAAGGCGTGCCGCCCCGCGACGGGGCGCGTACGAGCACGACCACCAGAGGAGAGACCGTGACTTCGGCGATCCCAGCTGTCGACACCGCAGGCGTCAACGCCCTGCTGGAGCGCGGACGGACGCTTGCCACGCCGGTGCTGCGTGCTGCCGTGAACCGGCTGGCGCCGCCCATGGACACCGTAGCCGCCTACCACTTCGGCTGGATCGACGCCGAAGGCCGGCCGGCGCACGGCGACAGCGGCAAGGCCGTACGGCCCGCCCTCGCCCTGCTCTCGGCCGAGGCCGCGGGCGCCCGCCCCGAGGTGGGCATCCCCGGCGCCGTCGCCGTGGAGCTCGTGCACAATTTCTCGCTGCTCCACGACGACCTGATGGACGGCGACGAGCAGCGCAGGCACCGCGACACCGTATGGAAGGTGTACGGCCCCGAGCAGGCCATCCTCGTCGGCGACGCGCTGTTCGCACTCGCGAATGAGGTGCTGCTGGAGCTCGGCACCGTCGAGGCGGGCCGGGCCACCCGGCGGCTGACCACCGCCACCCGCAAGCTGATCGACGGCCAGGCCCAGGACATCTCCTACGAGCACCGCGAGCGGGTCACCGTCGAGGAGTGCCTGGAGATGGAGGGCAACAAGACGGGCGCCCTGCTCGCCTGCGCCGTCTCCATCGGCGCGGTCCTCGGCGGCGCCGACGACCGCACGGCCGACACCCTGGAGGCCTACGGCTACCACCTCGGCCTCGCCTTCCAGGCCGTCGACGACCTGCTCGGCATCTGGGGCGACCCGGAGGCCACCGGCAAGCAGACCTGGAGCGACCTGCGCCAGCGCAAGAAGTCGCTGCCGGTCGTCGCCGCCCTCGCGGCGGGCGGCCCCGCCTCGGGCCGGCTCGCCGACATCCTCGCCGCCGACGCCAAGCTCAGCGACGCCCAGTCCGCCGACTTCGACGAGGAAGAATTCGCCAGCCGCGCGGCGTTGATCGAGGAGGCGGGCGGCCGGGAGTGGACCTCCCAGGAAGCCCGCCGCCAGCACGCCACCGCGATCGAGGCACTCAACGGAGTCGACATGCCCACCGAAGTTCGCGCGCAGCTGACCGCGCTCGCCGACTTCGTCGTCGTACGAAAGAGATGATCACCATTCACCCGATCTGACAGATCGCAGTCGCCGGCCGACGCCCTGACGGAGCGTCGGCCGACGGAGCCCCCAGCACGGCAGAGAAGTAAAGATCACTGCAAAAAGGGGAAACCATGACAGCGACGACCGACGGAAGCGCCGGGGCTCTTGCGCCCGGCGCAGCCGCGGCCAATGACAGCACCACGGCAGCACCCCCGCTCACGGCCGCCGAGCAGGCCACGGCCCGGGCGGTGGAACACCTCCTGTCCCGTCAGGACGCCGAGGGGTGGTGGAAGGGCGACCTGGAGACCAACGTCACCATGGACGCCGAAGACCTGCTGCTCCGTCAGTTCCTGGGGATCCAGGACGAGAAGACCACCCGGGCCGCGGCCCTCTTCATCCGGTCCGAGCAGCGCCCGGACGGCACCTGGGCCACCTTCCACGGCGGGCCGGGAGAGCTCTCCGCCACCATCGAGGCGTATGTCGCCCTGCGGCTCGCCGGGGACACCCCCGACGCCCCGCACATGGCCGCCGCCTCCGAGTGGATCCGCTCCCGGGGCGGCGTCGCCGCCGCCCGCGTCTTCACCCGGATCTGGCTCGCCCTCTTCGGCTGGTGGAAGTGGGACGACCTCCCCGAGCTGCCGCCCGAGATCATGTATGTGCCGAAGTGGATCCCGCTCAACATCTACGACTTCGGCTGCTGGGCCCGGCAGACCATCGTCCCGCTGACCGTCGTCTCGGCCAAGCGCCCCGTACGGCCCGCGCCGTTCGCCCTCGACGAGCTGCACACCGACCCGGCGCGGCCCAACCCGCCGCGCCCGCCCGCCCCCGTCGCCAGCTGGGACGGTGTCTTCCAGCGCCTGGACAAGGTGCTCCACCAGTACCGGAAGTTCCCGATCCGTCGGCTGCGGCGCTCCGCGCTCGACGCGGCCGCCCGGTGGATCGTCGAGCGGCAGGAGAACGACGGCTGCTGGGGCGGCATCCAGCCGCCGGCCGTCTACTCCGTCATCGCCCTCCACCTCCTCGGCTACGACCTCGACCACCCCGTGCTCCGCGCCGGGCTGGAGTCGCTGGACCGTTTCGCCGTCTGGCGGGAGGACGGCTCGCGGATGATCGAGGCTTGTCAGTCGCCCGTCTGGGACACCTGCCTCGCCGCCATCGCCCTCGCCGACGCCGGGGTGCCGTCCGACCACCCGGCGCTCGTCAAGGCCGTCGACTGGATGCTGGACGAGCAGATCCACCGGCCCGGCGACTGGGCCGTGCGCCGCCCCGAACTCACCCCGGGCGGCTGGGCGTTCGAGTTCCACAACGACAACTACCCCGACATCGACGACACCGCCGAGGTGGTCCTCGCCCTCAAGCGCGTCGCGCACCCCGACCCCGTACGCGTCGAGGCCGCCATCCAGCGCGCCGCCCGCTGGAACCTCGGGATGCAGTCGAAGAACGGCGCCTGGGGCGCCTTCGACGCCGACAACACCAGCCCCTTCCCCAACCGGCTGCCCTTCTGCGACTTCGGCGAGGTCGTCGACCCGCCGTCCGCGGACGTCACGGCGCACGTGGTGGAGATGCTGGCGGTCCTCGGGCAGCAGCACCACCCGCGCACCCGGCGCGGCATCGAGTGGCTGCTCGCCGAACAGGAGGAGAGCGGCGCCTGGTTCGGCCGCTGGGGCGTCAACTACGTCTACGGCACCGGCTCGGTGCTGCCCGCCCTGGCCGCCGCCGGCATCCCCGCCTCCCACCCGGCCGTCCGCCGGGCCGTGCGCTGGCTGGAGAGCGTGCAGAACGCCGACGGCGGCTGGGGCGAGGACCTGCGCTCCTACCGCGACCCCGAGTGGATCGGCCGCGGCGCCTCCACCCCCTCCCAGACGGCGTGGGCGCTGATGGCCCTGCTCTCGGCGGGGGAGCGGAGCGGCAAGGCCGTCGAGCGCGGCGTCGCGTATCTGGTGGAGACCCAGACCGAGGACGGCACCTGGGACGAGCCGTACTTCACCGGCACCGGCTTCCCCTGGGACTTCTCCATCAACTACCACCTCTACCGGCAGGTCTTCCCCGTCACGGCCCTCGGCCGCTATGTGCACGGGGAGCCCTTCACCCCCGACCGCCGGGAGGCGTGATGACCACCGGCACGGGTCCCGCGTCCGCACCGCTGCTGATCGCCTGCGCGCTCGGCATCGAGCGCCTCGCCCTGCGCGGGGGCGGCCTCGGCGGTGCGGCCGGACCCGTGACCGTCCTGCGCACCGGCATGGGCCCGCACGCCGCGGACCAGGCCGTCACCCGCGCGCTCGGCGACGGCACGGCCATGCTCGACGCGGCCGTGATCGCCACCGGATTCTGCGCCGGCCTGGCCCCCGGGATGCACCCCGGGGACCTGGTCGTCGCCGACGAGACCCACGACCACGAGGGCCGCATCGAATGCTCCGGCGTCGAGCTGCTCGCCAAGGAGCTCGCACGGGCCGTGCCCAAGCGCGTCATCCACACCGGGCCGCTCGTCGGCTCCGACCACGTCGTGCGCGGCGCGGAGCGCGCGGCCCTGCACGCCGCCGGCGCGATCGCGGTGGACATGGAGTCCGCCGCCACGCTCCGGAGCGCCGTCCGAAGGGGCCCGCGCCCCGTTGCGGCCGTCCGGGTGGTCGTGGACGCTCCAGAACATGAACTCGTACGAATCGGGACGTTGCGGGGTGGAATATCAGCCTTCCGGGTGCTCCGCACCGTGCTTCCCGCATTTATCGAATGGCACCGATCCTTACTGCTCCCCAGGAGGTGAGCCAGATGGCCATGCCGCTCCGTCAGTCCATCCGGGTGGGAACCTACCTTTTTGAACAGAAGCTCCGTAAGCGCGAGAAGTTCCCCCTGATCGTGGAACTCGAGCCGCTCTTCGCCTGCAATCTCAAGTGCGAAGGCTGCGGAAAGATCCAGCATCCGGCGGGGGTGCTCAAGCAGCGCATGCCCGTTGCCCAGGCCGTGGGCGCCGTGCTGGAATCCGGCGCGCCGATGGTGTCCATCGCCGGCGGCGAGCCCTTGATGCACCCCCAGATCGACGAGATCGTCCGGCAGTTGGTGGCCAAGCGGAAATACGTCTTCCTGTGCACCAACGCGTTGTTGATGCGCAAGAAGATGGAGAAGTTCACCCCCTCGCCGTATTTCGCGTTCGCGGTGCACATCGACGGGCTGCGGGAGCGGCACGACGAGTCCGTTGCGAAGGAAGGCGTCTTCGACGAGGCGGTGGAGGCGATCAAGGAGGCCAAGCGGCGCGGCTTCCGGGTCACCACCAACTCCACCTTCTTCAACACCGACACCCCGCAGACCATCGTCGACGTGCTCGACTTCCTCAACGACGAGCTCCAGGTGGACGAGATGATGCTCTCGCCCGCCTACGCCTACGAGAAGGCCCCCGACCAGGACCACTTCCTGGGCGTGGAGCAGACCCGCGAGCTCTTCAAGAAGGCATTCTCCGGCGGCAACCGCGCCCGCTGGCGCCTCAACCACAGCCCGCTCTTCCTGGACTTCCTGGAGGGCAAGGTCGACTTCCCCTGCACCGCGTGGGCGATCCCCAACTACTCCCTCTTCGGCTGGCAGCGCCCCTGCTACCTGATGAGCGACGGCTATGTGCCGACGTACCGGGAGCTGATCGAGGAGACCGACTGGGAGAAGTACGGGCGCGGCAAGGACCCCCGCTGCGACAACTGCATGGCGCACTGCGGCTATGAGCCCACGGCGGTCCTCGCCACCATGGGATCGCTGAAGGAGTCGCTGCGCGCGGTCCGTGAGAGCGTCGCCGGGAACCGGAGCTGACCGCGATGGGATCCGCGGGGCCGGTTTCCCTGGGGCTCCCCGGCGTGCCGGCCCGACCGCTCGCGACGCGCCGCGACTCGCGGCGCATCCAGGTCGGGCCGGTGGCCGTCGGCGGGGGCGCCCCGGTGTCGGTGCAGTCGATGACCACGACCGTGACGGCCGACATCGGCGCCACGCTCCAGCAGATCGCGGAGCTGACGGCGGCGGGCTGTCAGATCGTGCGGGTGGCGTGTCCCTCGCAGGACGACGCCGAGGCGCTGCCGGTGATCGCGAAGAAGTCGCAGATCCCGGTGATCGCCGACATCCACTTCCAGCCGAAGTACGTCTTCGCCGCGATCGACGCGGGGTGTGCGGCGGTGCGGGTGAATCCGGGGAACATCCGGCAGTTCGACGACAAGGTGCGGGAGATCGCGAAGGCGGCGTCGGACGCGGGCACGCCGATCCGTATCGGTGTCAACGCGGGTTCGCTGGACCGGCGGTTGCTGGAGAAGTACGGCAGGGCCACGCCGGAGGCGCTGGTGGAGTCCGCGCTGTGGGAGGCGTCCCTCTTCGAGGAGCACGGCTTCCGGGACATCAAGATCTCGGTCAAGCACAACGACCCGGTCGTCATGGTCAACGCCTACCGGCAGCTGGCCGCGCAGTGCGACTACCCGCTGCATCTGGGGGTGACGGAGGCGGGCCCGGCGTTCCAGGGCACGATCAAGTCGGCCGTGGCCTTCGGGGCGTTGCTCTCGGAGGGGATCGGGGACACCATCCGGGTGTCCTTGTCGGCGCCACCGGCCGAGGAGATCAAGGTCGGCATGCAGATCCTGGAGTCGCTCGGGCTGCGGGAGCGCCGTCTGGAGATCGTCTCCTGCCCGTCGTGCGGGCGGGCGCAGGTCGACGTCTACAAGCTGGCCGATGAGGTGACCGCGGGCCTCGAGGGCATGGAGGTCCCGCTGCGCGTCGCCGTCATGGGCTGTGTCGTCAACGGCCCCGGCGAGGCCCGCGAGGCCGACCTCGGTGTGGCGTCCGGCAACGGCAAGGGGCAGATCTTCGTCAAGGGCGAGGTCATCAGGACCGTGCCCGAGTCGAAGATCGTGGAGACCCTGATCGACGAGGCAATGAAGATCGCCGAAGGCATGGCGGCGGACGGCGTCGGCCCGGGCGCGCCCGACGTCACCGTCGGCTGACCACCGGCGTCCACCGCGGGGGGAACCGCGAGAAGGGCCGTGGCGGCAAGCCCGGCCGAGGCCGAGAGAAGAGGAGGGGGCTCGCGTGTCGTTGCTGGAGAACATCCGCGGTCCACGTGACCTGAAGGCGCTGGACGGCGAGGACCTGACCGAACTGGCCGAGGAGATCCGCCACTTCCTGGTGCACGCCGTGGCCAGGACCGGAGGACACCTCGGACCCAACCTCGGCGTGGTGGAGCTCTCCATCGCACTGCACCGCGCCTTCGACTCCCCGGCCGACCGCATCCTGTGGGACACCGGCCACCAGTCGTACGTGCACAAACTGCTCACCGGCCGCCAGGACTTCTCCAAGCTGCGCGGCAAGGGCGGGCTGTCCGGCTACCCCTCGCGCGAGGAGTCCGAGCACGACGTCATCGAGAACAGCCACGCCTCCACCGTCCTCGGCTGGGCCGACGGCCTCGCCAAGGCCAACCAGGTGCTCGGCCGCTGGAACCGCCACGTCGTCGCCGTCATCGGCGACGGAGCCCTCACCGGGGGAATGGCCTGGGAGGCCCTCAACAACATAGCTGCCGCCCGGGACCGGCCGCTGATCATCGTCGTCAACGACAACGAACGCAGCTACGCGCCCACCATCGGCGGCCTCGCCGACCACCTCGCCACCCTCCGCACCACCGACGGCTACGAACGCTTCCTGTCCTGGGGCAAGGACGCCGTCCAGGGACTGCCCGTCGTCGGCAGGCCGCTCTACGAATCGCTGCACGGCGCGAAGAAGGGCTTCAAGGACGCCTTCGCCCCCCAGGGCATGTTCGAGGACCTCGGCCTGAAGTACCTCGGCCCGATAGACGGCCACGACATCGAGGCCGTCGAATCGGCGCTGCGCCGGGCCAAGCGCTTCCACGGCCCCGTCCTCGTCCACTGCCGGACCGAGAAGGGCCGCGGCTACCAGCCGGCCCTGCAGGACGAAGCCGACCGCTTCCACACCGTCGGAGTGATGAACTCGCTCACCGGCGAGCCCCTGACGCCCTCCACCGGCCGGTCCTGGACCTCCGTCTTCGGCGACGAGATGGTGCGGATCGGCGCCGAGCGGCCGGACGTGGTGGCGATCACCGCCGCGATGCTGCACCCCGTGGGCCTGACCCGGTTCGCCGAGGCCTACCCCGACCGCGTCTGGGACGTCGGGATCGCCGAGCAGCACGCGGCGACCTCGGCGGCGGGCCTGGCGACGGGCGGTCTGCACCCGGTCTTCGCGGTCTACGCGACGTTCCTCAACCGCGCCTTCGACCAGGTGCTGATGGACGTGGCCCTGCACAAATGCGGGGTCACCTTCGTCCTGGACCGGGCCGGGGTCACCGGCACCGACGGCGCCTCCCACAACGGCATGTGGGACATGTCGATCCTCCAGGTCGTCCCCGGACTGCGGATCGCCGCCCCCCGCGACGCCGACCAGCTCCGCGCCCAGCTGCGCGAGGCCATGGACGTCACCGACGCCCCGACCGTCATCCGCTTCCCCAAGGAGACCGTGGGCGAGGCCGTCCCGGCCCTCGACCGGGTCGGCGGCATGGACGTCATCGCCCGCCCGGAGACCGCCGAGCCGCAGGTCCTGCTGGTCGCCGTCGGCACCATGGCCCAGGTCTGCCTCCAGGCGGCCGACCTGCTCACCGCCCGCGGCACCCCCTGCACCGTCGTCGACCCGCGCTGGGTCAAGCCCGTCGACACGGCCCTGCCCGCCCTCGCCGAACGGCACCGGCTCGTCGCCGTCGTCGAGGACAACAGCCGCACCGGCGGCGTCGGCTGGGCCGTCGCCCAGGCCCTGCGCGACGCCGAGTCCGACGTGCCCGTACGCACCTTCGGCATCCCCGAGCAGTTCCTGGCCCACGCCAAGCGCGGCGAGGTCCTGGCCGACCTGGGGCTCACCCCCGCCGAGATCGCCGGCCGGATCAGCGCCGCCCTGGCCCGTAAGGAGGCCACGGCGGCGGACACGGCCCGTAAGGAGAACGACGCATGACACCCGACGGCACCGACTCCGCGAAGGGATTCGACCTCACCCGGCTCCTCGCGGAGCGCGGCGGAGAACGGTACGAGCTCCACGCCCGCCACCTCAACCACCAACTGCCCCGCATGCTGCACACCATCGGCTTCGACAAGGTCTACGAGCGGGCCGAAGGGGCCTACTTCTGGGACGCCGACGGGCAGGACTACCTCGACATGCTCGCCGGCTTCGGGGTGATGGGCGTCGGCCGCCACCACCCCGTCGTCCGCAAGGCGCTGCACGACGTCCTCGACGCCTCGCTCGCCGACCTCACCCGCTTCGACTGCCAGCCGCTGCCCGGCCTCCTCGCCGAGAAGCTCCTGTCGTACACCCCGCACCTGGACCGGGTGTTCTTCGGCAACAGCGGCACCGAAGCCGTCGAGACCGCGCTGAAGTTCGCCCGCTACGCCACCGGGCGGCCCCGCGTCCTGTACTGCGCGCACGCCTTCCACGGCCTGACGACCGGATCGCTGTCCGTCAACGGCGAGGACGGCTTCCGCGACGGCTTCGCCCCGCTGCTGCCCGACACCGCGATCCCGCTCGGCGACCTCGACGCCCTCGAACGGGAGCTGCGCCGCGGCGACGTGGCCGCCTTCGTCGTCGAACCCATCCAGGGCAAGGGCGTCCACGAGCCGCCGCCCGGCTTCCTCCGCCAGGCGCAGGAACTGCTGCGCCGGCACAAGGCGTTGCTCATCGCCGACGAGGTGCAGACCGGGATCGGCCGCACCGGCGACTTCTACGCCTACCAGCACGAGGAGGGCGTCGAGCCGGACCTGGTGTGCGTGGCCAAGGCCCTGTCCGGCGGCTATGTGCCCGTCGGCGCGACCCTCGGCAAGGACTGGATCTTCAAGAAGGTCTACTCCTCCATGGACCGGGTGCTGGTCCACTCGGCCAGCTTCGGCTCCAACGCCCAGGCCATGGCCGCGGGTCTCGCCGTGCTCTCCGTCATGGAGGACGCCCAGGTCGTGGCCAACGCCCGGCACACGGGCGATCTGCTGCGGACGAGACTGGCGGCGCTGGTCGACAAGTACGAGCTGCTGCACGACGTGCGCGGCCGCGGACTGATGATCGGCATCGAGTTCGGCAAGCCGAAGTCGCTGGGCCTGCGCAGCCGCTGGGCGATGCTCCAGGCCGCCCGCAAGGGGCTGTTCGCGCAGATGGTCGTCGTGCCGCTGCTCCAGAAGCACCGCATCCTCACCCAGGTCTCCGGCGACCACCTGGAGGTCATCAAGCTGATCCCGCCGTTGATCATCGGCGAGCGGGAGGTGGACCGCTTCGTCTCCGCCTTCACGGCGGTGATGGACGAAGCACACGGGGGCGGCGGCCTGATGTGGGACTTCGGCCGCACGCTGGTCAAACAGGCCGTGGCGAATCGGTAGGCGGTGGCCGGGCGGGGCTGGGTGCGGGCCGGTTCGCCGCCTGCGGCGGGAGCGCCCTGCGGGCGCGTCCTCAATCGCCGGACGGGCTGATTTCAGCCCGTCCGGCGATTGAGGACAAGCGGCGCAGCCGCTTCAGGGGTCCGGGGTCTCCCCGGTTTCGGGAAGGGGCGGGGCTGGGGAACAAGCCCGCCGAGCCGCACTCGAACGCAGAGCCCCCCGGCTGAGGCGGAGTCGCATCAGACGTGGAAGGCGCTCGACCCGCAGTTGAAGGCCCTGGCGGTGATGGCCTCGGCGGCGTCGATCGGCTGCTCGTGGTGCATGGACTTCGGCTACTGGGAGAACCACCGGCACGGCATGGCCCCCGAGAAGCTGCGCGACGTGCCCCGGTGGCGCGAGAGCGAGGTCTACACCCCGCTGGAGCGGGACGTCATGGAGTACGCCGAGGCGATGTCCGCCACCCCGCCGACCGTCACGGACGAGCTGGTGGAGCGGCTGCGGGAGCACCTCGACGACGCCGCGCTGGTCGAGCTGACCGCGATGGTCGCCGTGGACAACCTCCGCTCGCGCACCAACGCGGCGCTCGGCTTGACCAGCCAGGGCTTCAGAGACACCTGTGAGATCCCGTCCCGGGAACGCTAGTGTCCGCCACCGCACCCGCCCCCGCAGCCGGAGTGCGAGCCGCAGGAAGCGCCGTGCGTCGAGCACGAGAACGTGGGACAGCCCGCACAGCCCGATACGGATCCCCCGCTTCCGTTCCCTCCGCCGGAAGAAGCCGGCCTGTCGGTCCGTTCCGGCTTCGCCGCCCGGAGCAGCTGATCCCGCAGGATTCCGTCCGGCAGGGCGGACGGGCCCTCGACGGCGACCTCGCCCGCGGCCCCCGCCGGGCGCGCGGCCCGTACCGCCCGGCGGCCCGCCCGGGTCGCCCTCGACCACGGGACGCGGACCGCCAGGCGCAGCGCGAGTCCGCACGCGACGCACGCGAGGAGGGCGAGCGGCACCGGATACGTGTGCGTGACGAAGAGCGAGGCCGGTGCCAGGAGCCCGGCGGCGGTCAGGCCCGCCGTGTGCAGCCGCTCGGCCCGGCGCCCGGCCGCGTCCGGTCCGGCGGGCGCGAGCAGGCCCCTTGCCACCAGCGCCGACTCGATGTCCTGCACGGCCGGTGCGCGCGGCAGCGCCATCCGCGCGCCGCGCATGGTGCAGAACCAGCGGTCACCGCAGCACTTCAGCAGGGCACGCTCGACCGGGTCGTACGTGACGGGGCTGAGCACCTTGATCAGACCGTCGGTGGTCACCCTGATCCGCCCGTCGTCGTACATCACGGTGATCACGGTCTCCGCGACCCGCAGCGGACCGGCCGTCAGACAGGCGATCTCCAGCAGGCCCGGCGCGCCGTCCTCGGTGCGGGCGGGCGCGGTCGCCCGGTGGCGCGCCCGGACCAGCAGGGCCGAGGGCAGGGCGACGGCGACGAGCGCGACGGCGAGTGCGATTACCCATGCGGTGTTCATGCGGTCACGTGCCTTTCGCGGAACGCGGTGTCGAGGGGACAGGACGTGGGGCGATGCGGAGCCGGAGGGCCCGTACGGCCGTGGCGAGCCGGCCCGGCGGCGGCTCCGCCACGGGCGTACGCCAGTCGGCCAGGCGACGGCGGCGCGCGGGGTCCCGGGGGCGGCCGGTGGCCAGCAGGCGGTCGGCGAAGGCAGACGCGTCGCGGTGGTACCCCTCGGTGAGGGGCCGGGCGCGGGCGTAGTCGAGGAACAGGCCGCGGAACTCCTCGCCCAGGATCGCGGGGAGTTCGGGCGCGACCCTGGCCACGGTGTCCGCCCGTTTAGCGAGGAGCACCCGGCGCTGCACGTCGAGCCGTCCGGGGTCGAAGCCCCGCGGCGGCGGGCCGCCCGCGACGAGCGCGGCCAGCAGCGCGGCCTGGTCCCGGGCGAGGCGCGCGCGGGCCCCCTCCAGGCCGGGGTCAGACATGGCGGCCGCCGGAGGCCGTCGCGGCGCGCACGGCCGCGAGTTCCGCGGCGAGCTCGTCGGGGCCGGGGAAGTCGCCGTCGCGCTCCAGCAGGACGCCGGGCGGCGCGGTGCGGGCGCACAGCTCGGCGAGCAGGCCCAGCACGGGCGGGGGCACTGGGTGGGAGTGCGTGTCGTACCAGACGCCGCCCTCCTCGACGCCCCCGGCGACATGGACGTAGGCGACGGCTTCGAGGGGGAGGGCGTCCAGTGTCCCGACGGGGTCCTGGCCCAGATTGACGTGGTTGGTGTGCAGGTTGGCGACGTCGACGATCAGCCGGACCCCGGTGCGCTCGACCACCTCGGTGAGGAACTGACCCTCCGTGAACTCCTCGCCGGGCCACCGGATGCAGGCGGCGACGTTCTCCAACGCGAGGGGGACGGGCAGGAACTGCTGGGCCAGGCGGATGTTCGCGCAGACGACGTCGAGCGCGTCGCGCGTGCGGGGCACGGGCAGCAGATGTCCGGCCTCCAGGCCTCCCGCGCGCACGCTCGCGAGGTGCTCGGTGACCAGGGGCGCGCCGAGGGCTTCGGCGCACTCGGCGAGGGCGGCCAGGCGGGCGAGGCCGGGGCGGGCCGCGTCCCCCAGGCCCAGGGTGACGCCGTGCGGGACGACGGGGGTGCCGTGGGCGCGCAACTGCCGTACGGGGGCGGGGAGACGGGCGGGGTCGATGTTCTCCGCGACGACCTCCACCCAGTCGGGGGGAGGGAGCCGGGCGAGGGTGTCGGTGAGCTCCGGACGCCAGCCGATGCCCGTGCCGAGATTGCGCATGGGCCCACCCCCGTGTCCCCGCGCGTCCGAAATGGCCGCGTAAAGGGCTGATGCCCCGTGGTCGTGCGGCTCAACCCGGATTTTCCCCGCCCCCGCCGGGCCCCGCCCCGGCCCTGTCCCTTCCCGGCCGGCGCCTGGGGCGCGGGAGCGTCAGGGCTTGTGGCCGACCCCGCCGTAGAAGATCGTGTCGTTGAGCTCCTGCGCGCTCGGCACCGGGCCGTCCGGGCGCCACAGCGGCACCCGCACCAGGCCGGGGTCCTGGAGCGCGAAGTCGCCGAAGAGCGGCTCGATCGCCGTGCGGTCCCGGAGGTTCAGCGCCGCGGTCGCGTTCTTGTACGCGCCGAGCACGCTGTCCCGCGCCTTGACGTCGGTGTAGCCCTCCGCGTACCCCTCGTACGGTTCGGCCGTGGCGTGGGAGAGCACCAGGCGGCTGCCCGAGGGGAGCGCGGCGCCGAGCGCGGCGACGAGACCGGCCGGGTCCTCCTCGTCCTTGACGAAGTGCAGCACGGCGACGAGCAGCAGCGCCACCGGCTCGGTGAAGTCGACGAGTTCGCGCACGACCGGGTGGGCCAGGACGGCCTCCGGCTCGCGCACGTCGCCGAGGACGAACGCGGCCCGCCCGGTGTTGGTGAGCTTCGCACCGGCGTGGGTCGCCACGATCGGGTCGTTGTCGACGTACGCGACCCGTACGTCCTCCGCGATCTCGCGGGCCACCTCGTGGGTGTTGGGCGAGGTGGGAATGCCGGTGCCGATGTCGATGATCTGGCGGATGCCGTCGCGCACGCATTCCCGCACCGCGCGCTGGAGAAAGGCGCGGTTGGCGCGGGCGGACAGCCGCACCTGAGGATGCACCTGGATGACGTGTTCCGCGGCCTGCCGGTCGACCTCGTAGTTGTCCCAGCCGCCGAGGTAGTAGTCGTACATGCGGGCCGGATGCGGCCTGCTGGTGTCTATTTCCTCGGCCGTGAAGCCCCGCTCGCTCACACCGTGCTCTTTCATTCGCAGCTCACACTCGTTCCCGCGAGAAGGAAGTCGGCCTGGCCGGCCTTCGCGCCCCTGATGAAGCTCTCGATTTCGTGGTGCGTGTAGATCAGCGCCGGCCCTTCCGGGTCGGTGGACTGGCGCAGGGCGACCCGGCCGTCCCCCAGTCGCATGGCCTCGACGCAACTCCCCCCGTTGCCGCCGCTCCACGGCTTGCTCCACCCCTCGGTGCCGAGATCGGTGGCGGGCATGCCGTTGTATATGCGATCCATGGTTCAGATCTCCTTACGAATGCCACCGAGGACGGCCTTGGTGGTGTGTGCCGGCGCGGCCTGCGCGCACATGCGGTCCAGCGCCTCCAGGAAGGCCGAGACATCGTCGCGCTGGTCGAAGTAGGAGGCTCCGACCAGGTTTTCCGCGTAGGCGATGTCCGGCAGCTCGGGAAGCGGGAACCGGAAGATATGGAAAGGCCCGTACATCGCCGGATGCGGCCCGGCGGCGAACGGCATGACCTGCAGCCTGACATTCGGCAGGTCGGTCGCGTCCATGAGGTGGGCGATCTGCGCGCGCATGATGTCGGGCCCGCCGATGGGCCTGCGCAGCACGGTCTCGTCCAGCACCACCCACAGCAGGGGCGCCCCGTCCCGGGTGAGCAGCGACTGGCGCTGCCTGCGGACGGTGACCGCGCGGTCGATGTCGGCGGCGGGCGCGTGCGGCATTCCGGCGCGGAGCACGGCGCGCGCGTAATCCTCGGTCTGCAACAGACCGGGGACGTAGTGCGGTTCGTAGGCGCGAATGAGGTTGGCCTCTCCTTCGAGGCTCACAAAGGCGCTGAACCACTCGGGGAGGACATCGCGGAAACGGTGCCACCAGCCGGGGCGGTTGGCCTCGCGGGCGAGGGAGAGAAAGCCCTCGATCTCCTCCTGCCCGGCGACGCCGTAGACGCACAGCAACTTCTCCACATAGGGGAGTTTCAGGCCGACTTCGGCCTTCTCCATTCTGCGGATCGTGGCATGGGTCACATCGAGCGCGCGGCCCGCGTCCTCATAGGACAGCCCGGCCTTCTCGCGGAGGTCCTGAAGTCGTTTGCCGAGTACGACCCGAAGGACGGTCGGTGCGCCTGTCGGCCGCGCGTCCGCCACTGTTGTTCCCCCTCCGTGCCGTCAGTCGCTGTCATATGCCCGCAGTGTGCCATGCACCCCCCGGAGCACACAGACTGCCCTGACGATTCTGCAAATTACAGATTGAACCTTGCCACACATGACCGGCATCGCACATAGTTGCGGAGTGGTCCCCTCCCATGACGCACCTTCGCTCGGACGCTACGGCAGTTCCACGGCCGCGCGTCTTCAGGACGCCTTTCACTTTCCGGCTCTCAACACCTCGGTGGCGGAGGCGCGCAGACGAGTCGCCGCGCAGCTGCGGGAGTGGGGAATCGACGAAGTGGCGTGCGACGACGCCCAATTGGTGGTGTCGGAACTCTTCACCAACGCGGTGCGGCACACGGACAGCGAGAAGGTCGGCTGTCAACTGCGCCTGAGCGGCGCGCACCTGCACATAGAGGTCACCGACCAGGGGCACGCGGCGACGGAGCCGCGGGCGCGGTGCAGCGGCGCGGACGAGGAGAGCGGGCGCGGACTGCTGCTGGTCGGTGTGCTGTCGAAGGCCTGGGGGGTCCGGCCCGACGACAGCGGCCGTGGCCGCGTCGTCTGGGCCGACCTGCCGCACGGGCGGCTCCCCCACTGACCCGCCGGGGGCACTACAGCGGCAGGAGGTCCGGCCGCTTGGGCTCCACGTGGTCCCCCGAGGACTCGCCGCGCAGCCGCCGGCCGATCCACGGCACCAGGTGCTCGCGCGCCCAGTGGATGTTGTCGCGGCGCACCTCGGCGGGCGACCGCTGCCCTTCCTCGGGCCACGGCTGGTCCGGGTCGGCCGGCACCTGAAGGCCCAGCACCTGCGCGGCGCGCAGCGCGACGCGCGTGTGCCCGTCCGGCGAGAGGTGCAGGCGGTCGTCGCTCCAGGCCCGCCGGTCCTGGACCGAGCGCAGCGACCACAGGTCGAGGACCGGGCAGCCGTGCCGGTCGGCGATGGCGCGGACATGGGCGGTGTAGGTCGCGATCTTGCCCCGCAGATGGCGCAGGACCGGCATGCCCCGGGTGTCGAAGCCGGTGCACACCAGCACCGTGCCGACCGAACCGGCGAGGTCGACGACGGCCGCCTCGTAGCGCTCGGCCACGTCGTCCGGGTCGCTGCCCGGCCGCAGGATGTCGTTGCCCCCGGCGCAGAACGTCACCAGATCCGGTCTGAGCTCCTTCGCCCGCGGCACCTGCTCCTCCACGATCTGGTCGAGGAGGCGGCCGCGTACGGCGAGGTTGGCGTACCGGAAGGCGTGCTCGGCGTGCTGGTCGGAGAGGAGTACGGCCAGTCGGTCGGCCCAGCCGATGAAGGCGTCGTCCGGCCCCGGGTCCCCGACACCCTCGGTGAAGCTGTCCCCGACGGCTGCGTACGACCCGATTGTGCTCTTGCTGAATGCTTGCGAATCGTCTGCCACGTCAGCACATCTTTCACCTCCGGGAGTGACTTACGCCACCGTAACCAGGGGTTGACGTGCAGTGATGTATCCCACCCCGGCAATATCGACCCAACCGGAATACGTCGGCGCGGGTGCCCGCGAGAGCTGATTGCCCGTACAACCGTTGTCGTAAAGTCGTTCAGCCAATCAGTCAGTCGCCTCGTCGACGACCAGCGTCGACGGCCGAACCTGGGAGCGCCCGTGACGCAGACGCCGCATGTCCCGTCCACCGAGCCCGAGCTGGCGGGGGTCCGCAACTTCCGTGACCTGGGCGGCCTTCCGGCCGCCGACGGGCGGCGCGTACGGCCCGGCGTCCTCTTCCGCAGCGGCCACCTCGCCCACGCGACCGAGGAGGACCGGCGCTTCCTCGACGCCCTCGGCCTGCACACGGTCCTCGACTTCCGCAACGCGGCCGACATCGAACTCGACGGCCCCGATGTCGAACTGCTCGGCGTCCGTAACGTGAACATCCCGCTCAACGACCCCGCGCACGGTACCGAGTTCTGGAAACTCGTCCGCGCCCGGGACCTCGACCGGCTGCGGGAGGTGCTGGCGGGCACCCGGGGCGCGGACCGGATGTGTACGAGCTATCGCGAGATCATCACCGCCCGCACCGCCGAGCACGGCCGCGTCCTCGCCCTGCTCGCCGACGACGCCGTGCCCGCCCTGATGCACTGCGCCGCGGGCAAGGACCGGGCGGGGCTGTCGATCGCGGTCACGCTGCTCGCGCTCGGGGTCCCGCGCGAGGCCATCGAGGCGGACTACCTGGAGTCGAACGCGCCGCACCGGCGCTACCGGATGCGGCGGCCGCAGGCGGCGGAGCCGCCGGAGATCACGGAACTGCTGTCCCCGATGTTCGAGGCGCGGGCGGAGTACCTCGCGGCCGCGTTCGCGGTGATCGAGGAGACGTGGGGCACGGCCGACCGCTATCTGGCGGAGGGCCTCGGGGTCACCACCGCCGTGAGGGAGCGGCTGCGGCAGCGGCTGCTCACGGAATAGGCGCCCCCGGACCGGGCGCGGAGGCCGACCTACGCTGGTCGTATGGACGACTCGCTCTTCCCCCGCCCCCGAGCCGAGATCGCCCCGGGCGCCGTGCACGTGCCCGACTGGCTGACCCCCGCCGCCCAGGCGCGGACGCTCGCCGCCTGCCGGGAATGGGCCAGGCCCCCCGCCGGACTGCGGACCGTGCGGATGCCGAGCGGCGGGGAGATGTCCGTGCGGACGGTCTGCCTCGGCTGGCACTGGTTCCCCTACGGCTACGCCCGGACCGTCGTGGACGGCGACGGCGCCCCCGTGAAGCCGTTCCCGCCCTGGCTGGGCGAGCTCGCGCGGGCGGCCGTCGCCGACGCGTACGGAACGGAGGCGCACGGAACGGAGGCGGGCGGTACGGGGGCGGGCGGTACGGGGTCGGCCGCCCCGCCCCCGTACGACATCGCGCTGGTGAACTTCTACGGCCCCGACGCGAAGATGGGCATGCACCAGGACCGCGACGAGGAGTCCGACGCCCCCGTGGTCTCGCTCAGCCTCGGGGACACCTGCGTCTTCCGGTTCGGCACCGCGAGCGGCCGGGGCAGGCCCTGGACGGATGTCGAGCTGCGCAGCGGTGATCTCTTCGTCTTCGGCGGCCCCGCGCGCCGGGCCTTCCACGGCGTGCCCCGCACCCTGCCGGGCACCGCGCCGCCGGAGCTCGGGCTGTCCGGACGGCTGAACCTCACGCTCCGGGTGAGCGGGCTCTGAGCGGACCCGGCCGGGCACGGGGCGCGTTCGGCATGTTCATGGAAATTCACGTGCGGCGGCGGCCGTGACCCTGCACAGTGGGGCATGCTTCCGCTGCCGCCGTCCGGGCCCGTGAAATCGGGGGTGGGCCCGGGCGGCGGCACGCGGATTTCGCGCGGGCGCGGCCCGGACGTCGGGAGGGGGTCACCGCGTGCCGGTGCGGAGGGGCAGATAATGGCATGACCTGCCCGCTTCCGCCCTGGAGGTGCCGTGACCGGCTTCCGTCCGAAAAGCTCACCGCTCGACGCTCTGCGCCCGGCCGCGTTCGGGGCGGATCCGTCCGGGGAGCGGATGGAGCGCATCAGGCGGTCGCCGAACTTCGTCGACGGGGTGTTCACCAACCCCGTGGCCGCGGACCGCACCCCTTCCGGTTCGCTGCTGAAGTTCCTGCCCACGTACTTCCGCAAGGAGGAGCGGGCCCGCCGCACCCCCGCGGGCACCGTGCCCGTCCACCCCACGACCGTCGCCGACCTGGCCGTCCCCGCCGCCTCCGGGCTGCGGCTGACGTGGATGGGGCACTCCAGCGTGCTCGCGGAGATCGACGGCCACCGGGTGCTGTTCGACCCGGTGTGGTCGGCGCGCTGCTCGCCGTTCGCGTTCGCCGGGCCCAAGCGGCTGCACCCGGTGCCGGTGCCGCTGGCCGAGGTCGGGAGGCTGGACGTGGTGGTCATCTCCCACGACCACTACGACCACCTGGACATGGCGACGGTCAGAGCCCTGGCCCGCACGGGCGCCCGCTTCGCCGTGCCGCTCGGCGTCGGCGCCCACCTGGAGCACTGGGGCGTACGGGCCGACCGGATCACCGAACTCGACTGGCACGAGTCGACCGTGGTGGGCGACCTCACCCTCACCGCCACCCCCGCGCGGCACTTCTGCGGCCGTGCGCTGCGCAACACCCAGCACACCCTGTGGGCCTCATGGGTGGTCGCCGGTCCCGAGCACCGCATCTTCCACAGCGGTGACACCGGTTACTTCCCGGGCTTCGCGGACATCGGCGAGCAGTACGGGCCGTTCGACGCGACCATGGTGCAGATCGGCGCCTACAGCGAGTTCTGGCCGGACATCCACATGACCCCCGAGGAGGGCGTGCGGGCCCATGCCGACCTCCAGGGCGAGGCCGCGCGGGGCGTCATGCTGCCCATCCACTGGGGCACCTTCAACCTCGCGCCGCACTCCTGGGAGGAGCCGGTCGAGGGCACGGTCGCCGCGGCCGGCCGCCTGGGCGCGCAGGTCGCCGCGCCCACGCCGGGGCAGCCCTTCGAGCCCGCGGGCAAGCTGCCGTCCGACCCGTGGTGGCGGGCGATCGCGCCCCGCGCGGTCACCGTCCCGCCCGAGCCGGCGCGGGAGCGGCCCGAAGCCGAAGCCGTGGAGGCCACCGTACGGGCGTAGCAGGGGAGTTGACGCCCGGCTCCCCGCGCGCCCTCACCCGGGCGCGCGGGGCGGCTGCCGTCAGAAGTGCGGCAGCTCCATGTCGCAGCAGGAGTCGCGGCGCAACTGCCGCCCGACCTCCAGCCATTGGCTGTGCGAGCGCGCGGCGTACGTCTTGCGGTCGCCCGCTCCGCCGTACGCCCCGACCAGCTCCGCCTGCTCGAACGGCACCCCTCCGCGCAGCACCGACACCGTGCGCACGAGCGCGTCGAAGTCCGTGAACGGGTCGCCGTCCACGATCGTCACATCGGCGAGCTTCCCGGCCTCCAGCGTGCCCAGCTCCCGCTCCGCGCCGAACGCCCGCGCCGGCAGGACCGTCGCTGTCCGCAGCGCCTGCGCCGCCGACAGGCCGTACCGGTGCAGGGCCCGCAGCCCCAGGTGCAGGGACAGCCCGACCGGCACCAGCGGCGCGTCCGTGCCGAGGGCGACGAGGCCGCCGCCGGTCAGGATCCGGCGGTAGACGTCGATCTCCCGCTCCAGCGCGGTCAGCTGATCCGCGGTCGGCGCGGCCGCCGCCGTCTGGCGCACGACCGCCTCGTCCCACGGCGGCATCAGCCGCGTCACCCGGGGATCCTCCGCCAGGGCCGGGGCCTCGCCCAGCAGCGGCACCGAGGTGAAGATCGTGGCGATCATATGGAAGCCCGCACGGGTGTAGATCTCCACCAGATCCTGCTGCGCGCGGCCCGTCGCCGTTGTGGCGTGCCCGAACTCAAGCCGCTGGGTGGCCTGGAGATGGGTCGTCAGATCCTGCCCCAGCTGTATGCCGGGCGAGCAGAGGTGACTGCCCGCCCGCACCCCGAGCCGCTCGTGGGCGTACCGCGCGGCCTCCTCCATCACCCAACCCGGCGCGCGCACATACGTCTTGACGAAGTCCCAGTCGAGTCCGGCCCCCCGTTCCAGCGACCTGCGCAGCCCCTCGCGGGTGCGGTGCGCGCGGCCCATGCTGTACGCGACCCGGGCTCCGTCCAGCAGCTCCCCGGTGGCCAGCAGCCGGGGCCCGGCCAGCGCCCCCGCCGCGACGGCCTCGCGGATCCTGGCCTGCTCGTAGGCGAAGCCGCCGAGCGACACCGCCGTGGTGATCCCGTACGCCAGCTGCAGAGCCGTCTGCCGGCCGCCGTAGGTGCTCTGCCACGGGTGCGTGTGCGCGTCCCACAGCCCGGGGATCACCGTGTGCCGTGAGGCGTCGACGGTGCGCAGGGCCGCCCGCCGCGCCCGGTGCGGCTCCACGGCGGCGATCCGGCCGTCGCGCACCACGAGGTCGACGTCCTCCCGCACCGTCTCGCCCGTGCCGTCCCAGAACCTCCCGGCGCGCACGACCGTGTCCGCGGGGGTCGGCCGCCGGTAGTCGAGCGAGACCGGGACCGTACGGGCCGAGCCGTCCGCCACGTCCAGCAGCCGCAGCCGCCCCGCCGACAGATACAGGAGCCGGCGGGAGTCCGCGGACCAGGAGGGGTGGTCGGCCGCCTCGTCCGTCAGCCGGCGCGGCTCGCCGTCGGGCGTACCGTCGGCGTGCACGGGCAGCAGCCACAGCGCCGACTCGTGGATCACCGCCATGTGGTGGCCGTCCGGCGACCAGACCGGGCCGGAGTCGTAGCGGTCGGCGATCGAGGCGTGCGGCGCGATGGCGTGCAGACGGCTGCTGCCGTCGGCGGTGTCGAGCACCCGGATGAGGTTGTAGCCCTCGCGGAACCGCTGGTTGAGCCGGTTGCGGTCGCACAGCGCGACAAAGCGGCCGTCGGGCGACCAGCTCGGTCTGCCGGGCAGTCCGCCCGCGCCCAGGGGTGCCGCGAGCACCCGTTCCGTACCGGCGGCGAGATCGCGCACCAGGAGATTGCCCGACATGTCCAGACAGGCCAGCCGCGTCCCGTCCGGCGAGAGCGCGGGGAAGACCCGGCCCCCGTCGGCCAGCAGCGTCTCCTCGCCGGAGGCGAGGTCACGGCGGCGCACGGCCAGCAGCCCGTCGCGGTCGTCGGCGTAGACCAGCGACCGCCCGTCGCGGGCCCAGGCCGGTCCGAGCAGATAGCGGGTCGGCTCGGCGCCGACGACCTTGCGCGGCCGTCCACCGGAAATATCCGCGATCCAGAGCGAGTTGAGCGCGGCGAACGCCACCTGCCGGGCATCGGGCGACAGTGCGGGCAGGTGCAGGGCCCGCGCCTTGTGCACGCCGCCGCTCTCGAAGTCGTACCGCTTGACGCGGTAGCGGGGCCGGTCCAGCGGCAGCTTCGCGGTGAAGGGGATGGCGACGGCCGCGGCGACGGCCTTGGCCTCCGTCCCTCCGGGCCGGACGATCCGGAACTCGCCGCTCACGGTCAGGAGCAGCTCGTCGCGCGACACCCACCGCGGCGGTACGGGCTGCACGTCCCCCTCGACCGCCACGGCCGCACCGTCCACGACGAGCGTGCAGGACGCGCCGGGCGCGGCCGTCGTCCGCAGATACGCCAGCCTGCCGCCCGGCGACACGGCAGGTGTCATCACCTGCGCGGCGGCCGTCTCGGTGTGCTCCGTGCGCACCGCGCCCCGGCCGTCGGACGCCACCGACACGACCGTACGCGCCTCCAGCGCGGTGCCCGCGACGCGCGCGCGGACGAACAGCAGCCGCTTGCCGTCCGGCGACCACACCGGGTCGAAGTCCTCCCAGGCGCCGTCCTGCAACGGCCCGTCCTGGCCGGTCAGGCCGCTGATCCGGGTGAGCGTACGGGTCCGTACGTCCACCACCCACACCCGGTACGGACTCCCGGCCACCGGATCGCCGCCGCGCTCGGAGGCGAACGCGATCCGCGTGCCGTCCGGCGACCACGCGGGACCGCGGTCGTCCCACGGCCCGTCCGTGAGCTGCCGCAGCCCGGAGCCGTCGGGCCGCAGCGTCCAGAGGTGGAAGCCGCCGCCGCGGTAGGCGCAGACGGCGAGCGTCCTGCCGTCGGGGGAGTGGACGGGACGGGTGGGTTCGAGGTCGGCGGGTGTGATCGCGACGGCGTCACCGCCCTCGCGGGGGACGGACCACAGGGTGTTCTGCACCTCGGCGATCAGCCGGTCGCCGGCCGGGGAGAGGGAGGCGGAGCCGTTGGTGGCGGCGGTGAAGGACAGGGCCGTGGGCGGCGCGTGGGGGACGGCCGCGGCCGCGACATCCGCGGGGAGGGTCGCGGGGACCCCCGCAGCCGCGGCGGTACCGGCCGCGGCCTGCAGGAATCTGCGCCGGGAGAGCGGTGAGAGGACGAAGGGAGGTGCGCCGACCGGGCCGGGGGTGTCCAACTGTCCTCCTGTGGCGGGGGAGTTGCGTGGTGCGCGAGCTGGAATCGGGACGGCCTCGATGGTTGCACGGGGGGTGGTCGGTCGGTCAACACCGCGCCGGTCCGGTCGCATCGCCGACGCGCCGGACCGCCGCTCACCGATTCAGGAATCACCGCCTCAGGAATCACCGCTTCAGGAAGGACGCGATCCGCTCACGGAGCGAGCGGGGATCCAGACCCTGCCCCGCGAGGTGCTCGTCGATCGAGCCGTAGCGGCGCAGCTCCCGCCGGCCGATGCCGAGGCCGAGCACGCGGTGCGGCACGTCGGCGAGGGCGTCGTTCACGGCGGTGCCGGACGTGCCGGCGAGGTAGGGCTCGACCAGGACGACATCGGCGCCGCCGCCCGCCCCGGTGACCTTGCCGACCGCCGCCTGCAGGGCGGCGCCGTCGAAGGGCCGTACCGTCGCCGCGTACAGCACGGTCACGTCCAGCCCCTCGACCGCCGCCAGCACGTTGTCCAGCATCGGCCCGACCGCCACGACCACCCCGCCGCGCCCTTCGCGCACGGTGTGGAACCCGTGGCCGACCGGCCGGGCCGTCGCGTTGGAGTGCACCGACAGCCGTACGTACACCCGGTCGTCCCCCGCCGCGACCGCCTGCCGCAGCAGGGTCTCGGCCTCGTCGGGGTGGCCCGGGACGTGCACGGTCCAGCCGTCGAGGGTGTCGAGGAGCGCGATGTCCCCGGGCGACATATGGGTGTATCCACCGGCCGGCCAGTCGTACGAGCCCGCCGCGCTGACCAGCACCCCGCCCGTGCCCTGGTGCCCGAAGTCCAGCTTGACCTGCTCGAAGGCGCGCTCCACGAGGAAGCTCGCGAAGGTGTGCACGACCGGCCGCATCCCGGTCAGGGCCAGCCCCGCCCCCGTGCCGATGAGCAGCTGCTCCCGGATGCCGACGTTGATCACGCGGTCGGGGTGGGCGAGCTGCGCCTCCACGAATCCGGCCGCGCCGATGTCGGCGAGCACCAGGGCGAGGCGGGGGTCGGTGTCGAGCAGCTCGGGGAGGGTGGAGGTGAAACGCTCACGCATGGTGTCCATGGGGATGCCTTCCGGGCTTCAGGCGTTCTTGGGGGCGACGCGGGCGACCACGGCGTGGGGCCTGCCGGGGTGCGGCGCGGTGAAGGCCGCGTGGAGGGCCTCGTGATCATGGCCGTCGACGGTGGTGGCGGACCACCCGGCCGCCTCGAACCGGGACGCGATCCCGCCGCGCCAGCCGTGGGTGGCCGAGACGTTGTCGATGACCACCGTGTGGAGCGCGCCGAGCCCGGCGGCCCCGGCGTAGGCGATGGCCTCGTGGTTGCTGCCCTCGTCGAGCTCGGCGTCCCCGATCAGCACCCACACCCGGGCCTCGCCCCTGCCCTGGGCCCGCAGCCCCAGCGCCGTCCCCACGCCCAGCGGCAGGCCGTGCCCCAGCGAGCCGCTGCCGATCTCCACGCCCGGCACCAGCACCCGGTCCGGATGGTGCCCGAGCGGCGATTCGTACGCCCCGAAGCCGCTCAGCCACTCCTCCGGGAAGAACCCCTTGGCGGCGAGCACCGCGTAGTACGCCATGGGCCCGTGCCCCTTGGACAACAGGAACCGGTCCCTCCCCGGCGCCTCCCGCAGCTCCGGGGAGACCTGCAGGACACGGTCGTAGAGCACCCAGAGCGCGTCGAGCGTCGAGGTCGCGGCGGGCCCGTGCTTCTCGTCGCCGCTCATGAGCGTCATGAGACGCGGGAGGTCGTCGTAGGTGTAGGTGTGGGACGCGATCGATGTGTCCGATGTGATCGATGGGGCCGATCCGGCCGGTGCGGTGTTCATGTGGATCAGCGTGCAACCTTGACCAAACTTGAGGTCAACCCCCATCGATGATCCACCCCGGCCCGAAAGCCGTGCGCGGCCACCCGCTGATGTGCGGTATTGTTCTCGTGCGCGGTCGGCAAGGGGAAAAACCCGAGCTGGACAAGCACCGGGACGTGGCGCAGTTTGGTAGCGCACTTGACTGGGGGTCAAGGGGTCGTGGGTTCAAATCCCGCCGTCCCGACCAGCGATTTTCGCAGGTCGTAGGCCGTTCTCGCAGAGATGCGAGGGCGGCCTTTTCCGCGTTGTGCCTGCTTGTGGTCGCGGCGCCGGTGTGAGCGGTCGGCCGATGTTCCTCAGCCGGGCATGTGACGGGTGATCAGATCGAGCAGCTTCTGCACGGCGGCGTCCGCGTCCGGGCGGAGGACGGCGGTGACGTGGGTGTCCAGGTTGGGTGAGGTGCCGCGGAGCGGTACGAAGGTGACTCCGGCGAGGGCGAATTCGCTCAGTTCCTCGGGGAGGGCGCTGACGCACAGCCCGGAGGCCACGTAGCTGAACAGGCCGGTGACGTCGTCGGCGGTGGCCCGGAGGCGGGGGGTGAAGCCCACTTCGTGGCAGGCGAGCTGGAGCTGTTGCGCGAGCGACGGCAGTGCCGCGGCGTCGGGCAGGACGAAGTCCTCCTCGCGCAGGTCCGCCAGCCCGATCGTCTCCTCGCCGGCCAGCCGGTGGTCGGTGGGGAGCGCGGCGGCGAGGCGTTCGACGGCGACGTCCCGGGTGATCAGGTCGGCCGGTACGGGTGCGGGGTCGCGCAGGAACCCCAGGTCGAGGGCGCCGGAGGCGACCATTTCCGCGACGGAGGCCGAGGAGTCCTGGCGGAGCTTGATCCGCAGGCCGGGCATCTCCCGGGCGGCCGTGCGCAGCAGCCGGGGCAGATAGCGGTGGCTGAGGATGCTGACGTACCCCACCCGCACGTCGCCCTCCAGCCCGTGTGCGACGCGGCGCGCGCGTTCGAGGGCGGCGTCCTGGAGGTTGAGCATCCGCCGTGCGTCCTTGGCGAAGACCGTGCCCGCGGGGGTCGGGCGCACACCGCGCGGCCCGCGCTCCAGGAGGGGCGCGCCGATGCCCCGTTCCAGGCGCTGGATGGCCTGGCTGAGGGGTGGCTGGCTCATTGAGAGGCGTTCCGCGGCCCGGCCGAAGTGCTGCTCGTCGACCACGGTCAGGAATTGCTCGAGGAGGCGCCTGGTCAGTTCCATATGGTCAACCATATCTCGATCTACGAAAACATATATTGGACAGACATCCCGCTCGGGGCGTTCACTCGGTCGTGGAGCTCCGGTCGATGAGCCCGGCGCTCCTTCCCCTCCCGAGAATCCCCGAGTCGGGAGACGCTGTGGGAGCCGTGCGGCGCCGAGCCGGCAGGCCTCCGTCCGCGGTGCCGCAGCGGTCTCCCTGGAGTACTCCGATGCGCTCGCAAGACGTCGCGCGCCTGTTCACCACCCCGGTGAACGCGCCTGCCTACGCCCCCACCCGCTACCGGTTCACCGACCGCGAGTACCTCAACATCACCTATCGCACCGACCCCGAGGCCCTGCGCCGGATCGTCCCCGAGCCGCTGACCGTCACCGAGCCGCTGGTCCGCTTCGAGGTCATCCGGATGCCGGACGTGACGGGCCTGGGCGACTACACCGAGGCCGGTCAGCTCATCGCCGTCGAACACGACGGCGAGCACGGCGAGTTCAACCTGGCGATGTACGTCGACAGTGTGCCGGCGATCACCAGCGGCCGCGAACTGAGCGCGTACCCGAAGAAGTTCGGCTCCCCCGTGCTCCGCGTCGACTCCGACACGCTGGTCGGCACCCTCGACTACGGCTCGCTGCGGGTGGCCACCGCGACCATGGGCTACAAGCACGACCCGATGGACCCGGACGAGGCCCGCGCGGAGATCCGTACGCCCACGTTCATGGTCAAGACCGCGCTCGGCTACGACGGCACACCGCGCATCTGCGAGCTGGTCCGTACTCGGATCGACGACATCACGGTCAAGAGCGCGTTCCGCGGCCCGGCCCGGCTGCAGCTCTTCGCCCACGCGCTGGCGCCGCTCGCCGACCTGCCCGTCCTGGAGGTCGTCGGCGCGAGCCACATCGTCGCCGACCTCACCCTCAGCCCCGCCGAAGCGGTCCACGACTACCTCGCCGGCTGAGGGCTCCCTCCCGACACCGCCGGCACCACAGACATCAGGAGAAGCGTGAAGACCATGGACAACAGCACTGAAGCGGCAGCCCCGGACGCCGCCCGCCTCCAGGGCGCGTACCGGCGGGCCACGATCATCGGTGGCGGGGTGATCGGCATCTCCTGGGCCGGCCTGTTCCTCGCCCACGGCATGGACGTCGTCGTCAGCGACCCGCGCCCCGATGTGGAGAAGCTGGTCCTCGACGGCCTGGAGGAGGTCGTCCCGGGCCTGGCCGCGCTCGGGCTGCCCACCGAGGGCCTGACCGGCCGGCTGCGCTTCGAGGCCGACCTCGCCACCGCCGTCGCGGACGCCGACGTCGTCCAGGAGAACGGGCCCGAGCGCCTGGAGGTCAAGCAGGAGATCTGGCGGACCGTCGAGCGGGCCGCGCCCGCCCACGCGCTGCTGGCCACCTCCACCTCCGGCATCCCGGCCACCGCCGTCGCGCGGGCGATGCGGCAGCCCGAGCGCCTGGTCGTCGGCCATCCCTTCAACCCGCCGCACCTGGTGCCGCTGGTGGAGATCGTGCCCGGCGAGCGGACCTCCCCGGCCACCGTGGAGCGGGCCCGCGACTTCTACGCGGCGCTGGGCAAGCGGCCGCAGGTCCTGCACAAGGAGATCCCCGGCTTCGTCGCCAACCGGCTGCAGTCCGCCCTCTTCCGCGAGGCCGTGCATCTGGTGGCCGAAGGCGTGGTGACCGAGCAGGAGCTCGACGACATCGTCACCGCCTCCATCGGTCTGCGCTGGGCCGTGGCGGGCCCCTTCCGCACCTTCCACCTCGGCGGCGGCCCCGGCGGCCTGCCGCACTTCATCGAGCACCTCGGCCGCGCCATGGAAGCCACGTGGCCGGGCCTGGGCAGCCCCGCCTTCGACGAGGCCACCGTCGCCCGGCTGACCGAGCAGGCCCGGCAGGCCTTCGGTGATGTGCCGGTCGGTGAGCTCGCCGCCCGCCGCGACCGCGCGCAGGTCGCCCTGATGCGCGTCCTCGGCGATGCCCCCGACACACCCGCCCCCACCCGCGACTGACCCCTCACCGAACCTCACCCACCGGGAAACGACGCACACCATGTCTCTCACCGACAGGATCACCCAGGCGATCGCCGCCCCCGCGACGGACGACGCGTTCGACGTCCACGCCGAAACCGCCGACGTCCTGGCCGGCATCGGGCTCAGACCCGAGGACACCGGCGGCACGATCACGTACTACGGAGCCGACCCGGTGGTGCCCAGCACCCTGCGGCTCGGCGCCGCCTCCGGCATCGCCCTCGTCGCCAAGTCCGCCGCCGTCGCCGCGCTGTGGCGGCAGCGCGGCGGCCCGGGCCAGGACATCGCGATGGACCTGCGGGTGGGCCCGCATCGGCTCTGCCCCTTCTACGACCAGAAGTGGGAGCTGCTCAACGGCTACCCCGCCGGCACTCCGTCGATCCCCAACATGGCCTACGCCAACGCGTTCTACCGGACGGCCGACGGGCGCTGGATGATGCCGTTCAACATCTACCCCAACATCAAGCAGGCCGCGCAGAAGCTGCTGGGCGCACCGGAGATACCCGAGGCCGTCGCCGCCGCCGTCGCCAAGTGGGACGCCCGCGAGCTGGAGCGGGCAGGGGCCGAGGCCGGTGCGGTGATGCCCATGGTCCGCACACCGAGCGAGATCCTGACAGAGCGTCAATACACCGACCACCTCGCGCACATGCCGCTGGTGGAGATCACGCGCGTCGGCGACAGCGCGCCCGAACCGCTGCCCGAGGGGGCGACGGCGCCGCTGGACGGGGTGCGGGCGCTGGGCATGGGCCACATCATCGCGGGCGCCGGCGCCGGCCGGGCGCTGGCCCTGCACGGGGCCGACGTGCTCAACCTCTGGCGGCCCAACGAGCTGGAGCACGACGTCACGTACCGTACGGCCAACGTCGGCGTCCGCTCGGCGACCGTGAGCCCGTACACCCCCGAGGGCCTGGCCCGCATCCATGAACTCCAGGCGGGGGCCGACGTCTTCTTCGCCAACCGCCGCCCCGGCTTCCTGGAGTCCGTCGGGCTCTCGGAGGACGAGGCGATCGCCCGGCGGCCGGGCCTGGTGTACGCGACCGTCTCGCTGAACGGGAGGAGCGGCCCTTGGGCCGACTACCTCGGCTTCGACCAGACCGCGGGCGCGCTGACCGGGCTGCTGCACCTGGAGGGCGACGGCGACAAGCCGGCCCTGCCGCCGATCACGGTGGTCAACGACTACCTGGTCTCGTGGTTCATGACCGCCGGCATCGTGGAGGCCCTGCGCCGCCGCGCCGTCGACGGCGGCAGCTACCGCGTCCACGTCTCCCTGTCCCGGGTCGCCCTGTGGATCCTGAGCATGGGCGTCTTCGACAAGGCGTACGCCACCGCCATCGCCGGCACCGGCGAGGAACACGCCTACCCCGCCCCGGAGACCTTCACCGCGCAGACCCCGCTCGGCCACTACCAGGGCGTCACCGACCAGGTGCGGATGTCCGAAACCCCGGGCGCCTACCGGCAGATCCTCCTCCCGCGCGGCGCCTGCCGCCCGGAGTGGCTGCCCCGCGACTGACCACCGGCCGCCGGAGGGACAGGGCGCCGGAGGGTAAACCTGCCGGACCGGGTTTGCCGTCCTTCAGGTGATTGTCTCAATGATCAGCCCGGCTGGGCGATTTGCCGTGACTACGGTTACCACGGTCGGGGGCAGCCGGGCACCGGGGGTGGGGATGGAGCTGAGGTACTGGCTCGAGCGAGGGGTGGAGGATTTCCGGGCGTGGACGCAGTCGTACGCCGACTACGCGGCCCATCCCGCCATGGCGGTGGAAGAGGGCGCCTGCGCCGCGGCGTTCGAGGAGCTGACCGCCCGACTGCGCGGCAGTTACCCCTTCTTCCACCCCTGCTATGCCGGTCAGATGCTCAAACCGCCGCACCCGGTCGCCGTCGCCGGTTATCTCGCGGCGATGCTCGTGAATTCCAACAACCATGCGCTGGACGGTGGTCCGGCCACCTCGGCCATGGAGGAGGAGGTGGTCGACCGGCTCGCGGCCATGTTCGGCTTCGAGGAGCATCTGGGGCACCTCACCAGCAGCGGCACCCAGGCGAATCTGGAGGCGTTGTTCGTCGCCCGGGAGAGCCATCCCGGCAAGGGCGTCGCGGTCGGCGTCGAGGGGCATTACACCCATACCCGGATGTGCCATCTGCTGGGCGTACAGGTGCACATGGTGGCCGCGGACGATCGCGGGCGGATGGACACGGCCGCGCTGGAGCGTGTGCTGTCCACCGGAACCGTGGGGACCGTCGTGGCCACCACCGGGACCACGGCGCTGGGTGCCGTCGACCCGCTCCACCGCATCGTGCCGCTGGCGCGGCGGCACGGTGCGCGCGTCCACGTGGATGCCGCCTACGGCGGCTTCTTCGCTCTCCTCGCGGACGACGAACCTCCTGGCGCGCTGGTGACCAGGGAAGCCTGGCAGGCGATCGCCCACTGCGACTCCGTGGTGATCGACCCGCACAAGCACGGCTTGCAGCCGTACGGCTGCGGAGCGGTGATCTTTCGTGATCCGGACATCGCCCGGTTCTACCGGCACGATTCGCCCTACACCTACTTCACGTCCGACCGGCCGCACCTGGGGGAGATCAGTCTCGAGTGCTCACGGTCCGGCGCGTCCGCCGCCGCCCTGTGGCTGACCCTCGAACTGCTGCCCCTCAGCCGCAAAGGGCTGGGCGGAGTGCTCGCGGCCGGACGCCGGGCCGCCCTGCGCTGGGCCGGGCTGATCGAGGAGTCCCCGCACCTGGAGCTGTACCAGCCACCCGAACTCGACATCGTGACGTATTACCCGTCCTGCACGCCCGCCGCCTTGTCCCGTATCGGCGCGACCAGCAATGACGTGATGCGCCGGGGCATGAATGCCGAAGAGGACCCCGTATTCCTCAGCACCGCCCGTATCGGAGCAGCCGACTTCACCGCCCGCCATTCGGACGTCATCGTGGACACCGGCCACGCGCACATCCTGCGCAGCGTGCTGATGAAACCCGAGAGCGAGCTCTACCTGGAGCGCCTGCACCCACGCGTGGAGGGCCTCGCGAAGGATTCGACCCGAACTCCGCTGGAGGAGTGGGCACATGAGTACGGGATCCCGCGAAGCCCTGCCGGGTGACGCGCTGTTGAATCCACTGAGCATTCCGGACGACTCACGGATCCCCGGAGCAGCGCCGAGCGGTGGCGAAGCCGACTACGAGCGGTACTTCCACATTTCACGCGACGCGCCGGACCTGGCCGCCTGGACCCGCGGCTGCCTGGAACTCCAGGCGGCCGTCCTCGACGACCTCCCCCGTACCGGCCTTGACGAGGAGGAGCGCGCCGCCATTCTGACCGGCCTGCTGCTCGCGTCACACGCCACGCTGCTGTCTTGGACACGTACCGCGCCCGGAGTGACTCATCCTGGAACCTGCGCGGAGCCCTCCGCGCCGATGACGGCGGTGCCGGCCGACGGCCAAGTCGACGCGCTGCGGCGCTGGAAGCTGGGGCATCAGCTTTTCCACCTGCTGCTCACCGTCATGAACACCACCTTGGACGAGATCGTGGCCGCCGCGCGCGATTACCGGTGGCCGTCCCTGGTCAGTGGAATGGAACGGTTGCGGGCGCTGTACGAGGCCGCCACCGCCGCCATGACCTACGCCTCGGACTTCCCCTCCTCCGTGTACCGGACCGAGATCCGGCCGACCATGGAACCCCCCTTCGTCGCGCCGGGATTCTCCGGAGTCTTCAACCGGGAACACCACGTGATGGTGGACCGGCTGCGCACGCTCGGACGCGCTCTCCAAAACCTCCCGCCGGAGAGTGACGCCATTGACGCGATCCGCCGGGTGGAAGCTTCCTTACGGGCGGCACAACGGCGGAACCGGAGAAATCACGTGAAGATCTGCGAGCGCTGCGTTCCCGAAGGCAGTTCGCTCCGCCGACAGCATCTCGTCCGCGAAGAGGGGCGGAACACCAGCACATGACCGAGTACCGCAGCATCGCCTCCCCGACTGCCGGAGACATCGAGGGCGTCGACGTGGACACAGGGCTTGAGATCCTGGCCGACACGGTCGACGAGGTCGTGTGGCTGGACCACTGCCCGTTCCTGAGCGCGTCGTTCCAGCCGATGCCCGCCTGGCTCAGGCATGAGCCGGTCTCCGCGTTCCGGTCGCTGCCCGAGCCTCCGCCAGGTCACCGGCCGGGCACCCCGGATGCGCGCCGCGTCTGTGTGTCCTTCGCCCCCGAGCACGGCACCAACGCCCGCACCTGGGCGAGAACGTACGGCTACCGTCTGCTCGCACCGGACCTCGGCGTCACCGCCTGGGCCGCCGACAAGATCAGCGCCATCGGACTGTTCGCGACGGCCGGCGTGCCCGCCCCACCGTCCCTGGTCGTCCCCGCGACGGGGCGCGGGCCGGCCGAAACGTACTGGAACGACCAATGGCGGCAGGCGGTCGCCCAGCGGCGGGAGAACAACCTCATCGGCCGGGGGACCGTCCTCGTCGACTCACCGGCGAGCCTGCAGACCTGCCTGGACTCCTGGCCGGACCAGCAGGTCAAGCTGAGCCGTTACTCTCCCGGGATCTCCCTGACCGTCACCGCCTGCGCCGGACCGGACAGGACCGTCGTCTCGGCGGTGTCCCACCAGCTGGTGGGGATCCCGGAACTGGCCGCACCCTGGGGAGCGCACTGCGGCAATCAGCTCGTACACCCGCGCGACCTGCCGGAGGGCCTGTACGAGCAGGCACGCCAGGCCGCCCGGCGCGTGGGCGAGGTGCTGCGCGGGCGCGGCTTCCGCGGCGTGTTCGGCCTGGATCTGGTGGCGGACGAGGGCCGGCTGCTGGCCATCGAGGTCAACCCCCGCTTCCAGACCGTGGTCTCCCTGGTCCAGGCCACCGAGCGCGCCGCGGGACTGCTGCCCTCCCTGGGCCTGCACATCCTGGCCTTCCTCCTCCCCGCTCTTCCGCCGCCGTCGGCCAGGGCGTTCCCACCGGGGCCGCGCCAGAGCCAACTCGTCGTGCACGCGCCCAGGGAAACCACCGTCCACGGCCTCGCGGCCACAGGGCGCTACCGCAAGAACGGCCACGGAGTGACCGGCCCGCTCCCCGCACCGGCCGACGTCGCCCGCCTCGCCGACGACGAGGCGCTGTGGTGGGCCATCGCCCACCCGGGACCGGTCACCGCGGGCCAGGAGCTGGCCCTCCTCCAGTTCCGTCGGCCGGTCGCCGCGCTGGAGCCCCGCCCCCGCCCGAGCCCGGCAGCCCGGGACTGGATCGCCGGCTTCGACCAGTGGTACCGGACCGGGCCGGCACATCCGGAAGGCCGCCCCGGGCCACTCGAAGCGGAATCTCCCTTCCTGCGCCTGGACGAGCGGCGGATGCGCGAGGCCGGCGGCCACACCATCGACCTGATCATCGACCGGATGACCACGGCCGGCGACCGGCCGCCCTTCCGCGTACCCTCACCCGACAGCCTCAAGGCCGCCCTGGAAGAGCCTCTCCCCGAGCGCGGCACCGAGGACGTGTGCGCCCTTCTCGACCACGTCACGCGTCACGCGCTCGACCGGGCGACCCGCCTGGACCACCCGCGCTGTTTCGCCTTCGTGCCCTCCACCGGCAACTTCCCGGCCGTACTCGCCGACGCGCTCGCCTCCGCTTATCTGTCCGTCCCCGGAGCCTGGCTCGTGGGCGCCGGGCCCACCCGGATCGAACTGACCACCCTCGGCTGGCTCAAGACATTCCTGGGCCTCCCCGACAGCCACGGCGGCCTGTTCGTCAGCGGGGGCTCCATGGCCAACTTCACCTGCCTGGCCGTCGCACGGGACCACCACCTCGACGGCGACCGGGCCCACGCCCGCCTCTACTGCTCCTCCCAGGCCCACCCCTCCATCGCCCGTGCGGTCCACCTCCTGGGCCTCACCCGGGAGCAACTCTCCGTCATCCCCGCCGCCGACGGCCTACGGCTGGACGCCACCGCCCTCGCCAGGCGGATCGACCAGGACCGGAGCGAGGGCCGTCGCCCCTTCGGCGTCGTCGCGACCCTCGGCACGACCGGCACCGGCGCCGTCGACCCCCTCGACGACCTTGCCGACCTGTGCGAACGGGAGGGCCTGTGGCTGCACATCGACGGCGCCCACGGCGCGGCCGCCGCGGGCACCACCCGTGGTCACCACCTGCGCGGCGCCCTGCGCCGGGCCGACTCCCTCACCGTCGACCCGCACAAGTGGCTGTTCCAGCCCTACGAGATCGGCTGCGCCCTGCTGCGCCGGCCCGAGCTGCTCCCGGCCACCTTCGGCATGGCACGCCATGCCCTGGACACCGGCTATCTCGACCCGGCCGAATCCCGGGGGGACGAAGTCAACCTCTCCGACTACGGGCCGCAGCAGAGCCGTGGCCTGCGTGCCCTCAAACTGTGGCTCTCGCTGAAGACCTTCGGTGCCCGAGCCTTCCGGCAGGCCATCGAGCACGGCATGGACCTGGCCGAGTACGCCGGGGCGCTCATCGAGGCCCACCCCGAGCTGAGGCTCGTCACCCCGCCCAGCCTCGCCATCGTCACCTTCCGCTACCACCCGGCGGACGCGCCCCCGGGCTGGGATGCCGGCTCCGCCCAGGAACGCATCAGCCGGAAGGTGTGCACCGACGGTCAGGCCCTGATCCTGACCACCCGTGTGCGCGGTGCCACCGTGCTGCGGATGTGCACCATCAACCCCACCAGTACCCACGACGACGTCGCACACGTCCTGGACCTGGTCACCCGGACCGGCCGTCGGCTGTGACAGTGGACGCGGCGTCGACTCCCGTCAGACGATCAGCAGCGTCGACGGCCCGGTGATCAGCTGTACGCCCTTCGCGGAGGCGCACCGCAGCGGATCGACCGTGAGCTGAAACCCAGGAGAGGTCACCGTCCTGCCCTCGAACTTCCCCGACGCCACCCGGCCCGTCACCAACACGACGGCTTGACCCGCCACTTGCTGCACATTTCCCAGTCGGTACACGACCGCGGTCGTCTCTCCGGTGTTCCATGTGATGTGCTCCACGGTGGTCGCATCGGAGGCGAAGCAGCCGTTCGACCCGCCACCGGTGATGACGGACTTCCCCCATTTCAGATCCGGATCCGCCGATAGGCAGCTGTACGCACCGCTGCCACTGATCCGGGTGCGCCGCGCCTGCAACGACAACCCCGGTGAGAACTCGATGGTGTTGCTTCCCGCGCAGCTGACGATCGCGTCCGACGTGTGCGCGGCTGCGGGAAGCGCCGCCGGCCCCGCCATCAGGGCCGCGACCGAGGCCGCGCACCCCAACGTCCTGCCCCACGAGAACTTCTTGCCCATGGCTCCCCACTCCCTCTCCAGGACTGCGGCCACCCGCAGACGGCAGCAGCATCCTTCCGTTCCCGCCCCGGCCACGATGGGCGATCGACGACAGAGGCCGGGCCGGAGGCAGCATCTGATCCGCGGCAGGCGCGGGGGGCCGCGCATGCGCCGTGCCCCGTGGTGGGCGCGCTGGCAGGCGTGGGGCCCGCGGCTCGCTGCCTGTCGACTCGTGCGCATCGGACGCGGTCCGGATCATAGGAGTGTGGACGGGAACCGGGTTTTCGGCGGGGCCGAGCCGATGGACGCTCCGGCGGCGGCAGCCACGCCACCGCCGTCCGGGCCGCGGCGGGCCCGGCGCCGTGGGCCCGCCTCCACCGGGAGCTGGGATCGCGGTTCCCGCTGTGCCGCGGGCGCGGCGGCCGCTTCACCCCGCATCTGTCCCTCGGCCGCACCCGGGACCCGCGGCGTCTGGCCGCCGAGTGCGCCGTCCGGCTCGGCGCGCTGTCGGCCGTGGTCGAGGAGGTGGTCCTCCTCTCCCGGCGCGGCGAGGGGCCCATGCGGCCCCGGGCCGTGATCACGCTGGGCACGGGCGAGATCCACCGACCGCCGGAGTAGCGTCGACGGGCCCCTGGCCGAGGAGCGGCCAGGGACCCGCCGGTCCTGCGCGAACGCCCCGGTCAGTCGCGGTACTTGTGGTACCAGAGCCCGACCGTCGCGCCGTTCGTGAAGACCGCGCAGACGTGTCCGTCGTACTTCGCGGGGTCCACCTCGTGGTTCCTCACGTACTCCTCGCAGTTGGCGAAGGTCCAGAACCACGTCCGGTACTCGTAACAGGGGGCGCGCCCGCCCCTGTCGGCACAGTCCGGCGTCGGCGACTCCATGATCCGGGCCGGGGCGGCCGGTGGAGCGGCCACCGCCGTGCTGATGCCCAGGCCGCCGAGAGCGGTGGCCGCGGCGAGTACGGCGACTGTGTTGCGGAGCTTCCTCATGATGCCCTCCTCGGTGTGCTGCCGGAGAACAGCATGTCCGCCCGGTGCACGCGGCCCCAAGAACTTCGGCCTCAGCCGAAATGGCCCCGGCGGCCCGGTTCGTCCCCGACGGGAAGGCCGTCCAAGCGGGTCATGCCCCGTGCACCTCACGGTCGAGGAAGTCGAGTACGAGAGGTCCTGCGATGTCGCGGAACTCCTCGAAGTAGGCGTGCCTGGCCCTTGGGATGATCACCATCCGGGCGTCCGGGATGCGGTCCGTGAGCAAGGGCGCGTTGGCGGTGGGGTTGAGGAGGTCGTCACCGCCGTGCAGCACCAGGGTGGGAGCCTTGATGCCGGGCAGCGCGTCCCACGCGTCGTGCCCGTTGCTCGCGGCCAGATGCTGCCGCCGGGCGTACGCGGACATGGTGGGGTCTCCCAGCGTGCGGTACGGGCCGGGGTGGGCCGCGAGCCAGGACGGTGTGTACATCAGGTCCAGCAGCGCCCGCCGCGTCGCCTCCGGGTCCGTACCGGCCAGGGACCGGCGGACGTCGTCGCCGCGCTCGATGCCGTGCCCTCCGCCGGGCGAGGTGCAGCCGAGCACCAACGAGCGGACACGCTCGGGGTGATGGGCGGCCACGCACTGGGCCACGCGCCCGCCCATGGATGTGCCGTAGACGTCCGCGCGGTCGATGTGCAGTTCGTCGAGCACGGCGACCACGTCCCGGGCGAACTGCCCGGTGCTGTACGGCGTACGGGGAGCGCCGCTCGCGCCGGTGCCGCGGTAGTCGATCGTGAGGGTGCTGCGGGTGACGTGGAAATCGTCGCGGATGCCGTCCCACCAGCGGTGGTTGTTCGCCTGGCCGGCGAGCAGGACGAGCGGGGCTCCGTCACCGCGGAGCTGGTAGGCGATGTCGACCCCGTCGGGGGTCTTGGCGTAAGGCACGGCGGGCGTCCTTCCAGGGCCTGGCACGACGGTGGTCGGCGACTGCCACGATGCCGGCAGCCGCCGACCACCGGAGGAGAGATCATCTCTCGGAGTGCCCGCAGGCGACAGAGGGAAGCCGGGCGGGCGGAGATCCGGATCGCAGTCCCGGGAGCGTGGTCACTGCGCCGTCGTCGCGGCGGGAATGTCGACGCGGGCGGCCCTGCGCGCCGGCCAGAGCGAGGCGAGCAGCGCGCCCGCCAGGGCGATGAGCACGCCGAGGGCGAGGCGCCCCCAGGGCAGGACCAGTTCGTAGCCCACGACGCTCTCCTGGAGGGTGCGCCCGAGCGCCCAGCCCAGGAAGACGCCCATGACCGTGCCGACGGTCGCGCCGAGCGCGCCGAGGAGCAGGGCCTCCAGTCGGATCATGCGGGTCACCCCGGCACGGTCCAGGCCCAGAGCGCGCAGGGTGCCGATCTCCTTGCGGCGTTCGAGGACGGACATGGCGAGGGTGTTGGCGATGCCCAGCGCGGCGATGGCCAGGGCCATGCTCAGCAGGGCGTAGAAGACGTCGAGTTGGTCGCCGATGCCTCCGCTGTCCCGCTCCCGGATGCCCTCCCGGTCGAGGACGGTCAGGGCGGGGTTGTCGCCGAGGGCGTGGGTGACGCCTGCGAGCGCGGCCCGGCCGGGACCGCGGTGCGTGGCGAGGAGGACCCCGGCGGTGTGCGGGGCGGAGTCGTAGCGGGCGACGAGGGAGTCGGGTGCGGTGATGCTGGGCATCAGGTCGCTCTGCTGGTCCGCCCGGTAGATGGCGCCGACGGTGACGGTGCCGCGCCGGCCGTCCTGACGCTGGAGGGGGAGGGTCTGGCCGACGTGCCAGCCCGCCTCCTGGGCCTTGAAGTCGGCCACGGCGATCTGGCCCTTCGCCAGGCAGTCGAGGGAGCCCTTGACCACGTCGTACCGCAGCAGCCGGCCGATGGCGGCGGGGTCGACGCCGGTCAGGACGGAGGAGGTGCCGGCCAGGCGGTATCCGGTGGACTGGTTGAGCGGGCTGAGGGTGGCGCCGGGCAGCTTCTTCAGGGGCGCGGTGGTGGCGGGGGTCATCCGCTGCCCGCCCTCGGCGGGCTTGACCAGGTAGTCGGCGGTGAAGGCGTGGGTGGTCGCGCGGTCGAGGTACTGGGCGGCGGAGGCCCCGAGGACGGACAGGCCCGAGGCGAGGGTGAGGGCGATGGCGAGCGCGGCGGCGGTGGCGCCGGTGCGGCGCGGGTCGCGCACGGTGTTGCGAGCGGCGAGGCCGCCGTGCACCGGGTGGATGCGGGTCAGCAGCGGCTCGAACAGGGCGACGAACGGCCGGGACAGCAGCGGGATGAGGGCGATCGCCCCGGTCAGGGCGAGGGCCGCGCCGAGGCCGATGACGGTCCGGGCGTCCTTCCCCGTGGTGAGGGCCCCGTACACCACCGCTGCGGTGCCGGTGAGCGCCAGCGCGGCGCCGATGCCGGTGCGCAGGGAGCCCGCGCGCGCGGGCGCCGTGGGCTCGGCCGCGCTGAGCGCGGCGACGGGCGGGATGGCCATGGCCCGGCGGATCGGGAGCCACGCGGCGACCATGGGCAGGAGGGTGCCGACCAGCATGGAGACGATCGCGGTGCCCGGGGTGAGGACCAGCGGGGCGGCCGGGGTGTCGGCCGGGGCGAAGAGCGTCTGGAGCAGGGCGGCGACCCCGGTGCCGACGGCGAGGCCGGCCACGGAGGCGATCGCGCCGACGAGGAGGGACTCGGCCAGCAGGATGCGGCGCACCTGCCGGCGCGAGGCGCCGACGGCCCGCATCAGGGCCAGCTCCCTGGTGCGTCGGGCGACGAGCATGGTGAAGGTGTTGGAGATGAGGAAGGTGGCGACGAACAGCGCGACCGCGGCGAAACCCACCAGGATCTGGCTCATGGTGTCGCTGTCGGTGGTGGCGAGGTTCGCCTTGATCTGGGCGAGCCGGGCCCCGGTGACCGCGGTGGTCCCCTTGGGCAGCACCGGCTCGACGCGGCCGACGAGCCGCGTCACGTCGGTGCCGGGCGCGGCCGTGAGCTCGATGTGCTGGAAGCGGCCGGGTTCGAGGAAGAGCCGCTGGGCGGTGGCGCCGGTGAACAGCGTCAGGCTGCCCCCGGAGGGGAGCTTGGTCCCGTCGGTGCGGAAGACTCCGCTGAGGGTGTACGAGGCGGCGCCCTTGTCCGTGCCGACGCGCACGGTGTCACCGACGCGGTAGCCGCCCCTCGCGGCGGTGGTCTCGTCGAGGGCGATCGCGTTGTCGCCGGTCGGGCCGGACCCCCGGGTGAAGCGGTAGGCGGGGTCCTTGCCGTCCGCCGCCGGGGCGAAGTTGCCGCCCTGGGAGGACTTCCCGGCACCGATGGGCTTGCCGTCGCGGCCGGCGACGGCGGCGAAGCCGTCGACCCGGCCCGCGGCGGCGGCGACGCCGGGCAGCCCGGCCAGGGTGGTCACGGTGCGGGCGTCGAGACCGGCCGACCGGCCGCCGTCGGCGGGGTCGGTATCGGCGGCGACGTCGACGGCGATGCGCTCGTAGCCGTCGGTCGCCTTGGCGGTGGCGGCCCGGCTCAGGCTGTCGCCGTAGACGAGGCTGCCGGTGATGAAGGTGACGCCGAGCATGACCGCGAACGCGGTCATCAACAGGCGGGCCTTGTGCGCGAACACATTGCGCAGGGCGGTACGGAACATGGGGTGGCGGATCCTGGGAGGCGGGCTCGGCTGATGCGAGCGGACGGCTGGTGCGGTGCCTGCGTACGGGTCAGCTGGTGCGTGAGCGGGTGTCGAACGCGGGGGTCTGGGGCCGCGCGGCGGAGCCGCTGGTGATATCGCCCCCGGAAAGGCGCAGCATCCGGTCCAGGACCCGCTCCGGGGTGGGACGGTCCATCTCGTCGACCAGGCGGCCGTCGGCGAGGAAGACCACGCGGTCGGCGTAGCCGGCGGCGACGGGGTCGTGGGTGACCATGACCACGGTCTGGCCCATCCCGCGCACGCAGTCGCGCAGGAAGCCGAGGACCTCGGCCCCGGCGCGGGAGTCGAGGTTGCCGGTGGGCTCGTCGCCGAAGATGATCGCGGGGCGGGAGACCAGGGCCCGGGCCACCGCGACGCGCTGCTGCTGCCCGCCGGACAGCTGCCCGGGCCGGTGGTCGAGGCGCTGGGAGAGGCCGACCATGGAGACCACGCGGTCCAGCCACTCCCGGTCGGGCCGGCGGCCCGCGATGGTCAGCGGCAGCGTGATGTTCTCCAGCGCGCTCAGCGTCGGCAGCAGGTTGAACGCCTGGAAGACGAAGCCGATCCGGTCGCGGCGCAGCGCGGTGAGCTGCCGGTCGTCGAGCGTGCCCAGTTCGGTGGTGCCGATGCGGACGGAGCCGGAGTCGAACGAGTCGAGCCCGGCGGCGCAGTGCATCAGGGTGGACTTGCCGCAGCCGGACGGGCCCATGATCGCGGTGAACTCGCCCTCCCGGAAGGAGATGCCCACACGGTCCAGGGCGACGACACGGGTGTCGCCGCTGCCGTAGGCCTTCGACAGGTCGGTGACGGCGGCCGCGATCCCGGTGGTCGGGTGCGGCGTGAGCGTGGCGAACTGGTCAACGGGGTCGGCGGTCACGGGGACTCCTCTTCGGGTGCCAAAGGGTGCACGTCGAAGGGTGTCCGGTGAACGTATCGGGGCCCGGGCCGCCGTGTATCGGTGTCCGCTCCGCTTCGTATCGGTTCCGCGTGGGCCGGGCGGTCAGGCCGGCAGGCGCAGGGTGGCGACGGCGCCGCCGTCCGGGGCGTTGCCCAGGCGCAGCTCGGCGCCGAGGAGCCGGGCCTGGCCCAGGGCGATGGTCAGGCCCAGGCCGTGGCCCGAGCCGCGTTCCTTCGCGCCCGTGTGGAAGCGGCGCGGGCCGTCGCGCAGCAGGTCCGGGGGGAAGCCGGGGCCGTGGTCGCGCACGACGACCGTACGGCCGTCGACGGTGACCCGTACGGGGGCGGCCCCGTGCCGGTGGGCGTTGATGACGAGGTTGGTGACGATCCGTTCGAGGCGGCGCGGGTCGGTCTCCACCGTCCGCGTGGTCTCCGCGTCCTGTGCGTCGGTGACGGTGACCTCCGTCTCGTAGCCGGTGCGTGTCACGGCCTCGGTGACGACCGCGTCGAGCGGGACCCGGGCGCGGACCGGCTGTTCGGCCCCGGCGTCCAGCCGGGAGATCTCCAGCAGGTCCTCGACGAGGCCGCGCAGGTCGCGCACCCGGGCCCGGAGCAGATCCTCCGTCTCGCCGGGCGGCAGCAGGTCGGCGGCGGCCAGCAGACCGCCGACGGGGGTGCGCAGCTCGTGGGCCACGTCCGCGGTGAACTGGCGCTCGGTGCGCAGCCGTCGGCCGAGGCTGTCGGCCATGAGGTCGACGGTGGCGGCGATGTCGGCCACCTCGTCGCCGCCCTTGGTGGGCCCGGTGCGGGCATCCAGGTCCCCGGCGGAGATCCGGCCCGCGGTCTCGGAGACCTGCCGCAGCCGGCGGCCGAGCAGCCCGGCTCCGTAGACCGCCAGGGGCGTGGCCGCCGCCAGTGCGATCAGCGAGGCCACCGTCATGGTCATGTCGAGGCGGCGCAGCGTATGGAGCTCCGGGCTCATGTTGACCCGAACGGCCAGCACCCGGCTGCCCGGGCCGCCCGTCCGCTGGGCGGCCCACGCGCTCGGGCCCAGGTTCCCGTCGACGCGCCCGTCGTAGGCCGTGTGCCGGTCGCCGTCGGCCGGGTGCCGCAGCGCGGCGGGCAGCTCGGCCGGATCGAGCTCGGCACCGTCCGCCAGCCTTCCGGTGTGCCGGTAGATGTCCATGGCCGAGTACACGCTGTTGAACGCCTCCGCTTCGGCCCGGCTCCGGATGTCCCGCGCGGTCCACAGGTGCACCAGTACGCCCACCGCCGCCGCGACCAGGCAGGCCGTGGCCGCGGCCAGGGCGGCGATCTTCCAGCGCAGGGGCACGCGGGCCGGCCGCGGCCGGTGGAACGGGCGCACCGGCCTCAGCGCCTGAGCTTGTAGCCGAAGCCGCGGACCGTCTCGATCCGGTCCCGGCCCAGCTTCCTGCGCAGCCGCTGCACGCACAGGTCCACGACCCTGCTGTCGCCGTCCCAGCCGTAATCCCACACGTTCCGCAGCAGGGTGTGGCGCTCCAGCACGATGCCCGGGTGGGCGGCGAACTCCAGCAGCAGCTTCAGCTCGGTCGGGGTCAGCGCCACCGGGCTCCCGGAGACGGACACCTCCAGGCCGCCGGTGTCGATGGTCAGGTCCCCGAAGACCAGCGACTCGCCCTCGGACGGCGGCCGCCCGTCGTCCGTGGCCCGCCCGGGTGCCGGGGCGGGCGCGTAGGTGGCCCGGCGCAGCAGCGAGCGGATGCGTGCGACGAGTACGTAGGTGTCGACGGGTTTGACCACGTAGTCGTCCGCCCCGGCCTCCAGACCGGCGACGACGTCGAGCCCGTCGCCGCGGGCGGACATCATCAGGACCGGCACCAAGCTGGTCTCCCGGACCCTGCGGCACAGGCCGATCCCGTCCAGACCGGGCAGCATCACGTCAAGAATCAGCAGGTCGAAGCTCTCGTCGCGGAAGAGATCGAGCCCCGCGAGCCCGTCGGCCGCGGCTTTCATCTCGTAGCCGTAGCGCTCGAGGGCGACGGTGAAGGACCGGCGCATCAGGTCGTCGTCCTCCACCAGCAGCACGCGAACGGGTCGCGGAGAGGCCGGAGCGGGGGCGGACGAGGACACGGGTGGCTGACTCCTGTTCGGACGGTGGTGTGGGGCACAGGTCCTGCGACCTGGCCTGAAAGGAACGATAAGGCAGACATCGGGCGTGGCGACTGTGTCGCACGGCCCTGCGCAGGGATTCGATGGACAACCAAGCGCTCCCTGATACCCGGCCGATACAAAGGGATTCCTGCGGGACGTGTACGCGCGGGATCGCGTCGGGCGAGCCACGGCGTTTTTCAAAGGAGTGGCGTTTCCCGGGAATCAGCCGGCGGCCGAGAACAGCGCCTCGGCCTCGGCGACCGCCCGTGCCAGGGCTCCGGGCTCCGGCCGCAGTCCGGCCACGGTCGCGTCGATGCCCCGCAGACCGGCCCGCTCCAGGAGCCGCTTCTCGTTGGTGACCCACTCACCGCGCGCCGCCAGCACCGCGTGTGCCGTCTGCATGGCGGCGGTGGCCAACGCGCCCGCGACCTCCGTGGCCCGGCCACGCGGGACGTACGCACCCTTCGCGTACGCGAGCGTCATGGCCGCCCGCTCGCGCCACACCGGCGGGGCCGCCTCGCGCAGTGCCCGCGGGTACTCGGAGCGGGGCAGGCTGCCGCGCAGCACCTGGTTGAGGGCGAGTTCGGCGACCAGCAGATAGCTGGGGATGCCCGCGAGGTGGAACATCAGCGGTTCCCAGTGGAAGCGGCCCGACCGCGCCTCGGCGAGTTCGTGTTCGACGACGTCGAGGTCGCGGTAGTGGACGTCGACCTGCCTGCCGTCGATCGTCAGCCAGGCCCCGCCGTTGAAGACGCCGCCGCCCCAGCCCCCGATCTCGGAGACCTCGCCGTCCCAGCCGACGGCACGCAGGCCGGCCGGGTCGAAACCGCCCCGGTAGTAGACGGCCAAGTCCCAGTCGCTGTCGGGGGTGTGGGTGCCCTGGGCGCGTGAGCCGCCGAGGGTGACGGCGCGTACGGCGGGCAGGGTGGCCAGCCGGTCGGCGACGTGGTCGAGGAAGGTGTCGTCGGTCATGGGTTTCCGATCGTGCGAAGCGGATGACGGGCGATGTGGGCACACCGGCCGAACGCCGGAGCCGGCAGGCTCGAACGGCGCCGTGCGGCGGGAAGTTGGTGTGCCGGGGCGTGTCATCACTTCATGAGGCAGACCCTACCGCCCTTGCCGCCGCTGCCCGTGGGGCGGTGTCGGCTCCGCCCGGCCCACGGCCGGCGCACGATAACCCCGCCGGGCCTCCCGGCGGCAGGCCCGCGGGCCGCCCTCCGGATGTGCGGGGGCGGCCCGCGCGCCCGTGACGGCTTCCGTACGCCAGGGCGCTGGTGCATACAGGTTGCAGCTACGAAGAGCATGCGCCTACGGTGTGCCGTTGTTTGCGCACCTCCGGAAGGGGCCGCCATGGTCACCACCACCGTCACCCAGGACGCACCTCTCACTCGCCGACAGCGAATAACGGGAGTGATGACGCCCGCCGAGTGGCGCCGCATGGGTGGTATGGCCGCTTTCATCCTGGCTCTGCATGTCATCGGCTGGTTCGTTCTGATCGCCATCGTCGCCCCCGAGCACTACAGCGTCGGCACCAAGTCCTTCGGCATCGGCATCGGCGTCACCGCCTACACCCTCGGCATGCGGCACGCCTTCGACGCCGACCACATCGCGGCGATCGACAACACCACCCGCAAGCTGATGCACGAGGGGAAGCGGCCGCTGTCGGTGGGCTTCTGGTTCTCGCTCGGCCACTCCAGCGTCGTCTTCGCGCTGGCCTTCCTGCTCTCGCTCGGCGTCAAGGCCCTCGCCGGTCCCGTACAGGACGACAATTCCCGGCTCCACCAGATCACCGGGTGGATCGGCACCACCGTCTCCGGTGTGTTCCTCTACGCGATCGCGATCGTCAACATCGTGATCCTCGCCGGCATCTGGAAGGTCTTCCGCGGGATGCGGGCCGGTCACTTCGACGAGGCGGCGCTGGAGGAGCAGCTCAACAACCGCGGCTTCATGAACCGCCTGCTGGGCCGGGTGATGAAGTCCATCACCAAGCCGTGGCAGATGTACCCCCTGGGCCTGCTCTTCGGTCTCGGCTTCGACACCGCCACCGAGGTCGCGCTGCTCGTCCTGGCCGGCTCCGGCGCCGCGTCCGGCCTGCCCTGGTACGCGATCCTCTGCCTGCCCGTCCTCTTCGCGGCGGGCATGTCCCTGCTGGACACCATCGACGGCTCGTTCATGAACTTCGCCTACGGCTGGGCCTTCTCCAAGCCGGTGCGCAAGGTTTACTACAACCTCACCATCACCGGCCTGTCCGTCGCCGTCGCCCTCCTCATCGGCACCGTCGAACTGCTGGGCCTGATCGCCGACAAGCTCGACCTGCACGGGGCGTTCTGGGACTGGGTCGGCGGCCTCGACCTCAACGTCGTCGGCTTCGTCATCGTCGGGCTGTTCTTCGCCACGTGGATCATCGCCCTCGCGATCTGGAAATTCGCCCGCATCGAGGACAAGTGGTCCGCGAATGTCCAGCCCGCCGAGGTGACGTCCGAGTAGCCGCCCGGTGCGGGCGGTGGGCTCATACGTGCCGCGCTGCGCCGCCGCCCGTCCTCCGCACCCGGTGGTTGCCGAAGTCGGCGATGTACAGACCGCCGACGTCATCGAGCGCGATGCCGAGCGGTTGGTCGAACGCGGCCAGAAGGGCGGGCCCGCCGTCACCGCCGTACCCCTTGGCCCCGCCGCCGGCCACCGTGGTGATGATCCCGTCCGCGGTGACCTTCCGCACGCGCTCATTGCCGTAATCGGTGATGTAAAGGCTGCCGTCGTCGTCGACCACCACACATTGCGGCAGGTTGAGGGCGGCCGCGGTGGCGGGTCCCCCGTCGCCGCCGAACCCGATGGTGCCGTCACCGGCGACCGTGGTGATGATCCCGTCCGGTCCCACCTTCCGCACCCGGTGGTTGTACCGGTCCGCGATGTAGAGGTTGCCGGTGCTGTCGACCGCCACGGCGTGGGGGAAGTGCAGCGAAGCGGCGGTGGCGGGGCCTCCGTCACCACTGAAACCGTCGGAGCCGTCACCGGCGACGGTGGTGATGACGCCGTCCGGTCCCACCTTCCGCACCCGGTGGTTGTAGTCGTCGGCGATGTAGAGGTCGCCGGCGCCGTCGGCCACCATGGCGTGCGGGAAGTTCAGCGAGGCGGCGGTCGCGGGCCCTCCGTCACCGCCGAACCCGGCGGTGCCGTCACCGGCGACGGTGGTGATGACGCCGTCCGGTCCCACCTTCCGCACCCGCTGATTGGAGCGGTCCGCGATGTAGAGGTTGCCCTCGCGGTCCAGTGCCACACCGGCGGGATCCTTGAGGCTCGCCGCAGTGGCGGGTCCGCCGTCGCCGCCGAAGCCCTTGGCGCCGTCACCGGCGACGGTGGTGATGATGCCGTCCGGTCCCACCTTGCGCACCCGGTGGTTCTGATAGTCGGCGATGTAGAGGGACCCGGCGGCATCGAGCGCCACGCCATAGGGACACCGAAGACCGGCCGCGGTGGCGGGCCTGCCGTCGCCACCGAACCCGGCGGTCCCGGTCCCCGCCACGGTGCTGATGGCGATACCGTCCATCGTTGTTGCCACGTTCATCTGACACCTCTTCGTCGGATGGCTGATGTGCACGCGGGTCCCGCACGGCCCGGATGGGCCGTACGGGACCCGCGTGGATCTGCCGCTGGGGCAGGGGGCGCGACGGTTGTGCCCTGAGGATCGGACGGCTCAGAGGACGCGGGCGGTCAGGGGCACGGGGGTGAGGCGGCCGATGGTGGCGCGGCCGTCGGCGGGCTGTGTGCCGGGCTTCGCGTCGGGCAGGGCGCGGATGACGAGGGTGTGGATCAGGGCGGTCTTGTCGGTGGTTCCGGTGTTGAGGTGCGGGTTGGAGCGGATGACGAGTGTCCTGCCGCCGTCCTCGAGCGAGGTGTCGAGGTTGCCGGTGACGTACGGCTTGGTGCTGTAGTAGCCGTACGAGGCGGCGCCGGTGAAGACGAAGCCGGTGGGGGCCGTGATGCGCTGCTCGATGGTGCCGGGGTTGACCGGCTGGTTGTTGAGCGAGCGGATCTCCAGGTTGAACTTGGTGGTCTGGCCCGGTGCGGCCTGGGGCACCGATGCCTGGGTCACGTGCAACGCGGTCTCGTCCTGGGCGCTGCCGGTGACCTTGCCGGAGATCTGGACCGGGGCGTGGCGGCCGATGCTGGCCGAGCCGTTGTCGTACTGGCCGGGGGTGGCGTCGGGGCGGGCCTGGACGGGGATGGTGTAGATCACCGAACCGGCGTCGCTGGTCGTGGTGTTGACGTGCGGGTTGGCGCTGATGATCAGGGTCCGTCCGTCGTCCTCGATCCGGTGGTCGAGGTCTCCGGAGACGATGCCGTGGATGGTCTCGTAGTACGCGTAGGTGGGCTGGCCGGTGAAGACGAAGCCCGTCGGCGCGGTGAAGCGCTGGGTGATGGTGCCGGGGTTGACGGGCTGCCCGGTGGGTGAGGTGTAGCGGAGGTTGAAGGTGGTGCGCTGGCCGGGCGCGACCTCGGGGACGGTGTCCTGATAGATCGTCAGTGCCGTCTCGTCCGCGACGGGGATGGGCACGACGACCGTGACGGGGAGGGTGAAGGTGTTGTCCTTGAGGTTGAGGTCGCCGCTGTAGTGGATCTCCAGCGTGGACTCGTATGTGCCGGGGGGAGTGATGTCGGGTGCGCTGACCCGGAACACACCGTCCAACGTCCCTTGGTACGGGATGAGCTGTTGTCCGGTGAAGGTGCGGGTGAGGCGTCGTCCGGTGGTGCCGGGGCCGCCGAGCAGTCCGTCGGCGAGGGTGAGGACGACGGTTACGTGCTGGCCGTCGGCTGTGTTGGGTCCGCGGTTTGCGATGCGGGCGCCGAGGTCGAACTCCTGGCCGCGCTGGACCCGGTACGGGCTGACGACCTCTCCGTACAGATCGGCGGCCGGCGGGAGCGGCGGGGTCATCTGTGCCACGCGCGTGACGCCGCGGATGCGGTGGTTGCTGTAGTCGGCGATGTACAGGTTCCCGGCCCGGTCCAGCGCAACCCCAGTGGGGTTGTAGATGCGAGTGCCAGCTGCGGGTCCGCCGTCGTCCACGTACCCGCCGGTGCCGTTGCCCGCGACCGTGGTGATGATGCCGTCCGAAGTGATCTTGCGGATTCGTTGGCCCGAGTGCTCCCCGACGTACAGGCTGCCTGTCTCGTCCACCGCCAGGCCCCAGGGATAGTGGATCCGGGTGGCGACGGCGGGCCCGCCGTCGGAGACGTATCCGGCGATGCCGTTGCCCGCGACGGTCGTGATGATGCCGCTGGGCGTGACCTTGCGCACCCGGTGGTTGCAGCTGTCGGCGATGTACAGGTTTCCTTCGGCGTCTACAGCCAGCCCTTGAGGGTAGTAGAGCTTGGTCGCGGTGGCGGGTCCGCCGTCGGAGACGTATCCGCCCTGCCCGTTGCCCGCGACGGTGGTGATGATGCCATTGGGTGTGACCCTGCGAACGCGGTGGTTTCCATGGTCCGAGATGTACAGGTTTCCGCTGCGGTCCACGGTCAGCCCGTAGGGAGAGCTGAGCGGGGTGGCGGTGGCGGGTCCGCCGTCGGACACGTATCCGGCCTGCCCGTTGCCCGCGATGGTGGTGATGATGCCGCTGCGTGTGACCTTGCGGACCCGATGGTTCGCCCGGTCGGCGATGTACACGTTGCCGTCCTTGTCCACGGCGACGCCATCAGGTGAGTTGAGCGGGGTGGCGGTGGCGGGTCCGCCGTCGGACACGTATCCGGCCTGCCCGTTGCCCGCGATGGTGGTGATGATGCCGTTCGGCGCCACCTTGCGGACCCGGTGGTTGCTCCGGTCGGCGATGTACAGGTTGCCGTCCTTGTCCACGGCGACCCCGATGGGGTTGTTGAGCTTGGTCAGCGCGCCCGGCCCGCCGTCGGAGATGAACCCCGCCGCTCCGTTGCCCGCCACTGTGGCGATGGCGCCTTCGGCGAGGCCCGCGGGCTGCGGGCCGGTTCCGGTGCTGGGTGTGGTTGCCATGAGTTGGTGCTCCTGTTCTCTGGTCGGAGGACTGGGGCGCTCAGAGGTAGTGGGACCCGGCGGCCGAAGGCGGTCTGCGGGGCGTACGGTTGCCGGCCACTGCCGGAGCGCTGTCTTCCGCGCTCCCGGCCGTGCCCTTGCCCGCGACCGTCACCGCGGGCCGCGCTGCCGAGGTCGTCATCACCGCTCTCCCGGGATGTCGGACGGTCTGGGGGAGTGGCCGAAGAGCCAGCCGCAGGCGGCCGCGCAGCGCCGGGCCGCCCGTCCGTCGCCGTAGGGGTTGCGCCGCGGGTACGGGCCATTCGCCGTGCCCGACAGTGCGCCCTCGCGTACGAATTCCTTTTCCGCCGCCGCCACGATCTCCGACTCCTGGGTGCCGACGAGCCGGGCGAGACCGGAGTCGATTCCTTCGGTTCGCTCGGTGTTGTCACGGGTCACCAGAACCGGAATGCCGAAGGCCGCGGCCTCCTCCTGAATTCCGCCCGAGTCCGTGATGGCCAGAACGGAGCGGGCGAGGAGCCGCGCGAAGGCGTCGTACGGAATTGGGCCCGGCAGATGCACATTGGGGCGGTCGTGCAGGGATTCCTCGATCGCGGTACGGACCAAAGGGTTCATGTGCGCCGCCACCACGAAGGTGACTTCCGGGTATTGGTGGCTGAGACTCGCCACTGCCCGGCCGATGCGCCGGATGGGAGCCCCCCAGTTCTCCCGGCGGTGCGCGGTCACCAGAACCAGGGGAGCGGAATTCCCGATTCGATGCAGAAGCGGATCACCGGCGGCGGGCGGGCGCCGGCTCGCCGCGACGACCGCGTCGATCACGGTGTTTCCGGTCACCAGGATCCGCCCGGCCGCCACCCCTTCGGCGACCAGATTCCGCCGGGCGGCACGGGTGGGCGCCAGATGGAGATCGCTCACCTCGGCGATCATGCGGCGGTTCGCCTCCTCGGGAAACGGGTTGCGCAGGTCCCCGGAGCGCAGCCCCGCCTCCACGTGCACCACGGGGATCGAGGAGTAGAACCCGGCCATGGCCCCGGCCAGGGCGGAGGCGGTGTCGCCCTGGACGACGACCGCGTGGGCGGCGGGCGCGCGCAGCCGCTCGCCCAGCCCGCTCAGCAGCCCGGCCGTCAGCTCGGTGACCGAATCCGCGCCGGGCGGTGCCGTCAGCTCCACCTGTGCGCACAGCCCGAAGCAGGAGAGGGTGTCCCGGACCACCTCGCCGTGCTGGCCGGTGGCGACGAGAACCGGCTCCGCCCAGCTCCGCCGGTTCAACTCCTGCACGACCGGGGCCAGTTTGACGGCCTCGGGACGGGTGCCCACGACAATGGCAATGCGTCGTCTGCCGTTCAACGTCCCATGCTCTCCGTCCGTCGCGCGGGGAATGGGCCGCCGCCGTCGAGCGGCGTAAACAAAAAGAATGGTGGCGCACGGAAATGTCATCGCCGAGCAGTGCGGAAGATCGCATGAAGGCGCGGAAGTTGAAGTAGGTGCCTACGGCTCCAGGCATTTGGAGTGCGGCCCGCCGATGAAACTAACTCCCGGTGTGCGCCCCGTGCAACGGGCCCGATTCGGCATGGTTGGCCGGAACCGGGCAGTGTTCATAATCGCCGGGCGGGAAATCCTTGGTATATCTGAAGGGGCGGGCGGCCGGATGCATCCGGGTCGGCGCGAAACCGCCTCCCGCCGTACCGTTCGAGCCGCGGCGGGTCTGGTCACCGGCCGATTCCTGAGCGAGAGTGGTCGGGCTCTCCTCTCCCCTCGCGCACAGGTTGCGCTCATTGCTGCCCGGAGGTGCCCCCGCACTATGTACACGGGATTCACCTGGCCGCTGGTCGGCGGCATGGCGGCGGCCCGTGTCGGGGGAGGCGCGGCGTCCGGTCGCGGCGCCCTGCTGGCGACGATCGGTGTGGCGGTGCTCCCCGTGGGTTTCGTCCTGGGACGGGAGATACAGCGCCGCCTGACCGTTCGGGAATGGGGGGAACCGGCCCCGGAGCGAGGCGTCGCCCACCCGGTGCCGCCCGCCCGCCGATACCCGGACCCCGTCATTCCGGTGGGGCCGCCCTCATGGAGACGTCAGAAGCGGGAGGTCCGCCGGTGAGACGCGAGCTGCTCAAGGCCGTCGACACGATCGGCTATGCCGTCATCGGCATGTCCGCGGGCTATCTCGCCCTCGCCATGGGCGCGGGACTCTTCGAACTGCGCCGCCAGAAGGCCGCGTTGCGCGTCCAGGGCGATACCGCGTACGGCAGCCCGCACCTCGGCCGCCGCGACCGCCGTCATCTGTACGCCCTCATCCCCTGTCTCAACGAGGAGTCCGTGATCGGCACCACGGTCACCGGGCTGCTCGGGCCGCGCACCACGGTCGTCGTCATCGACGACGGCTCGGACGACGCCACCGGGCAGGAGGCCGAACGGGCGGGTGCGGAGGCGCGGGCGGCGGGACGGCCGGGCGAGGTGGTCGTGCTGCGCCGGGAGCCGCCCAACGCCCGGCAGGGCAAGGGCGAGGCACTCAACCACGGGATCCGGCGGATCCGGGAGAGCGTCGCGGCGCGCGGCCAGGCCCCCCGCGAGGCGATCGTCTGCGTGATGGACGCGGACGGCCGGCTCTCGGACCGGGCGCTGAGCCACGTCCTGCCGCTCTTCGACGACCCCCGCGTCGGCGGTGTGCAACTCGGTGTACGCATCCGCAACCGCCGCGGGAACTTCCTGACCTGGTTCCAGGACTACCAGTTCTGGGCGATGGCCGCGGTCACCCAGTTCGGCCGCAACCTCACCTCGACCGTCAGCCTCGGCGGCAACGGGCAGTTCACCCGGCTCCGCGCCCTGGACGGCCTGGGCGAACGCCCCTGGTCGCGGTCGCTGACCGAGGACCTGGACCTGGCCATCAGCCTCGCCGTGCGCGGCTGGCGACTGCGGACCACCGCCCATGCCTCCGTGGACCAGCAGGGCGTCAGCGATCTGCGGCGGCTCGTCCGGCAGCGGACCCGCTGGTACCAGGGCCACATGACGTCGATCGGGCGGATGGGCGAGATATGGCGGGCACCCCGGATGCGGCACCTGGCCGCCCTGGAGATGTTCTCCTACCTGCTGGTGCCCTGGGTGCTGGACCTGCCGTGGTCGATCCTCTTCCAGTACTGCCTGATCTGGTTCATCCGCAGCCCCAACGTCCTCGTACTGCACGGCCGGCGCGCCACCGCCCTCAACGCCACCTGGCTGAAGTGGCCCGCCAACCTGGCCGCCTGGTATCTGCTGACCTTCGCGCCCGCGCTCATCACCTCCTGGACGTATCTGCGCCGCGACAAGGCCGTGGGCCTGCCGCGGGCCCTGCTGCTCGGGCACTCCTTCGTCGTCATGAACTACATGTCGTTCCTCTGCGCCTGGAGCGCCTTGTTCCGCATGGTGCGCGGGCAGACGGGCTGGACCAAGACCACCCGGGAGGCCGAGGCGGCGTGCTGAGCCGCGCGACGCGGCAGACAGTTATGCAACTTGTTGCAAAAGGCTTCGGCCGGTCGTAATCTCGCTTCCAGAGACAGGGCTGTCTCGACATCCGCAGGAAGCAGAGGGATTCGCCGTGAGCCCGTACCCGCACCTCCTGAGCCCGCTCGACCTCGGGTTCACCACGCTGCCCAACCGGGTCCTCATGGGGTCGATGCACGTCGGCCTCGAAGAGGCCGAGAACGGCTTCGAGCGGATGGCGGCCTTCTACGCCGCCCGGGCGCGCGGCGGCGTGGGGCTGATCGTCACCGGTGGCATCGCGCCCAACGAGGCGGGCCGCCCCTGGGCGGGCGGCGCCTCGCTGACCACCGAGGCGGAGGCGGGGCGGCACCGCGCCGTGACGGACGCCGTGCACCGCGAGGGCGGGAGGATCGCGATGCAGATCCTCCACTTCGGCCGCTACGCGCACCACCCGGACCTGGTGGCGCCCAGCGCGCTCAAGGCACCCATCGCCTCAGGCGTTCCGCACGCCCTCACGGACGACGAGGTGGAGCGGACCGTCGAGGACTTCGTACGGGCCGCCGGGCTCGCGAAGCTCGCGGGGTACGACGGCGTCGAGATCATGGGCTCCGAGGGATACCTGATCAACGAGTTCATCGCCCCCGCCACCAACCACCGCACCGACCGCTGGGGCGGCTCGTACGAGAACCGCATACGCTTCCCCGTCGAGATCGTCCGCCGGGTCCGTGAGCGCGTCGGCACCGACTTCATCCTGATCTACCGGCTCTCCATGCTCGACCTGGTGCCCGGCGGGTCCTCGCTGGAAGAAGTGATCACCCTCGCGAAGGAGATCGAGGCGGCGGGCGCGACGATCATCAACACGGGCATCGGCTGGCACGAGGCCCGCATCCCCACCATCGCGACGTCCGTGCCGCGCGGCGCGTACGCCTGGGTCACCAAGAAGCTGATGGGCTCGGTCTCTATCCCCCTGGTGACCACCAACCGCATCAACACCCCCGAGAAGGCCGAGCAGCTGCTCGCCGACGGCCACGCGGACATGGTGTCCATGGCACGCCCCTTCCTCGCCGACCCCGACTTCGTCGCCAAGGCGCGGCGGGGGAGCGCCGAGACGATCAACACCTGCATCGGCTGCAACCAGGCGTGCCTCGACCACACCTTCAGCGGAAAGATCACCTCCTGCCTGGTCAACCCGCGGGCCTGCCACGAGACCGAGCTCGTCCTCGCACCCACCCGGCTGCGCAAGCGCATCGCCGTCGTCGGGGCCGGGCCCGCGGGTCTGGCGTTCGCGGTGTCGGCGGCCGAGCGCGGCCACGCCGTGACCCTCTACGACGCCGCGGACCGCATCGGCGGACAGCTCGACATCGCCGGCAAGGTCCCGGGCAAGGAGGAGTTCGACGAGACCCTGCGCTACTTCCGGGTACAGCTCGGACTCCGGGGCGTCGACGTCAGGCTCAACACCCCGGTGAGCACCGGCACCTTCGCACAGGGCGCGTACGACGAAATCGTCGTCGCCACAGGAGTCACCCCGCGCCTCCCCCTCATCGACGGCATCGACCACCCCAGCGTCGTCACCTACCTCGACGTGCTGCGGGACGGCGCCGAGGTCGGCGACCGCGTCGCGATCATCGGCGCCGGAGGCATCGGCTTCGACGTCGCGGAGTTCCTCACCGACGCCGGCGACGGGGCGAGCCAGGACCCGCATACGTACTTCCGCACGTGGGGCGTCGACACCGACTACCGGAAGCCGGGCGGCCTGCGGGCCCCCGAGCGGCCGAAGCCGCCGCGCACCGTCCACCTCCTGCAGCGCAAGACGTCCAAGGTCGGCGCAGGACTGGGCAGGACCACCGGCTGGATCCACCGCACCGAACTCAAGCACCGCGGCGTCACCATGATCGCCGGGGCGGCGTACGACCGCGTCGACGACGCCGGACTGCACTTCACGGTCGACGGCACCCCGGCCACCCTCCCCGTCGACACCGTCGTCCTCTGCGCGGGCCAGGAACCGCGTCGCGACCTGTACGAGGAGCTGCGCGCCGCCGGGCACACCGTCCACCTCATCGGCGGAGCCGACGTCGCCGCCGAGCTCGACGCCAAGCGCGCCATCCGCCAGGGCACGGAGCTCGCCGCGGCCGTCTGAGCCGCACAGGCCCCGCATAGGATGGCGCGCATGTCCCTGCCGCACGCCATCCTCACCGCGCTGGCCGAAAAACCGTCGTCGGGGCTCGAACTGACCCGCCGTTTCGACAAGTCGATCGGTTACTTCTGGTCGGCCACGCATCAGCAGATCTACCGCGAGCTGGGCAGGCTGGAGGAGAAGGGACTCATCCGCGCCCTGCCGTCCGCGCGGCCGACCCGTGGGCAGAAGAAGGAGTACGAGGTCCTGCCCGCGGGCCGCGCCGAACTGACCGCGTGGGTGACCGACACCGAAGACCCCAAGCCCGTACGGGACGCCCTCCTGCTGCGTGTGCGCGCCGCGGGCGTGGTCGGCGCCGAGGACCTCGGAGCCGAACTGCGCCGCCATCTCGCCCTGCACCGCGAACAGCTGGCGGAGTACGAGGCGATCGAGAAGCGCGACTTCCCGCCCGAGCGGAACGCCGAGCAGGACCGGCTCCGCCGTCTCGTGCTCCGCGGCGGCATCGGCCTGGAGTCCTTCTGGATCTCCTGGCTCGACGAGGCGCTCGCGGAGCTCGAGGAGATCGACGGCGGCCGGGCATAGGGCCTGCCGCGCTCGGACATCCGTTCCCGTCAAGAACCCCCCACGCGTCACTGATCTTCACTACGCTCACTCGCATGCAGGTGACCATCACCGTGGAGAGCGTGAACGGCCCCGCGGGGCCGGATGACTTGAGGCACTGGCTCGTCGGACAGCCGGGGCTGCGAGGGAGGATCCACCGGCAGGTGGACGCGCCCGCGCCGGGGACCATGGGGGCCGCCGGGGACGTGGTGCTTGCGGTGCTCGAACCGGGCGGCGTGGCCGCCGCGTTCGCCGGGGCCGTGGTCGCCTGGGTGCGGACGCGCCGTGGCACGCAGACGGTGACGGTCACCAGACCCGACGGCACCCGCTTCACCCTCAGCACCACCCAGGTCAAGGGGCTCGACGCCCGGCAGGCGGCCGAGCTGGCCGAGCGGCTGGCCGCCACCCTGGAGGGCCGCGCCGAAGTGCCGCCGCCCTCCACCCCGTCGGCGCCGTGACGGGCGACGCGGCCGTGACCCCCGCGAACGGCCTGGCCGCGCCGGGCACCCGGGCCGTCCTCGTCGGAACCGGCCGGCACGCGCCCGGATCGGCGCTCCCCGACCTGCCCGGCGTGGACACGACGCTCGACGACCTGGCCCGCGCCCTGCGCGACGTGTGCGGAATGCCCGAGGAACGCATCCACCGGGTGCCCGCCGACGCCACGGCCGACGACGTGATCGGCGCCGTGGAAGCGGCGGTCGCCGAAGCCACCGGCACCGTGCTGTTCTGCTACACGGGACACGGTCTGCTCGGACCCGGCGACGAGCTCCATCTCGCCACCCGCGCCACACCGGCAGAGGACAGGATCGCCCACAGCGTGCCGTACAACGTCGTCAAGGGACTGCTCGGCGGCGCCGAGGGCGGCAGCGTGGTGGTGCTCGACTGCTGCTTCTCCGGGCGCGCCGCGGCCCCCGGCGGCCTCCGCGGCGTCTACGACTCGGCCTTCCCCGACGGCAGCTTCCTGCTCACCTCCGCCTCGGGCTTCGCCGTCTCCTACGCACCGGAGGGGGAGCGGCACACCCTGTTCGGCGGCCGGCTGCTGCGGCTGCTGGAGGAGGGCGATCCGTCCGGCCCGCCCCTGCTGACGCTGGACCACGTCCACGCCTGCCTCGACCGGGAGTTCCGGGACGGCCCGGTGCGCCCGCACCGGCGGAGCGAGGGCACCCTCGGCGCACTCGTCGTCGCGCCGAACCGCGCGTACCGCCCGGACCTCCCGGCGCCCGCGCTGCCACCCGCCGACGTGCCCTGCCCGTACCCCGGCATGGAGCCCTTCCGGGCCGAGGACCACACCCACTTCTTCGGCCGCGAAGAGGCCACCGAGCGGCTCCTGGACGCCGTCTGCGACCCGGCGGCCGACGGGCACCCGCTCGTCCTCGTCGGCGCCTCCGGCGTGGGAAAGTCCTCGCTGCTGCGCGCCGGTCTGCTCGCGGGGCTGGAGCGCCGGGACGGAGCCGGCCGCCCCGGCGCGCCCTGGCCCGCCCTGCTGCTGCCCGCTCCCGGCCCGCACCCGCTGCGGGCACTCGCCGAACGCTGGTCCCAGGCCACCGGGCGCCCGGCGGACGAGATCCACCGGGCGCTCTCCTCAGGAGCGGAACTCCCCGCACCGCTCCCGGGATTCGCGACCTGCCGACTGCTGGTCGTGGACCAGTTCGAGGAGACCTTCACCCGCTGCACGGACCCGGAGGAACGCACCCGTTTCGTACGCCTGCTGTGCGCCACCGGCGGCGCGGGCCCCCGTGTCGTCCTCGGGCTGCGTGCCGACCACTACGGCAGCTGCCTGGCCCACCCGGAGCTCGTACGGGCCCTGGAGCGCGGCCAGTTCACCGTCCCGCCCATGGGCGAGGAGGCCCTGCGGGCCGCCGTCGAACGGCCCGCCACCGGCGCCGGACTCGCGCTGGAGGACGGCCTCACCGACCGGCTCATGGCGGATCTGCGGCAGGACGCCGGACCGGACGGCCCCGCGGGCGAGGCACCGGAGGCCACCGCGCTGCCGTTCCTCGCCCACGCCCTCCGCGAGACCTGGCTGCGCCGCTCCGGCGCCGTCCTCACCCTGGCCGGCTACCAGGCGACCGGCGGCATCCGGGAGTCCGTCGCCACCACCACCGAAGCCCTCTACCAGCAACTGGACGAACCCGCCCGCAGGGCCCTGCGGGAACTCCTCCTGCGCATGATCCAGTTGACCGCGAGCGCCGAGGCCGTACGCCGCCGGGTCGACCTTCCCGGTCTGCTCGCCGACCGTACGGAGAAGGACCGGCGGCTCATCACGGACGTGCGCGACCGCCTCGCCGCCGCCCGCCTGGTCACCGCCGACCAGGACGGCACCCAGATATCCCACGAGGCACTGCTGCGCGCCTGGCCTCGGCTGCGCTCGTGGATCCGCGAGGCGAGGTCCGAACTCCTCGACCACCAGCAGCTCTCCGAGGCCGCGACGGCCTGGGAGGAACACGCCCGGGACCCCGGCTACCTCTACACCGGCAGCCGCCTGGAGCGGATCCGGCCCTGGCTGACCACAGAGAACACAGGCGCGCGCATCGCGCTCACCGCGACGGAACGGGCCTTCGCCGAGGCCGGGGTGAGAGCGGCGCGGATCCGGCGGCGGCGCCGCGTGGCGTACGCCGTCGTGGCGGCCTGTCTGGCGTTGCTGCTCACGGGGGTCGGTACCTTCGCCGTCATCGAGCGGGGGAGGTCGCAGCAGCGGGCGGCGATGCTGGACTCCAAGCTGATTGCCGCGCAGGCGGAGGCCATGCGTACGCAGGATCCGGCGGCGGCGCTCGATCTGAGCCTCGCGGCGTACGGTGCGGCGCATACGGTCGAGGCGCGGACGAGTCTGCTGCGGAGCGCGACGGCGCCGGTGTCGCTGACGCTGAGCGGGCACACGGACGGGGTCGTGACCGTGGCGTTCCACAAGGACGGCAAGGTACTGGCGAGTTCGTCCATGGACGGCACCGTGCGGCTGTGGGACACCGCCGACCCGTACCATCCGGTTCCGGGACCCGTGCTCAGCACCGACAGGCCGGCGGCCATCGCCTGGCGCCCCGACGGCCGTTACCTCGTCGGGGCCACTCGCGAGGCCCTCTTCGTCTGGGACGCGTCCGACGCTCTCCATCCACGGCAGGTGGCACGGGTACCGGCCGGGCGGGGCGGCATCAGCGCCGGGGTGGCCTTCAGCCCGGACGGCCGTACCTTTGCGGTGCCCGGTCACCACGGGCGGGTGTGGCTGTGGGACGTGAGCGATCCCGCCCACCCGGCGTCGACCGAGCTCCAGGTCGCCGAGGACCGGATCGTCGCGAGAGCGGCCTACAGTCCGGACGGCCGTGTCCTCGCCGCGTCGGTGGACGACAAGAGCCTGCGGCTGTGGGACACCGGCGAGCCGCGAACGCTCAAGCCGCTCGCCACGGTGAAGGACGCCGCTGTCGAGTCCCTGGCCTTCCGGCCCGGCGGGCGACTGCTGGCCGGGGGAGGGGTGCACAGTTTGAAGGTGTGGGACACGACGGACCCGAAGCACCCTCGCGACCAGGGGGAGGGCTATGGATACAGCCTTTCCACCGGGTACTACCACTCCCTCGCCTTCAGCCCCGACGGTAAGTACGTGGCGGCAGCCGCCGAGGAGGACGAGGCGGTTCACACCTTCGCGTTTCGCGACGGCAGCAGTCGTCCCGACCTGAGCGGCAAGGTGCCGGGCGGCAAGGCGTTGGCCGTCGCCTATCAAACCGACGGCCGGGGCGTGGCGGTCGGCGACCGGACCGGACACATCACCCTGCGCGAGCCTCCGCCGCGGTCCGTTCCGGGGACGGTCCCGGAGCCCGGGGACGCACCGGGCGATGCCTACGATCCACACGCGCGCTACGTAGTGACAGAGGGCGGGTACAACGACAAGAGTCCGGTGAGGATCTGGGAAACCGGTGCCTCGGACCGGGCACCGAGGAAGGTCGCCCAGCTGCCGCAGCGGTGGGAACAGGCCGTGTTCGTCGGGGGCGGCCGGTTTCTGCTCAGCCGGACCCGGGACCAGACCCGGCTGAAGCTGTGGCACTTCGACGATGGTCACGTGCGATCAGGGTATGAGTTCGTGCTGCGCGGCCGAGGGGGAGACGAAAGCCCACCAGTGATCGGCATGAGCCGCGACGGAACCCTGCTCGCCTTGCGCGGACCGTCCGAGAACGTGATCGGGATGTGGGACATCCGGAACATCGACCGTCCTCAACGGGTCGGGCAGGTGCCCTGGCCCAAGAACGGCGGCCGGAACGTGGCCGGTTTCATGGGGCCGCGCGTGCTGGTGCTGATGACCCCATCGGCAACCCAGCTCTGGGACGTACGCGACCCCCGGCATCCGTGCCTCGCGGACACGGTGACGGGAGGGCCGAAGTCAGCGGTCGGTGCCGACGGGCGCTACTTCCTCATCGGCGACGCCAAGAAGGCGAAGGGGACCGGGCAGCAGGCCATGCCCGTATGGGCCCTGGCGGACGACGGCGCGGCGCGTCCGGCCGCCTCGATCCCGGCGAGACAGCAGGACCTGTCAGCGCCGGCCCTCACCTCCGGCCGCACTCTGGCATCCCTTTCCGCGGACGGACGGCCGATGCTGTGGGACTTGCGGAATCCGCAGCAGCACGGCGTCCCGCTGCCGGGTCCCGCCTCCAAGTTGCAGTATCTGAAGGCCTCTTCGGAGCGGAGGTTGCTGGTGGCTTCGAACAGCGGCAACAGCTTCGGGGTGTGGCGCGTCTCCGACCCGGACGGTGCCCGGCCGGGCGGCGACGACGAACTGCTCGCACTGTCCGGCGGGACGGAGGACGTGAAGATCCGTGGTGTAGGCCCTGTCGGCGATCTCTTTGTGGAAACGACAGGAGAAAGTCCCCTCAAGGCCTTCGGCATCGGCACTCTCGTCGTGAGCACCGACTTCGACCGGCTCACCCGCACCCTGTGCTCCGTCCGCCGCGCACCGATGCCGGACAAGCAGTGGAAAGAACTGCTGCCCGGCGTCGGGCACCGCGACGCCTGCGGGTGAGGCGCGCCTGAGTGGGCGTCAGGCCCCCGCCGCCGTGATGACGGCGTCCGTGGCGAAGCCGAGGAGCAGGCCGAGGAGGACGCACCACGTGGTGAGTTGCTTCATGGCCGCCTTGCGGGCGACGGCGAGCAGCTCGATGACGACGTAGAGGATGGAGCCGGCGGCCAGGCCGAGGAAGGCGATCGAGAGCGTGTCGTCGACCAGGTGCTGGCCGACCAGGGTGCCCACGAACGTCGGGCCGCCGCCGATCAGGCCGAGCCACAACAGGGTGAGCCAGGAGGGGCGTTCGCCCTCGGCGGCCAGTGGGGCGACGATGCCGAAGCCCTCGGTCGCGTTGTGCAGGCCGAAGCCGATGATGAGCAGCACGGCGAGGGAGATGTCGCCCTTGGCCGCGGAGTTGCCGATGGCCAGGCCCTCAGCGAAGTTGTGCAGGCCGATGCCGGTGGCGATCATCAGGGCCAGCTCGCCCGCCTGGGTGCGGGGCTTGCGCGCGGGCTCGGCGACGGCGGCGCCGGGGCCGTCCGGGCGGGACGCGGCGGCGCGGCGGCGTGCGGTCCAGGCGTCGTAGGAGACGAGCCCGGCCAGGCCGATGGTGAGCCCGAGGGCCAGGACGGCCCCGCCGGAGGCGACGGTGCCCCAGCTGTGGTCGCCCAGGGCGTGGTCGACCGGCTCCCAGGCGTGGGTGAGGACGTCCCAGACCAGGAAGATCAGGATGCCGATCGCGGTGGCGTTCAGTCCGGCCTTGAGGCGGGGGGTGGGGCGGCGCAGGCGGCCTATGGGAAGCCCCAGGTAGATGGTGAAGCCTGCGATGGCGCCGAGCAGGGCGATGTTCGAGCTGGACATGGGGGGACTCCGTGGTGGAGAGAGCGGAGAAGTGGGGGGAGGTGAGCGATGACATTAAGCCAAGTAAGGCTTGCCTAACAATTCCCCGGTCGTGAATTTGAGAAAGCCGTTACTTTGCAGGTCGCGGCGTTATCAGTGCCGTCCGCCGGTGGCAACCCGGCTCTGCTGTCCATCACCGAGGTGTTCGACCTGGCTTGATCTCGACGGTGGCGATCATATAGTTCCGAACAACTGGCGCACATCCGGCCCCAGTTGGCTCCCGAAAGGAACTGCCCCGTCATGAAGCGCGTACGCAGAGCGGTCTTCGCCGCAGGTCTGGTGTCTGCATTACTGGTCGGTGGTTCGCAGATACCGGCGGCCGCATCCCAGGCGTCGGGCTCCAGGGCCCTCGGGGCGTGCGCGGAGCAGGCGCGCGTCGAGGTGTTCCGGGAGGGCGGCATACCGCTGGTCGACTGGCGGGAGAACCTGGAGTTCGACGGGCGCGGCACGCTCTGGGTCTCGCACCTCAACAAGAACCGGGTCGAGGGGTACGCCCCCGACGGCACGCTCAGGACCAGCTTTCCCGTCAGCGGCCCCGGCGGGATCCGGCGTGGCCCGGACGGGATGATGTACGTCGACTTCGGTGTGAACCCGCTGACATCGTGGGCCACGGGCGGCGGCGTCATGCGGTTCGACCCGACCGCAGCCACGCCGAAGGCCGAAAAGGTCGTGGACGGGGTCTCCGGCGTCAACGGCCTGGCCATCGACGCCGAAGGCAACCTCTACGTCAGCCGCGAGCTGGCCACCGGCATCCTCAAGTTCCGGCCGGACGGCACGAAGGACGAGGAGTGGACGCGGGCGGCGGACGTCTTCGGCACCAACGGCCTGGAGATCGTCGGTGACACGCTCTACGCGAGCGTCATCAGCAACACCACGTCCCCGGTCGTACGCGTCCCCCTGAAGGATCCGGCCGCCCACACGACGGTCACCGAGCTCAGCCCCAACCCCCTGAAGGCCAAGCTCCTCGACGATCTCACGTACTTCGAGGGCAAGTTGGTGGTCGCGAGCTTCCGCGACGGCGAACTCATCCAGGTGGACCCGGCCACCGGCCGCTCCTGCACCCTGGTGACCGGCCTGCACACGCCCACCAGCGTCCGGGTCGCCCGCGGCTTTGGCGCCCACGACCCACGGCACGAGCTGTTCGTGTCCGAGGCATCGGGGCGCATCGTGAAGGTGACGGTGAACGGAGCTTCCTGAGCGCGGCGGGGCCATTGCCGCCTTGCTTCACCAGCGCGTCGCCGTGAAGTCGACCGGGCGGGGCCGCAGTTGCTGTGCGCGCGACGTCAGTTGTCGCATTCGGCGGGCCATGTCGTCGGCCGGGAGGTGCCGGCGGTCGCCGTGGCCCGGTAGGAGCCATTCGAAGCGGAGGTGGGGGGCGGTCCGGGCCAGGGAGGCGGCCAGTTCCTCGATGGAGTACCAGGTGACGTTGTCGACCACTTCGATGTCCTGGGTCGTCCGTGACCAGTGGAAGCTGTCGCCGCTGAAGCAGTAGCGCTCGTCCGCGACGTAGAGGACGCTCCCGCGCGTGTGCCCGGGGAGGGGGTGGGCGACCACGCCGTCGGCGATCAGGGCCGGGTCGGTGCCGCGGAGCACGCGGTCGGCGTCGGGGGCGGCGTCGAGGTCGCCCTCGTGGATCCACAGCCGGGCGCCGAAGCGGTCGGCGTAGCGGCGGCCGTGCGCGGCGTGGTCGCGGTGGGTGAGCAGGACGTCGGTGACGGGCCCCAGTGCCTCGTAGCGCGCGGCCAGTGGGGTGCTCCAGCGCGGTGTGTCGATCATCATCGTCGTGCCGTCGGGGCGGCGCAGCAGATAGGAGTTGGCCCCGGCGGTGTGCGTGGAGTTGTGCCCGCACAGGAGCACCGTGTCGTCCAGGGCCATCGGGAAGGGGTCCAGCGCCGGGTCCAGCCGCCCGGCCGGCGGGTGGATCGACCGGGTGGGGCAGGCGTGCGCCGCGGCGTGGAACTTGCGGATCTCGTCCCGTCCGCTCGGTTGGCGCAGGACGACCGAGCGGCCGTCCGCCTCGCCGATCAGGCCGGGGGCGAGCTGCCGGGCGACGTCGCAGTTCGTGCACCGCTCGTCCACACGCCAGCCGCCCTCGAACCGTTCGTCACCCATCGCCCGACTCCCTCATGCGCCGCGGCCGCCGGCCGGCCGGCCACCCTCAGGGGTATCGCGCGCCGGGCGGAAAAGGGAACAGGGCCCGGGCCTTGTGCTTGCGCGGGGGCGCTGCTCTCGGGGGTTGCCTCAAGGGCCCCGGCCGTCCTCGGTGATGTATAGGATCGAGCTGCGCTCGAGCCGAAGGGGGGGCCGGTGATCCGTACGTACAAGTTCCTCATGCGGCCCACCGTGGGCCAGGCGATCGCGCTTTGCGAGATGCTGGCCGATCACTGCTCCCTCTGCAACGGCGCGTTGCAGGAGCGCCGGGACGCCTACCGGCACACATCGAAGATGAGCATCAAGTACGGGCAGCAGTCCGCGCAGCTCAAGGAGATCCGGGCGTTCGACCCGGAGCGTCAGGGCCGCTGGTCGTTCTCTTCCCAGCAGGCGACGTTGCGCCGCCTGGACAAGGCGTTCGCCGCGTTCTTCCGCCGGGTCAAGTCCGGGGAGAAGCCGGGCTATCCCCGGTTCCGGGGCGTAAGCTGGTTTGACACGGTCGACTTCCCCAGGGACGGGGACGGCTGCCGTTGGGATGCTACCCCGCACGACCCTGTCACCCGGGTCCGCTTCCAGGGTGTGGGGCATGTCAAGGTCAACCAGCACCGGCCGGTGGTCGACAAGGTCAAGACCGTCTCGGTCAAGCGCGAGGGCCGCAAGTGGTTCGTCGTGCTGACCACCGAACAGGACCAGCCCGAGCCGCTGCCCAAGACGGGCAGCGTGGTCGGGATCGACCTCGGCATAGCCTCGTTCCTCACCACTTCCCACGGTGAGCACGTCGAGAACCCGCGCCACGCCCGTAAGGCCGCCGCCAGGCTGGAGGCCGCGCAGCGGTCACTGAGCCGCTTCCCGCGCCGCAAGGCCAAGCACCGCACCCGCAACCACCAGCGAGCCGTCGAGAAAGTCTCGGCCCTGCACGGGAAGGTGCGCCGTCAGCGGCTCGACCACGCCCACAAGACCGCGCTCGGCCTGGTCCGTGAGCACGACTTCATCGCTCACGAGGACCTCAGGATCCGCAACATGAGCACGGCCCCCGCCCCCAGGCCCGACCCCGGGACGCCAGGCGCGTTTTTGCCGAATGGGGCCGCCGCGAAGGCTGGGCTCAACCGCTCGATAGCCGACGCCGGTTGGGGGGTGTTCCTGACGATCCTGCACGCCAAGGCTGAAAGCGCCGGACGGGAAGTGATCGCCGTGGACCCCCGCAACACTTCCCGCGAGTGTCCCGAATGCGGGCATGTCGCGAAGGAGAACCGGCCCACACAGGAGAAGTTCCACTGCGTCTCGTGCGGCCACCGGGCCCACGCCGACACAGTCGGAGCAACCAATGTTCTACGGGCCGGGCTGGTCCGTCGCGACGCCAACCAGGCATAGCGAGAAGCCACCCCGTTTACGGGGAGGAGGAGTCACGGTGTTCATCAAGTGGGGCGGGGCGGCCGGAGGGCCGAGGTCCTGCCCGTCGCCGCCGGTGTGCGCGCCCTTCAGGGGCTGGCGTACTTCCATAACGACGGCCTGGGGCGCGGCATCGCCGTCCTGGTCGTGTGGATCATCGCCTGCGCGGGGCTGCTCCACCTGCGCGACGCCCGCGACGCCCGCAAGCGGACCGCTCCCGCCTCCTGAGCCCGGGGCGCCGGCCGGGCGGGCGCCACCGGGGCGGAGGCGAGCCACCGCCCCGGATCCCGGGGACCGCCGGCACGCCGACAGGCGCGCGAGCCCGCGGTCAGTGGCCGGCCGGTGTCGCTTCCAGGACGAAGACCGGGATCTCGCGTTCCGTCCTCTTCTGGTAGTCGGCGTAGTCGGGGTAGGCCGCGACCGCGCGCTCCCACCACAGGGACTTCTCCTCGCCCGTGACCTCACGGGCCGTCATGTCCTGCCGCACGGGCCCGTCCTGGAGTTCCACGCGCGGGTCGGCCACGATGTTGTGGTACCAGACAGGGTGCTTGGGGGCGCCGCCCAGGGAGGCGACCACGGCATAACTGCCCTCGTGCTCCACCCGCATCAGCGGCGTCTTGCGGATCTTGCCGCTCTTCGCGCCCCGGGTGGTGAGGAGGATGACGGGCATGCCCCTTATCGTCGTCCCCTGCGTGCCGCCCGAGCTCTCGTACAGCTCGACCTGTTCGCGTGCCCGTTGATCCGGGCTCGGTTGGTACTCACCCTCAAGAGGCATGCTGCCCATCCCGTCTGGTGAAGTCTCACATCGGTCTCACGTCGCGTCGCACGCAGCCGGGGCGACCGCCCCGTAGCTCGGCTCAACAACCGGATCGGCTGCCATCATCCCCGGCGGCCGCGCCCGGCGCAGCAGGGCCACGCCGCGGTCGACGGGAACGCGCCGACGCCTTCCGTCGCCGGGTCCCCGGCGGTAGCCTGCGGGCCCGTCCGCCGTCAGGGGGTGTCCCGTGGGCGCAGCCGTTGGCCGCGACCCCGTCGCCGAGCACGAGAGGACCCGCGCCGCGCTGCGCGCCGCCGTCCCGCGCCTGGCCCGGCTGCTGCGCGACGTCCCGGACGGGGGCGCGCCCTCCGGTGTGCCGGTGTGGACGGTGGGCGACGTCGGCGCGCACCTCCGTGCCGTGTATCTGGCGTACAGCTCCGCCTTCACGGGGGAGTTCGACGGGTGGGACGCCGTACTGCCGCCGGGCGGCGGCACGTTCATCGAGCGGATCACGGCCGTGAACGCCAAGTCGATCGTCTTCTTCGGCGAGGACGGGTGCGGCGGGTCCGGTGACTTCGTCGCCGAGCGGGGCGAGACGTTCCTGAGGGTCACCGAAGGGCTCGCCCCGGACACCCCCGTCACGACCCCCTGGTACGGGGAGGGCGTCGTGCTCACGCTCGCGGCCGTCACCGGGCTGCTGCTCGGCGAGACCCTCGTCCACGGCCTCGACATCGCCCGCGGCGCCCGGCTCCCGTGGGCGATCGGGGCGGACGAGGCCCGTCTGGTGATCGGTCAGGCGTTCCCCGCGATGATGCCGCTCGCCCTGGACACGGCGAAGGCGCGCGGGGTCCGCATCGCGTTCGACGTCGCGGTCAAGGGCGGTCCGCGGCTGGCCGTCGTCGTCGAGGACGGGGCGGCGACGGTGACCCGCGACGCCCCGCCGCGCGCCTACGACTGCCGGATCACCGCGGCGCCGACCGCGTTCCTGCTGATCGCCTTCCGGCGCACACCGCTGTGGAAGGCGATCGCGCGCGGCCGGATACGGGCCGGTGGCCGCAGACCGTGGCTCGCCATCCGCCTCACGGAGCTCGTCGCCAGTCCCTGACTACGCGGAGGGCCGCAAGGGCGGCGGCTCACCCAGGGCGGCCGTCACCACGACGAGCAGCACCACCGCGGCCGCCAGCGCCTGCGGGGCGCCCGCATGCAGGAAGAGGGCACCGCCGCACAGCGCCCCGACGAACATGGTGGACAGGGAGACGACACGGCGTACGGTCGCGGGGCCCGGCTCGTCGGCGATCAGGCCGGTGACGGTGCGGGTCAGCACGGTGGTCGTCAGGTCGGGGATGCCGAGCGTGCGCACGACCGCGTTCTGCATGCCCATCCCGCAGCCCAGCAGCGCGATGAGCGCGGCCCGTGCCGGGACCGTCCGATGACCCGCCGTCAGAGCGACCACCAGGGCCGCCGCGACGAGGGCGGCGTGGACGCCGGTGATGGCGGTGAACAGCCGCCCGGTCCGCCGGACCCGCCGCCCCAGCCGCCCGACCGTCCACGCACCCGCCATGAACGCGCCGAAGGCGAGAGCGGACGCCCGGGCCGACAGATTCCCGGCCCCGGCCAGGGCGAAGCCGAGGAAGACGACGTTGCCGGTCATGTTGGCCACGAAGACATGGTGCAGGCCGAGATAGCTGACGGCGTCCACGAAGCCGGTGACGAGCGTGAGCAGGACCAGCGCGACCGGCAGGGCACCGTGCTCGTTGCCGCCGCCGGGGAACAGCCGGTCGGCCGCGCCCTCCAGCACCCTTCTCATGACGCCCCGTCAGGCGAGGGGGTCGGTGACGCCCCCGGGGCAGGCGAGGTGTTCGGCGTCCCAGCCCGCGAGGCGGGCCGCTGCCTGGTAGACCGACTCGTAGAAGTCGAGCACCTGCTGCCGGGCGTCGGGCTCACCGCGCACGTCGTCGTAGGCCAGCGTGGCGAGATGACTGCCGCGCTGCTCGTTCCACCGCGCCGCCGCCGCCGGCCGCAGCGGCCGGTCGGCCAGACCGGCGGGCTCCGGCGCGGCGTACGAGTAGAAGGCGGGGGCGGGGAAGGTGTCGTCGCCGAACCAGAAGCCCGCGCTGATGACCTCCCGCGAGTACGCCTCCCGGGTCACCGGGTCGACCTCCCGTGGCTGGTCGATCCTGCGGTCGGAGAAGCGCGTGACCGCGATGTCGAACGTGTGCCAGAAGTGATGCACCGGGCTGATCTTACCGGAGTAGCGGGACGAGAACTCCTCCAGCACCAGGTTCACTTGGCTGAGCACCTGCCAGTACCGGTTGACCCAGAAGGGGTCGTACGCGGCGTGCTCGGTGTCCTCGGTGAAGGGCCGCCGCACATCGGGCAGGTCGAACGGGTGCGGATGCTCGACGCTCACCTCGGCCCCGATCGCGCGCAGCGCCTCCTGCGTCCGGTGGTGGAAGTCGGCCACGGACCGCCCGATCAGGGAGAACGACTGCTCGCTGCCGTCCAGGGCGCGCACGATCAGCCGGTGGGCGACGAAATCGAAGTCGATCGTGAAGACCGGATTGCCGTCCACGAGCCCCATCGGGCGCGTGGTGATGCCGGACCCCGTGACATGGAACGGGACGTTCCACCAGTGGTTGCGCCGTACGCTCCCGGCCAGCCGGATCTTCCCGACGACCTGCGCGAAGCGGTGCAGCGTCTCCTTCGAAGCCTTCCATTCCGCCAGCGGAACCGGTGGAAAGATCTCCACGCCACCTCACTCCTCGCGCTCGCCCGGGGCTCCGACGCTAGGCGACCGCCGGGGCCGCCGCATCCCGTACGGAGTCGTCCGCGAACCGTCACCCGGGGCCCGGCGCCAGGCGGAGGCGGGCCGGCGGTGGTCCGGGCGGGGGCGCGGGGAGGCGCAGGGGCGCGGCGCCGGGGGTGAGGGAGCCGAGGACGCGGGCGTGCCGGGCCCCCGTGCACGCCGGGACCGAGCCCGGCAGCCCGTGCGCGCTCAGGAAGCCCAGCACCGCGAACGCGTACGCCTCCTTGGCCGCCGACGGCATGCCCAGCTCGTCGGAGGTGCGCACCGCGACCCCGGGCAGCGCCGCCCCCAGCATGCCCATCAGCGTCGGATTGCGCGTGCCGCCGCCGGAGGCGACGACCTCCGTGCCCCGGCACGCCCGGACCGCGTCGGCCACGGTGCGCGCCGTGAGCGCGGTGACGGTGGCCACGAGGTCCTCCGCGGGGAGCGGCCCGAGCCCCGCCGAGGCACCGAGCAGATACGGCAGGTGGAAGAGCTCCTTGCCGGTGGTCTTCGGCGCGGGCCGCGCGTAGTACGGCTCGGCGAGCAGCCGGTCCAGGAGCGGGCGGTGCACGGTGCCGCGCGCCGCCAGAGCGCCGCCGGTGTCGAAGGAGCGACGGCCACCGGTGACATGGCCGACGGCCGCGTCGATCAGCGCGTTGCCGGGCCCCGTGTCGTACGCGCAACTGCCCTCCGCCACCGTGATGTTGGCGATGCCGCCGAGGTTCAGGGCGACCGGGCGGCCCGGCCGGTCGCGCAGCCACATGGTGTCGACGAGGGCGACCAGCGGTGCGCCCTGGCCGCCCGCCGCCACATCGCGGGAGCGGAAGTCCGAGACGACCGGCAGCCCCGTGCGTTCGGCGATCCACGCCGGCCCGCCGATCTGCAGCGTGCCGTGGACGCGGCCGCCCTCCGCCCAGTGGAAGATGGTCTGGCCGTGCGAGGCGACGAGGTCCGCGCGCCCGGCGCACAGTTCGCGGTCGGCGCGGGCGGCGACCTCGGCGAACGCCCGGCCGATCCCGGTGTCCAGGCGGCACACCGCCTCCAACGTGGTGGGTGCCGGGGGCAGCGCGGCGGCGAGCTCCGCGCGCAGCCCCTCGTCGTACGCCTGGCCGACCGTGCCCAGCGGCGTCAGGCGCAGCGTGTCGCCCTCGATCCACAGGTCGGCCGCCGCGGCGTCGACGGCGTCGTACGACGTGCCCGACATCAGGCCGATCACCCGCATGGCCGCACCCGTCCCCTTCGTCAGTCGCGCAGCGCGCGCCGGTGGTCGTCGGCGCGCAGCGTCAGCAGCGTCGCACCGCTGACGGCGCAGGTCGCCATGGCGTAGTACGCGGGGATGTCGGCGTCGGCGGTGCGGTCGACCAGCTCGGTGACGATGAGTCCGGCGCAGCCGGAGAAGACGGCGTTCGCCAGGGAGTAGGCCAGCCCCAGGCCCGTGCAGCGCACCCGGGCGGGGAACATCTCCGCCAGCATCGCGGGCCCCGGCCCGGCCATGAGCCCGACGACCGCCCCCGCGAGGAGCACCGCGAGGCCCCTGACCACGGGCGGTGTGCCCGCGCCCTGGACGGCCCTGAGCAGGGGGAAGGCGAGGAGCACGACCAGCCCCGCCCCTGTCACCATGACCGGGCGGCGCCCGACGCGGTCGCTCAGCGCCCCCGCGGGGAGGATGGACAGCGCGAACCCGAGGTTGGCCAGGAAGGCGGCGGTCAGCGCCTCCCGGAAGGTGGCGCCGAGCGTGTGCTGGAGATAGCCCGGCAGGACCACAAGGAAGGTGTATCCGGCCGCCGACCAGCCCATGATCCGCCCGATGCCCAGTGCGACGGCCCGGAGCACCTCGCGCGGCGCCGCCACCGGCACCGATTCCGCGCGGCCGGGCGCCGGCGCCGTCTCGTCGAGCCGCAGCCGGAGCCACAGCGCCGCCAGGCCCAGCGGCAGGGCCAGCAGGAACGGCACCCGCCACCCCCAGTCGTACAGGGCCCGCTCGCCCAGGACCGCCGCGGCCCCGGCGGCCAGTGCCGTCCCGGCGAGCAGGCCGAGCGCGACCGTGAACGACTGCCACGCCCCGTACAGCCCACGCTTCCCGCGCGGGGCGGACTCCGTCATCAGCGACACCGCGCCCCCGAACTCCCCGCCCGCGGACAGGCCTTGGAGCACGCGCACCAGGGTGAGCGCCCAGGGGGCGGCGGCTCCGAGCGTGGCGCGGGTGGGCAGCAGCCCGATCGCGGTGGTGGCGACGGTCATCAGCAGCAGCGCCAGGACGAGCGCGGGCCGCCGGCCGAGCCGGTCCCCGGCCCGCCCGAACAGCGCCGCGCCGACCGGCCGGAAGAAGAAGGCCAGCGCGAACGACGCGTACGTCCTGATCAGGCCCTCGGTGCCGCTCCCCGTGCCGCCGCCGAAGAATTCGGTGGCGATGACCGTGGCGAAGCAGCCGTACACCCCGAACTCGTACCACTCGATGAAGTTGCCCACCGAGCCCGCGAGGAGGGTGCGCCGCGCCCGCGTCCGGCGGACGGTGTCGAGGTCGTCGGCGGTCAGTACGGACACGGCGGAGTCCTTCCCGACGAGGACGAGAGGGTGCCCTGACAGGTGTAGCAGCCGGGGGCAGCGCGGTCACCGGCTGTTCCGTACGGACCGGTCCCGCCTCAGTCGCGGGCGGCGGGCCGGCCGTGGTGCGGCTGGGGCTCGCCGCGGCGGACCGCGCCGGGGGCCCGGGCCGCGGGGTGGTCGGCCTTCGCCGACGAGGTGAGCTGCCAGGGGACGCTGGTGACCATGACGCCGGGGGTGAAGAGCAGCCGGCTCTTGAGCCACAGCGCGGACTGGTTGTGGAGCAGCTGCTCCCACCAGTGACCCACGACGTACTCCGGGATGTAGACGCAGACCACCTCGCGCGGGCTCGACCGCCGGATGGAGCGGATGTACTCCACGACCGGCCGGGTGATCTCGCGGTAGGGGGAGTCGATCACCTTCAGCGGGATGTCGGTGTCGAGGGCCTCCCACTGCTGCTGCAGGAGGGCGGTCTCCTCGCGGTCGACGGCGACCGTGAGCGCCTCCAGCTCGTCCGGCCGGAAGGCGCGGGCATAGGCCAGGGCACGCAGCGTCGGCTTGTGCAGGGTGGAGATCAGCACGACCGCCAACACCCTTGAGGGGCGTACGAGTTCCTTCCTGGGGTCGTCGACCGCCAGCTCGGCGGCGACGGTGTCGTAGTGGCGGCGGATGCCCCGCATCGTCACCCACAGCACGATCGCGGCGACCACCGCCAGCCACGCGCCCTGGGTGAACTTGGTGGCCAGCACGATCACCAGCACCAGCCCGGTGACCACGGCGCCGACCGCGTTGATGACCCGGGCCACCTGGCCGCGCCGACGCGCCTCCGCGTCCGTGGTCCCGGTGCGCAGCTCACGGTTCCAGTGCCGGACCATGCCGGTCTGCGACAGCGTGAAGGAGGTGAAGACGCCCAGGATGTAGAGGTGGATGAGGCTGGTGACATCGGCCTTGAAGAACCACAGCAGCAGGCCCGCGGCGATGGCCAGGGCGAGGATGCCGTTGGAGAAGGCCAGCCGGTCGCCGCGGCTGTGCAGCTGCCGAGGCAGATAGCGGTGCTGGGCCAGGATGGAGCCGAGCAGCGGGAAGCCGTTGAACGCGGTGTTCGCCGCGAGGATCAGCACCAGGGCCGTCGCGGCCTGGACGAAGTAGAACCCGACGCTGTGCTCGCCGCCGAAGACGGCCGCCGCAAGCTGGGCGATGACGGTCCGTTGGGTGTACGAGGCGCAGTCGCCCGGCAGCCCGGTGAGCCGGCAGGAGTCACCGGTGATGTGCACCTTGGTGATCAGCGCGAGCGTGGTCACGCCGACGAACATCACCACCGCGATGGTGCCCATGATGCTCATGGTGCTCGCGGCGTTCTTCGACTTGGGCTTGCGGAACGCCGGGACGCCGTTGGAGATCGCCTCCACACCCGTCAGCGCCGTACAGCCGCTGGAGAAGGCCCGCAGGCACAGCATGATCAGGGCGAAGCCCGCGAGACCGGCGTCCGCGGGCTTCGCCGCGACGCCGAACGAGGCGCTCTCGGAGAGCGGCGCGTGCCCGAGCAGATAGCGCAGCAGCCCGGTCCCCACCATGATCAGCACGCCGGTGATGAAGAGGTAGGTGGGGGCGGCGAAGGCCCGCCCGGACTCGCGCATGCCCCGCAGGTTCACCCCGGTCAGCAGGGCGACGAAGCAGACCGCCATCAGCACCCGGTGCTCCGCGAGGCCGGGCACCGCCGAGATGATGTTGTCCACGCCCGAGGCGACCGAGACCGCCACCGTCATCACATAATCGACCAGCAGGGACGCGGCGACCACCAGCCCGGCCGAGGCGCCGAGGTTGGTCGAGACGACCTCGTAGGAACCGCCGCCGCTGGGATAGGCGTGCACCACCTGCCGGTAGGAGAGCACCACCACGGCCATCAGCGCCACGACCGCGGCCGCGATCCACGGCGTGAAGTGCAGATAGGCCAGGCCGCCGAGGGTGAGCACCAGGAGGATCTCCTGTGTGGCGTAGGCCACCGACGACAGGGGGTCCGACGCGAAGATCGGCAGCGCCAGGCGCTTGGGGAGGAGCGTCTCGTGCAGCTCTTCGCTGCGCATGGCGCGGCCGATGGCCAGCCGTTTGAGGAGCGCCGTCACGTTGATCACGGTGCGAGCGTATGCCGTTTATGTGGTGGTTTTGCCGTATGGCGTGGTGTGTCCGGCCGTGTACGCCGCCCGAACACCCGGCCGGGACCATCAGGGCCGCGTCAGGAAAGCGGCCGGGTCGTTGAAACCGGCGGCCCCCGCTCGTTTGATGATTGATGTGAACAGCCCTCTGCGCCACGACGACCGGCCGCCTCATACGGCGTCGCCGAGTCCTGCGCGCTGTTCGCTCCCGGTGCTGTAAGCGCACCGGAGTCTCCCGGCGCGGCCCTTCGGCCAAGCGAAGGCCGTGCCGCCAAGCCATCTCTTCCACCGGCAGACCGCCACCCGGCGGAGCGCTGCCGACATCCCGGAGTGGATCACCATGTCTTCTGTCGTCCCGTCAGCCTCCCGGACCGTCCTGGTCACCGGCGCCACCTCCGGCATCGGCTGGGAGACCGCCCGATTGCTCGCCGGGCAGGGCTGCACGGTCATCGTGCACGCGCCCGACGCCGCGTCAGGGCGGGAAGCGGTCGACCGGATGACGGCCACCGGCGCCGACGCCGCGCGCCTGCGGCTCGCCGTCGCGGACTTCTCCCGGCTGGACGAGGTGCGGGGCATGGCCGCGCGCGTCGCCGACGAGCACCCCGCGCTGGACGTCCTGGTCAACAACGCCGCGGTCGTCGCCCCCGAGCGCCGCACCATGACCACCGACGGCAACGAACTCTCCCTCCAGGTCAACTTCCTGGCCGCCTATCTCCTCACCCACGAGCTGGCGGGCGCCCTGTCCGCACGGCCCGGCGGCCGCGTCGTCAACGTGTCCTCCTCCATGCACCGGACCGCCTCCATCTCCTGGAGCGACCCCCACCGCGCCAAGCGCTACTCCCGGCTCGCCGCCTACGCCCAGTCCCAGCTCGCGCTGACCATCTTCGCGAGGGAAACGGCGCCCTGGACCTCCGTCAGCGTGCACCCCGGCGTGTGTGACACCGCCCTGCTGCCGCTGTACGCGCACGCGGGCGACTCCGCCGCCGAGGGCGCCGAGCGCGTGGTGCGCCTGTGCGACCCGGCGACCGAGCTCGTGCCCGGCGCCTACTACGACCGCACCGCCCTCTCCCCGGCCGCCCCGGTGGCCCTGGAGGAGCGCACGGTCCGCCGCCTGTGCAAGCTCGCCGACCAGCTGGTCGCCAGGACCGCCTGACCCCCCGTCACCCGCACGGACGAAAAGGAGGGCGTACATGTCCAAGCGCGCCCGCAAGAAGAAGGCCCGCCGCAAGAAAAAGGCCAACCACGGCAGAAAAGCCTGCGTCTGACGGTAGGTCACCACAGATCGGCGGCGGTGCGGAGCCAGGGGGATGGCTCCG